>NZ_JAIVFQ010000045.1 GCF_020829495.1 Nostoc favosum CHAB5714 | reverse complement strand
CCGAATTCAATAAACGACCACCCGAATTCAATAAACGACCACCCGAATTCAATATATTTATTGCATAAATTCTCAAAACCTCACTTGAAACCTGATTTACTAAGGTTTTAGCTTTAGTTTTACCCCATCCTAACCATCACTGCGATTAAGTAGTAATCTTTGGGATTTAAGAAGAAATTCGACTTGTGTGTACACGGTAGCCCCGCTCTTCGGGAGGGGAGCGTTTGCGTGAGCAAATGCGGGGTGGGGTTCTTTATTTTTGATTTATGCAAGAGGTCTATTCTCTTACCCATTTTTGGCGTTGATCCCCATCCATATAATGGAAATCTTCTTTAATCTCAGCCAATAAAGTCTCTTAAACGCCTATGCTAGCGATTGGGTTAGGCAGATGGACTATATGCGTAACAGACTCGAACAAAGGATAAAGTACAGATGAGTAAATTTCTAGATACTGCAATTGTTGCGATCGCAGCCCGTGAAATTCTTGATTCACGCGGTAGACCGACAATTGAAGCCGAAGTGCATTTAGCCAATGGTGTTGTAGGACTGGCGCAGGTTCCCAGTGGTGCGTCTACTGGCACTTTTGAGGCTCACGAACTGCGTGATGGCGATAAAAGCCGTTATGGGGGCAAAGGCGTACTCAAAGCAGTACAAAACGTCAAGGAAGCACTTGCACCTCAATTGTTAGGCTTGGATGTCCTCAACCAAGAACTGCTAGACCGGACAATGATCGCTATAGATGGTTCTGCGAACAAAAAAAATTTGGGGGCTAATGCGATTTTGGGGGTTTCCCTAGCAGCAGCCAAAGCTGGTGCTGAGTCTTTAGCAATTCCTTTATATCGCTATTTGGGTGGCCCTTTAGCGAATTTGCTACCAGTGCCGTTGATGAACGTGATTAACGGTGGCGCACACGCATCAAACAACGTGGATTTTCAAGAGTTTATGATTGTGCCAATTGGCGCAACTTCCTTCCGGGAAGCCTTACGCTGGGGTGCAGAAGTGTTTGCCACCCTCAGTCAAGTATTAGATGAAAAGGGTTTGCTGACTGGTGTAGGCGATGAAGGTGGCTTTGCACCTAACCTAGAGTCTAATCAGGTGGCTTTGGAATTGCTAGTTGCTGCCATTAAGAAAGCTGGTTACAAGCCAGGGGAAGAAGTAGCTTTAGCGTTGGATGTGGCGGCTAGCGAATTTTACAAGAATGGTCAGTATGTTTACGATAGTAAACCTCACGCCCCGGCTGAATTTATTGATTATTTAGGACAACTAGTTGACCAATACCCAATTGTGTCAATTGAAGATGGCTTGCATGAAGAAGATTGGCAAAGTTGGCAATTGCTCACCCAGAAGTTAGGTTCGCGGGTGCAATTGGTAGGCGATGACTTATTTGTTACCAACGCTACTCGCTTGCAAAGAGGCATCCAGGAAAAAGCTGCTAATGCCATTTTGATTAAACTCAACCAAATTGGTTCTCTCACCGAAACCTTGGAAACAATTGATTTGGCAACTCGCAACAGTATCCGTTCAGTAATTAGCCATCGTTCTGGTGAAACTGAAGATACAACGATCGCTGATTTAGCCGTAGCAACCCGTGCCGGTCAAATTAAAACAGGTTCCCTGTGTCGCAGCGAACGTGTAGCAAAATACAATCGCTTGCTGCGAATTGAAGATGAACTAGGCGATCGCGCTGTTTATGCTGGTGCTGTAGGTTTAGGGCCTAAATAGAGTTAGGAGTTAAGAGTTAGGAGTTAGGAGTTTTAATTCATAACTAATCACTCCTAACTCCTAACTGATTTAGGGATAAAACCCCAACTTGGGCAACCCCAAAGTTTCATCCCAGCCCATCATGAGGTTTAGGCACTGAATCGCTTGTCCCGCCTGTCCTTTAATTAGATTGTCAATTGCTGACATGACAATGACGCGACCTGTGCGCGGGTCAACTTCTACACCGATATAACAAAGATTGCTACCACTAGCCCACTTGGTTTGGGGGTAAATGCCGCTACCGCAGATTTTCACCCAAGGAGAGTTGCGGTAGAAGGCTGAGAAAATTGTAATTAAATCATCTCGCACTAGACCGGGATCGCTCATTGTGGCATATACCGTTGCCAAAATACCGCGTACCATTGGGATAAGGTGCGGTGTAAATTGGATCATGAGTTCGTGACCAGCTAAGTCACTGCAAATTTGCTCAATTTCTGGGGTATGACGGTGACGGCCAATATTGAAAGCTGCTATAGAGTTGTCTGCTTCAGCTAGTAATAAGTTTGTTTGAGGTTGCCGTCCACTGCTAGATGTACCAGACTTGGCATCAATAATAGCTGTTTCTGGTCTGATTAAGCCTTGCTTTAAGAGCGGCGAAAGTGCAAGAAGACTAGCAGTGGGATAGGAACCAGGACAGCCAACGAGTTGAGCTTCGGCAATGCGATCGCGATAAAGTTCTGGTAATCCATAAACTGCTGTAGCTGCAATTGTGCGATCGCTTCTCTCAATGCCATACCAATTTGTATAAGTTGTCAAATTACTAAACCGATAGTCTGCACTCAAATCTACTACTTTACATCCTTTTTCCAACAGTTTGGGCGCGATTTGGCAAGCTAGACCATTTGGTAAAGACAGGAAAACTACTTCACAGCGGTGAGCAATTATTTCTGGTTCTACTGCTTCTATTAGCAGGTTAGTTGCATGAGCCAGATGCGGGTAGAGATCCCCAAAGGATTTTCCGATACTGCTCTCACCGCCTAAATAAACCAGTTCGACTTCTGGATGATCCATGAGTAGCCGTACTAACTGTACTCCGCCATAGCCCGACGCGCCAACAATCCCAACGGGTACGCGTCTAAATTTGCCCATGATCTGAAATCCTTATCCCATGAATGGTGAATTCGTTATCAGCTATCAACAATATCAGCGACTAGACGCACAGCGTACAAAACAGCTGAAACCCCTCTACTTTTTTCAGATGCCGAGAAGGAGTGACGCGGCGAAATTGTCAAATATTTTATTTGTCTCTCTTGTCTCCCTTGTCATGTTCATCCTTGATTGTCGTTGCACCCTTTTAATAAACCCCAATTTTAGAGGCAGAAATTTTTGCTAGGTTATCAAATCATTGCTAGTCTACTCCTCTGCCTTATAAAGGAGCTACAATCTAAAAGAAGAAATTGTTAAAAAAATTTACGTTGGTAGCTGGAAATCTTTCTGTGTCACAGCCTAATACTAACCAAGCTTTTAAATTTGATTCGATTGATGCCGCCTTAGCAGACCTAAAAGCTGGTCGCGTCATTGTAGTGGTAGATGATGAAAATAGAGAAAATGAAGGCGACTTAATTTGTGCCGCCCAATTTGCCACACCCGACATGATTAATTTCATGGCGGTAGAAGCTAGAGGGCTGATTTGTTTGGCAATGACAGGCGATCGCCTAGACGAGCTAGACTTACCCTTGATGGTAAGCAACATTACAGATACTAACCAAACTGCCTTCACTGTAAGTATTGATGCCGGCCCAGAATTGGGTGTAACCACTGGCATCTCGGCAGAAGACCGCGCCCGCACTATCCAGGTTACTCTCAACCCAGCGACAAAACCCACCGATTTACGTCGTCCTGGTCATATTTTCCCGATTCGGGCTAAAGCTGGAGGCGTACTCAAACGTGCAGGACATACGGAAGCGGCTGTGGACTTAGCCCGACTAGCAGGGCTATACCCAGCAGGAGTAATTTGTGAAATTCAAAACTCCGATGGTTCAATGGCGCGGTTGCAGCAGTTAGTCGAATATGCGAAACTTCACAATTTAAAAATCATTAGTATTGCGGATTTAATCAGTTATCGCCTACAGCACGATCGCCTCGTGTATCGTGAGGTAATTACTAAGCTGCCTAGTCAATTCGGTCAGTTTGAAATTTACGCTTACCGCCATACCCTGGATAATACAGAACACGTTGCAATTGTCAAGGGTGATCCAGCTAACTTCAAAGATGAGCCTGTAATGGTGCGGATGCACTCAGAATGCTTAACTGGTGATGCTTTGGGTTCTTTGCGCTGCGACTGTCGAATGCAGTTACAAGCTGCACTGAAAATGATTGAGTCTGCTGGTCAAGGTGTAGTTGTATACCTGCGTCAAGAAGGACGGGGAATCGGCTTGATTAACAAGCTGAAAGCCTACTCATTGCAGGATATGGGACTGGATACAGTAGAGGCAAATGAGCGTTTGGGATTTCCTGCCGACTTGCGAGACTACGGGATGGGCGCACAAATGCTCATGGATTTGGGTATCAAAAAGATACGTCTGATTACCAATAATCCCCGTAAAATTGCTGGAGTTAAGGGCTATGGGATGGAAGTAGTCGATCGCTTGCCGTTATTGATTGAGGCCAATGACTACAATTCTTATTACCTGGCAACAAAAGCGAAAAAGCTGGGCCACATGCTGTTACAAACTTATCTGGTAACAGTAGCAATCCATTGGCAAGATGACCCGGAAGCTGTGACAGAACGTTATGAACGCTTAGAAAAACTGCGACACTTAGGGAAAAGTAATGATTTATTGTTGCAGGAAGAAGCGCGTCCCTTAGCGATCGCTATATTTGACGAGCCATCTTTGACAGTACACTTGGGTTTTGATCAGCCAAAAGTTGCTAGCTGTGATTGGTATAGCCAAAGTGGTCATCCTTACATACAAGCTATCTTCCAAATTCTGGACAACCTAGCAACTTTGCCTTACATCCAGAAACTAGAATTTCTGATTTCTTCTGGTAGCGATCCCTTGAGTAATCTACAAGTCCAACTGGATCGACAGACATTTTCAGATGGTACACTGCCTTCATCGATTAGCGATCGCCTCAAGACACAGCAAATTTATAGCTTTAGCAAATAGCTTGGTTGAATATACCTCTCCCTGGTTTTACTACGCAAAACCTGTCCCTCTCCGACTCGGAGAGGGACAGACTTGAACTTTAGTTCAAGGCAGGGAGAGGTTTGTCAAACTCACTCACGTTAAATTATTTACTTACTCTATATATTGGTCTGACCTGACGATAAGTATTAAGTAAGCTCAGAAATTTATTACCATCAAAATTTATCGGGTCAACTTTTTTACCAGAACGGTCTACTAGCTTGTGGGTAGTAATGCGATCATCTGGAACTTGACTTTGAGCAATTAACCAAGCAAGAGAATTATATTGAGCTTCCGTATAGCCGCTATGGGTTTGTTGGCTGCTACCGTCATAACCATCTGGCGGTGTTTCCAAAGAAACGTGATAGGCAAAATTATTCACAGACGAGGGCAAATTTGGGTTAGTCTGCACAGTTTCCACTCCATCAGGACTATCAAATACTGAGTTAGCTGCACCAAAAGCCCGCTTTTCTGGCGGTACTAGATAAACCACCGTTCCGTCTAACTTGATTAAGGCGTGGTAACTTGCTTGCACACTTTCATCGTTATGGGCTACTTGAAAGAAATTAATCGCGCTGGAAGCAGAATAACCAGTTTCATGGAGGACGATAATTGGTTGGTTGTTGAGAAGAACGCCGTTAACATCTTGGGCGTACCGTTCTCCATAGTTAGTTGGGTTAACTGAGACAACTTGATAATTAGGTCTGTACTGTGCAAAAGCTTGAGTGGTTACATACCTTGCTACAGGCTTGTTAATCTTCACTGGGGACTTAATAACATTTTGAGATTTCTTCTCTGGCTCTTTCGCTGATTGAAATTGCGCTTGGGGATATTGACTCCAGGCTGTAACCTGTGGATTGGATGTATGGGATGTAGTCGGATTATTTTGTAATTTTGTCGCTCGTCCAATTAGCAGCACTACAATTAAAGCCATGAACATCAGTGAGATTAGTAGCACCCTAGTCGCCCAGTCTTTAAACCTCATTTTTTTAATAGCCGTAAAACAATAGATATTAATACTGCTCGGTTAAGCGAAAAACTTACGTTAATGTAGGTTGGGTTGAGGAACAAACCCAACATTTACCTAGATTTGTTGAGTAACGCTTACGCTCTACCCAACCTACAATTTCCCTTAACCGAGCAGTATTGCCATAACACCTTAATTCTAGTTAAATATACGTTTATAATCCCTGCAATAGTGCTGTTACGAGCCATTTAATTTCAATGTTGTGGGTAGCAAGCAGATTCGTGGGTATCAAAGTCTTCATCACGTAGCGCTCTTATTAATAAGGATGGATAGTTTTACCCACACCCCCTTCACCAACTACTAGCAGCTTAGAAAGATATTATTGTTTACCTTCTAACCTGGCTCGAAGATAGGTCAAAATTGCCTGCCTTCCCTGCTCAACAATTTCAGGCGGTAGCGACCTTAATTGTGGATTGTTATCGAGGAATAGCTCAGTTAAGTTGGAGAGTTGGCTGAATTCTGGCGGCAGGTTGCTGAGTTGATTGTTATCGAGGTCTAGCTCCGTTGCCTTTTCTCTGGCAGCTTTTTCAATAATTTGCAACAGTTCTTCGTTTGTCACCTGCAAACCTTACCAACTCTGTAGCGATATTTACCAGTATCGCAGGTTATGGGGAGTGGGGCTAGATTAATGTGTTCTATCTGCGTAGAAAGGGCTGTAATGTTGAAATTAGTAAAGTGCGTAGGCGTAGCCCGTCGTAGACATCGCAACTCTTGCAATAACATTCACTCATCCACGAGTATCAAAGACTCGCTCACGAGTATCAAAGACTCGCTCACGAGTATCAAAGACTCGCTCACGAGTATAAAAGACTCGCTCACGAGTATCAAAGACTCGCTCACGAGTATCAAAGACTCGCTCACGAGTATCAAAGACTCGTTCACGAGTATCAAAGACTCGTTCACGAGTATCAAAGACTCATCGGCGAGTATTAAAGACTCGCTCACGAGTATCAAAGACTCATTCACGAGTATCAAAGACTCATCGGCGAGTATTAAAGGTGCGTTACGCTTTCGCGCCCATTCCCAACAACCGCCTCAGAATTCATTCTGAGGCTAATAGTTAAAGTCTTCTAAAGAAGACTCAGAAGCGGTTTTAGTCCACTAAAGTGGACTTGGGCTATTAGCCTGAAACTTTGAGTTCCAGGCGGGTTAGGTAGCAATACGATTCTCCTTAACTTTCGCGCTAACACACCCTATGACTACGATCGCTTTATAATTGCGATCGCAGCTATGAAACAACATCTATAAGTACTTATCCCAATTCTCTTGATGGAGAGACGGTTTGGTTAGTTTGAGAAGTTGGTTTATTCAAGAAGAAATTCCAGAGTCTTTGAATAGCTATTATTAGAAAACCAATCACAATCACTCCAGCTACCACTGGTAAAGCTAGCGCCAGCACAGACAGTCCGATTGCGATGAGCAATTCAATGGTTGACACAACTGGATTGGTTAATCCACCTGAAACGCCTGTAGAACTTATCCGCAATATATTCGTTAATCCCTGAGTTAATCCTGCGGTTCCACCACCAGCAATTAAAGCTAACGTCCATTGCACCAGTGGATTCATCTCTGGAGCAACAGATGCTGTTACGATTGTCCCGGCGATAAATGCCGCAGGAGTGGCTACAATATCCAGCAGATGATCCAACCAAGGAATGTAATAACCGGTAATTTCCAGCAAACAAGCGACTGCAAATACAATTACAGCTTGAGGTGTTTCCAGCCAATCAAAGTCAGTTGGCAAATCAAAATGTCCAAAAACTGAAGCCACACTCAATGCTAGCAGTGGTACAAATACTCTGAAGCCAGCCGCCGCGCTCAAACTAATCCCCAGTAATAATTCAATAAATGTATTTAGATTGAACAAAGAATTTAAATCCATAGTAAGACTCAAGTTATACTCCTGGTGTTTTTTCCATCTTTGAGCTGAACGGAGTAACAACTCTAAGCTGTGATCCCAAGATAAGAAACTTGGCGAAAATATTTCATCTGACTATGTGTAGAATTCAGTCAAACCCCACCTGTGTCAATACTGCGTAGGTTTTGCCTAAAAAATAACTCCAATGTAGGTTGCGTTTCGTTCCTCAACCCAACATTTTCAGGGCTTTGTTGGGTTTCACGACCTTCAACCCCTCCCCGCAAGCAGGCTACGGTATACGCATAAGTCGAAAAATTCTCTACACACATTTTTGTCAAAGCTAAACTGTCACACTCACCGACATCCCGCCCAGAACTGAAGTTCAGCGGCTCATAGCTGAAGTCCACTCAAGTGGACTGAATTGATTATTTAGTCCACTTGAGTGGACTTTAGCTATCAGACTCGGAATTCATTCCGAGGCGGGATAGAAACGCAGTGCGAGATTTATTAATAAAGATATGGCTGCGGTAAGACTTGTGTGTACATCGTAGGCTCTTCGGGAAGGGAAACAAAGCGTAGCTTTGGCGGGGTGGGGTTCTTCGAGTTTAATAAGCAATCAAGCGACATGATATAAGGGCGCTTTTGCATAATTCTGTCATCGCCAATCTTGATAAATCAGGTCAAAATGAGCCAAAGGTGAGTTTCAGCAAAACAGACTTTATTAAAACGTGCCAAAAATATCATAATTTTGGAAAATAATAAAGTAAGTCGAGTATCACATGACTCACTTGATATCCTCATTTCTTCTAGGAAAATATGACTCATCCTTTCCTTGAACGCCTGCGTAGTCCAGATAGCCCAGTCCTTGTCTTCGACGGGGCGATGGGAACCAACTTACAAACCCAAAACCTCACTGCTGAAGACTTCGGCGGCCCACAGTATGAAGGTTGTAACGAATACTTAGTCCACACTAAACCCGAAGCAGTCGCTAAGGTTCACCGTGACTTTCTCGCTGCTGGCGCAGATGTCATTGAAACGGATACCTTTGGCAGTACGTCCCTTGTGCTGGCAGAATATGACTTGGCAGACCAAGCCTACTACCTCAGCAAGACAGCAGCAGAATTGGCGAAGCGTGTCGCTGCGGAATTTTCCACGCCAGAAAAACCCCGGTTTGTTGCAGGTTCTATCGGCCCCACAACAAAACTTCCTACCTTGGGACATATTGACTTTGATACCATGAAAGCTACTTTTGCCGAACAAGCAGAAGCGCTGTGGGATGGTGGTGTCGATTTATTCCTGGTGGAAACTTGCCAAGATGTGCTGCAAATTAAGGCGGCGCTGAATGCTATTGAAGAAGTGTTTGCCAAAAAAGGCGATCGCCGTCCGTTGATGGTGTCTGTGACAATGGAAAGCATGGGCACAATGTTGGTTGGTTCAGAAATCAGTGCTGTGCTGACAATTCTGGAACCTTACCCAATTGACATTCTCGGCTTAAACTGTGCCACAGGCCCAGACTTGATGAAACCACATATCAAGTATCTGGCAGAACATTCACCTTTCATCGTTTCCTGTATTCCCAACGCGGGTTTACCTGAGAACGTCGGCGGTCAAGCGCACTACCGCCTGACACCGTTGGAATTACGGATGTCATTGATGCACTTTGTTGAAGATTTGGGTGTCCAAGTGATCGGGGGTTGCTGTGGGACACGTCCAGAACACATTCAACAATTGGCAGAAGTCGCTAAAGACCTGAAGCCAAAAGTTAGACATCCTAGCTTAGAACCAGCAGCAGCATCAATTTACACCACTCAGCCCTACGACCAAGATAATTCCTTCTTGATTGTTGGTGAACGTCTCAACGCCAGTGGTTCCAAGAAGTGCCGCGATTTACTGAATGCCGAAGATTGGGATGGACTCGTTTCAATGGCGAGGGCGCAAGTAAAAGAAGGCGCACACATCCTCGATGTCAACGTCGATTATGTGGGACGTGACGGTGTACGAGATATGCACGAATTAGTTTCGCGCATTGTTAATAATGTGACATTACCTTTAATGCTTGACTCCACCGAATGGGAAAAGATGGAGGCGGGTTTAAAAGTTGCCGGTGGTAAGTGCTTGCTTAACTCCACCAATTACGAAGATGGGGAACCGCGCTTTTTGAAGGTGCTAGAGTTAGCGAAAAAATACGGTGCTGGTGTAGTCATTGGTACTATCGATGAAGATGGAATGGCGCGGACAGCAGACAGAAAGTTTGCGATCGCCCAACGCGCATACCGTCAAGCTGTAGAATATGGCATACCACCCACAGAAATATTCTTTGATACCCTAGCGTTACCAATTTCCACCGGGATTGAAGAAGACCGAGAAAACGGTAAAGCGACAATTGAATCAATCCGGCGAATTCGTCAAGAATTGCCTGGATGCCATGTGATTTTGGGTGTTTCTAATATTTCCTTTGGTTTGAATCCAGCCTCGCGGATAGTGCTGAACTCAGTGTTTTTGCACGAGGCGACAACGGCGGGAATGGATGCAGCCATTGTCAGTGCTAACAAAATTTTACCGCTCTCTAAGATTGAGGCACGCCATCAAGAAATCTGTCGCCAGTTGATTTATGATGAGCGGAAGTTTGAGGGTAATGCTTGCGTTTACGATCCCTTGGGAGAGCTTACCACAGCGTTTGCTGGGGTGACAACAAAACGCGATCGCTCCTTAGATGAAAGTCTCCCCATCCCAGAACGTCTAAAACGTCACATCATCGACGGCGAACGCATAGGCTTAGAAGAACATCTGAAAAAAGCCTTAGAAGAATATCCCCCCTTAGAAATTATCAACACCTTCCTGCTAGATGGCATGAAAGTTGTCGGGGAATTATTCGGTTCTGGACAAATGCAGCTACCCTTTGTCTTGCAATCTGCGGAAACCATGAAAGCGGCGGTGGCGTTTCTAGAACCGTTCATGGAAAAATCAGAATCAGGCAACAATGCCAAGGGAACCTTTATCATTGCCACAGTGAAAGGCGATGTCCACGACATTGGTAAAAACTTGGTGGATATCATCTTATCCAACAACGGCTACAAGGTGATTAACCTGGGAATTAAACAGCCAGTGGAAAACATCATCAACGCTTACGAACAGCACAAAGCTGATTGTATAGCCATGAGTGGTTTACTGGTAAAATCCACCGCCTTTATGAAAGAGAACTTGGAGGTATTCAACGAAAAGGGAATTAGTGTCCCCGTCATATTAGGTGGTGCGGCGCTGACTCCGAAATTTGTGCATGAAGATTGCCAAAAGACCTACAAAGGTAAAGTTGTGTATGGCAAAGATGCCTTTTCTGACTTGCACTTCATGGATAAATTAATGCCAGCAAAGGCCGCTGGTAACTGGGAAGATTTGCAGGGATTTTTGAACGAAGTCAAAACTGCTGAACTAGAGACTAATAACCAAAAATCAAAAATCGCTACTGAAGAATCCCCACTCAGTACAGACGCGATTAATCGCGTCTCCCCACTCCCCATAGATACAAGACGTTCTGATGCTGTAGCGATAGATATTGAACGTCCCACACCGCCTTTCTGGGGAACGCAGTTATTGCAGCCTAGTGATATTCCCATCGAGGAAATATTCTGGCATTTAGATTTACAAGCTTTAATTGCTGGACAGTGGCAATTCCGTAAACCAAAGGAACAATCTAAGGAAGAATATCAGGCTTTCTTAGCTGAGAAAGTGTACCCAATTTTAGAAACTTGGAAACAGCGAATTATTGAAGAGAATTTGTTGCATCCCCAGGTGATTTATGGGTATTTTCCTTGTCAAGCCGAGGGAAATTCTCTACATATATATGACTCAAAGAAGCAATCACAACAGGTTGCAACTTTCGAGTTTCCCAGACAAAAGTCTTTAAGGCGGCTGTGCATAGCAGATTTCTTTGCACCGAAGGAGTCGGGAATTATTGATGTCTTCCCGATGCAGGCGGTGACTGTAGGGGAGATTGCGACAGAATTCGCCCAAAAGCTGTTTGTTGCCAATCAATACACCGATTATCTGTATTTCCACGGCATGGCGGTACAGGTAGCGGAAGCTGTAGCTGAGTGGACACACGCCAGAATACGCCGAGAGTTAGGTTTTGCTACTGATAGCGAAGCGGTAGCGAGTACTCGAGCGTCTGAACCCGACAATATTCGGGATATATTAGCACAACGCTATCGTGGCTCGCGGTATAGCTTTGGGTATCCAGCTTGTCCAAATATTCAAGACCAGTACAAGCAACTGGAGTTATTGCAGACTGACAGGATTAACTTGTATATGGATGAAAGTGAACAACTTTATCCAGAACAGTCTACCACTGCGATTATTGCTTACCACCCACTAGCAAAATACTTTAGCGCTTAATCCATCATATCCCCTCCCCCTCTCCTTAATAAGGAGAGGGGTGCCCGAAGGGCGGGGTGAGGTTATTATATTGTGAGCAATTCAATCAAGGCGGGATAAACATTTACAGCGATCGCTTGACCTCACCCCAACCCTCTCCTTATAAAAGAGAGAGGACTGGAATTTGAAATAAAAATGACTAAACTTTATAACAAAAATAGTGAAATAGAAAAAAGGCGACGATTACGCCAAAATATAACAAAAGCCGAGAAAATTATTTGGGATAAAATCAGAGATAGACAGTTGGAAAACTGTAAATTTCGCCGACAATATAGTGTGGATAAATTTGTTATAGATTTTTATAGTTCTGAATTAAAGTTAGCTATAGAATATAATTATTTTGCAGCCACCTGATATCTTTCCTTTAACAGATGGGTATTATAAGCTTACTCTCTTAACAACATCTTCATAAATTTGCTTTTAGATAAGATACATTCCGCAAATTTACTGTGAAGTTATGTTCTTACTCTTTATCGAACTTAAATCAAATAATTATCAAAAAATCAGTATTTACCGGATAAAATTAACACTTAATGAATGGTATAACTTTAATAAATTGTCTTTTGTTGTAGCTACTTTATTTGGAAGTTAGTCAAACAAGATGCAGTAGTTAAATAAGAAATATAGCCTCAGTTTGTGCCTATAAAAAGACTTTACAGGCATAGTTTAAGATGTATAAAAAACTAGAAAATCCGCCATACATAAACCACTTAACAGGGAAGCGTCTATGTCTCGAAAATCTAAGCTAGTAAAGGCACTTCAAAAAAGCTTCAGACAAATTAGCAAGAAATTTTTATCTGCAATTAACAAGCAAATTATTTGGCTCCTACGAACTATTTTTGGGATTAGAAGAAGACGCAGCTCAGAGAATGCTGGGTTTTTGTTGCCGACAGTGGCGATGGTAAGTTTGGTAGTCGTGCTGTTAACAACTGCAATTTTATTTCGCTCTTTTGAACGTTCTAAAAACGCTAGTAATGTCCGAGTAAATGAAACTGTACTTCAAGCAGCTACACCTGCATTGGATCGGGCAAAAGCAAAAATTACTGCACTCTTTGCCGACCCAACATTACCACGGGCGGTACCATCTGATGGGACACTTTATAGCACTATGATTAATAAACTAACAACCTATACTTTAGGTGATGAAACTTCTCTAATTGTAGGATATGACCTGGATAAAGATAACAATATTGAAGCACCTAAAGACGGTCTTTTAGAATCAAAAGAAGTTCTGGAAACTGCATGGAAGTTTCCTGTAGATACTGATAATGACGGTAAATTTGATAGTTTTACACTTTACGGTATTTACTTCCGAAACCCTCCTTATGCAAGTAGTGCTCCTCAACGTAAACGCAGTCCTCTTGAAGCAAGAACTGTTCCTTTAGCTGGTAAAGTTTGTGATTCTAGCGGTGACACGAGTGCTAGCTTGATTGGTGGTTCTAGTTGGTATAAAGTCACAACTGGAGAATTGAAAAAAAGCTTTTTTATCTACACTGCAATAGTTCCGATTACAGATATAAGCTCTTTTGACAGTACTATTAAGGATAAATATCAAGCCTACAAAGGTAATCAAGGCTTTTCGGCTATAGAACTGCAACAAGACCGCAAGCAAATACCATTGACGAACAATTCTGTAGTTTATGAAGATGATTTAGATATCACACCTGGGCCTGCGTTCCGTATGAATGGACGTATGTTTACTAACAGTAACTTCTTCACCAGAAAAAACACAGATCCGAATCCGATTAGGTTCTTTCAGGTCAGCAGTATAGAGTCCTGCTATTATGAACGTGAAAACGGCAAAATCATCATTGGTGGTAACGTTGCAACAAATGGCGCTATAACTGATTCTGAGGTAGGGGGAAGCTCCATAGATTTATTCAAAGATAATGCTGTTCCTGCCGTTAAGGCTCTTACATCGCCTGAGAAATCTACTACTAACATACCTAATGAAATTGCTTATAACAGTAGGGCTTACGCAGAACGTATTGATTTGTTAGTAAAAGCACAATTCGCTCGTGATAAAGGTAATGACCCTCAAATTGTAAAAGATAATATTGATAGACGCACCACTAAAGACCCTAGTTTAGACGCAGAGAAAGTAAGAAAACAAGAATTACAAGTTTACTTTCGTCAGCGTACTAGGCGTGTGCCATTTAGAGAAGTTTTTTTGGGTACATCCGGCATTCTTAAAACTGCTCCTAGCACACTGTATGCTACAACTGAAGTCTTACAAGGCAAAGATAATACTGCTAATAAGAGTAATGATGATCTACGACCGTTGGATGTGTGGATGTACCCTACAGATACAAATACTAAGTTAACCTTAAGTACATCACAGTTGACTGCTATTGATCCGGAGACGGTCGATAAGAGTCCTGTGGAAGAAAAAGAATTAGGCGATCGCATCCTTGTAGGCAACAATTTACCAGAACTCCGATGGGATAGCACACTTAAAGAATTCCTTGGTGAAGATGTTCCGCAAGAAATTTCTGGTCAAACGTGGAAAGATAGCACTAAAACCCGTACCCGTACCACCCGCGTTAAACAGTTAGCAGACCTCGGTGCTAGTGGACGTGACGGTTATTGGGAAACATCAGCAGCTAATAGTCGTGCCGATGTACTTGATGTTCTTGGTGGTCTTCGAGTAGTTACAGGTGCTGGGGTGTATAGTCCAGGGGGTTCTAACTTGCCCACACCATCAGCAGCTGCTAATAATACCAATACCCCAGAAAACGAGGATAAAGCACCAGTAGTCTGGTCTGATGCCATGCAAATGGTAGTACCAGACCCTACCGCTCCCCTAGACACTAGCAAACAAACTCGTGGTCATTTGGTAATGCGTGCTACGGCGGTTTATCACTACAACAAAGACCCCTACGACCCGTTGAAAGACGATAATTACCAAGAACCGATCGCCTGTGTCAGTAGCTACTATAACCCCACAAATTTAGCTACAGCCACAACAGACGGTTACGACCCCAGTGACCCAACCAAGGCAGACAAATCTAATAATGGTTTTAGCTACACAGTTTCTACCACTACATCTGCTAATGTTACTAGAGGACTGACAACAAATAGCGATGGACTATTTACCACAACAGGTACTAAGGATAATGTCGCTACAAAAGCCTTTGATTTGCAAGAACGCTTGAAGTACCAAGCTAATTTGGTATTCCCTAATAGTCAGTTTGTTAACCCCCTCTTGCGTCAGGCATTGAAGAAAGCAACTGACCAACCTCTTACCCTCTCAGAGCAATCAGCGATTGACTCTACTATTTGTGCTTTACAAATTACTGATGGCACTCTCACGCGGGATAACAGCATAGTTCCTGATAAGGCAATTAAAGAAACAGCTTTTCTTGATGCCAGACAAATTAAAGCCATAGATAAAGTTGCGCTATCAGGACAATACGACCTGGAAATTGAACAGCGTCAGCCGCTAGAAATTCGCGCTACCGTTCTTGATTTAAATCTACTCCGTAAAACAGCAATTACTGGTACATGGGCTAACGAATACTTACTACCCAATAGTGGCATTATCTACGCTGCCCGTGATGATGCCCAACCTGATACCAGTGACCCAACCAGTGCTGATGTCAGCGCCAGTGACTATAAACTCGATCCTAACCGTCGTCCTAATGCCATTATGTTGATCAATGGCAGTCAATTGAATCGGGGAACCGGAGGAACCGAAAACGATTATAGACCAGAGGAAAAGGGCTTAATTCTTGCTACAGACTTACCCGCCTACGTCAAAGATGCATTTAATATCCACAGTCAACAAGAATTTACAACCCCTCTTCTAAATTCCGGCTCTGACTGGGACAGCAACTTTTATGCACGTTATGCTACCAATCGCAATCCCAACTTTGCTTGCCGTCCCAAAGACCCTAGACTACCTAAATGTACCGCAGGCGAGACGTGGCGACCAGCATCAGTCCTTGCTGATGCCGTCACTTTATTGTCGTCTAGCTTCAAGGAAGGTTATCGTAATGAGGGCGATTTTGACTTGAGAAATAACCGCACAGATACGAGTGATGCAGTTGATCCGACAAAAAATGTTGTCAGAAAACAACGGCTGAAAAACGGCTTTTGGGACAATAACTTTGTTACTTCTCGGAATTTTACAGATAGCACCTACAAAGAAAGTGGTGCTGCTGCGACTGCGAATAGTTCCTATTTCAATAACTTCGTCACTCCTATTCAGCGCCGCGTCAGCTTTCCAGAGTACGTCATGGAAATGTGCTTTAACTTAAATGTTGCTGAATGCACTGATTGGTATGTTGGTTACGATCTTAATGGTGATGGCACAATAACTGATAGTGAGAGTAAAGTCAAATCAGCTGACCTACCTGCCGATGCAGATGCCACTAAACTTGTGGCAGGTACGACCTCGACGAATAACCCTCCAAAGGCAGGGTATGAGAAATTCCCTCGTCGAGTTGCCTTCAAGCGAGATAAAACTAGTGGGGAATTGCTTGATGTAATCGGTGATCCAATTTTTAAGCCTAGCCTTTCTGCCTCTCCTGTTGCCTTGGGAATTGTATCAAGTAAAGTTGACGCTTCCGGTGCTGTACCTACTAGCACAAGTAATGCTCTATGGTTTACAACAGTTGTAGCTAGTGACACAGCCAATCCACCAGCATCGGATTCAAAATTCTACAACAATACAACTCGCCTATTCTACAGTTTTCCATCAGGTGCAGACGGAACTTCCCAACCACTTTTAGAGCCAATTCTACAAATCAACGTCCCAAAAAAATCGCCCGACTCCACCAGTGATTACGGCAGTATAACTGACCTGAATTCAGTAGATAATCGCGTCAAAAACACTAGTTGGTTACCTAAAGCTGTGGAAACTACATTTAACTTAGTGATTGCGGCTGGTGATACTCCGTCGCGTGTGGGTAATTCCTCCACTATTAATTTTTTCGAGACTAATGGAGGTTTCCATAACTTTCCACGCTTTTTAGAAAACTGGGATAGTATTGCTTCCAAGATCACAGGTTCATTTATCCAGTTCAAACGTAGTGCTTACGCCACAGCTCCCTACCAAGCCCTAATTAAAATAGGGGCAGGCGGTAACCACGAAGCCCGTAGTCTGTTTTCTGAGCGTAATAATTTCTACTACCACTCAGATAGTACCTTTCCTCAAGGGGGAGCGCCTTACTATATGCCTCCTCTACGTAACTGGGGTTTTGATGTAGCACTTTTATCACAAAACCCAGATTTGTTTGCTCAACGTTTCGTAACTCCCTCCACCGATGCACCAGATAATTACTACCGAGAAGTTTCGCGGGATGATCGTTGGGTGCAAGCCTTACTATGTTCAACCCAAGAAACAACAAACAAGGATGGATTTGGTTCTGGATTTGACATCAAAATCGAAGATACTGTTGCTAATACTACTACCACTAAGAGTACTAACTATGCGTTACCAGCAACTCAGCGTCCTACTACCTGTCCAGTAGTGCCAGATTAAGCTTCGTAACCTTTTTTCGCCCTGGCATTCCGTCAGGGCTGTATAAATCAAGTTCGGTTAATGCCTACAAAACACCGTAGGTAATCAACTAGACACAACATAAGTCAAAGCCACTCACACAAATTGAGTAAAAAAGAGTTAATCAACCTAATTAAGTTTAAGCGTCGATTGGAATCACCAATTTTGATAAATTAACCATGAAACTGCACCAATTACCAAAATTATTTACTCAAGGTTTATGCAGTAAAAACCTGAACTTTCGATTTATTCCAGTCCACCTTAAAAAAGCGAGAAACTCAAAAGTCCACTTTTTAATGGAATTGGAAAATCTCTTGTGCGTAAGTTATAATACTCAGTCAAGCGAGTCTGGTTTTACAATCATTGAATCGCTGGTAGCAATACTTCTAGTCACTATTTTGCTAACTGCGATCGCACCTGTCTTAGTCATATCAACAGGAACTCGTGTCCAAGCTAGACGGGTAGAATTGGCAACAGAAGCGGCTAAAGCCTTCATTGATGCTATTAAATCTAAAACAATCTCAGATCCGGCAATCACCGTTACATTAGCTCCTAGTACAACTAGAAATGTATCCAGTTCAACCAGTGACTATTTAGTGAGTACTGAGAAAGCTCCCACAACCGCAACCAAGAATACTTTGTATTGCTTTAACAAAAATGGCAGCCTTGCTAATCCTAGCTGTACTAGCGATCTATTTTACATTCAGGCTATTCGCGTTGCTGTCACAAGCGACGCTGATAAAGGTCAAAGCTATCGTTTGGGAGTTCGGGTATATCGTTCAGATGCTGAATTTGGTAGTTTAACTGCCGGTAGGGATGGAAAAAAAGCAGCAACATTTAGTGGGGGATTAGGCGATCGCAAAGCACCATTGGTAGAAATAACAACTGAAATTGTCAGGGGTCAACCCTCCTATAGCGCTTTGTGCGATCGCCTTGGTGGTTGTCAATAATTAACCCAGCAAACATAAATAATTTCATGACTCAGTATCCGTCACTAAGGAGAAATTTTGGCAAAATGAATATACTGAGGTGGCTGTTAAGTACTCAGCTAAAACCTTCTCAGAAGCAAAACAAAAATAGTGGCTTCACTCTCATTGAACTGCTCGTGGCTATGATCCTCGCATTCCTAGTAATTACGCCGTTGCTAGGTTTTATGATCAGCGTTTTAAACACTGATGGACAGGAACAAGCCAAAGCCAACTCTGAGCAAGAAATTAAAGCAGCCCTCGACTATATTACTCGCGATCTCCAACAAGCACTATATATATACGATGATGTAGGTATCGCAGCGATCAATTCTCAAATTCGTCCGGTAACAGATGGGGTTCCAATTCTAGTATTTTGGAAGCGAGAATTTACCAAAGACGCTGTTGAGACTAAAAATGCTGCCAACGTAGTTCAATTTAAAGACGATTCATTTGTATACTCATTGGTAGCTTACTATTTAATTAAAGACACTAATTTTAACAATAATAACTGGTCTCAAGCTGCCCGCATCGCCAGATGGCAAATTAAAGATGGTGTGGCAAATACTAGTGGTAAAACTGATTGTCCTGGATTTACTACCGAAAAATATAGCCTATGTCCAGATAAAGGTTTTAAAGCTTTTGATTTGTCAAAAAAAGGCAAAACATTAGAGCAAAAAATGAATAGTTGGACAAATAGTTTGGCAGGGGACACTTACAATCAAGTTCCCGTGGTTCTGGTTGATTTTATAGATCAAACAGAAATAACACAGGAAACCCCAACAGCGACAGCAGCAGTAACTTGCTCTACTGGCTTTAGACAAGTTCCAGCAGCAGCAAACCTTGTTAGAAGAGGCTTTTATGCTTGTGTAGATTCATCTGACGGAAATAATAGAAGTGCTGCTGAAGTTTATTTAAGAGGTAATGCACAAGCTCGCCTAATACAAAATGATGAAAGCAAAATACGTTATGCCGACAACAAATCTAGTTATTTCCCGAGTGGAAACATTAAGGTGCAAGGAAGCAGCTTCATCTTTAGCAAATAGCTTTTATCTTGGACAAAGATTACTAAAAACAGGGTACTATGCAGAATATTCCTAGTTTAAGACTATTAGATTATTTCGAGTTGCACAGCCGAAAAACAAAACTAAAGCAGCAATATTTAGGAAATAGACCCTATAGCGATTGCTACAATCAACAAGATGCCGGATTTAGCCTGATAGAATTAGTAGTCATAGTCCTCATGATTGGAGTTCTAGCAGCGATCGCAACTCCTAGTTGGTTTGCCTTTGTAAATCGACAGAAGGTAAATAAGGCTAACGACGCCGTTTTAGCCGCACTGCAAGAAGGACAGCGCGAAGCTAAAAACGAAAAACTTAGCTACAGTGTAAGTTTTCAGAAAAATACCACAACCCAAAATGTAGAGGTTGCTATTTATCGTACTAATCCTGGAATCCCTACATGGAAACCTTTAGGGGCGGATGTAGGCGTTAGCTCTGATAAATTACTGCTAGGTGCAAATCTCAGTGGTGAAAACGCTGCCAATTCTACTACTAATTCTCCTGTATCCTACCCTCCCCCAAGTACGCCAACAAAAATTACCTTTGACTATATGGGAGCTTTGACTTTACCAACTCCAGACTTTGGAACAGTACCAGCAGGTACAGAGCCACCTGGGTTAAAAATAGTGGTAGCAGTACCAAGCTCTACAAATTCTACATTGGCTAGTAGCATAAAACGATGCGTCATTGTGAAAACTCTCTTAGGCTCAATGCTCACAGCAAAAGACGATAAATGCACTTAAGCCATTTATGTAGTAATATTTATTCAAATATACGTATTCGCACTGTACATAAAACTGCACGTTGATCGCAAAATTAAAACATCAGGTGCAGTTTTAATGTTTGATAGATTTATTTAAGAGTCGCTGATAAATTAGCCATTGGCTGAACATACATATAAAAAGCGTCCTAATCCAAATATTCCTTTTGTCAAATGACTGAGAACCTTGACTTTACTGTAGCTATCCCAACTTATAACGGTGAAAGTCGTTTGCCTGAAGTATTAGAACGGCTACAAAACCAACTTCACACCGAAAATTTATCTTGGGAAATTATAGTTGTAGACAATAACAGCACTGATAACACAGCTAAAGTTGTTCAAACCTATCAACAAAATTGGCGGTGTCCTTACCCTTTAAAGTATTGCTTTGAAGCACAACAGGGGGCAGCTTATGCCCGAAAAAGGGCAGTTGCAGAAGCTAAAGGTAGATTCATAGGTTTTTTAGATGATGACAACTACCCAGTATCAAATTGGGTATCCGCAGCTTATGGTTTCGGTGAAAAATATCCTAATGCGGGAGCTTATGGTAGCCAAATTCATCCTGACTGGGAAGTAGAACCACCAGAAAACTTTCAGCGAATTGCTCCATTTTTGGCAATTACAGAGCGAGGTAATTTACCGCTATTATATGAAGCAGCTAAAAAACTACTACCCCCATCTGCCGGACTTGTTGTCCGTAGACAAGCCTGGTTAGAAAGTGTACCAGATAAGCCTATTTTAACTGGTAGAGCTAAAGGCAATATGCTTACCAGTGAAGACTTAGAAATGTTATCTTACATCCAAAAATCAGGATGGGAAATTTGGTATAACCCAGAGATGGAAATTTCTCACAAAATACCAAATTTTCGCTTACAAAAAGACTATTTAATTCCCTTTTTTCGAGGCATTGGACTTAGCCGTTATGTAACTAGAATGGTGAATGTCAAACATGTATATAAACCAGTTGCTCTTTTAGCTTATATGATAAATGACCTGCGTAAAATTGCTTTACACCTACTCAAATACCGGACTAGATTGAAAACTGATTTAGTTGCTGCTTGTGAAATGCAACTATTTTTAAGCAGTTTAATTAGTCCTTTTTATCTTTGGAAGAATGGTTATTTAACTAAAAAATATAATTAAAATAATAAGATGGATAAATATGAACTTAAGAATTTAGATTTCACTGTAGCTATTCCTACATACAATGGAGTAAATCGGTTACCAAAAGTTATGGATTTGCTACTCAAGCAGACGGGAGTAGCAAATTTGAATTGGGAAATTATTATTATTGATAATAATAGTAAAGATGATACAAATAAAGTAAGTGAGTCTTATAAAAAATTTTCTAATCAAAACTTTTCATTGAGGTACTTTTTAGAGAAACAACAGGGAATAGCATTCGCAAGAATGCGGGCTATAAATGAAGCTAGAGGCGAGTTTATTGCATTCATAGATGATGATAATTTTCCAGCAAATGATTGGGTTTTACAGTCTTATATTTTTGGCAAAGAGCATCCTCAAGCTGGTGCCTGGAGTGGTCAAATCCACGGTGATTTTGAAGTAAGCCCTCCAGAAGATTTTACAAGAATCCAAGCCTTTCTAGCCATTAGGGAACACGGACTACAACCATATTTATTTGATGCAGATAATTTAAGACTTCCTCCTGGTGCTGCGCTAGTTGTCCGTAAGCAAGCTTGGTGTGAAAGTGTTCCTAAAGAATTAGTTTTTAAGGGGAGACTGAGTAAATTGATGGTGAGCGGAGATGATACAGAAGCTCTCTTATACTTACACAAAGCAGGTTGGGAAATTTGGTACAATCCTGCAATGCATATTAATCATCAAATTCCACATTGGCGGCTAGAAAAAGACTACTTACTAGTACTAGCACGTGGCTGTGGTCTATGTATTTTCCAGTTGCGCTTGATCAATGCTAAAAATTGGCAAAAACCAATACTCTTAGTTAAAACTATCTTGGGAAATTTGCGCCGACTATTACAACATATTATTAAGTATCGAGGTCAATCCAGAAGTAATTTAATTGCACTTTTTGAAATTAATTTTTACTGGGCTAGTATGATCAGTCCTTTTTATTCTTTAAAGTGGAAGTTAGACAAAATTTTAGAAAATAAAAATAAATATGCAAAATGATTAACTCAACTTTAAATACAATATTTATTTCTGTAATTATACCAGCTTACAATAGCGAAAAAACTATTAAAGAAACAATTCAATCTGTCTTAAAGCAAACTTTTACTAATTTTGAGTTAATTATAATAAATGATGGTTCACGAGACTCAACAATAGAAGTTATTGCAGAAATTAAAGACTCACGAATAAAAGTATTTTCTTACCCTAATGCTGGCGGGAACGTTAGTCGTAACCGAGGGCTACACCTTGCAGTTGGAGAATTTGTTAGTTTCTTAGATGCAGATGATCTTTGGACACCTGATAAACTTCAGTCTCAGTTAAAGATTCTGCAAGAAAACGTTACTGCGAAAGTTGCTTACAGTTGGACTGATTATATTGATGCAAATGGTGAATTTATACTTTCAGGCAAGCGGATTAATCTAAATGGAAATGTTTATGAAAATTTGTTACTAAATAACTTTCTAGAGAATGGTTCCAATCCTTTAATTTGTAGAAAAGCTTTAATTAAATTAGGTGGCTTTGATGAATCTTTAAGTGCGGCTCAGGATTGGGATATGTGGCTGCGATTAGCTTCTAAGTTTGATTTTATATGTGTGCCATCTGTACAAATCTTATATCGCATAAGTGCTAATTCCGTTTCTTCCAATCTTGTCAGACAGGAAAAATCCTGCCTGCAAGTGCTAGAGAGAGCGTACAAGCAAAGACGCTCTCTAGGAGATGCTAGGCGAACCACACTAAAGCATAGTTGGAATATAAGCCTAGCAAATTTATACAAATACTTGGTCTGCAAAGCGCTACAAAAGCCGTTTAATAAAAAAAAAGGTCTAGCAGCTGCTATATTTTTGTGGAAGTATTTTATTCATGACCCTTCAAGACTTCAGAATATAAATTTCACTTTAAAACTGTCACTAAAAATTGTCATAATTCTTATACTGCCTACCTTGCTGGACAATATTACTAACCAGCGCGAAATAAGAAGGCAAGAAGCTGAAACATTGCTCAACGGCTGGGTAGTTGAAAAGCGATCAAAAGACAAAAATGGATATCCGGGCGCATTTACCCTCTCTAGTTAATTCAAAAAATCTCTTGAATAAGGACTCCAGTAGTGGTTTTACACTATTAGAAACTTTAGTAGTTGTTTCATTAATTGGTATATTAGCCACGCTGGCAATACCTAACTGGCTGGCTTTTGTGCAGACTCGCCACCTCAACACTGCCCAAAACGAGGTTTATTATGCTATGCGCCAAGCCCAAAGCCAAGCTAGTAAGGAAAAATTGACTTGGCAAGCCAGCTTTCGTGAGCAAAACGGCATTATTCAATGGGCGGTTCATCCTGCTACAGTAAACCCATCTGATGCTAACTGGAATAACTTAGATACCAATGTGCGCTTTGATTCTGAGACAAACTTCCAACCATCACTCAGTACTGTACAAGAAGTTAGATTTGACTACAGAGGTAACGCTAAAGATTTAGGACGGATAGCGCTATCGAGTAAGTCTGGCGGTAAAACTAAGCGTTGCGTGATTGTTTCTACGATTTTAGGAGCAATGCGAATGGGCAAAGATAATGCTACAGCCAAAGACAATAAGTATTGCTATTAAGATATTCTTAGTTTATTCAAATAAGGTATTGTGTGCTGAACTTACCAGCAAGCTCAAAACAGCACCTGATTATTTTTACTCGCTATCCAGAACCAGGGAAGACTAAAACCAGACTGATACCTGCTTTGGGAACAGTTGGTGCTGCCAATCTTCAACGGGAAATGACTGAACATACAATATTTCAAGTTCAAGAATTGCAAAAAGCCATTGACATATCTGTGGAAGTCAGATTTGCAGGTGGGGATTCGCAACTTATGCAAGACTGGCTGGGGTTGGATTTGGTTTACCAGTCTCAAGGTGAAGGGGATTTAGGTTCGCGGATGGCGCGATCGCTTTTCGATGCTTTTCAATCTGATGCCACAAAAGTAATTATCATCGGTACTGATTGTCCTGGAGTCAATGCTCAGATTCTAGAGACAGCCTTTGAGAAGTTACACACCTTTGACCTCGTACTTGGCCCTGCGATCGACGGTGGATATTACTTAATTGGTTTGCGGCAACCCATTTTGGAGTTATTCGTTAACATCGAGTGGGGAACTGCTCAAGTATTCCAGAAAACCGTGGACATTGCCCAGAAACTTAATTTATCATACGTGAACTTGTCGCCTTTAGCTGATGTTGACCGACCGGAGGATCTGCCGATTTGGAAACAAGCCCTTGCAAGGGAGATGGAAAAATAAGTGAGATATAGGGAGATATAACGATTTTTATATGGATACAAAACCCACTAGGGGCGCACATTTGTGCGCCCCTACAAAATTTCTAATTACCACCGATTGAGAACTGTAATAAGGTAAATCAGGTAATTAATGAGTCTTTTCTTACAGCCCTGCATTATGCTCGTATCTTAAAACACCACAAATTTCCTGAAGACACTGCACATAACAAATGTTACTGTGGCCTAGTTGAAAACCAAGAGGCAGAGAGCCTTCAGCAGTAATGCCTCTGCTTTATGTTTCTACACAACAGTTAGAGTCATAGGCACAATATTCAAGTAGCTTGAAATATGAAAATCACTCCTATTCACCGCCAGTTCAAAAAACTATGGTTAACCGTTTTACTTCCGTGAGTACTGCCCTCACACTTAAGGTAGTTGGAATAATTTGCATTTTGTCCTTTTTTGTTGACTTTTTTATTCTATTGTTACCCTTTCAACCGACAGATCGGGTATGGCAAATCAACTTAGCAACAGCGCTAGTTGATCGGGGAATTGTGCCTCTCGTAGGTTTGGGACTGCTGTTTGCTGCCTATTGGATTGATAGTGCTGATGCAGCAGATCGCCCCCAAGGTATCGATTTAAGATTTCCCGCCGTGATCCTCTCAAGTATTTTGGGGTTGATGTTCTTGCTGATTTTTCCCCTGCACCTTAATAACGTCAATCAAGCTAAGACTCAAACACTCAACCGCATCGCTCAAGAAGCAGATCAGGCAGAAACTCAACTGAACAATCGGTTATCGCAATTGCAAGCACAACTGAATACTGAGCAAGGAAAAGCTCAACTAAATCAACTGCGAACCCAAACCAAAACTCAGTTTAGTGAAATTCTCAAAGATGATCAAAGATATAAGCAAGCGCTTGAAAGCTCTCAAATTCCCGCAAATATCAAAGAGTTACTGAAGAAGGCTAAAACAGATCCCCAAGTACTTGACAAAGCTATCGAACAACAAACAGATATTCAGACGCTGCGAACTCAACAACTGAGCCAAGTTCGCCAGCGCAGAGACGAAGCAGAGAAACAAGCTAAAGATACTGCTTGGAAGTCTGGGCTGCGGATTGGTATTAGCAGTTTGCTGTTGTCCATTGGTTACATTATCATCGGCTGGACAGGCTTAAGAGGTAGGGGTGCTGTACAAGGTGGTAAACCTAGAGCTACCGCACGCTAATCCATTATCGGCATGGCAGTAGAACGTATCCAAAAATTCCTGACGGCTGATACTGCCATGCGCCTAGTAGCTAATAACAATAAAAAGGCAATTATCAGTTAGTAAAATCGCTATAAAACTTGGGTAATGTTCTCAATTTACATCCTGACATATAACGAAGAGTTAGATATTGCTGCTTGTATCGAATCGGCGATGCTATCGGATGACATTATTGTTGTCGATTCATGCAGTAGCGATCGCACTGTGGAAATCGCCAGTCGCTATCCCATCCGCGTCATTCAACACGCTTTTGAAAGCCACGGCCGCCAACGCACCTGGATGTTAGAGTCTATCCCCCCGAAGCACGAATGGGTTTATATTCTCGAAGCTGACGAGCGCATGACACCAGAACTGTTCGCGGAATGCGAAAAGGCAAGTCAGAGTCCAGACTACATCGGTTACTACGTGGCTGAACGTGTCATGTTCATGAATCGTTGGATTCGCTACAGCACACAGTATCCCCGTTACCAAATGCGCCTCTTCCGCCACGGTAAGGTCTGGTTTACAGACTATGGTCATACTGAACGGGAAGTTTGTGAGGGTGCAACTAGCTTTTTAAAAGAGACATACCCACACTACACTTGTAGCAAAGGATTGAGCCGCTGGATTGACAAGCATAACCGTTATTCTACAGACGAAGCTCAAGAAACGCTATATCAACTAGAAGAGGGAAAGGTCAACTGGCAAGATTTATTCTTTGGCAAATCGGAAGTCGAAAAACGCCGCGCCCTGAAAGATTTGTCTTTGCGTTTACCCGCCAGACCTCTGCTACGGTTTGTATATATGTATTTTTTCTTAGGCGGTTGCTTAGATGGACGCGCCGGAATTGCTTGGTGTACATTGCAGGCATTCTACGAATATCTGATTTTGCTCAAAGTCTGGGAAATGAAGTATCTACCAAAACCTAATTTAGACGCAACAGCAATTCTGCCACAGGAGAGTACACAACAGTTACAGTGCGCGGATTCTGAAACTACACAGGCTGATGTGGCCTAAAATTTGAAGCAGCGATCGCCTACGATGGACGGGTACGCGATCGCAAAATTTTAGAAGTACGGTAGCACAGATGTGCTATCTACGGCGTGTTACATCTAAACAAAAACTACCATAATAAATTAATATTTTTAACAGAACATTTTCATAAAAGCCTCTCCTCCTCAAATGACCAGATAAAATAATTCCTCTATTTACCCACTCGTACTTTCACAATCATGAGCAGCTTTTGATTGAGCGCGGTAGATTAGTAATACCTAAGGACTTGCAACAATCATTTACAAGTCTTATAAAGAAAAGTGACATCCTCTGAGAATAACCAGTCGGCATTAGATTGGTTAATGTCTATGTGTATGCTTGTAGGAAAATAGCTGATTTCCAGCAACAAGTATGTGTTTTTGCGTCAGCAGCCAAGCTGCTAGCGTTTTGGACAGTTACTTGCGGTAGAAACTGCCTAAAGTTAAAGTCTTCGGAATTTGACAAATCTGCTGGTATGAATACCAATAACATAAGTTCCTCTAGCTTAAAACAGGAGAATCGGGGCTTGGTAATCGAACGCCTAAAACAGGACTTAAAAAACGACCTGATCGCTGGTTTGTTGGTAGTAATTCCCCTAGCAACCACTATCTGGCTAACGATTACCATTGCTACTTGGGTAATCAACTTCCTCACCCAAATTCCCAAACAACTGAATCCCTTTGATGGGTTAAACCCAATTTTAGTAAATTTACTGAATTTATTAGTAGGGTTGGCTGTACCACTACTAAGTATTTTATTGATGGGCTTGATGGCTCGCAATATTGCTGGTCGGTGGTTGTTAGATTTTGGTGAGCGATTATTACAGGCAATTCCTTTAGCGGGACAGGTATACAAAACCCTTAAGCAGCTTTTAGAAACAATACTAAAAGATTCTAATGGCAAGTTTCGCCGTGTAATTTTGGTAGAGTATCCCCGTCGAGGAATTTGGGCGATCGCCTTTGTTACTGGTGCAATCAGTAGTGATATCCAAGCCCAGATGCCTCGCCCCGTGCTAAGTGTTTTTATACCTACTACCCCCAATCCCACTACCGGATGGTACGCAGTAGTTCCTGAAGATGAGGTGGTAAACCTCTCCATGTCGATTGAAGACGCTTTTAAAATAGTTGTATCAGGTGGCATTGTCGCCCCCAATACGCCCTTGGTTTTCCCCAAAGAGTCCACGCTGGAAGTGAAACACAACGAAATCAAGCAGCAGGTTATTCCCGTTGAAGAAATTTAACAAAACAGAATTCAGGAGCGGAGCCGGAGACGCTCCGCCAAGGCGTCAGAATTCAGAATTCAGAATTGAATTGTGTGTGACAGTTCGACCCTTCTCTACGAGACGCTGCGCGAACGACAAAGCTCAGGGCAACGCAAGCTTAGTGACCACTGGCGGATAGCGCAGCATTAGCTAGTACTCGTACTTCTGCAAAGAAGCAAGCTAGCAAGAGCGTCTGAATAAACGGTGAAACACTCGCGCGTAAATGAAAATTTGGTGGTCTACAATTTAGTGGCGGGTCTGAATCCCCCACTTTCTTGTTCTGTATTCTGTATTCTTCTTCAAAATCAATCTGGCATAGTCACAAGCAAATGCGTAATGTTGTTGTTTGACTGTGCAAAAATTGATATTATAGTAAGTTTGTCCCGTCTAGTTAATCAGTTCTCGCCCAATCACCCCTCGTTTTATGCAACCTCGTAAACCCCAGCAAATTGCTCGTGAATTGGCGCTTTTAAGCCTTAGCCAATTGCCAGTCAACCCAAAGAAATTAGATAAATTGGAAGACGATCAACTAGTATCCAAGTTGGTGCTAGGAGCAGTACGCACTCTGACCTCAGAAGTGCAAGATACCCTCGATAATGCCGCAGGTGAACTGCAACGCAGTAACGATCGCCTTTTAAGTAGCCAAACTCGGGCCTCCGACCTCAATAGTGCCAGAACAATGCTGCAAGAAGCGATCGCCTGCACCCAGACAGCAATCAATCAGTTGGGTACGGCAGTTGATTTCCCAGTATTGATTCAGTTAGCTAATCAGGATAAGGGAGTACGGAATTACGCTAAAGAGCTTGTGATTACCGTCAACGAAAATCGACAGATTATAGATGAACTCCTTTCTACTGCCTTAGTAGATTGGCAAGTAACTCGCCTCGCTCAAATTGACCGCGATATCTTGCAAATCGCTGTGGCTGAAATGAAGTTCTTAGGAGTTCCAGACAGTATAGCCATCAACGAAGCTGTAGAGCTAGCCAAACGCTACAGTGGAGACGATGGTCATCGGTTTATTAACGGTGTTTTGCGCCGAGTAACTGAGCAGAAAAAACAGCATAGCCTTTTTTACTTGCCAAAGTGAGGGGGATGAGGGGGATGAGGGGGATGAGGGAGATGAGGGAGCAGGGGGAGACAAGGGAGTGAGGGAGTGAGGGAGTGAGGGACAAGAATTAATAACCAATGCCCAATGCCCAATGCCCAATTCCCAATGCCCCAAGTTAAATTAAACTCATAACTTATAACTTATAACTCATATAACTAATACTGCTGCAATGGTTTTTAATTGGTTCCGTCGTAAATATAACGATTCCTCTGACACTCCCTCTGATAAGAAACAGGAAGAAACTCCTCCTGCACAAGAACCTCAGCCAGAGCCAGCCGAAACGTCAACACCAACTCCTGAAACTGCACCAGACACAACGACAGACTTGTTAGCGTTTGCTAAAGCTGCTTACAAAAATATTCAGCAAAAACAACAAGCCGAGGTAGTAGAAACCCCGGCTGATTCAGCAGATGCCTCACCAGCATTAGCACAACCTGAAACCGCAGAAACGGCAATTGGGGAAATTACCGAACCAGAAGCAATTGAGGAACCTGTTAGTACAACCGTAGAAACAGCACAGCCAGAAGTTATCCAAGTTGCTACTGAGGAAGAAAGCACAGAAGATTCCTCAGTGGCAGCAATTGCTGATCAACATGTCTCCAGCCCAGAACTCACGGCAAATGAAGCTGAACCAACGCCCACCGAACCAGTAGCTACGCCAGAGGCAACACAGCCAACAGCACTATCCTTCTTAGAACGGGCGGCGGCAGAACGGCAAGCCAAGCTGGAACAACTAATGGCCACCGCCATTGAAGTTCCAGAACCAGAGGTAGTACAGTCAGTAGCTGCAACTTCAGAGACAGGAGAGGAAATTCCTGGACTGGTATTTGATGATGGGTTTGTCTGGTCGGCGAAAGTTTTAGCAGCTCAAGGTAGAAGTCCAGAAGACGTTTCTATTGAAGAAATTACCTGGCTGAAAAAGCTCCGGCAAGGGTTAGATAAAACTCGTCGTAGCATTCTTAACCAACTGAAGGCGATCGTTGGTCAAGGGCCGCTAAACCAAGCTGCTGTGACAGAAATTGAGGCATTGCTCCTACAAGCTGATGTGGGTGTAGAAGCAACAGACTTTATTATCAATGCCCTACAGACAAAACTTCGAGAAGAAGTTACTGCACCTGAAGAAGCGATCGCTTATCTGAAAAAAATCCTCCGAGATATGCTGGATGCACCAAGCATTGCATCCCACAAAACTATCTTTACCCCAGAAAAAGAAACCTTGAATATTTGGTTAATCACTGGGGTAAATGGTGCCGGTAAAACCACCACCATCGGTAAAATTGCCCATCTCGGACAAAAATCTGGTTATAAATGCTTGATTGGAGCAGCAGACACCTTCCGAGCCGCCGCCGTGGAACAGGTGAAGGTTTGGGGTAGTAGAAGCGGTGTGGAAGTAATTTCCAATCCGGGAAAGAATACAGATCCGGCGGCAGTTGTATTTGATGCGATCGCAGCCGCCCAAGCGCGTCAAACCGAATTACTTCTGGTAGATACAGCTGGGCGACTGCAAAATAAGAAAAATTTAATGGACGAACTCAGCAAAATCCGGCGAATTATCGACAAAAAAGCCCCAAATGCCAAAGTAGAATCTCTTTTGGTTCTAGATGCCACTTTAGGGCAAAATGGACTGCGGCAAGCCGAAGTTTTCTCCCAAGCTGCCCAATTAAGTGGCGTTGTCTTAACTAAGCTTGATGGTACAGCCAAAGGCGGCGTTGCCCTTGCCGTTGTGCAACAGCTAGGTTTACCCATTCGCTTTATTGGTGCTGGCGAAGGAATTGAAGACCTGCGCCCCTTTTCTAGCTATGAGTTTGTCGAAGCTCTCTTAAGTGGCTAACTGAAAAATTTGGAGTTAAATATTTTTCTTGACAACTGATAAATTTAGGGATGACTGATCTGGTATTATCACTTGAACTCATTAGAAACAGATCAAGTCCTATAAATCATAAGTTTGTCACAATAAATGGATAACTTTTGCTAAAATTTCAAGCTAATGCCTTTTTTCATGGTCTGAATGGGCATTTAGACGCAACACACAAAACCCCGGAAGCTTCCATCTTGCAGCAATTTAAAGGGCAAGGGAAACGCTCACCCCCACAAATACAACTATTGCAAGATGGACAGCAGTATGAGCGGTGAGGAGTGCGTTGGGGAGCCAGCACAAAGTCCAGCACTGTGGGGGGGTTTGCCTTTGCAGGTGATTGGTGTTGGCTATGGCAACTTGTATTCTTAGATCGAAAGAACTGCGTTAGCGAGTTGGCAAAACTGCATACTGCACGTAACTTGCTTAAGATTTAGGAGTACAAGCATCATCTGTTTGCCCAGCGCCGACATCAGAAAAAGGACAGCTTCTGACTATCAGAACTTCGGAAAATCGTCCACTGTGAACTCAAAAAGCGAATTGGTGTAAGTAAGTTGGTTCAACACTCCCAGGTGTATTCTTAGCTCTTACTTGCGAAAGTATCTACAAATATTTTCTCTAGTAAATCGGGGTTTTCACTCAAAAAACTTCCAGTCTCCTAGTTGCCTCTGCCCAAACAGTTACTCTGAAAGTGTTATTAATTATTCTTTTAATAAAGTATTTTTATGACTTTAGAGATATGCTTTGGTAATTAAGTTATGAAAAAATGAAAAGCTTTCTTAACTATCACTGAAACTAGTAATTTTTACGGATTGGTTTTTGGCTAAAAATACATGATTTAAAATTACAAATATTCCATCAGAAATACAATAAGCAAATAAAATACTGATAAAACTTGCCTGTTACGTCTTTATACTCTTGCTAAAGTGACAAGTCTTGTCTAAATATGGTTTAGCAATGCCAAAGCCAAAAGATTTATAAGTAATCTAAAATCTGCCAATATAAAGTGCAATAGTACCTGTGCCTGTGTCTCAACTGCCCTCTCAACCCATTGACAACAATAGTAGTGCCGCGACAGATGTCACACCAGTCGTAGCACTCAAAGAACTCGTAGCAAGGTTGCACCGGGAACAGAACAAAATTCAAGATTTGCTCAGTTCTTTAGGATTTGCCCTAAGAAGTTTCAATAATTTGAATCAGTTTTTGGAACTGATCCCCCTGATGGCAACAAGAGTGACAGATGCAGACGGGAGCGCCCTGTTTCTCTACAAACCTAATGGTCAAGTAAGATTAGAGCAGTTACATTGGCAAGATAGTGGCCAGCGAAAAAATATCCGCAAAGCGCTAGAAATAGCCAGCAGTCAAATCACGCTTCTGCCCAATGCTGCCCCTCTAGCCAATGCCACGGGTATTTTGGATGACCAGATGCATCGCTATCTGGGGCCAGATGTGCAAATCTTTGGTACGGCGATTCTAGTGAAGCATACAGAACGCGGATGGCTCTATGTTTTGAGCCGCGATCCAGAATATAGTTGGACAGAAACCAGGCAAAAGTTAGTTAGGTTAGTAGCAGACCAAACAGCCGTTGCGATCGAAAACGATGAACTAGCTGTAGAACTAAGAAAAAAAGAACGCCTAGACCAAGAACTAGAAATTGGCGCAGAAATTCAACGGCGACTTTTGCCACGTCAATGCCCCATAATTCCTGGTGCAGTCCTGGCGGCACGTTGTAAACCTGCCAATCGCGTCGGCGGAGATTACTATGACTTTATTGCTACCAATCACAATAAGATTCAGCCCAAAACCAAAGACAGCACGGAAAATAGTCGCTGGGGTTTGGTTATTGGAGATGTCATGGGCAAAGGTGTTCCGGCTGGGCTGATTATGACAATGATGCGGGGAATGTTACGGGGAGAAGTACTACATGGTAATTCCCCAGCCGGAATTCTACAAAACTTAAATAGAGTTATGTATGCGGATTTGGAAAATTCCCACCGCTTTGTAACGCTATTTTATTCAGAATATAATCCCCACAGCCGAATTTTGTCTTATAGCAATGCGGCACACAATCCTCCCTTGTGGTGGCACGCAGCCACGAAAACTGTCAGCCGTTTAGATACTCTAGGAATGCTAATCGGTTTGGATGCTAACAGCCAATATGAAGATGCCCAGGCACAATTAGAGCCTGGGGATACAATTATTTACTATACAGATGGCTTGACCGATGCTGCTGCTGCTGGTGGCGATCGCTTCGATGAAGATAACTTTGTCGCTGGCTTCAATACGGCTTGCAAGTACTGCAATGGCCCAGAGGAGATTGTGGATTACCTATTTGACCAAGTTGAGCAATTCATTGGTGCTGATAAGCAAAACACTGATGATATGACACTAGTTGTTCTGCAAATTTTATAATCATTAGCCATTTTTGCTTGCTCAAGTCATGATTAAACCGATGGTGACTAGGGATTCACTAGAGTAATTCTACTAAATTTAATTTTTTATTTATTTTTTCTTTTAATTTCCGTAGCGATCGCCCAAATGGTCGCACATCAGCCTTTTTTCAGGATTCGTTTGTATTCAGCCTTTAGGAGGATACATAAAAAATGATCGTTACAATACTTTTCTCTTAAAGTAAAAACTATATATTTTGCACATCTAGCACAGTAGGAAACGCCAAGGGGGAGACTAGGTAAAAGGTACAAGGTAAAAAGTAAAAGGTAAATTTACTTCTTCATTTTTGCTTTCTTTCTATCCTTGTGGCGCAAGCATTTCGCCTGCTCCCTCTTGTCGCTTTAATTTTCTTTTCTCCGCCGTAGCAAGTTCACAACAGCTACGACGGAGTTTTGCTTTCTTTGTTTCTTTCGCCCGGACTTGATTTTTTAAATCTCTCTGGTATTTAAGGAAATAACCTTCATTTATTGATTTGTCAACATATTTCTGAAAATATTTTATAGCGCTTCTCGTTTACGTGAGGTATATCCGTAAGGGCACGGCACTGCCGTGCCCCTACACCTTGCGATATAATGTTGTACGGCATCTGAATGGTAAGCGCTGTAGTTAAAGAATTCAAATGGCTATTCTTGCGCCCCAGCTTTTTGCAGACTCCGCGCCACATTTTTGTAACCATTAAATTCTGCAATCATTAAAGCAGTATAACCACCCCGGTTTTTCAAATTCACATCTGCCCCAGCTTGCAGTAATAACTGCACAATTTCGCCGTAACCTGCTGAAGCAGCCCATATCAATGCTGTTGCCTTCGCTGAGTCTTGAAAATTCACATCTGCCCCATTTGCCAGCAACAAATGTATTATCTCCGTGTGTTTGCGTTCGGTTGCCTTGATCAAAGCAGTTTTGCCATCATCGCTCGCAGTGTTGACATCAGCACCATACTCTAGCAGTACTTTTACTGTTTGGGTGTGTCCCTGTGATGCAGCCAGCGTCAAAGGTACTTCACCGAGGTTCTTCTCAGTAATATCTGCCCCGGAACGCAGCAATGCTTCGACGATATGGCTGTGTCCCTGCAATGCTGCTACAAGCAGTGGCGTATCACCCAGGTGGTTCCTAATTTGGACATCTGCACCCCTGTTAAGTAAGACTTGCACAACATCAATGTAGCCTTCCACAACGGCAAGGTGTAGGGCTGTTTCACCATCTTGGTCTTGGAGATTAATTTCAGCACCTTGATTTAGTAAAGCTGCTGCGATCGCACTATGTCCAGCAGCAGATGCTGCCGATAGGGCAGTTCCACCATCGGCGTTTTTCACATTCACATCAGCCCCTGCCGCTAGCAGTGCTTCCACAACCTCCAGATGTCCCAAATCTGCCGCTAATGTTAAGAGTGTCTCACCTTCCTCATCTCGGATATTGACATCGACACCAGTTTGGAGAATTGCTTGTAAAACTTCTATTTGTCCCTGCTTAACGGCGAGTTTCAACGCAGTATCATCATCTTTATCTGCGATATTCACCTTTGCACCAGCAGCCAATAAGACTCGCACTACATCGACATGACCTTTAACTACAGCTGCCATTAAAGCTGTGCTGCCATCTTCATTAGTGGCATTGACATCAGCACCTTTGGATAGTAAAAGCTGCAAAATGTCAAGCTGTTTGGCACTAGCCGCCAACATCAAAGCCGTCAAACCATAGAGTTTTCTGGGCAAGTTGATATTTGCCCCAGCATCTAGCAGCGATCGCACAATTTCGGTATAGCCTAAATTAGCAGCAAACATTAACGCCGTGGTGCCTTGGCGATCGCACGCGTCCACCCTCGCACCAGCAGCCAGTAGCGCACTCAGATGCTTAATATCCCCATTTTTAGCTGCTTGTAGCAGCAAAGTATCGTTGTTTTCAATCATGGATGAGATCCCACACAGGGGGTTTAGTTCGTCTACCCTCAAAATTTAGTCTGAGATTGTTTATCCACTTTGGCAAGAGGTTTATGCAATTCAAAATTTACTCATTCTAAATTCAAATTCAATAAAAGCAGTCTTGGCAAACATTCTGGCTATTGGGTTGATGAAAATTCTTCTCTTTCTTAGCCCCTTTTAATTTGTGCAACTTTAAGCACAGAAAATAGAATTATGCTAATTTTTATGAAGATTTTATAATAGGGCGAGAACACGATGAGTCTGGAACTTTCTGCGTCGGTGAAATATTGGCTGAATTTCTTCCATCCGGTGCTCATGTGGGCGCTATTAGTACTTTCAATCTATGCTGCCTACTTAGGGCTGCAACTACAGCGTACCAGAAATGCTCAGGGGGAAGAAAAGAAAGAACTGATTAAAGGTAGATATAACGTCAGACACTACCAAATCGGGTCTATACTCCTAGCTTTGATGGTGGTAGGTGCAATTGGAGGGATGGGTGTCACTTACATCAATAATGGCAAGTTATTTGTCGGGCCTCACCTGCTGGCAGGACTGGGTATGACGGGTATGATTGCATTTTCTGCTGCTTTGTCGCCTTATATGCAAAAAGGGGCAAATTGGGCCCGGGCAACTCACATTCTGGTGAATTTTACCCTTTTGGGGCTTTTTGCTTGGCAGGCTGTCACCGGCGTGCAAATTGTCCAAAGAATTCTCACTAAAGCATAGTTAAGTAGTCCTTTGTCGTTTGTCAATAATTCATGACAAATGACAAAGAACTCTTGACTTATCGCTTTTGCTTAGAATTAGCAGGAAACGGTATTCCCAAAGATTTATGAAAATCTTCCTGAACTTTGCGAGTTAAGCGGCGGGAGACTTGGCGGACAATTTGGTTAAGTAAGCGATCGCCTGTAGATTGAATTATAGACTTGGGTAATCGCTGAATAAACCTGGGAAAGTGCAAATCAACTATTAAATCCAATTCCCATTCAACTCTGGTAATCTCACCAATGCTAGTGGAAGTATCGTTTTCTATTAACTGTAGAGATGCGCGATAGTCTACGTCATAACCAGGCGGTTGGTAGTCAGGGATAGGGATTGTACGGATGCGGTAAATACCCTCGTCTGGAGGCAACAATTCCAAACCAATTTTAGGTTCTACATCATAACCAAAAGCACCAAAACGACCAATTACTAGAGCGTAGCCATTTTCCCCAAGTAATTGCACCTTCATGGGTTCAGCGCAACGCGAAAACCATGAGGCGTGAGTATTAAGATACTCAGCAACCTTCTCTGCTGGGGCAGGCATTTCCATAAAATCTTGATAACGGCCGTAAAATTTAGTGACCGTCGCTACATTTGCTTCTATTAATGTGTCCTCGGCTGCTTCTTGGCTGGAGGCTACAGGTAAAACTGCTTCTGTTATTTCCCAGGATTTATATTCGCTTTTTCTTGAAAGCATAAATGTATTAATGTATATTTTAGCGTTCGTCTATATTAATAATTCCCCATGTACCTGGGTCATTTCACACTAATATCCCATTTTTACCGAAACCTCATTAATCTACCATCAAGTCCATAGAATTACTAAAATAAAGAACTGAACAAGCACACAATAGTTTCCCAGGATAGCATTTCTCATGAAAGCATTTGTAGCAGGGGCAACGGGTGAAACAGGTCGCCGGATTGTGCAAGAGTTGATAGCGCGGAATATTCCCGTCATAGCTCTGGTGCGGGATATAGAGAAAGCTAGGGGTATTCTCTCTCCTGAAGCCGAATTAGTGGTAGGCGACGTATTACAACCAGAAAGTTTAACTGCTGCGTTGGGAGATAGCACAGTTTTGTTGGTTGCTACCGGTGCAAAACCTAGTTTTGATCCCACTGGCCCCTATAAAGTAGATTTTGAAGGGACTAAAAATTTAGTAGAAGCTGCTAAGGCAAAGGGAATTGAGCATTTTGTCTTAGTTTCTTCTTTGTGTACTTCGCAGTTATTCCATCCACTGAACTTGTTTTGGCTGATTTTAGTGTGGAAAAAGCAAGCTGAAGAGTATATCCAGAAAAGTGGTCTTACCTATACGATTGTGCGACCTGGTGGGTTGAAGAATGAAGATAACTCCGACGCGATCGTAATGCAGAGTGCTGATACACTGTTTGACGGTAGCATCCCCAGGCAGAAAGTCGCCCAAGTTGTAGTTGAGGCGCTGTTTGAAGCAGATGCACGCAATAAAATTGTCGAGATTGTTGCCAAACCGGAAGCAGCCTCGAAAAGCTTTAAGGAGTTATTTCAACAGTGCTGATATCCAAGAGGATTCTATTCTTCAAAATTATCGGCTTACATTTTCATGGAAAAGCGATGCCTACGCGCTTTCTCAATTAACTGGCCTCATCTAAATTGACCGCCCTTGATTTAACTGCAAGGCTTCATCCCATCCCACAGCCAAAAGGGTTTAGCATTGCTAAACCCCTACACTGATTCACCATAGATGAGCGATCGCTCTCTCATTACTTTCATCTTCACAAAAAGCGATACAAAATCACTTTTATTCTGGAAAGTACTCACTATTGAAAATATCTTCGGGAGTAAAAGGGCATTTTTCTGGGAAAATCTCAGGTGGTAAACCTGTTTTTTGAATCGCTTGCCTTCTAGCTTTAATATAAACTGCATCTAAGCAATTAAGAAAATAGTTATAAAGTGTTTTGGAACGAAAAGAAAATTCTAGCTCATCACGGAAATTAGTTATTTCTATTTGCCAACCTCTTTGACAATATTCTTTTTCAATTTCCCAATAACGATAAAGTAAAAGAGGAATTAATAATTGTTTTAAGTAACTTTCTACTTTTCGTCTTTGTTCAATTCCCAAAGCTTCAATTTCTTCTGCTAAATGTTGCCAATCGAGATTTTGAATATCTTTATTTTCTAATTGTTTAAGTGTTGTTTCTACCCATAAATAATAATCTTCCTCGTAAAGGGTAGGTTCAACAGATTTTAATATTTCCGTTGTCATAGCTAATTGCTGGAAAAATCAGTTATTTAATCCTAACATAGGTAAGCGATCGCTCCATCCACAAGCAAAACGTAGAGGTTTAGCAATGCGCTTAACAGTCGTCTTCAATTCTTTACCGAGAAAAGAATGGTACAAGAAGCGACCAAGGCTATACTTACTCATTATTTTCGGGAATATGTCACTTGCTATACTTACTTTATAATCATTTTTTCTAATTATTAAAAAAATCAGCGAATCGGGAATGATAACTGACAATAAAGTGTGAACTTTGCCAGAATAAGTTCGTCAATAATTTTTGTTAGTAAAGAAAGCGAATTTCAAGGAGTCGGATTCTGAAAGGCTTTGAATTCAAAGGTGTTGAAAAACTTATTGGGCCAATAGCCGCGCTTCTCGGCTTTGTGTATTTGTTGCAATGGTATATTGGAGACTTGCGATCGCCTTCTGATCCCATCTTTGCAGTTCAACAGCCGCCTCTGGTCATGAAACAGGGCGACCCCTATATCCGCGCTTTAATGCGAACCATCTCGGCGAGTGAGGCCAGTGGTAATCGTCCCTATTCGCTGTTGTATGGTGGGCAGCAAGTCAACGACCTTAGCCGACATCCTGAGATATGCGTCACAATTGTCACAGGCCCCAACACAGGTAATTGTTCCACTGCTGCTGGCAGATATCAAATTATTAACATTACTTGGTATCGTTTAGCTCCTCGTTATCACCCAAATCCAATCCAGATGATGTTTTGGACTGCTTATAGTTTTGAAGCAGAATATCAAGATGTAGTAGTTTACCGTTGGTTAAATGATTCTAAAGTTTGGGGAACTGATATTTCTCAACTGTTGCGTCAGGGAAAGTTAAATGATGTTTTGCGGCGGCTTTCTCCCACTTGGACAAGTCTAGGATATGGTATAGAAACTAATTCTGTTAGTAGCTCTTTACCTAAAGTTTATCAGAAAATGCTGCAAGAGGAATTGACCGCAGCTAATCAACAAACAGCCCCGAATTTAACATCATCGCCAACTCCTTCTAGCAAGGCAGTGAATAAGTTACCGAGGAAGCAGTGAGTTTACGCTAATTTTGAACTTCCTGCATCAAAAAATCTTTGATATTTTCCACAAATGCCAAGGTATTTTCAAAGTGAATATTATGTCCAGCATTACTAATTATTTTTAGTTGGGCAAATTCACATAGTTGAGACATTTCTGTATTAATAGATATAAATTTTTTATCATATTCACCCACTAATAATAGCAGATGAATTTTATTCTCTTGTAGCTTTTCCCACAAAGAAGGTTGGCATCCAGTTCCCATGAAGCGCAATGATTTATCTAATTCATGTGGATTATTCTGCAACCGACTTTCTATCATACGATCGTATTCTGGATGATTTTTTATATAACCAAAAATCGGCTGATTGTACCAATTTGATAAAAAAGTTGCAAAATCACTTTTTTTTATACTTCTTGTTAATTTTCTGCCTATTTGCGTATCAATTTTAATACGTTCTAATCGTTCTGCTTCTGTTGGCAAACCTGGGGAAGCTGACTCTAGAACAACTTTATGAAAACGTTCTGGAAAATGCAGGGTGAGGTATAAAGCTAATCTCCCACCCATTGAATAACCAAGTAAAAAGCATTTAGGAATTTTTAACTCATCTAACAAGTTGATTAAAGCATGAGCAGTGTTTACCATATTATAGTACTCGTCCCCACCCAAAACTTGAGTTTTGCCGTGTCCAGAAAGGTCAAGTTTTAAATAATAAAATTCGTCAGATAGTAATTTTATGGCTTCATAAAATTCATCTATGTTACCCATGAAGCCGTGTAAAAAAACAATTAAAGGTTTATCTGGGTTGCCAATTAAAGAATAGTAAAATTGATAATTTTTTATACTCATAGTCTAGCTAAAAACCATCGTTGCTGTAGAGCAAGTTATCTTATGGAATAATTTTATTTTCTTGTTCCATCTTAGAAGCCTACGGTGTACACACAAGTCTGAAATAGCTGATTAACCAAGGTTTTACCCCACCCTAACCCTCCACTTATAAAGTGGAGGGAACTTTTCTTGTTTCCCCCCAAAATATCGGGGGGATTAAGGGGGTAATTCGACTTGTGTGTACACCATAGCCTAGAAGTAGGGAACGAGAGAAAAGGAGGAAAAGTCTATAAAAATAGGTTGTTTACTAGTTCGCAACATGATGTTATGTGAATATCACGATGCACTATTAAATTTTGATGTATCGCTGTTAGTGCATCACCAATTTGGCGAATGTATTTTACATTATTTTTCTAATTATTAAGGTAAAAATCGATCTAAAGCAGCTTTTAACTGTTTAATTTCAACGTCAATATTACCCTCTTGTGCAGCTCTAGCAATACATTCAGTTAAATGTTCATCCAAAACAATTCGCGCTACTTTATCTAATGCGCCTCGCACTGCGGCAATTTGCAGTAGAACATCAGGACAAGGGCTATTTTGCTGCACCATTGTTTTAATACCACGAACATGTCCTTCTATCCGCGATAATCGATTGGCAATTCGCCGTAATGACTCTTCGCTATGGACGTGAGGATGAGCCGCCTCTCCAGTTGCATGAGTATGATCTGTATGCTCGTGGTCTGTATCGTGATGGAGGGAATGTTCTGCTTCTTGGGATATTGGCAAGGATTCCTTACCTAATCGGTTTGATCCATTCATGGGTTATCAGAAGACTTGTATTACTAAGATCCTAGCCTAGTGCGTTGCAGGGAGTGGGGAATGGGGAATGGGGAATGGGGAATGGGGCATTGAGCATGGGTAAGAGGACTTGGGGACAAGTCCTTCCCCTTGTCCCCAAGTCCCCCCTACTCACCCTACTCCCCAGGGCGGCCGCATCATGTCAACAAGCAAAGCGTATTCTCAATAGGGTCAACAATAATGTCATTAAGCCTTGCTTATTGCTAAGATTTTAGGCGTTGGCGTAGCCCGCCGCAGGCATCGCTTTGGGGCATAAAAAATAATCAAATGCGAAAGGAAAGATTTTTCCGTTAGTTTTTAACCTTCGTTGCGATCAAGAGTAATTTAGATGCGTTTGCCCTGCCCTACTCCCTACTCCCCACTCCCCTAACTCTACTGCTGACGATTGGCTCTTTCTTGGGGAATGATTTCTGTTACTACCCTACCGCTAGAACTGCCGCCTTTGACAACAATATTTTCTGTTTGTAGATTACCAACGGCTGTTTCACCTGTAAAATTTAACTGTGGGTCAACTTGTCGATAAACTACATTTCCCTGAGCTTCAACTAACTTATTGTCTAAATACCAAGTTAATGTATTAGATTTCAAAGACTGGCGACGCTGACCAATGGCGTTGACGTTACCTGTTAAATAAACCGTTTTTTGCGGTATTTTCATTTCAGCTTGATTGGCGGTGACGGTAAGATTTTCGGCACGCTGGAACATCCGCACTGGGGAATTTGTAGTGACAGTTTCTGCGTTCATGTTCCAGGTCATAGAGTTACTAGTTATTTGTACTGGTGGGTCTAGTAAATCTAATTGAGCATTTTGTTGAATAGTGGCAATTTTGGTTTTTAAGTTGATTACGGCAGAATTTCCCTTGCCGCGATCGCTAATTTTATTATCTTTGTAACGGTCAATTTGTAAAGGGCGATCGCCAATCAGTTTTTCTTCTTTAATATTCCAGATTAAATGCTCGGTTCTTACTTGTAACTGGGGATCAGTGGAATTTGCTACTACCCTTCCAGAAAATTCCATGCGCTGTTCGCGGGTTTTGACTCGCGCTTCCTGCGCCACAGCTTGTAGTTGTTTATGACTACCCTTAATCTGGTTGCGGACAATCAACAAATCTTCTTTGGGACGCCATTCTAATTCATTACCTTGCAATATAATTCCATTACGGGGATCTGTAGCAAATATCCTACCTTTCAGAAACAACTGCTTTCCATCTTGTTCAATATCTGCGACATCTGCCTTGATTTGGTAAACTACTTTGCCATCTTGATAGAGTTCACCATAAGGACTTTCAGCTTGACCAATTTGTTTTTCTTTGGTGTATTGTGCTTGTTTAGCCCTGACTTTCCAAATCGGTCGTCCTACCTCATCTGCTTGTTCTAAGGTGACATCAAAGAAAGTCAAATTGCTATCTTGGTTAGATGAACCCGCAGTATTTTGTTGAGAAGCTGTGGGAGATTTACCCCCACAGCTTACTAAACCAAATATCAAGAAAAAAATTAAGGGGAAAAGAAGGAAGGGAGGAGTAGAGGAGAAATTTTTAATTTTTCCCTCCCCCTGTCTCCCCCTTTGATGAAATTGATACGCCATTATTCTTGGATTTCTAGATGTCCATCACTAGTTCTTGGGTCTTCCAAAAAACCGATGCCAGATAATGGCCGGTATGGATAGCTTTGGCGAGGGGTTTTCTGAATATCTTCTTTGATGGCTTCTAAATCAATGTAGCGATCGCTTACATTAATTAAGCTGTCGCTGGTCATCGAACGCAAGCTCACCACTTCTACCCGCACGCCGCGATAGCTGACTGAATTTACCGCATAAGCCAAATCTCCATCACCGCTAACTAAAACTGCGGTATCATAAGAATCGACTAGTGCCATCATGTCTACAGCTATTTCTACATCCAGGTTAGCTTTTTTAGAGCCATCTGGTAGTTGCACTAGATCCTTAGCAATGACTCGATAGCCATTGCGACGCATCCACAGCAGAAACCCTTGTTGCTTCTCGTTTGTCCTGTCTACACCAGTGTAGAAAAAAGATCGCAGTAGTCTAGAACCTCCAGTTAATCGACAGAGTAGCTTTGTGTAATCGATTTCAATCCCTAGTTGCAGTGCAGCGTAAAATAGATTTGAGCCATCAATAAATATGGCGACTCGGCCCCGATTCTCCAAAACTTGTTCTGGCGTAAATATTGAATCGGTTTCAAAATTATTCAACATCATTGTGATACCTCAATTATTATCCCTGTTATTTTTGATACAAATTACCAACTTTTAGATGCTAGTCACAGCGGCTTATGATAATGTTCCGGGACTAATTTAAGTTCAGCCCCGATAAATTTTTTGAGAAAATTAAGAAATTGAACAAAATCAGAGTTTGATAAGGATTAATCGTTTTTCGGGGGTTCTATTCGCTTAAAAATCGGTTGAGCTGTACCCAACTGTTGTTTACTAGATAGTATCCCCCATGTTGCATGGGTGGCAAAAGGAGCGGTGATTGAACTTTGTATTTGATCGTTAAAGTTTATTCCAAAGCCCAGCTGCCGATAAATATCGCTACTGATGTTTGGAATAATTGGGGATAGCAGATAAGCTGCTAGTCTAACCGATTCTAGAACTGCGTACAGAACTTCTTCCACCGACTCTTGCTGTCCTTGTTTATATAATGACCAAGGAGCTTGTTCATCAATAAACTTATTACTGGCTTGCACCAGTGAAAGGATGGCTTCGCAGGCTTCACTGAAAGCTAGCTCTTGATACCCTTGTTTTACCTCTTCCCCTAGACGCAAACCAATTGTTTTCAAAGGATTTTCGTCAGAAATTCCTTCATTGCCGATTAATGGGACATTCTTTTGGGCACAGTATTTCTTCACCATGTTCAAAGTGCGATTAAGCAAATTACCTAAATCATTTGCCAAATCTGCATTCAGAACATTAATGAACCTTACTTCATTAAAATCTCCATCTTTGCCAAATTCGATTTCCTTAAGGAAGTAATAACGAACGGCATCACTACCATAGCGCTGAACTAACGCTATAGGATCAAGGGTATTACCCAGACTTTTGCCCATCTTTTGACCATCTTTGGTCAAAAAACCATGCCCAAATACTCGATCTGGCAAGGGTAAGCCAGCCGACAACAGCATTGCTGGCCAGTAAACTGCATGGAAGCGCAGAATATCTTTACCAATTAGGTGCAAGTTAATCGGCCACCATGTTTCTAAGGCATTTGCTAAAGTCGGTTCTGCATCTGGTTCTAGTAATGCTGTGACATAACCTAACAGCGCGTCAAACCAGACATAAAGGGTGTGCTTGGGATCAACTGGTACGGGAAAACCCCAATCTAGATTTACCCGCGAAATGGAAAAGTCTTGCAGCCCTTGATTGACAAAGCTGAGTACTTCGTTACGCCGACTTTCTGGTTGAATAAAATCCGGTCTAGATTGATAAAATTCTGTCAGCTTGGTTTGATATTTGGATAAGCGGAAAAAATAGTTTTGCTCGTCTCGCCACTCCACTTCTTTGTTAGTATGAATCGGGCAACGGTGTCCTTCTAGAAGATCCCGTTCTTCTTTGAATTCTTCGCAGGATACGCAGTACCAGCCTTGTTGTTGTCCCTGGTAGATATCACCAGATTCCCAGACTCGTTCAAAGAATTCTTTGACGATCGCTTCATGACGAGGTGCAGTAGTCCGACTAAAGCGATCGTATTGAATGTCTAGTAATTCCCACAAATTAACGAAACTAGGGACAATTTCATCGCAAAACTCTTGTGGTGCTTTGCCTAAACTTTCTGCCGATCGCTGAATTTTTTGTCCATGTTCATCTGTACCTGTAATTAGTAATACCTTATGCCCCAAGAGCCTGTGAAATCGCGCCACTACATCTGCTGCGATCGTCGTATAAGCACTGCCTATATGGGGCACATCGTTTACATAATATAGCGGTGTTGTTAGTGCAAATGTCAATTCTTTTTTTTTCACTAGATTCATGCAAAATAAAAATTAACTTATAAAACGTTTTACTTTTATCGGAAAAACCAAGCAATTATACAATATTATTTCTATTTTTTCCAATAATACCTTAATAGTAGCAAACTTTTCAGAGCAAAAATTGTTTTGTAATATGCATCAATTCAACTCATTTTTGCCGACAATAGCGAATCATTCTCATAATTTTTTTGAATACTTTATATTAGAAATTATTGTGATCAAAAGTACATAATCCAGAATCCGGAAAATCTATCTGGTTTTGTGGATTAGATATTTCTATCTTAAGACGGTCATGGCAGTAGTAAAGAAATGTAAAAATTAATTTAAGATAAACTGCCATATTCACCGGAAAAATATATTGATTAGGTATGAGTCGAAATAGCCCCCTAGAGATTTCTCGCGCTTTGGTGGCGGCACTCTCAACGCAAATGTTTCGTTATTACGAGGATCGCATTCCCCAGGATGCCAGCGTTTTGGTAGTCAGCAATCACCGCAGCTTTATGGATGCACTAATTTTAATGGCAGCGTTATCGAGTCCGATTCGCTTTGCTTGTCATCACTACATGGGACAAGTGCCAGTAATGCGGGAGATTGTCACCGGACAATTGGGGTGTTTTCCTTTGGAGGAAACTCAAAACCGTCAGCAAAGCTTTTTTTCGCAGTCGCAGGTGCTATTGCAGTCCAAGCAGATGGTGGGAGTATTTCCAGAAGGAACTCAACCAATGGTGAAATTTACTGTCCCAAACATGGTGGGTGAGTTTCAGCGCGGATTTGCCCATTTGGCATTACGGGCTGATGTGCAGGATTTAGCAATTTTGCCGATCGCGATCGCCTCCTTAGAAGAAGTAAACACTTCTGGCTTCCCCTTAAGGCTTTTGAGTCTATTTGACCCTTCAGAACCTTTATTTAACCAAAGTGGTTGGCATCCTCTGGTACTTTATCGTCGGGTTGCAGTGTTAATTGGTCGCCCTTATTGGATTACGCCCCAACATCAAAAAAAATATCACGGCAAGCAAGCCAAAACTGTTGTGGCTGAACTGACAGAACACTGTCATGGTGAAATTAGCACCTTACTGCGTCAAGGTTGCTATTAAAAGCATTCGATTTTCAATTTTGGATTGTCTTCACGACTTTCAGTACCTTGTTCCAAGACCTTTTTTGTTTTTGCTCAAAAGTACCGAAGCTCGTAACAGCAACAATCAGCAGTCCAAAAGTTTTATACCATTGACTAATGACCAATGACTAATGACCAATGACTATCCAAGAAGTTGAGCTAAATCCTTGTTTCCTAACTCCTAAACGAGTAAAGCCAGAGTATCCCCTGTTGGTATATTTGCCAGGAATGGATGGAACTGGTCAACTATTGCGATCGCAAACTGCTGGATTAGAAGCTGGCTTTGATGTCCGTTGTTTAGCGATCCCACGCAAAGACCTTAACACTTGGGATGTGCTAGCGAAAAGTGTATTGGACTTAATCTACGCCGAATTAGAAAAAAGCTCTCAGAGGCCAGTTTACTTGTGTGGTGAGTCCTTTGGTGGTTGCTTGGCAATGAAAGTAGCGATCCAAACGCCGCATTTATTTAAGCGAATTATCTTAATTAACCCAGCTTCGTCCTTTCGTCTTCGCCCTTGGTTGCATTGGGCATCCCAACTCACTTACTTGGTGCCATCCGAGTTGTATGATGTTGGCGCACTGGGGTTGTTGCCGTTTTTAGCATCTTTGCCACGCATTTCTCGGAGCGATCGCCATGAACTGCTAAAAACTATGCGTTCTGTGCCGCCAGAAACCGTTCATTGGCGGTTGTCTTTACTGCGAGAATTTGAAGTTGATAACAAGCAGTTAGGTCGCTTAACTCAACCAGTTTTGCTGATTGCTGGTGGTAGCGATCGCCTTTTACCTTCTGTAACTGAAGTGAAGCGGATAGGGAATATCTTACCAAATACCAAAATTGTGGTATTGCCCAATTGCGGACATGCTTGCTTGCTAGAGGAAGATATTAATCTCTATGAAATTCTTAAGGATAACGACTTTTTAGAAAGTAATGCTGATTTAGGTAGAGTTAAAAACTAAAAATTTGCCTCACATAAATTCAGGCGTATCACAACCTTTCTTTTGCCTTGTTCGGTGAAAAATTAGGGTAAACGGCATCTAAATTATCTCGTCACATTCAAATAATATTTGCGTCCTTAAAAAGCTTGACCACATATTTATTGGAGACTCTAAAATGGTTGCTCTTAAAGAGTTACTAACTCTAGAATTAGATAAATTGAATGAAGAACAACTCAAACAAGTTAGTGATTTTATTGCCTTCCTCAAATTCCGCAGCAGAAATATTAGCTGGCAAATAGATAAAAATCAAATGGCTGTTCTTTACAGTGAGTTTGCCCAGGAAGATCGTCAATTAGCTGAAGCAGGATTAGATGAATATGTAGAACTTCTTATACAAGAAGATTTGAAATGAGGGTTCAACGAGGTGAAGTATGGCTAGCCAATTTAGACCCTACCAAGGGTTCTGAACAAGGAGGCACAAGACCAGTTATTATTTTTCAAGATAATATCATTGCCGAATTTTCCACCACTATTATCACCATTCCTCTAACAACAAATTTACGTCGTGCGTCTTTGCCAACCTGTTTATTAATTGAAAGTGGTGAAGGTGGATTAGAACGAGATTCAGTTGCTCTTTGCCACCAATTGCGGGTAATTGATAAAACAAGATTGCAAAGAAAAGTGGCGACTCTGACTCCAGAAATACTCACTATTTTGGAAGGTAAAGTGTTGTTGACATTAGGTTATCAATTATAAAATCAGAACCTGTGTCACCATTCGGATGTCTATAGTTAAGGCTCAGAATAATTCCTATTTACTCTGACAAATTGTACTTGTCGGCAGATGTCAAGCCACTTACACTTTCGCTACAACCAAAAGAGAGGCTTTACAAGATGGTGTCAAGCAATGGCAGACAAACCACAAGAAATAGAAGTGAATAAATCAGTTAATTCACCCAGAAAAACTTCAGAAGGACAAATCCAGGCTCAATCATCAGTAGAAAATGAACCGTCTATAGTAGAGTTTTTTATTAAAACTGTTGCTGAGACTGGCAAAGCAGTTTTAGACACAGCAGTAGGGGTGGGAGAAGCGACAGCGAAAGAAACACACAAGTTTATTGAGCAAACAACTCAAAGTAGCGGTCAGGTTGTGAATCGCCTGAGCGAAAATTGGCTGATTAGAAAACTATCTGGAGTATTAAATCTAAATTGGCTAATTGGTACTACTGACGCTGTTGATTTGGAAAAAGCAGAAGTAGCTGTAAACAAGCTCAAGCAACAGTATCCAAATGAATCAGCTAGCCAGATTGCTCACCGAATCATGGTCGAAAAAGCAACTCAAGCAGGCACAGTTGGACTAGCAACAAGTGTTTTGCCAGGAATAGCAGTTGCATTGTTGGCAATTGATTTAACAGCCACAACCAAAATACAGTCAGAAATGCTTTATCAGATTGCATCTGTCTACGGGCTAGATTTAAAAGATCCTGCCCGTAAAGGTGAAGTTTTGGCAATTTTTGGTCTGGCCTTGGGTGGAGGCCGTCTGTTGAAAGCTGCGGGATTAGGCTTGCTGCGAAATATACCCTTGGCAGGTGCAGCGATCGCAGCTAGTTCAAATGCGACGATGATCTATTCATTGGGGTATGCTGCTTGTCGATTTTACGAAGCCAAGCTAGATGAATCAACTTCCCTAGCATCGCCTCAGACTCTGGCAACATTAAAAGCAGAGAGTGAAAAGTATTTAGAAACTGCGATCGCTCAAGAAGCCGTCATGGATCAAATTTTAGTTCACATGATCCTGGCTAGTCATCCAGAGAAGACTTGGGAAGAAATTTTGCCAGAATTACAAACTCTAAACCTCAGCCCTAACTCCTTGGATGCCATTGCGCGAAATATCAAATCACCTAAATCTTTAGATATACTGCTCAATCAGCTAAATCGTGATTTTGCTATACCCTTGCTGGCTCAGTGTTACAAAATTGCCCAGCTTGACAATAAGACTACACCAGTTGAGCAAGAAATAATAGAAGCGATCGCCAGCAAATTTGATATTGACAAAAATGGAATTGGGGCATAGGGCTTTGGGTATTGGGCATTGGGCAGAGGAGGTAAAAAAGTGGAGTTATCAGCGGAGTTCACGAGTATCAGACCCAGAACTAGCCATTTTTAATAACTTTAAAGCCTGCCAAACTCCAACGGCTTGGCAGGCTTTTGTAGTGTTTTACTAAATTAATGTTCTATCATTAATCTTTCCAAATATAACTACCTCTCTTTTTTTAAAACCTTTTCCCTTTCTAACTCGAACTTTAAGTTGCTGTTTCTCTAGTCTAATTTTTTGTCTAGTTAATTCCTGAGCTATTAATTCCTGAGCGCGGCTTTCAATTTTTATTTGGTTTTCTATTAGCTGTTCTTTAATTTTTTCTCTTAGGCTTTTGCCCATTCTTCTTACCCTTATTCTTTTAGTTTTTTAAGATGGCTCTTGTACCGTGCATCAGCCTTTTGAATTAAGTGTTTATAAAAAAGTTTTTGGCTAACGCCGGATTTGTCACCTGCTACCAATAAAATGGCTTGCCTCAATGGGTCAAAAGCAAACGCCACACGCCAAACACCACCAAAAGCTGAGAATCGTAACTCTTTCATGTTTCCGTACTTCGACCCTTTGAGCGTATCAACATGAGGACGTTTTGCTTGTGGGCCAAACATTTCTAATACCTGAGCCGTAGCAAGCAACTCATTTTTTACTTCTTGAGGTAGAGCATCGAACTCAGACTCGAAATCATGATGAAACTCAACTTGCCATTCCACTAATTTATTATGGTTAAGATGTCATACATTTTCAAGAGTATATGGATTGACACTCTCAGTACTAAATTATAGCTACTGGCCCCTACTCCCTCATCTCCCTTATCTCCTTCACCCCCCACTCCCTTCAGCCTGAAACAAGAATTTTGAGCAATACTGGTACAAGAAGGAATATTTACACAAAATCCCAACATGACAATTCAACCTAGTGATAAGCCTTTGCTAGAGTGGGCAGGCGATAGTTTGGCAATTGGATTATTTGAAGATGCAGTAGAGTTAACTGGAGAATTGGCAACTTTAGATGAAAAGTTTTCCGGGGTCTTAAAAGAACTAATTGCTGAAGAAGAATTTAAAGGTAAAGCCAACACTACCATCTTTACTCGTGTGAATCCTGGTAGCCCAGTGCGTAAATTGATTCTCGTAGGTTTAGGTAAACCAGATGCACTAAAACTCGACACTTTACGACGCGCTGCTGCTGCCGTAGCCAGAGTAGCAAAAAAGCAAAAAAGCAAAATTCTGGGATTTAGTTTCCCATTGTGGAATAACGATCCAGCCGCAAGCGCCCAAGCAATCGCAGAAGGTGTAGAATTGGCGCTTTACCAAGATATTCGCTTTAAATCAGAACCAGAAGATAAAGGTTCACAAATAGAAACCGTAGATTTACTAGGATTCGGTGGACAAGAAGCAGCCATCACCCGCGCCAATCAAATTGTGTCAGGGGTAAACTTGGCACGGGAGTTAGTCGCAGCACCAGCTAATGCAGTAACACCAATTACTTTGGCAGAAACTGCTCAAGCGATCGCAAACGAATACGGTTTACAAGTAGAAATTCTAGAAAGAGAAGACTGTGAAAAGTTGGGTATGGGTGCTTTTTTGGGGGTAGCGCAAGCTTCCGAGTTGCCACCTAAATTCATTCACCTGACTTACAAACCAGAAGGTACACCCAAAAAGAAACTAGCAATTATTGGCAAAGGTGTAACCTTCGATTCCGGTGGACTCAATATTAAAGGTGCAGGTAGCGGCATCGAAACCATGAAAATGGATATGGGCGGTGCAGCTGCTACCTTGGGCGCGGCAAAAGCAATTGCTCAAATTAAGCCAGATGTTGAGGTTCACTTCATCTCGGCGGTGGCTGAAAACATGATTAGCGGTCGCGCTATGCACCCTGGAGACATTCTTACAGCATCAAACGGCAAAACAATCGAAGTTAACAACACCGACGCTGAAGGACGTTTGACCCTAGCAGATGCCTTGGTGTTTGCCGACAAATTGGGATTAGATGCGATCGTGGATTTAGCCACCCTGACCGGTGCTAACGTCATTGCCTTGGGTGAAGATATTGCTGGTTTATACACCCCCGATGATGCTGTCGCTTCCCAGCTAGAGAAAGCTGCCCAAACTTCAGGAGAAAAGATTTGGCGGATGCCAATGGAAGAAAAATATTTTGAAGGGCTAAAGTCTGGCATTGCGGACATGAAAAATACTGGCCCGCGTCCAGGTGGTTCCATTACCGCCGCCCTTTTCCTTAAGCAATTCGTCAAAGACACACCTTGGGCGCACTTAGATATTGCTGGCCCAGTGTGGACAGATAAAGAAAATGGCTACAACGGCGCTGGGGCAACCGGCTACGGCGTTCGGACGCTAGTTAACTGGGTAGAAGGGAGTGGGGAGTAGGGAGTAGGGAGTAGGGAGCAGGGGGCAGGGAGCAGGGGGAGCAGGGGGAGCAGGGGGAGCAGGGGGAGCAGGGGAGGCGGGCTATTGCCCAATGCCCAATCCCCAATGCCCAATCCCCAATGCCCAATGCCCAATCCCCAATGCCCAATGCCCAATCCCCAATGCCCAATGCCCAATCCCCAATGCCCAAATTCGTGCTATCTTGAGCTTGCCAGCAAAAATTGTTGCAATAGTAACAGAAATAATTTGGCAGTCAGAAAGTTAAGCTTTTTCGGCAAAGCCATCTGGTAAAATTTGTAAGGTTTCTAGAAGCTGTGAGCAATGGGATCGACTCGCGTAAGGATCGCAATTGACGCAATGGGAGGGGATCACGCACCCGGTGAAATCGTTGCTGGCGCATTGCGAGCAAGGGAAGAATTGGGTGTAGATGTATTACTGGTTGGTGATCCTCAACAAATAGAAGCTGCCTTGCCGCCAAAAACGAATTTAGGGCAGGTGGAGATCGTGACTGCACAGGAAGCGATCGCTATGGATGAGGAGCCTTTAAATGCAGTTAGACGCAAACGCAAGGCTTCTATCAATGTGGCGATGGATTTAGTCAAGCAGCAAAAAGCAGATGCCGTATTTTCTGCCGGCCACTCTGGGGCAGCGATGGCATCAGCTTTGCTCCGCTTAGGACGATTGCCAGGAATTGACCGCCCAGCCATAGGGACTGTTTTTCCGACAATTGTTGCTGGTAAGCCAGTGTTGGTACTTGATGTCGGCGCGAATGTAGATTGCCGTCCGAAGTTTTTAGAGCAGTTTGCCGTCATGGGATCGGCTTACAGTCAATATGTTTTAGGTACAACCGAACCTAAAGTAGGTTTGCTGAATATCGGTGAAGAAGACTCTAAAGGCAATGATGCAGCCGTCCGTGCCCACCAACTACTACGCGAAAATTCCCAAATTAATTTTATTGGCAATGCCGAAGGGCGTGATGTGCTTTCTGGTCGCTTTGATGTGATTGTCTGTGACGGCTTTGTGGGCAATGTATTATTAAAATTTGCCGAAGCAGTCGGAGAAGTGATTCTACAAATTCTGCGGGAAGAATTACCCCAAGGATTGCATGGTCAAATCGGTTCAGCACTCTTAAAACCAAACCTGAAGCGGATTAAACAGCGGATGGATCACGCAGAACATGGTGGGGCTTTGCTGTTAGGCGTGGCAGGTGTCTGTTTTATCGGTCACGGTAGCTCACAAGCTCCTTCAATTTTTAATGCAATTCGCATGGCCAAAGAAGCCGTTGACAACCAAGTGATACAACGAATTCAGTCCCAATATATCCTAGAGCGCGAGAGCGGTTAGTCATTAGTCATTGGTCATTAGTCATTAGTCATTTGTAAAGGACAAAGGACAACTGGTACAGGACAAATGACAAAGGACAAATGACAAAGGACAAAAGACAAAAGACAAAAAGCTGATAGCTTGGGAGATTAGGAGTGCAAAACTTAGGCGTAGCAATTACCGGAAGTGGCTCGGCAGTACCAGCAACTTCCCTACACAACCAGACATTGAGTGAAGTAGTTGAAACATCAGATGAGTGGATTGCTACAAGAACTGGAATTCGTCAACGGCGATTAGCGCTGCCATCTGAGTCCTTGAGTGTACTTGCTACTGCTGCCAGCAGTCAGGCGATCGCAGCTTCGGGAATTAAACCAAAAGACCTAGACCTGATTCTGCTAGCGACTTCCACCCCTGATGATTTGTTTGGTAGTGCTTGTCAAGTACAGGCTCAATTGGGAGCCACCAACGCAGTAGCTTTTGACTTGACAGCAGCCTGCTCTGGCTTTGTGTTTGGTCTAGTTACAGCAGCCCAATACATTAGAACAGGTGTCTATAAAAATGTGCTGTTGATAGGTGCAGATATCCTCTCTCGCTGGGTAGATTGGGAAGATCGGCGCACTTGTGTATTGTTTGGTGATGGTGCAGGGGCTGTAGTATTGCAAGCTGACAAAAGCGATCGCTTATTAGGATTTGCCCTTAAAAGTGATGGCACTCAAAACCATCACCTCAACCTTGCATATACAGGCACTTCCCAAGAACTGCTCACTGGTGTCAATGTCACCAAAGGCACTTACCAACCGATTACTATGAACGGCAAAGAAGTCTACCGCTTTGCTGTGCAAAAAGTGCCCGAAATCATTGATAAAGCTTTATTTCAAGCCAACCTCAGTGTTGACCAAATAGATTGGCTGCTGTTGCATCAAGCTAATCAGAGGATTATCGATGCTGTTGCCCAACGCCTGAATGTCCCAGAACATAAAGTTATAAGTAATCTCGCCCAGTACGGCAATACCTCTGCTGCTTCTATTCCCTTAGCTTTAGATGAAGCAGTGCGGGAAGGTAAAATTAAACCCAATGACATCGTTGCTGCATCCGGCTTTGGTGCCGGTCTTACCTGGGGTGCAGCAATTTTCCAATGGGGAAGGTAAAGAATTAGGAGTTAAGAGTTATGAGTTATGAGTTATGAGTTATGAATTTTAATTTCTAACTCTTAACTCCTCACTCCTAACTTCTAACTCCTAACTCCTCACTCCTAACTCCTCACTCCTCACTCCTAACTCCTAACTCCTAACTTTTCACTTTTCTGACTCTTGACCAATGACTAAAACTGCATGGGTGTTTCCCGGCCAAGGTTCCCAAGCGCTGGGAATGGGAATAGATTTATTAGATATACCCTCCGCTAAAAACAGATTTGCCCAAGCCGAGGAAATTTTGGGCTGGTCTCTAATAAATATCTGTAAAAACGAAGAAGAAAAGTTATCACAGACGCTATACACTCAGCCAAGTCTTTATGTGGTTGAAAGCATTCTTGCTGACCTGCTTCGGGAACGAGGACACAAGCCAGATTTAGTTGCTGGTCACAGTTTGGGAGAATATACTGCCCTTTATATAGCGGGTGTCTTTGAGTGGTCGGTTGGTTTATATCTAGTAAAGCGCCGTGCAGAACTCATGGATAGTGCCGTCGGTGGGATGATGGCGGCTTTGATGAACTTTGATTGCGAACAGTTGGAAAAAGTCATTGCCCAAACGCCTGATGTGGTAATAGCAAATGATAATAGTTCGGCTCAGGTGGTAATTTCAGGTACGACTGAGGCTGTACAAGCAGTGATGGGTCAAGTTAAAGCAAAGCGTGCTATTCCCCTAAAAGTTTCTGGAGCATTTCACTCACATTTAATAGCACCAGCAGCTGCGGAATTCCAAGACATTCTAGAATCTGTGGAATTTCAGCCAGCTACTGTGCCAGTGTTGTCTAATGTAGAACCAATTTCGTCTATTGATGCCGCGACTTTAAAGCAGCGCTTGAATAAACAAATGACTGGTTCTGTAAAATGGCGAGAAATTTCTCTGCAATTACCAGCCAACGGCATTCAGCAAGTAATAGAAATTGGCCCTGGTAAAGTGCTAACTGGTTTAATTAAACGTAGTAGCCCTGACTTAATATTAAAAAATATCCAAAGTGCTGCTGATTTGCCTGATTAATTCTTTATTTATGAAAAATTTCAGTAGTATTGTAGTAACCCAAGTTGCTAGTTATAAATTGAGACTCGCGCATTTGTGTCAAAAAGGCAATAAAATCCCCTCCAGGAATAAAAACGGAGGGGAAAATGCTAAACGAAATAATTACTGTCTATGCTATCATTG
>NZ_JAIVFQ010000044.1 GCF_020829495.1 Nostoc favosum CHAB5714 | reverse complement strand
CGATGGGAAACTGCTACATTCATGACTCGATGAACCAGTTTGGAATCATAGTAAGTATCTCTCTCTACTGTTTTTATTGCATCATCAATTAATCCTTCATGGAGGAAAATATCGACTTGAGCTTCTCCTATTCCCCAATCTGGCTGCTCGCTATGCTATCTAAAATTGTTGAAGGTATGCTATCACATCCTTGGGAACTTAAGATACACTCAGTACACCAAAAAGTTCTGCGATGCCTGCGGTGTTCTCGAAGAATCGCTCAAGCCCAGAAGCAACACTTTTTGTTGCTCCGTCAAAATTGGAGATGTCCACGCCTTAAGTGAGGCGTTCGGGAAAACTTGCTTTCATAAAAGTGCCATGCGATCGCCTAAGTAAGTCGCTGATGGCAAGATAAAGATGTAGCATTATTTCTTCAAGAGTTGTTCCAGGCTGCCAGCAGTGGGGGCAAAATTTAAGGATATCGGTTGCAGACATGGGTACACCCCGGATAACCGCATCAAGGTACTCAGATGGAACCTGCAATGCGATGGCTAATCCACGCTGGCTTTTACTATTGAGCTTAGTAGTCATGCCTCGTTCAATCTTACCTAAACTTTGAAGATGAATGCCTGCCTTAGTTGCCAAATCATTTTGACTTAGCGAAAGGCTTGTGCGTATTCTTTTAACGTAAAGAGCCAGCGTTTCTTGGGGTTGGGGGGTATTGTCCATGCTTTTAATATGTACTAAAGTATATAATTAATTATTTAAAATAAGTGCGTATTTTAAATGAATAGCAGTATTTTTAATTAGATAAAGAGGTGAAACTTGACAACTACATTAGCACAAGTTGCTACAGCTTTTCTTTCACGAGATGGATTAGCTGCTAGTACACTTAAATCTTATGAGCTAACACTAAATTGAAAGGGATTAGGTTGCATGATCTCCGCCATACCTTTGCTACTGAGCGGGTGGGATTGATGGGAATTGAAGAATTACGGGCGCTGATGGGACATGAAAACATTCAAACAACTCTCCGCTACCAAAAAGTAACTAGTGCAAGAGCAGAAATAGTAGCAAAGTCTGCTTTAGAGAATTTAACAAAAAGTATATAAAAGTTAAGGAACATTTCTGAGTAATAAATTTACTAATACATATATTGACTAGAGGTTAATTCTCACGGTACAGAGTAGGTACTCTACTCTTTATCAAGTGAATGAGGGTTAATGAAACGAAACTGGCAACCAGAAGAACTGGTGGAGTATTGGACGTTATTACCAAACGAATTAGTGCTATTAGTGCATAAAAATCCTCAAAATCGCTTAGTTTTTGCTCTATTACTCAAATTTTTTCAGCTAGAAGCCAGATTTCCAGAAACAGACCATGAAATTCCATCTGTAGTTGTTAACTATGTGACACAAAAACTCAGTATTTCTCCAAGTATTTACCAAGACTGTAATTGGCAAGGACGGTCGATAAAATATTACCGTAAGAAAATTAGAGAACTTTTTGGATTTCGAGAAGCTACTGTCAATGACGCTCAAGAATTAACTGACTGGTTAACAGAACAAGCACTGATTTATGAATTAAAATTTGAACAATTAAAGTTAGCAGCTTTTGATCGTTTACGAGAATTGAAAATTGAGCCACCAACTCTCAGTCGTCTAGAACGTATCGTTCGCTCTGCTCTTCATAGTTTTGAAGATAAATTCTTCCAAAACACTGTTGCACAGTTATCTAGTCAAACACTTTCACAAATAGATAACTTATTCCAAATGCATACTACTGAGTCTGACTCAAACTTTATAGTCTCTGAAGAGATTATTGAATCAGTAGAGCTATCGGTATGGAACGAATTAAAGTTAGACCCAGGTAGAATAGGTGTAGAAAGCTTCCAAAGAGAGATAGAAAAATTATCTATTTTACGCCAGTTAGACTTACCTGTTGGTTTATTTACAACTATATCAACTAAAGTTTTACAACAATATAAACAACGTGTAGTTGTTGAATATCCTAGTGACTTACGTCGCCATCCTGAATCAATACGTTACACATTAGTTGCTATTTTTGCTTGGTTGAGAAGTCAAGAAATCATAGATAATTTAGTAGAGCTGATTATCCAAATTGTACATCGAATAGGAACGAAAGCAGAAAAACGTGTAGACCAAGAATTATTACAAGACTTTAAAAAGGTTAATGGCAAGACTAATTTACTATTTCAAATGGCAGAGGCTTCTTTGCAACAGCCGGATGGAGTTATTAGAGAAGTTATTTTTCCGGTTGTCAGTGAAACAACTCTTAAAAATTTAGTTAAAGAATACAAATCAACAGGTAATGCTTACCGCGAACGAGTTTATACTGTGATGCGCTCTTCTTATAGCAGACATTACCGGAGAATTTTACCATTAATTTTAGAGCAGCTAGAATTTCGTTCAAATAATGACGTTCATCGTCCAGTAATTCAAGCACTAGAATTACTCAAAAAATATGCTGATAGTAACCAGCGATATTATGACATAACAGAAGATATTCCTATTCAAGGAGTGCTACGTAGTGGCTGGCAAGAGTTAATCTTGGAAAGGAGTAGTGATGGTGATATTAAGGTTAATCGGATCAATTATGAATTAAGTGTGCTTCAAGCATTAAGAGACAAACTCAGATGCAAAGAAATTTGGGTAGTTGGAGCCTACCGTTATCGTAACCCAGAATTAGATTTACCAAAGGATTTTGAAGTCAAACGGACTGAATATTTTCAAGCTCTCTCACAACCATCTGATGTCGAAGAATTTATTGCTGATTTACAGCAGCAAATGCAATCAGCGTTGATGCAGTTAGAACTAGGATTACCTAAAAATAAATATATCAAAATTAAAAACAAAGGACAATCAAGAATTTGTCTATCACCTATACCACCCCAAATTGAACCGTTAAATTTATTCCGCCTCAAAACTGAAATTTTGCAGCGTTGGCCTACGACTAGTCTTTTAGATATTCTCAAAGAATTGGATATGAATGAACGTTTGCTAATTGAAACAGTCTCATAAACACAAACCCTTACGCTCTCAAGTTATCTTCTTTCAATTAAGAATGTCTATTACCTCTTGGGCGTGCGATCGCAATCAGGCGGGCGTTTCGCCATCGCTGCTCCTAGTGTAACCGCCCTTTAAAGCAGGGCTGTTTCATTCCCAAAAAGGCCCTCATTTACAAGCGTCTCAGGCAAAAAATCAGGTGATTAAAAAATAAAATTGGATAATTATCATGGTGATCGCACCTAATTTTACGGAGTGTTACGGTAATTTTAAGGGTTCCCAACTTCCCTAAATTTATCGCTCATACTCTTGACAAAACCATGACCATTACGAATGAAACAGCCCTGCCCTTCAAAGGGCGATCGCACCCCTCAAGAGGTGACTGAAAATATGCAATCTCAATGTATAGTTTATAATATGATAAAAACGCTTTTATCATAATCAAATATCTATGGATTTACTCTAGTTTTAAACTAAACTGTTTAGTTTGCACTTCATGACAGCCTCGCTAGTTCTACCCCTAATCAGATGACCAAGGGTGAAGCCGCCAATACCAGAGCAGAGGTCAAGAACTTTTTGAGTTTCCAAGGGAGTGATTTGTTCTGTCATGCTTTTCTCCCTAACAAGTAATTAATTGCTTCTGGATCAAGAGAGGTGATACGTTTTTTAATTGATTGTGGTGGGTTGTCAAAAAACTGTTTTAGATGCCATCTCCGAATTTGGTAATGTCTAGCAGAACGTTTTGTTGCTTTGAGCCATCCTCTTTTTACCCACCTACATACAGTTGAGAAATTCAATTGAAGAACTTGAGCAATTTCTTGACAAGAATAGTTATCAAGAGTGGGACGGGCTGAATAACCTAAGCTATTTAACTTCAGATAAATTGCAATTGGTGTGCGTTGATATCCTCGTCTTTTTAAGATTGAAGCTATTTGTTTAACTGTATAGACTTCAACTTTCGCTTCAATAATTGCTAATTCTTCATCTGTCCATTTTGTATTCATAATGTCACCTCTAATAAAGAGAGAAAATTGGTGTCAGCTTGTTCTTGTACAATCCGAGCGCTGATAGATTCAAAGTCAACTTGAAAGATGTTCATATTTGTGAGTATTTCCCCACTGTTGTAGCGGTCTACGGTGTGCTGCGGGAAAAGCGGATTGATTCAGCCCATCAGGGATATCAATGTGCGCTTCACTTGTGATTTTTTCAACAACTGTAACGATGACTCTCATTGGTTAATTTCTGCTTGCTAATTTGAATAGATAAGAAGCCAGAATAATTCTGACTTCCGACTTCTAAATTCCGGTTCAGCCTGCCCCAGCCTTTGCTGCTTGCAACTGTTGCATCGTTCTCGATTGCGCTCTATCTCCCATTGCAGATAACTCAGTGCAGTTTGAGCATCAGCAATGTTTAAATCTGGGCTATATCCTAACTCCAGCAGTTGTTTGTAGTCTGGGTGCGTAGCAATTTCTAATATCAGGTTTTGGGCTTGTTCAAGTAATTGGTATAGGTTGGGGTTAGACATTTCTATGCCAAGGCGTGAACATAAATCTTCCACTTTCACGCCGATGGTTCCTGGTTCAATCTCTGTGGCTAACTCTTCAAGTAGGGATTGAAAGTTAGGGTGTTCATCGTTAATTTCAATCTCAATCAAATCTGCACCTTTTGTAACGACAGTTGCCCAATTGGGTAAAGTTTGTGGAATGGTCTTAGCGTAAAGTTTCATAATTGGTTCCTCTTCGATTAAGAGTTAAAAATCCTCGGCAATCTCCAACAAAAAGCCGCGTCCTGTGTTCTGCACTTGCACCAGTTCTTTATCCAGCAGTGTTTGAATGACCTTGGCGGAGAATTGGAATTGCAGACGATGCAGAGGCACACAACCACCACAAAGCCGAATCGAACGCAGCAAATGATTTGCTCTACGGTCAAAACTGGTAGAATTAGCCATTGGTGCTACCTCCAGTGATGGCGAATAACTGTTGTTGCAGAATTGCTATTTGACTTTGATAAAACTCAATCTCTGCGCGTATCTGTGAAAATAATTCCTGTGGGGAGAGCGGTTGAATTTGAGACTCCTGGAAGTGAAACAATTCATCAGAGTTTTTATTAGGCATCAGCACATAGCGCCAACCATCACCGAATTGTTCAGCCAACTCTGTACCATTTGGGTAGTAATAAAGCCCCAGAATGATGCCGTCTTTAGTACGCTGCTGTAAAGCAAAGCGAGGGTAGCCCCAGTGTTGGGGGATTGATATTGTGGGTTGCATTGATTTAATGGGGATTGTTGAAAATGTGGCGAGAGGCGATCGCAGTTGTTGAGCGATCGCCTGGAATGAGAATAATTACGCCGTTACCAAATCCCGACTTTCTGCAACTGGCACATACTCCCGCAACAGTTCCCAGTCAATGGCTGTCAGCATCTCAAATGGTCGGTCTAGCAATTCTTCAAGTGTTGGTTCAATGCTGGACGAAGTTTCCACCATCAACAGCCACCACACGGCATCCAGCGCTGAGTCGCAGGGAATGCGCTGCTGAGTTTCGTCTGTGGCGCGTGTGAACGACCAGATGCCGTCAGTGCAGCCCACTTCGCCCAGTTTCGCGTCGTTGTGGTAAATTCCATCGTCGAGGATTTCAAAGCCGAATTTTTCACATTCGGTGCAAATCTGAGACATGATTTCATTGCCAGTGGTGCATGGTTCTTCTTGTTCTTGCACTGGCAGTGTGCCGTCTTTGTAGTGTGTGCAGATGAAGCGATGACAGCGCATTAGAGTATTAGCACGAAATACTTCTTTCTCGTTGACCATGACTACCCAGCGTTGGGTTAAGTGGCTGTCGTCATGGCTGATGCTGGCTATCAGCTGATTACCAGCGTAATATTCATGCTCGTAGAAGCTGATTTCTACAGGAGTGAGTTGTTCCGGTACGTTCGCCCTTGGCGTTGGCGCAGCCATCGCGTTGGCTTGGGCTGTGATTTGTTCATTGGGGGCAGCCTGGGCGATTTTCTGAGCTTGGGTGGCTTGATAATCAGCGATCGCAGTAATCCATGCATCCTTGCAGCGTTTGTCGCTTACTTGGACTGTGCAGCCGATCTCGCTGTAGATTTGCTTGAGGCGGGCTATGGATTTCAATTGCAGCTGTTGTTGGCTGTAAGTCGGATATGTCATGATGAGTAATACTCCATCTTGATGGTGGATCTTTTGAAAGACGATCGCTTCGTTTTGCAGACTGGGGCGGTCGTCTTTTGTTTTTGGCAAATTTTATTTGCTCTAATATATATCAATGTATGCGGTAGTACATACAATTGTCGAGGGGTAATGCAAGTTTTATATGTATATGCACATATTATGTATGTGCTAGTGCATAAGTTTGTGTTAATGTAGCCTACAGGTACGATGGAGGGATGAGCAAAAAAATGTTTTGTAGGCTAGCCGTGCTTATGGCAGAAAAAGATCCACAGCTGTCACAGAGACAGTTGGCAAAAGAAACTGGGTTAGATATCACAACGATTAACCGCTTGTTCACAAATAACTTCAGCCGCGTTGATGTCGGTACAGTTGAAGTTTTGTGCAATTACTTTACTAGAGAAGTAGGTGATCTTTTTGAAATGAGGAATCCAGAAGACATACCTCAACGCAAATCAAGAAAGCGTTCCAACTCAGAGGTCGAGGCTGCATGAGTGCTTTTGCCCTTGGAAAAGTGAAAATCAACAGCATTATTCTTACTCTCCTTACAGTGGAACAGGTATGACTAGGGAAAAGAAACCAGAGTCACAACACGCTGCAACAGAGGAAAAAGAAGTGCCGCAATATGGAGAAAAAGTATGCTTGGAAGCTACTACAGGTAGAGTCAGATGGAGACAAGACCCTGAAAGTTGACTCTTCAAGCACTGTTCAGCTAGAGGTGGAAAAATGACTAAACCACCCCGTAAGCGCAACAAAGCCACCTCTGCCACATCCAGTGACGACACGCCACCAGATAACCTGACCCAAGAAGAAAACCCAGTTACAGCAACAATCACCGTCACTGCTGTTGAGATTCCTGAATTAATCGAGCAGGAGATTCGCGATCGCTTGCATCTTGAACGGAAGGTAGAACGGGCGTTTTTTGAAGCGGGGAAGGCATTAACGGAATTACGCGATCGCAGACTGTACCGCTCGACCCACCAAACCTTTGAGGAATATTGCAGGGACAGGTTTAGTTATACTTACCGCCATGTAAATTATCTAATAGCTGGTTCAAAGATAGTTGACAATATAAAAATGGGAACTAATAGTTCCCAAAATGAAAGTCAAGATGAAATGGGAACTAATAGTTCCCAAATTTTGCCGACATCAGAAGTGCAAGTTCGACCACTGACAAAGCTAGAACCATCACAACAGCCAGAAGCATGGCAGCAGGCTGTAGAGGAAGCGGGTGGTAAAGTGCCAAGTGGTAGAATCGTAAAGGATGTGGTGCAGCGAATAATGGAACGCGCCAAAATCCCAAACACTTACCAAATCGGCGAAGTGTGCCAAATCGTAGTCAAGGACAACCCCGAACTCAGGGGCAAGGGTGGCTGCTGGGGCATCGTTAATCAGGTGAATGATTTCAGCTGCACTGTAAAACTCTGGGATGGGGGGTACACCGTTGGTTTGCAGCACCTCAAATCTTACAATTACCTGCCTGCCGAGTGTGAGCAGATGCAGGTGATTTGCGATCGCATCAATCGGGTGTATTCGAGTGGACTGGAGGAGTCGGTGCAGAAGTTTTTGGAGTCGTTGGGGAAGCTGAATCGTGCTTATTTGACTGGACTGGAAGAGAAATTGTTGAAGGTTCTGGAGTTGGAAATTAGAGATTAATGCAACAAAGAAGCAATGCTTTCTGTGATTGGTTGTGGTATTAAATTAATAAAATCTTGTTTTGGTTTAATATATTTCTGCTCCAGTTGTTTGTAGAAAGTAGTAATTTATGACAGGAACACAACAAGAAATAATGGATTTACGGGCATTGAATTTAACACCCAAACAAATAGCTCGAAAACTGGGTATGAAAGTGTCATCCGTCAATGCAGCGATTCAAAATCAAGCACAGCAAACCACATTAGATAAAAAGGAGTCAGAAGACAGAATTCAGAATTCAGAAAACTCTACCCACAAGGGGATACAGTTTTGATTACGAAAAATATTTATTTTAGTTTCGCCCACCAGGGGCGAGGTTTTAACCAATATTCATCACCCACTCGTACAGAATTCATGCTGAATTCTGACTCCTGAGTTCTGAATTCTTCTCATAAATTGACAAAAGGAGAACTAGACCCCGTATATCAGTGTTTAGCAAGCGATAGTCTTATCCAATTGTTACCGAAAATCCCATCAGAAAACAGCATCAAAAATCTGCTGACAAAAATTTTACCTGTAAAAAACAATGACGATATTGATCGCGGTTTAGGATTGGTAGTTATTGCAAGAGTTGCTCGATACAATCAAATCACGGTCTGTAGCTACCTTTTAGATATATGGTGCTTGGGCGTTAAAGATACCATATCACCACGTACAGTAGACAGGATAAAATTTAAAGAATTTACAGAATCACTATTCGAGCCATTTCCCGGAAAACCGCAAGAGGTTTCCCTTGAAGTTGCCCAAGGGATGATATTTAGTGCTTGCGAATACGCTCTAAGCTTAGGGTTTCAACCACACAAAGACTTTTCTAAATCGCGTTCGCATATCGGAGAATGGGATGAGAGTATACGTATTGAATGTGGTCGTGACGGGAAACCATTTTATGTCAATGGCCCCCATGATAACCCGAAAAAAATCATGGAAACATTGAAGAGAAGCAGAGGTGAAGGTAATTTTGATTTTTTGATTGGTTCAGATCCTATTGAAAAGAATTTTTGGTGAATGCAATTAATTCTAGCGTAGTAAAACTTGTTAGAGGTATCTTTAAATCGTAGAAAACTCGTTTGAGATTGTCTTTTTAGCGAACACAATTAAGGCTTTAATCTCCGCTCTCAAGTTAGTTTTAACGTTCTAGGATTTGAATTGCAAATTGCGAATTGTCAACTGCGAATTGCTTTGACATTGAATTGGGTTGTGTCTGGAAGTATGAGAAGTAGCGTTAGATGAATTAGCAGTGAGGACTATTTGTCCTTTGGCATTTAGCACTGCACCTGTAGCTTCAACAATGCGTTGAGGAGTGGAGGTTGTTGGTTTAGTTGTTGGCTTATTAGTAACAGGTGGTAGGGAACGGTTGTTATTGCTGAGTTTAAAAGGCACCCAATCTATTTGGGTTGCATCTGGAGTGAGGATGTCTTTGGGATTGGCTGGTAAACCGCCGCGTCCGGTGATCACAAATCGGTTTTGGGCGTAACCAGGACTGTAACAACCTTGGGCTACCTGGGTGTCAACTGGTACTGTTGGCAACTCAACCAAGCCACTGTTGGGGTCGATACCAGGTGTATTAAGTTCTACAGTGCCTTGTGTACCAAATTCTGAACTAGCAGTGATGTCACTCAAGGGAGTTGGACTTTCACGGAACTCAATACCATAAATGCCATTGGCTCTGATATCGACTCTCCCACCTGTGCCTGTAAAAGCATTAGCAGTGATGTCGCTGTTTTCGCTTGGGACAGCAACAATGAAGCCTGACGGGGCATCAATATTAATGTTGCCACCATTACCGCCAGCTTGTGCTGTGCCTGCGGTAGTGGAAATTTGAGCGCCACGACGCAGAAGCAGTAAATCAGTCTGTAAGTTGATGTTGCCACCGTTACCTGATGCAGATTGGGCGTTGAGTGTGCCATTGTTGTCCAAGGTAACTCTAGGTGAGATGACGATAATATCTCCAGCAGTACCCGTTGGACTTTGAGAGTTAACGAACAAGCCATTGTTAAAGTTTGAACTCTTACCAGAAATGGTGGCTTCTTCAGCAGCATTAACTTTAATTGTGCCTGCATTTCCTTGTCCAAAAGTTGAGGCAGTCAGTAGAGCGCCATCACTTAGAGAGAAGGAACCAGAATCGATAGTAATGTTACCCCCATTGCCAACTGTCTCCGTGGACACCAAGCTACGAATCTGACTGGGAAAACCGTTTTTCTCCCCAGCAATATCAACAATACCTGTAACATTAACATTGACATTCCCCGCATCCCCCCGTCCTGCTGGCGCTGTTGCAGATGCACCACGAGTAGCGGTTTGCAGTTGAGCGCTATCAATTAGTGATAATGTTGCAGCATTAATGTCAATATTGCCACCTTTACCTATACCTCCAACTTCCACCGTGCTGAAGATATTAGCATCTGCTAGAGTTACAGCATCAAGTGCCCGCACTGTCACATTCCCCGCATTCCCAAGTCCATAAGTTGAGGTTTGAAGTTGAGCGCGATCGCGTAACGAGAAAGAACCAGAATCGATAGTAATGTTACCCCCATTACCAACTGTCCCCGTTCCCATACTGCTGAGAATCCCACTGGCAAAACCGTTTTTCTCCCCAGCAATATCAACAATGCCAGTAACATTAACATTGACATTTAAATAGCAATGCTGAAGGATTAATAGTCAACAAGGGTGAAGGGATATTTTTCTCAGTAGCACCAAAAAATCCTCGATTTCCAAATTGCAGTGCATTAGCTGTAGTCCCAACAAACGAACCACCAATATTTAACGAAGCATTCTGTCCAAAAATAATCCCCGACGGATTAATCAGAAACAAATTAGCTGTGCCGTTAGCGCGAATTATTCCATCAATATTAGAAGCTGACCCACCCGTAACTCGACTGATGATATTTTGAATATCTACAGCATTATTAAAAGAAGCAACACCACCAATAGGCACAGAAAATTCGCCAAAGCTGTGAAACAAATTACTTCCTGCTTGCGTTCCTCCAGTGATATTGAGAGTGCTACCATCGGGTGTAACGATGGAATTATTAGGCAGAGTGCCATCCGGGGTAATTTGAGCAGAAGCACAATTTGCCCCGAAAGCGATCGCACTTGTGATCGCCATTCCCAAAAAACAAGGAGTAGTCATGCCAAACATCGCATCCTCCTAAGCTTTGTAAAAGATATACTCATTTTTCAGTAAACCACGAGTAAGGGAAATCAAGTTAACACCTGCATATTTCTCAATTTTACAAGTACAGGTTTTATGTAAAACCTGCTAATTACTTACAAGAGTTTCTAAGTTAGGTGTATTTTTTGCTCTTTAAGATAGAGGTGTAGATTTTTGTAATGTTAGTAAATCGCCAAGTTTTTTCCAAAAGAGCGATCGCCAATGCTTAATAACTTTAGATACAACCATTTTTATTCATATAATAAAACAGTTAAGCTCACTAATCGCTAAAAGGTAAATTCACCAATTTTAACTCTTACTTTATTGTTAAATAATTACAACCAATTGCCCAAAAGAACATAAGGTGCCCAAAAGTATGGACGATTTTCTTTAGCTAAAATCGCAAGTTGGGCACGTTGTAGTGCTTGGGACTTAGTTACCCCGGCATCCAACTGTCGATATAATTCACCCATAAAGTCGCTAGTAGACTCATCATCTACTGTCCACAAAGTAGCTAATGTACTACGTGCGCCTGCTCGTACCGCTACTCCAGCTAATCCTAAAGCAGCTCGTTTATCTCCTGTGGCAGTTTTACAGGCACTAAGAACGAGTAATTCAATTGTTTCTGGTCGGCTTTCACCTCTGGCTCGAAGTAAACTATCTAACTCCCTAACTTTTAGTAGGCTATCCCAGGTAAGAATATAGGTTTGTTCAATATCTGAGCTAAATTGCCCATGAGTAGCCAAGTGTACTACTGAAAAAGGAGTAGATTGAATTTGGTTTTGCAGATTAGTTTTAGTGAACTCTTGATTTAAGAGTTCTTTACTTGATTGAACTGAAGATTGAACTTGTTTTAATTCCTGTGTGACATTTGCAAGTTCTGGAAATGATTTACCTTCAATCAAACGTTCTTGCTCAACTCCAGCAATTAAAGCGTTTAACCGCACATTTTGTAAAGGTTTAGGATCAAGGAGTTGTAGCCCAGGCATCAAAGAAATAGCATACTTTTCTATCAAATATTTTTGCTGTTGTTTGTCGTATAGAATCCCTATTGGGATATTCCGTAAAGAACCATCTAGCACAAACACTAGGGAAGTTATACCTTTATTTGCAAAATCTGATTCAATAGGTTTAATTAACCAGTCATATAACTGTTGTGAGAGCTGCTTAACATCAGGTTCTCGGCTAGCAACGGGTAAATCTTTCTGTAGTTGTTCTACAACTTTTTCTAATACATCTTTAGGGACTTTAGTTGTTTTACGGTAGATTGTATCTTGCCCTGGCAAACGAGTAATAATTTCTAGTCGGTTATCTAAAATGATTGGATAGATAACAGCTGTGGATATTTCCTTTTCAACTAATTTATCAAGGTCAACTCTTGGTACCAAACAGGGCGAACGAAAGAAGTTATCTAATTCCGCTAACTGGAGAGATTCGATTACCTGACGAGCTTGAATGAGATTATCTGGTTTTTGAATCGTATTTTCTTGAAGTTGCAATAGTAAATCAACATACTGTCGATATACAGGTTCTATGCTCTCACGGAAAGAAAATTGTACGTCAGGATTAATTACAACTAAATCGTTACGAAGGGATTTGAGGGCATTATAAGCTCGACTATAAGCATCTGTTGCGGCTGGGATATTAGATTGCTTTTGCAGTATCCGTCCCATCTGCCAATGCCATTGATAAGCAATGTCTTGGGCATCAATGGACTCAGCTTTTTCCAAGGCTTGTTGTGTAAGACCTTTGGCATCAGATAACTGTCCGGTTTGTTCGTACAGTTCGCCAAGAGTACCAAGGGCATAAGATTCAGTTCGTTCGTCTTTTAAAGTTTTAGCCACCTGCACAGCTTGCGCTAGCATTTTAGCAACATCTTTTAGTTCAACTGAGTTTTGTATCATTTTGCTCAAACTTTGGGCAAAGTTAATTCGATAATTAACAGCCGTCCGGCTTGGAGGCAAATTGTCTATCTGAGACTGAATTTGCGGCAATAAAGCTTTTGCTGTACTAACTTCCTCTTGCTCTATCAATAATCTTAATAAATTCAGTTGAGCCTGGAGGCGCATAGTGGGTGTAGCAGATGCAATATCTACCGCTTGTTGATAATATTGAATTGCTGTTTTAGCGTAATCCTTGGCGCTGATTGAGTTACCCAAACTCAGTTGAGCGTAAATTTGAGCGCGGGCTGTATTACCTAAACTAAGTAAAGCATTACTTTGAGCGATAGCGTACTCGCCCGCCGTAGGCATCGCACCTCCTGCCCGTTTAGCCACAGAATAACTTTCTTCTAGAATTTTGTGCGAATCGTTTAAATAGCCCAAACTTCGCAATACATTCCCTAAACTATACAATCCTTTAGCTTTAACAGGAGAATCTGGTTGTTTTTGGAGATTTTCTCGTAGTGAGGTTAAAGTGTGATCTGCTTGGAGATAATTCCCCAAAGCTTGCATTGCTTGGGCTTGATTAATGTGATTGCGAGTTAGCGCTGATATATCATCTAAATGCTGATAAATTTTAGCTGCTGATTGCCAAGTACTTAGGGCTACTTCAGTTTGTCCTTGTGCTAACTCCAGCCCACCTCGAACATCTAAAGCTTGAGCAAAAATTTGCGTTAGCGCAGCTCCTCCTGCGGAGGCTCGCTCTTGTGAAGAATCTGAATCTTCTAGACTTTGTAATAATTTAATAGTTTGTGAGATGACTTCATTCGCTTGCTGCCATTGTCCTAACTGCTGATACACTAAGGAAAGGTTAGTCAAAGCTATAGCTTCATTCAATACATTATTAGTAGCTTTAAATTCGTCTGCTGCTTTTTTTAGAAGTTGTACTGCTTCTGCAAACTCTCCCCCTTCATAAAGTGCTTGGCTTTGCTGCACTAAACTAAAAATTTGGGTTTGGTTAACAGCAGGTTTTGTTGCTACAACAGGAAAATATAAAACTTTAGATTTGGCAAAGGCTGCTGTTAAAAAAATAGAATAATCGAAAATAACAGATGAAAATACACAAAAAAATACAGTCAACAATGATAATAACAAGTATTTAAAAGACTTCATATATATATAAATTACAAAATTTATTTTGTATTTGTTCCTGATAATGAATTAATTATAAAAACCATGTGGTACTCTGTGTGGCTTTGGATGAAGTTGTAGCTACAACATGGCAATAGTTGTTGTAAATCGGATATTCTCCACGCAACGCATTAGCTCCTTTGTGTAAGGTTAAAACGGATTATATTGTACAAAAAAATACAGCCCATTCTCTTGCAATGTATTACCTTGAGTATCAACAGAAACTAAAGGAATACCCCACTCAACACCAGCATTAAAGTTATTGCCCTGTAACCAACGCAAACCCAAACCAATAGAAGCTAGAGTGTTAGTGTTAGTATTATTTTCATCTATACTCGACGAATTATTCCAAGCAGTGCCAACGTCAACAAACGGGGTAACTTGCATAACTCCATCCCATTGTGGTACACGTACAATTGGTAGCCGTAACTCAACAGAAGCAAGAGCGCCATTATCTGCTAACAGTAAATCTTGACGATAGCCCCGTACACTACTTATACCACCTAGACCAAATTGTTCTGAAGCTAAAAGCGTTGTAGAAGCTAGTTGTACATCGCCACGAATTAACAACAAAGTATCAGGAGCTAACAGACGTACCCATTGTGCTTGTCCTCGCCAAGCGAAAAAGCGGCTGTCAGGTTCGGTATTGTTGATTGTGGCATTAAATGCACCAGTTCCCAGACTAAATTGAGAACGAGCCGCAATTACTTCTTGGCTATTACGAAGAGTCCATTCTTGAAAAAATCGCAACGCAGAAACACTCGTGTTTCCTTCTGCATCAGCCCCCGGCGAAAGTAGAGAAAGGGGAGCATCCTCCTGTTCAAACACAGAGGAGGAAATATCAGTCTCTCTGCGAGAAGCCGTGACTCCTAGAGCGAATTCTTGATTGGGAGTTTGCACTAGCGGCTGGCGGAATGTGAGTTCGTAATATTGGGAAGCTGATTCAATCTCTAGTGTATTAAAAGGACGTTCAATAATATCGGCTGATGTATTGCCATAGCTGAAGGTGAGAGTGCCATTGCGGGGATTGAGAGGCAAGCTGTAGCTGGCATCTATGGTATTACTACCGTCAGTATTACTGTATGCTAACGAGATACTATCTCCAAATCCTAGTAAGTTGGCTTCGTTAACTTGCAGTTGCCGTCGGAAGCTACCAACACTAGGGGAACGGCCATTGTCAAATACTGTTTCTACATTAAATGTATCTGCCTCTGTTACTTTGATAGCCAACAAATTAGAGCCAGGACGTGAGCCAGCAGATAATTCAGCAGACAAGTTTTGAATTAAAGGATTGAGTTGCAATAGTTGCAGAGACTCTAGTAGGCGTTTTTGATTTAAAGGAGTGGATGCCTCTAAAGCTATACGGCTACGGATATAATTTGGGTTGAGTCGTCTAGTTCCAGTTATCTGGATATCCTCTAATTTCCCTTCAATTACTTGGATTTGAACAACGCCATCAGTAAGAGTTTGTTCAGGAATATAAGCTCCAGAAGTAACGTACCCCTCTTGAATATAAAGTTCAGTAATTTTAGAACGAATTTCTAATAAGTCTGTAAATGTAATTGGTCGATTTGTAAAACACTCGGTTTTCTGCCTCAACCTGTATGTCAGGTTTTTTTGACTGCATTCTAGTATTTGATTAAATTTTTCTTGGCTGAATACTGTACTGCCAATAACTTCAAATTGTTTAACAGTAAAGATTTGTGATGTTTCAGGGAGTGGTTCATCTGGTATGGGAACTAGTTGATCAGGTTGGAATAGTTCGGATGGCGGGGGTAGTTGCGGTGGTGGAGAGGGTGTTGTTGGTGTTCTGGGCGAAAGTGGTTGGACATCCTGCGGTGGTGGGAGTTGTGGGAGCGAGGGAAAATTGTTTTGGAGTAGTTGTACGCGATCGACTGTCTGCGCCTTACCGGGTGTAGTTGCTAGGCTACTGAGTAATATAAGCAAGCAGGATGCTGCAAGAGTTGGAGTAATTTTAGCTACCATGACCAAATAATTACTAATTCGTAATTCGTAATTCGTAATTAAGGAGAGTACAACCCCCACCAATTCTTTGATTTGGTGGTCAACAAGAGAGTGGTGAGTTCAATCGGACACTAATTGTAACTACGAATTACGAATTATCAATTACGAATTATGTTGACATTGAATTGGGTTCTGTCTGGAAGTATGAGGAGTAGCGTTAGATGAATTAGCACTGAGGACTATTTGTCCTTTGGCGTTTAGCACTGCACCTGTGGCTTCAACAATGCGTTTGGGAGTGGGGGTTGTTGGTTTATTAGTAACAGGTGGTAGGGAACGGTTGTTATTGTTGGGTTTAAAAGGCACCCAATCTATTTGGGTTGCATCTGGAGTGAGAATGTCTTTGGGATTGGGTGGTAAACCGCCACGTCCGGTAATCACAAATCGGTTTTGAGCGTAACCTGGACTGTAACAACCTTGGGCTAGTTGGGTGTCAACTGGTACTATTGGCAACTCAACCAAGCCACTGTTGGGGTCGATACCAGGTGTATTAAGTTCTACAGTGCCATTAAGCTGAGGACTTGCTCCAGTAGCGGTAATATCACTTGTGCTATTAGATGCCACATCTCGGAATTGTGTACCAAAGATGGCAGAGGCATTGATTTGCACTCTTCCACCACGAAAGTTATCCGAATTGGCACTGATGTCGCTATTTCCGAAAGCAATAAGGAAATCGGTGTCAATGTTGATGTTGCCGCCAATAACGTCTTTGCCCCTGGCGTTAGTTCTGATGTTGCTATTGCGACTCATGATTAAACTTTCTGAGTTAATGTTAATTGTCGCTTGCTCCCTACTTGGGTCAACTTTAGCACTTTGTGTATTACCACTAAGTACGGCATTATTGTTTAAACGGATAGAGCGGGCATTTAATGTCATGATACCTGCGGTTCCTATTCCCGAACTCTGCACGTTTATTTCAGATCCATCTTGCACTAATAAAGTATGAGTTTTAATAGTTAAATCACCTGCATCCCCTGTTGAGTCTGCTTCTGCGGAAGCAAGCAAGCCACTGCCAAACCTACCATCAGCACTTGTGCTAATAATTTGTACATCTTGGGCATCAACACTTAAATTTCCTCCCTTGCCTGCACCAGATGTACCGGTAAATACCTGCGCCCCATCTTTGAGTAGCAGAGTATGAGTTTTAATAGTCAAATCACCCGCATCCCCTGTTGAGTCTGGTTGTGCGGAAGCAAACAAGCCACTGCCAGACCTACCATCAGTACTTGTGCCAATAATTTGCACATCTTGGGCATCAACACTTAAATTTCCTCCCTTGCCTGTACCAAATGTACCAGTAGCTACCTGCGCCCCATCTTTGATTAGCAGAGTATGAGTTTTAATAGTCAAATCATCCGCATCCCCTGTTGAGTCTGGTTGTGCGGAAGCAAACAAGCCACTGACAGACATACCATCAGCACGTGTCCCAATAATTTGCACATCTTGGGCATCAACACTTAAATTTCCTCCCTTGCCTCCACCCCTTGTACTAGCACTTACCTGCGCCCCATCTTTGAGTAGCAGAGTATGAGTTTTAATAGTCAAATCACCCGCATCCCCTGTTGAGTCTGGTTGTGCGGCAGCAGACAAGCCACTGGCAGACCTACCATCAGCACTTCTCCCAATAATTTGCACATCTTGGGCATCAACACTTAAATTTCCTCCCTTGCCTCCACCCCTTGTTCTAGCACCTACCTGCGCCCCATCTTTGATTAGCAAAGTATTAGTTTTAATAGTCAAATCACCCGCATTCCCTGTTGAGTTTGGTTGTGCGTCAGCAAACAAGCCACTGAAATCCCTACCATCAGCACTTCTCCCAATAATTTGCACATCTTGGGCATCAACACTTAAATTTCCTCCCTCGCCTCCACTAAATGTACCAGTAGCTACCTGCGCCCCATCTTTGATTAGCAAAGTATGAGTTTTAATAGTCAAATCACCTGCATCCCCTGCTGAGTTTGGTTGTGCGGCAGCAAACAAGCTACTGCCAAACCCATCATCAGCACTTGTGCCAATAATTTGCACATCTTGGGCATCAACATTTAAATTTCCTCCCTTGCCTGCACCAAATGTACTAGTAGTTACCTGCGCCCCATCTTTGATTAGCAGAGTATGAGTTTTAATAGTCAAATCACCTGCATCCCCTGCTGAGTCTGGTTGTGCGTCAGCAAACAAGCCACTCCTAAACCTACCATTAGCACGTGTGCCAATAATTTGTACATCTTGGGCATCAACACTTAAATTTCCTCCCTTGCCTGCACCAAATGTACTAGTAGTTACCTGCGCCCCATCTTTGATTAGCAGAGTATGAGTTTTAATAGTCAAATCACCTGCATCCCCCGTTGAGTTTGGTTGTGCGGTAGCAGACAAGCCACTGGGAGACCCACCATCAGCACGTGTGCCAATAATTTGTACATCTTGGGTATCAACACTTAAATTTCCTCCCTTGCCTGCACCAAATGTACTAGTAGTTACAAAAGCTCCACTCTCAATTCGTAAGGTTCTAGTGCTGATATTGATATCGCCTCCCTGTCCAGCTGCTTCTGGTCGCACCTGATTAGCAATGAAGCTATTATTGTCAAGATTAATTACTCCAGTTGCATTAACTTCAATATTTCCTGCCTTACTATTCTCAGAAGCCAGCGCACCATTTATTCCTGCAAACAGGAAACTCCTTCCTGTCATCTTTAAATTCTGGGCATTAACCGCGATACTTCCACCATTACTAGCATTAACTCTTATTCTTGCACCATTGCTTAGTGTTACATCACTTTTTTCTACACTATCGGGAAAACTCAAACTCAGGTTATTACCATTCTCATTCAACCCAACCGTTCCCGCACCTGCTAACCCACCTAACTCGACTCGTCCACCAAAAGCATACAAATTGCCACCATCCATATTGATATCGCCGCCTACCAATAGCAAACTCTTGCCATCTGGTACGCGCAAACCTCTTGCTATAAATTCAGAAGATGGATTTAAACCGGAGGGAGCAATTGAGTTATTTTGAATAGATGCGGTTTTGATTTGATTAAACAGTAAGGCAGAAGGATTGACTGTTAGCAGAGATAAAGAACTTTCTGGATTAGAGGCACTAAAAAAACCTTGATTGCCGAAAGCGATTGCCGACGCTGTAGTCGCAACAAAAGAACCACCAACATTTAACTGAGCATTCTGACCAAAAACAATACCATTGGGATTTATCAAAAATAGGTTAGCTGTACCCTTAGTGCTGATTATCCCATTAATATTAGATACAGATCCACCCGTTACTCGACTAATAATATTTTGAATATCAAGAGCATTATTAAAAGAAGCAGTGCCACCAATAGGCACAGAAAATTCGCCAAAGCTGTGAAACAAATTACTTCCTGCTTGCGTTCCTCCAGTAATATTAAAAGTATTCCCATCCCTTGTAATACTGGAATTGTTAGGCAAAGTGCCATCTGGAGCAATTTCAGCGAAAACATGCTCTTGCGAAGAAGCAATCAATTGGCTGCCCATCGCCAAACTACAACACCAACATCGCCAATCTTGAGTTATCCCTAACATTGTACCCACCCGATTAATTGTCTGATTTTGTCAGTTTTCTAAGTTGTAATGCTGTACAATTGGCTCTTTAGCAATATCTTGTAAGCCAACTGCACTTAATAAGTCAACCCAATCTTTATTAAGAGTTGCATTCTGCGAATTTGCATGGCGCAGTTGACCTAAATTAGTTAGGGCATCGTACCAAATATTATTAGCGCTATAAGCAATGTACTCCCTTGGCTTTGCTGTCTTTAATTGACTATCAAGAGCCTGAGTCAGCACCTGCCTTTGCACAAACCCATCTACATAAAAATTGTCAGATGTTTGTCCCACATCACCACAATAAATATGAAAGTACCAATGATATTTTTTATTTGCTTTTAAGGAATATTGCGGTTGTGGTGGAGTAATGCTAATAATACCACGTTTTCCAGACAGAGTAAGAGGTGTTCGATAAACATTCTGTACATCTTGACCATCCTGCATCTGTAACACAAATTCTGCGGAACGGGCAGTCTCTGGTAGTTCAGGAACATAAAACCAAAAAGTTGGATTTTCTGCAACTGTTGATGCCAAGACTGATTTTCCTCCATCACCAGGTACTAAAGCAGTAAGACTCGCCAGGGACTTAGGACACTCAGGATTACGCCCAGCCCCTGCTTTGCGCCGACCTGTAGGTGCGCCGTTTCTGGGCAATGTCGGTTGCTGGAAGGATTGGAAATGCGAATTTTTAACAGGGTTTTGAATCGAATTAGTCAGTTGTGCCTGCACTGATTGCAAATGACTTGTTGCACTAATAATTAGCAAAGAAATTGTGCAAGTCTCTTGAATTCTTTGGATTAGTAATTTTTTTCTAATCATGATTAAAATTTAATTTTCTTCTTTTATCAAGATGAGAACGTCTAAACCATGAAATTACAATTACTTGGGTAGTTAACACTGCTAATACTGGGGGGATAAGTGGCACCCATCCAGCCAGTATAAAAATGCCAAAACATAAGCCAAATAGCGTTAAAAGTATTGCTATCACCGCTAGTCCCAGGTGCAGAGGTTTGGAATAATACCACGCTATAATACCTCCTAATAATGACCATACCCATATCCAAACTGTCTCTATCCATGCAGACCACCACCACAACAAGGGTCTGCGGTCTAAAACTGCACTGAGGATTTGACTTAGCATCTGTGCTTGTACGAACACCCCCGGTATTTGCTTTTGTTTCTGCTTTGCGCTAGAACTGAATGGTGTCTTCCAATAATCGTTCGTGTTGGTAGGGGCAGAAAGACCAATAAGAATAACACGGTCTCTAAGTGATTGAATTGATTCTAGGGGTATCTTTTCATCTAACACATCTCTCAAACTAACTTGCTCGGCAATTTTTTCAACAGAAGGGAGAGAACTATAATTTAACAATATTTGATAACCAGATGCATCAACTTTTTGATAACCGCTAGTGTGTTCGTTTAATTGTTTAAATACAACATCATCAATCTGTAAATAACCTTCTTTCGTAACACTTGATCTTTTCCCTTCTTTATCTAAATAATGAAGTGCTAGTTGGAGATTAAAAGCATATTCTGTGGTACATAAAGATGTTGGAGGAGGAGTCAAATATAAAAGCTGGCGACGAGCAATAACTTCATCATCTGCAACAAAATCACTAAAACTTAACCGTTCCTTTGGAACTCCATCAGGTGACGGAATACCATCACTATCACCATCATCATCAGTTGTAGCAACTTTGCACACAAAAAATAGACGATTATCCTGGTTAAAACGAGTGGCTAAATTTGGATATTTGGGATCTACAGTCCCATCACGGTAAATATCTAAACCGATAGTTCGCGGTTGGTACTTATTTAATTTATCTAATAATTGAGCAAGGGCTTGGTCAGATAACGACCATCGCATTTGCATCCCTTTATTAATTTGGTACTGAATATCTGCTTCATCAATAGTAATAATCAAAATCCGTTCATCAGGTTTTTCAGTCACAAGCTGCGATCGCAATTGCATAAAATGGTCAAAAGCCTGTAACTCCGAGGTTTGCAGATAACCCCAATACCGCACCCCCATAACCAAACTTGTTACCAAAAAGCTTGTAACCAATATTTTAAAAAGGCTCTTAGCAGTGAAAATCTTTCGCTGCATCTGCCAAGTCATTGTTGCTGACAAAGGATTTTGGCAAATTACCGGCAACCAAGTTGCACAAGGATATTCATCTTCTATTCCTTCAAGCCTTTTTCGCGCCTCCCGTAGTGCAAAGTATAAAGATTGACCATTGGAAAATTCTGTTAAAAAATGTTTTAAAAATTCCTGTGCTACTAAGTCAGGAACTGGTTCGCGCATGACAATAACTTGAGGAATGTGTAAATCCTCTAATGCTTCTGCTAAACCTAGACCATCGCAAGAATTGAAAATTGCTAAATGTAATCCGCTTTCAATTGCTTTTTTGAGTCCATGCTTTAATTTATCTAGACTAATTGTCGTGGTTTGATTGATTTGCAAAGATCCTCTTTCTTTACTATAACTATGTCCCGCAAAAAATAAAATATTCCAAGCTTTATTCCAAAGTTCGTTACTTAATTCTTTTCGTTGTGGTTCTACTAAAAATTTTATTTGAGCTTGAGTTGATAATTTCTCTAAAAATTGCCGATCTTTACTAATATCAATTCCTTGGCTATTACCCAAAATAGCTAATATTCTAACTTTATTTTCTTTATTATATATTTTATTTGGTCGTTGTAGCTCTATAGGGCTAAGTGCTACTTCTGCATTGGGATAGTCTTCAAAAAAGTTCCATAAATGCCAAGGTATACGTCGCAATAAATAATCGCCACTTGCAATCATAAAGCAAATTTCTTCATTTGGATTTAATTGCGTGCGTAACTTTTGCTCTATTTTGCGAAACTGCTCCGAGTTGAGCCAGATATTGATTCTAAATGATAATTCCTCACATAAATCGTTAAATTCAACTTCCGAAAAATTTGTAACATCAGTCTCTTCGATTTCCAGGCGTACAGACCAACCATGATAGCGGTAGAGAGCCGAGTATAGTATTTGCCAATTTCGATAAAGTTGGGGAATTTCTGGTGCTGCTGGTAAACTACCACGAAATTCCATCGCCCGATGATCATTTGTCAACCCAAGTTGAACTGTGACATCGGGGAAGCCTTTGTAGAGGTCTCCCTTACCCAAATTTAAAACAACTAACTTACTCATTACACTCCGACAAAAAAATGTCAGATGACAAAAGCCTCTTTAATTGTGAAATCACCATTAGACACTTGTATATTAAAGCCTTCTCCAGAATACCCTCTAAATCGCTTTAATTGAATAAAATTATCATTACTTCGTGATACAACTTCTTGGATATTTTCTTCTGATTCTGATAGTAAATTCAGCCTCAGGTTAGATGGCAAATAAGTTTTTCCGTTTAATGGATGTAATTGTACTAGTATTTCTACTTTATCTTCAGAATAAGGTGCGATCGCTATTAGCAGCACTACAGATTGATTTCCAACTTGTAATCCCAAATCTATTATTTTTGCTCGTGCTACATTGCCTTCACGCTTTGATGAAATAGTTCTTAAGGCAAACTTTTTATCATTTATACTGCTGAAAACTTCTTCTAGAGCCATCCAACTATTTTCAAACAAATTCTCGAACCATTGGTTTAAATTTACCCGTATTTGGCTAGCACTGAGTGCAGGGTGAGCAACAGCGTCAGGAATACAGTCGAAGAGGAAATTAAGGGGTTTGAGGCTTGCTAGTGGTATTTGCTGCCAATCAGAAGGAATATTAACTCTTTTAACAAATCCCAACAACTGCACTTCATTTAACTGCTCGCTAAACTGGACAGCCACATAACCAATTCTATTTTCCATCACTTCAGGTGGTAGGAAAATTACTGTTTCACCAGGTTGAACTGGACGACACTCTAACTTACCAATGTTGGGAAGAACTAGATCGGCAACATCAAATAAAGCTCGTTTAAGAGGATGCCAACTATCACCTTCTTCTAGAGCAGTATCAATCCACAGCCATTTCAGGTAACTGTAAACAGCATAAACTGCTAGTGTATTCAAATATATTTGTTTCCCTTTTTGAGGCGTGGTTTGTTCAACAGCAAACTGGCGGGCAATGGCATGAGCTTCTTGTCCAAGTGTAATTTTTAAGCAAGGTGTTTCTGTGCTACTCATGGCTGTTAATTAGATTGATATCCGAGTTGAATGGCAACTTCTTGCAGGAGCGGTATTGCTTTTAATTTCCAGTAGGATACTAAAGTTTGGTAATTGATTTGATACTCACGAGCAATATCAGTAAGCTTATCTGGTGGATTCTTAAATATGAACAGCAACCTTTGACTGAGTACTTGACAATTGCATTCGGGATGTTTTCGAGGATAACAGTTTCGTAGTTGCTTGTCTGGATCTTGTTCAATGTAAATTGCTAAATTGGCTACTAAGCATTGTTGTGACTCCTGTTGTAATTGTTCAAGATAAATTTCTAGTCCGCTTAGAACATACGGGTTAGATGGTGTTCCTAATAGTTGTCCTTGTTCTGACACTCGTTCTAACCAAGTTGTTATCTCTGTGTCAGCATCCAAAATGCTTTCATCCAAGGAAAGATGAAATCTTTTTCCTCGGGAGGAAGATGGTAAATTTAAATCTTTGATGCGCCAGTAAAGGTAGGTTTTAAGCCATTTTACTAAATCAGATCGCACTGAAGATGTACGTGGCTGAAAATTTTTGATATTGTAGCTCAACCACTCCAAACTTTGGTTTAAGGCATCTAAAAAGTGATTGGGGCAGTCCATGCTTGAGTATTTTCTAAATTCCGGTAGTCCTTGAATTAAAATTAGAAGCCGACTCATAGATTTTCGCCATTCCCGGCTGCCGTCTGGGTGTTGACAAACTGCTGCTATCAATTGGCGTAGGCGCTCATCCTGATCATCCATAAAAGCTTTTACCAAAGAATAATACAGTAGACACAACACAGCAGCACAGTTATAAGCACTGCTTTATCAGGAAAGGCAGAGGGCAGGTCTTGCTGAAGGCAGAAGGCTTTTATGGAATTCTGACTCCTGCACTGAAGCCCGTGACCAAAGTGAACTTGGGTTTAAGACCCCCACTAAACAAGAGTTTAGTGGCTCCAAGACAGGAGGGGTCTGAATCCTATAAGTGTCTTGTTCCTTCTGGCCTCTGCCTTCTTCAATTGACCTTACTCTTATATCAGGCAAGAATCAAAAAAATATGAAAACTTTAGAATTTTGCTTGCTAATCCTTGAGATGCAGTCCAGGAGCAGATAAGAGAAATTATTTAAAGCAAGTTGGTCGGGGTGCAATACTTCTCGGGTTTTGCATTTTTAATTCGGAATCGGGTCTGGGAAAAGGTTAAAGGGGAAGGGGGAAAGGTTTTTTCTTTCCCTTTCCCCCTTCCCCTTTACCCTTTAACCGAAAAGTATTGGGTCGGGGTGTTGTATTTTTCATAGTTATCCAAATTTTCACTGATATAGGATTAGAGGCTTGATTTGGAAAAACATTTCAAAAAAATTTTACCAATTTATCTTCCAAATAGTTTTCATAATTTTTCATTGTTAGTCTGATTTAGAAGTAAGAGGTTGCTTAAAAGAGTAGTTAGAATTAAGTTAATCTGCGCTTGTTAAATACCATGTTATCAATTGGAACAATTTTTGCAAAAGTAATTATTTGGGTTTAGCCAGGATTTCTCACAACCCAGTAAATATTCATCAAAATTAGCTCTCTAAATTACATTTTTTGATGAAAAAAGAACTGTTGTAAAATCCGGTTTCATAAGTAGGTGTAAAACCAGCTAAATTGTGTAATAAAAAGTCAGCTTTGAAAGCCAAGCCGACCTACTTATGAAACATTTTTCATTTTTCGACAATTCGCCCTCGTATCAGTCAAGTAAGCTCTACGAGCAGATAGCGAAATTATAGAAGTATGAAAAGTTTACCTGCCATTTTTTGTAATCCACCTAATTTAGATTAGGAGACTGACTATGCATAATTCCTTGTTAGTAGATGTTAGTTCAACATCTACTATGCCTAACGGTGTAACACCGAACATTGACACTCATGCTTGGGTTCATCAACCTAATTCTGCAAATGACACAGATATAGTTAAAACACGAAAGCTTTTGGATAGTTCAATAGTGTATGCTTGGCACACAGTGCAGTTCAAATGCAAGCCGCCTGCTTTAACTCGTACACGTTGGGTATGGCGTCTAGCAGGTGCCTACCACTCAAGCCGTTATACTTCGAGATTAATGGAAGAAGCAGCCCAACGCTTTGCTGCATCTGGTCGTCAGAATTTAGCACAATGGGCGGCACAGAAAGCCAAAGAAGAAGCAGGTCATGACCGTCTTGCTCTGCTTGATATTCAATCAATGGGATACGATCCTATTGCGGTTGTGCAAGCATTAGTTCCATCTGCTGCCACATCCTTAGTAGATTCTTTAACCCGAAGTGTACAAGCTTCAAATCCAATTGATTGTGTTGGTCATGCTTATGCAAGTGAACGTCTTGGGACATTTCAAGGAGAAAAGTATATCCAGAGTGTAGAAGCTTTACTACCACCAAATATTTGTGCTACACGTTGGCTGCGCGTACACACCGCTGTTGGTGCTGAAATTAAGCATGTAGAAGAGATAATTGAAGTTGTTGCACAGCTTAGTGAGCGCGAGCGCAATCATATAGCGGAAGCTTGTTATAAAACTGCATTGTTACGCTTTACCCCACCTAAAGATGGTTACATCTCAAATGAAGAACTTCAGCACATATTGAAACCGTTAGAGTTACCAGCACATATGCAAGCAAAATTCAATTGCAAGTCACTAACGGCATAATCAAAAGCTTTAGACAGTTTAGATAATGTTTAAGTGTTGTAATTTTCAAAACAAATTCAAGGAAAACAAAGCCATGATTACAGTAAACATCTCTCCCAAACAGCAATCTTCCACTGAGGATTTCAAAAATCACCTGTTGGAAATTAGTCAAAACACATTAGATGGCAACAAAATTGATGAGTTGGAAAGCCTTTTAAGCACTGAATTCACCCAAGGATTACCCAGCGACATGGAATTCAATGCTTATTAGACTTAGCTTGTCTTTCTGTAAACTAACCTAGATTGCCAACAGCCAGTATTGCTGACTACTCATTGTATAACTTTAAGGAAAACAAAGCCATGATTACAGTAAACATCTCTCCCAAACAGCAATCTTCCACTGAGGATTTCAAAAATCACCTGTTGGAAATTAGTCAGAACACATTAGATGGCAACAAAATTGATGAATTGGAAAGCCTTTTAAGCACTGAATTCATTCACGGTTTACCCAGCGACATGGAATTCAATGCTTATTAGACTTAGCTTGTCTTTCTGTAAACTAACCTAGATTGCCAACAGCCAGTATTGCTGACTACTCATTGTATAACTTTAAGGAAAACAAAGCCATGATTACAGTAAACATCTCTCCCAAACAGCAATCTTCCACTGAGGATTTCAAAAATCACCTGTTGGAAATTAGTCAGAACACATTAGATGGCAACAAAATTGATGAATTGGAAAGCCTTTTAAGCACTGAATTCATTCACGGTTTACCCAGTGACATGGAATTCAATGCTTATTAAATTTTAATACTTGTGCCTTAACGATAGTTGAGGGGCAAGAAACCCGGTTTCTCACAAAAACCGGGTTTCTAAGTTTTGCTTAAACGAGCAGTATTGTATTAGATTTGCTTATCTTTACACATACTTTTAGTGAGTAACCGCTCCCAATGATTTTAGTGTAGAAATAGTAGCAAAAGTTAATCCTTTAACTCTTTTTATATTCATTTGTTCATAAGGACGTGCTGTTTTTAATATTTTTAAGCATTTTCTTGTTGTAACGCTCCAAAGTCTAATTGTTTCATCTTCACCACTGCTAGCCAAAATTTGATTATCAGGAGAAAACACAACTGACCAAACCCTAGCAGTGTGTCCTTGCAAAGACTCGAGGCATTCCCCAGTATTTACATCCCACAGTTTTACTGTATAATCATGACTACAGCTTGCTAATATTCGGCTATCTGGGCTAAATGCTATTGACTGCAACCAAGCTGTATTTAACGGTAAAATTTTCAAGCATTCAAAAGTTTTGGCGCTCCACAGCCTTAATGTTCCATCTGGGCTGGTGCTTGCGATTAAATCTCCATTAGGACTAAAGGCAATTGACCAAACCCAACTCGTATGTCCTTCCAGGATTTTTTCGCACTCATTGGTACTGGTATTCCATAATTTGATTGTTCCATCTAACGAGCAGCTTGCTAGCATTGTTCCTTGAGGATTAAAAGCAATTGACCAAATAGCAGCATTATGCCCTTGGAAAGTTTGTAAAGCTCGACCTGTATTTACATTCCATAACTTTATGGTTCCATCGTCACTGCCGTTTGCTAGCATTGTTCCTTGAGGATTAAAAGCAATTGACCAAACAGCAGCGCTATGCCCTTGGAAAGTTTGTAATACTTGACCTGTATTTACATCCCATAACTTTACGGTTTGATCGACACTGCCACTTGCTAATGTTTGTCCTTGGGGATCAAAGGCAACTGATCGCACCGCCGCACTATGTCCCTGAAAAGTTTGTAATACTTGACCTGTATTGACATCCCATAATGTAACTGAAAAGTCACGGCTACCACTTGCTAGCTTCTTTCCATCTGGACTAAATGCGATCGAGAGTAATTGACTGGTATATCCTTGTAGAGTATTCAGGCATTCACCAGTTTGAACACTCCATAGTTTTACCGTTTGATCTTCACTACCGCTTGCTAACAAATCATCTTGTGGACTAAAAGCAACTGAAAATATATGACTGGAATGTCCGTATAAAGTTTTCAGGCATTCATTGGCGTGGATATTCCAAAGCTTTACCGTGCTATCATTGCTACCACTGGCTAAAATATCTCCTTTTGCACTAAATTTTACCGAATAAACTGCACTGGAATGCCCTGTAAAGCTTGTAATATATTTGCCAGTATTTATATCCCATAATTTTACTATATGGTCATCACCACCACTTGCCAACATCTGCCCATCAGGACTAACAGTAACTGACCTTATTCCATCACAGTGTCCCTGAAAAGTTTGGAGACATTCCCCGGTATTAATATCCCACAACCTAATTGTGTGATCGTCGCTACCACTGACGACTCTTTGTCCGTCAGGACTGAAAGCGACAGAGCATACCCAGCTTGTGTGCTCTTGAAAGGTTCTTAGGCATTGACCAGTACATACACTCCACAGCTTCACTGTGCGATCGTCACTACCACTCACTAATATGTCACCATCTAACCTAAAAGCGACAGACCAAACCTCGTTCTCATGTCCTTCTAAAAACTGAAGGCATTGGCCTGTAATGATATCCCAGCATTTCACAGTACAGTCAGTACTACTGCTAGCAATTCTTCTGCCATCAGGACTAAAAGCAAGTGATACAACCCAGTTGTTGTGACCCTTACAGGTTAAAAAGTTTTTCCAGTCTAAAGTTTGGTACAAGTGGATTTCACCATTTGTATCACCCATAGCTAAAAGTTTACCATCTGGGCTAAAGACGATTGATAAAATACCTCCGAAGGTTTCAGCAAAAATAGATTTAGTTAAATCTGCGTTTTGAAAATTGACATGATGTAATTTCGCCCGACGTAAGTCTGCTTGCCAAATTTTTAAATTAGAAAAATCATAGTTTGTTAAATCAATTTGGCTTTGAATCAATAAGTTAATAATATTTCCACCGCCATATTCATTTGTAACAAACTCGGTTTGAAGCTTAACTAAAATTCGATGCAGTTTGTCTTCGAGATTTTTTTTAGACCCAAAAGTCGTTTCTAACCGACGGGCAATCGGAGCTAAAACCATGCGAATTTGGCTTTCTCTAATGTATTCCTTCGCGGTTACTTTTATCAGTGCATGGTTAAGTAGTAATTCAGGTTTCTCTTTTACAATTTCTTCACAAAACAATTCAATGAAGTTTTCTATCACGTACTCCATCACAACAGGTTGTTGTGTATAGCTGCCAGACCGCTTTTCTATAAAACTGCGTCTCCATAAGCTTGCTAGTGCTTCCAATAAATTTAAGCGAGACACCATAGATACTAAGTCAGACTCTAACTCGCCACAAGATGTCCATTCACGATTCAGCGCTAACCAATACATGATACCCTTTTCTAAAGGTGGCAAGCGCTCAAACTGTTGATTGAGTAGTCTGCGTACTCCATTGAAGATAAAGGTATCTTGTTGCACAAAAGCCTCAATGTCCCCATCAAATAGATCGTTAATTGAAGTAGCAACAATTTTTACTGCTAGTGGATTATTACCGTAGCGATCGCACAGCTGTTGTTTTTGTTCTTCACTCCCTACTATACCTTTAGCATGGAGTAAGCCAATCCCAGCTTCTTTTGAACCACTTAACCTAAGAGAGCGTACTTTCAAATGTTCTCCTTCGTAAGTAGCGATCGCATCAGGCTTTTCTCGACTAGTGAGAATTAAACAACTGTTATGTGTACTCTCTCCAATAACCCTTAACAATTCATCATAATTAGAGTAACCGTCACGAAAGTGCCCAGTCTCTTTAGCATCTAAGATAGTTTCCATGTTGTCCAAAATTAGCAAGCAACGGGAAAAGCATAAATAATGGAGCAACCGCGATATATCTGCTTTACTTTTCTGAAAATTAGACACAAAGGCAACTAACTCAGCTAATAGGGTTTCTAAAGGGGGGGCATTCCCTAGACTTCGCCAAATCACGTACTCAAATTCAGACTGCACTTGTTGTACCAATTTTGCAGTTAAGGCGGTTTTACCTACTCCGCCTATGCCCAGTATTGCTACTTGGAGACAACGGTCAGTTAATATCCATTGCTTTAATTGCGCGATTTCTTCAGTACGTCCATAGAACTCAGAGACATTAATCGCTTCTTGGCAGTCAGTGCGAGGAATTGCGAACTGATTTTGTTGTACTTCGTTTTCTAAATCTTGTTCAGTCTGGCGGTCTTCTGAAAACTGATTTTCAAATCTGGTTTTCACACTTGGCGTGTCCAAAGTACTACGCCACCGACGCTCTAGTGCTAATTTAAAGTTGGTCTTAGTAACCTTTTCACCCAAAGCTTCTGTCAGCAATTTCCACAGCTTTGGTCCCACGGTCTGCTTTAAGTAAGTTACCGAATAACTTGTTTCTTTGGCAATTTCCTCATAGGTCCTGTTTTGCCATGAACCCTGTAGAATGGCAATTTCAGCATGATTTAACCTTGTTCCAGCCTTGGTAAAGACTGCTTCATCTGCTACTTCCAGTCCTTGTTCAAAGTTCATAATTTGCAATATTAGTACTGTAAGTATGTAACCATGAAGTACCAAGCATTATCAGTACTTTACCATAACTTCATACGAGCTTTTACGAACTTTATGCGAACTTATATATATCGACAATTATGAGTAAATACTGGAAACTAAGTTTTAGATTAGTCATACTTAATCATTCAGTCAGTGGCATCAAAAATTACATAAATTTCTTTCACTCACATCCAAACTTCTAAAGACTATATGTCGAATCGTCAGTATCAAACAACCGAATTCCTTACTGCCATTAATAACCAAGTGACAGTACTATCAGGAAAACCCCGCCATATTCTTGCAGAGATTGTATTGTACAAACAACAAGAAGTCGCTCAAAGATGTAAGCAACTGCCTTTAGAAGTCTTAAAAAATCAAATTAGTGCTGCCCCTTCCCCACAAGATTTTCTTGGTGCTTTGCAAGATAATCCTTATAAACCCAGCTTGATTGCAGAGGTCAAAAAAGCTTCCCTTAGTAAAGGAGTCATTTGTGCAGACTTTGATCCTGTCAGGATTGCCCAAGCTTATGAACGCGGTGGTGCTACCTGTTTATCAGTGTTAACCGATGAAAAATTTTTCCAAGGCAGTTTTGATAATCTGCGAAAAATTAGAAACAATGTGGCACTGCCATTGTTGTGCAAAGAATTCATTATTGACCCATATCAAATTTATCTAGCACGGGTTAATGGGGCAGATGCTGTATTATTAATTGCCGCCATATTATCCGATCAAGGTCTCCACGATTTTCTAGAAATTGCTCAATATTTGGGTATGAATGCTCTCATAGAAGTCCATACTCTTAGCGAACTTGAGCGGGTGCTGGCATTACCAAATATACAATTGATTGGGATTAATAACCGGAATCTGGAAGATTTTACTGTTGACTTAACAACAACCCAATTCTTGATAACACAGCATCAAGAAAAAATTACTAGCTTAGGGATAACAGTTGTAAGTGAGTCTGGTTTATACACATCGGCTGATTTAGCTAGAGTTGCCGAGTGGGGAGCCGATGCGGTTTTGGTTGGAGAATCTTTAGTCAAGCAAACTGATATAGAACAGGCTGTAAGCCATTTGTTAATTTCAAACAAGTAGGCTTTATTATCAACATTCAACGCTATTTCGTTACATCCAAGAGGTTAAACTTTACCTCAAGCTTTGATGTACCTATTAGCCCAAGGAAGTTAATCAAGTAGAAACTCAAGAGAGAAATATGCAATCAAACAAACACTTTGACACAATTATCCTCGGCTCAGGACTTGCAGGATCAACCTTAGCCAGTATCCTCGCAAAGCATGGTTTTAGCGTTTTGTTAATTGAAAAGGGCTCTCATCCACGTTTTACAATTGGTGAAGCCATGTTGCCAGAAAGTGCAATGTGGATGTGGATTGTGGGAGAACGTTATGGTATACCAGAACTTAAGAATTTGACCGATGTGAATGCTCTTCGCCAATATGTGTCATCAGGTTGTGGAGTGAAGCGTTTACTTGGGTTTGTTTATCACAATGAAGGTGAGAAACAAAACCCGAATCAGACGCATCAACTTATCTCACCAGATTTCTCTTTTACCTCTGAGAGCCATCTTTATCGCCCAGATGTTGACCACTATATGGTGAAAGTCGCTCAAAGTTACGGCGCAGTCTATCGTGAATTGACTGATGTACAAGAAATTGATTTTCACGAAGATTATGTACAGGTACGGACAAAAGATGGCAAAGAATATACCGCTCGCTTTTTGGCAGATGGCTCAGGCTTTCGTTCACTAGTTGCAGAGAAATTTAATCTCCGGGAGAAGCCAACGCGTTTAAAAAACAATACTCGTGGCATCTTTACCCATGTAACTAACTTACCTGCATATGATGATTGTGTGCCCAAAGAAGATTTGCCAGGGTTAAGTTGTAGATGGCATCAAGGTACACTGCACCATGTCTTTGATGGGGGTTGGATATGGGTTATTCCCTTTGATAACCACAGTCTTTCCGAAAGCTCTTTGTGCAGCGTCGGATTAATGCTCAATGGCTACAAGTATCCCGAAAAAGGCACAGACCCGGAAAAGGAATTCTACAGCATCGTTGAGCGATTCCCAAGCATTGCTAATCATCTCAAAGACCTAAAACCAGCAATGAAGTGGATAGGTACGGATCGGATTCAATACTCATCTACAAAGTCTGTGGGACATCGTTTTGCTTTGTTGAGCCATTCTCAAGGCTTTATTGACCCCCTATACTCAAGAGGCTTTATTAGCACCTTCGAAAACGTTCATGCCCTGGCAGGTCGATTGATAGAAGCATTAAAAGATGATGATTTTTCTGTTGAACGCTTCGCCTATGTGGACAGATTGCAAACAGCAAAATTGAACCACAACGACCAGATAGTCTATAACACTTTTCGCTCAATGGCAAACTTTGAGTTATGGAATGCGATGACTCAACTGTGGTTAGCTTACCTCATTTTCCATGATGTCAATCTATTTCGTAGTTGTATGAAATATCAATCTAGTGGAGATATTTCAGCCTTTTTAGACCTCGGTAGAGAAGAACCTTTCACTGGTGCAAATGCGCCTTTCAGCAAACGATTCCAGCCAGTTCTTGATAGTTATCAGGCTCTGTTAGATAAATTTGAAGCCGGAGAAATACCACCACAAGAAGCAGCTAATGGAATGCTTTCTTTGCTTAAGAAATCCGAGTTGTTGCCACAATCAATTTATCCTTGGGGAGATCCTGCAGCACGGCATCTTGATTTGGCTGCCCATCCGGAGTTAGCTAAACCATTGCTCTTTCCGGAACAAGATGATGCAATATTATTAGCATCACCGCAAGACTTCCAACAAAAGACATTAATAACTACATAGCAGATAAGTTCGATTAGGGACTAAAGTTCAATTTTGTTTAACTTAGGAGATAGTTATGCAAGTGACATCACCGTCTTCCACACAACTTAAAAAGATTACGGCACCGGGTCCACGTGGGTTACCTATCATCGGGAACTTGCCTATCATCGGTCCATACCCATATCTGACATTTACTGACTTAGCGAAAAAGTACGGTGATGTTTTTCAAATACGTATTTTTTCGCAACCTGTAGTTGTGCTCAATCGACTTGAGACAATTAGAGAGGCTTTACTAAAGCAGCAAGGGGATTTTGCTGGTAGACCTGACTTTTTTACCCTAAGGAAGGCTGTTAAAGGTAGGGCTATTGGGGGTAGGGAGTACGGTTTGCCATGGAAAAGGCACCGTGAAATTGCCATTAACGCTCTGCATATGTTCGTCACAAGTAAAACAGCCTCGATTGAACAAACAGTGATGCAGGAAGCAACTGAATTAGTGAATATCCTCCTGAGCTATCAAAGTCAACCTTTCGACCCAACAATGGAGGTAAATCTTTCTGTTGCAAATGTTATGGTCAAAATCTTATTTGGAGAAAGATGTAACCGTGACGATCAGGATTTTATTGCTTTTACCAAATTTGCTAAGGATTTCCCTCAAAATAGTGGAGGTGCTCTGTTAGCTGATTTTATGCCAGAGACTCGCATATTTTTTGAAACTTTTGGACAAGGATTATACAGATGGCGTAACGCCCTTGATAAGCTAGAAAAATTTGTTGTCAAGAAGTTAAAGGAATGTCGAGACTCATACAATCCTAAAAATCTGCGAGGTATGGTAGATGCGCTGTTGAAAGCAGTTAACGAGTTAGACGAGTCCGAGAAGCAAACCTTAGGTTTCACCGAAAAGGTTATCGTGGAAGGAACACCGCAAGAAATGATGGGTACGGGATTACAGCCCATTGCGCCGTTAATATGCTGGGCTATGCTTTACATGATGGCTAACCCGGATATTCAGATTAAAGTCCATCAAGAACTGGACACAGTCGTAGGTAGAGAGCGACAAGTGTGCTTAACGGATCGCAAGAAATTGCCATTTACAGAAGCCTGCATTCATGAGATCCTGCGACATGCTCCTTCTTTTCCGCTTGCTCTCCCAAATGCTACTACAACTGACACTACTATCAATGGTCACTTCATTCCGAAAGACACAGCTGTGTTCATAAATCTTTATGGTTTGACCCGTGACGAACGCTATTGGAAAGAGCCTGAAAAATTTAACCCATATCGATTTTTAACTGACATAGGAGAAGTCAGAGAAGATCTCTTAGATAAGTACTACCCGTTCGGACTTGGAAAACGCAGGTGCTTAGGAGAATACCTAGGACGCATTGAGATATTCACTTTCATCACTAATCTAATGCAAAAATGCACATTTGAAAGGGTTCCTGGAGAGAAATTGAGTTTTGAGGGCACGCCAGGAGCTATTTTTATGCCAAAGGATTTCAAAGTTATTATCAAGCCCCGATTCTAGACTTGAGTTGTTGAAGTGCAAGTGTCATCAAGTGATGCAAAATCGTTTCTCACTTATGACATCTCCTCAGATTTTTGAGTGGATACAAACAAAATTTGGAGGTAGAATATGGTTCATCATCCCCCAGAACCATTTCGGATCAAGATAGTTGAACCCATAAAATTACTTGATCGCGATGCGCGTGAGGCAGCTATACGGCGAGCTAATTACAACCTGTTCAGTCTGCGAGCAGAAGACATCTTCATTGATTTGTTCACAGACTCCGGCACCAGCGCGATGAGCCAGACACAATGGGCAGCCATGTTTGAAGGTGATGAAGCCTATGCAGGAGCACGCTCTTATTTCCGGTTAGCAGAAGTCATAGGGGATATTTTCGGCTTTTCGTATTTTTTGCCTACCCACCAAGGTCGAGCAGCAGAAAACATTTTGAGCGCCTGTTTGGTTAAACCAGGTCAGTATGTCCCCTCTAACATCCATTTCGATACTGGCTATGCTAACATCCGCGATCAAGGAGGTCACCCTGTCAATCTTGTCATTGATGAAGCTCACAATCCTACTTTATACCACCTTTTTAAGGGGAATATGGATATTCAAAAGTTGCGAGACTTTATCAAACAGACAGGGTCAGACCAGATTCCCTTTGGCATGATTACCATAACGAACAATGCCGGAGGTGGTCAACCAGTTTCTATGGAAAATCTCCGAGCAGTTTCGCAGACATACAAAGAATTCGGGATTCCATTTTTCATAGACGCTTGTCGCTTTGCAGAAAATGCCTACTTCATCAAACTGCGGGAGCCAGGTTATGCGGATAAAACTCCCTTAGAAATTAGCCGTGAAATGTTCGCTTTAGCCGATGGCATAACCATGAGTGCCAAAAAAGACGGCATTGTGAATATTGGTGGCTTTATAGCCATGAACGATAAAACGCTGTTTGAACAGGCAAGCAATGAGTTGCTCATCCGTGAGGGATTTCCGACCTACGGTGGGCTGGCTGGTCGAGATTTAGATGCAATGGCTGTTGGCTTGCGTGAAGTACTCCAAGAAGAATATCTCGCCTATCGCTTGGGGCAAACGGCTTATCTGGCAGAACGTTTACGGGAATTAGGAATTCCAATTATTGAGCCACCTGGAGCACATGCAGTGTATGTGGACGCTGGGCAGTTATTACCTCATATCCCCCAAGAACAATTTCCTGGTCAATCCCTTTCGGTAGAACTTTATTTAGAAGGTGGAATACGTGCAGTAGAAATAGGCTCATTGGGTTTTGCTCATCCCGATCCACAAACAGGTCAGATGGTACATCCCAAATTAGAATTACTTCGTCTGGCGCTGCCAAGACGGGTATATACGCAAAGCCATCTAGATTATGTGGCTGAAACATTAAGCAAAACTGCTGCGCGGCGCGAGCAAATACCTGGCTATCGACTGATTTATGCAGCTAAACTGATGCGCCAATTTACTGCTCAGCTTGAGCCTATCACATCAGATGCTCATCCTGAAGAACCATCCTTAGAACTTTCAATGCTCTAAGTTTAACCAAAACTTTGAAATTTCCAAAAAATAAATTCTTCCCAGTACAAAGCGTAAAGCAAAGTCAGGACTGGTTTAAATAGGGGAGGTAAAAATGGAACATATTATCATTGTTGGAGCTGGACTTGTAGGTTCCTTGCTCTCTGTATACTTGGCGCGTGCTGGCTTTAAGGTCAGTGTATATGAGCGAAATTCAGATCCACGCCAGATCAACTTGCAATCAGGTCGCTCTATAAACATAACTCTGTCTGAGCGGGGATTTCAAGCACTGGATGCTGTAGGTGCGGGTGAATTAGTGCGCGAGTTATGCATTCCTGTCTATGGCAGAATTATGCATACCCAGGATGACAATCTAATTTATCAGCCCTACGGCAACAATAAAGAAGCCATCTATTCCATCGGACGTGAGGACTTGAATAAGGCGCTTCTTAGTTTTGCAGAAAAGCATGAAAATATCGAATTTTCTTTCAATCAAAAATGTATCGATATTGATTTGCCAACAGCTACGCTGAAATCGCAAAACTTAAAAACAGGGGAAATTACTCAGGTTCAAGCAGATAGAATTTTTGCTGCCGATGGAGCTTATTCTCCTATACGATACAAGATGCAGCGATTGAAACGCTTCAATTATTCCCAGGAATATCTTGATCAGGGATATAAAGAGATTATGATCCCTGCTCGTGATGATAGCAGTTGGGTACTAGATAAAAATGCCATACATATCTGGCCACGGGACAATTTCATGCTGATCGGTTTTCCCAATCTAGATAAAAGTTTTACCCTATCATTGCACCTGCCCTATGAAGGGGACATTTCTCATGATTCCACTGCATCACCCGACGCTTTCCGAAATCTTTTTGAAACCTATTTTCCCGATATATGGTCACTAGTAGAACCCAACCTGACAGATTATTTTAAGAAACCAGTGGAAGCAATGATTACTATTAAATGTTTCCCCTGGAGCTATCAGGATAAGGTTTTACTCATTGGTGATTCTTGCCACGCTATTGTTCCCTCATACGGTCAAGGTGCAAATGCAGGCTTTGAGAATTGCCAGTTGCTCACGAAATGCATTGAACAACATACAGCAGACTGGCAGACAATTTTTAAAGAATATGAGACGCTGCGTAAACCAGATATGGACGCGCTTGCAGATCTCTGCTTAGAACATTTTACTGTACTGAGAAAAATGGTAGGTGATTCCAAGTTTTTGGAGCGAACGAAAATCGAAAGAAAGTTACAGGAAATGAATTCTGAATTTGCATCTCTGTACTACAATATTTCCTTCACATGTATGTCATATTCAGAAGCATTAAGGACTGAGCGAACGCATCAAGACATGATTAGCCAGATTGCAGAGAATAATATGAAATGGGAAATATTTGTGCAACCAGATCGCACATCTCCATCGAATATGGTGTCTACCCGCTCCTCGTAGATGTTTTTAACTTTAGAGATAAATCAGGTTTTGAATAATTTTCCTTAAGTATTTCCATTGCCCAAATTGTCAAATTACTGGCATAACAAGACCACAGTTGAACGCTAACTGCCCACCATCAGGTAACACCTTTTGCTGGTCAACCTTTATTTGTTAATGAATACCACAGAAATCATCATGTCTCAAACAGAAACTATTAACCAAAACAACCAAATGCACCTCCCTACAAAACTGCTGCAAATGCTCACTGGTACGTGGGTAACACAATCAATCCACGTAGCAGCTAAACTAGGCATTTCCGACTTACTTAAAGACGGTGCAAAAAGCAGTGATGAACTAGCAAAATTAACTGATGTTGATGCCAAATCTTTATATCGGTTACTGCGTGCTTTATCCAGTGTTGGTATATTTGCTGAAAGTGAGAATCGACAATTTCAACTGACACCCCTTGCAGAATATCTTCAGACTGATGTTCCTGGTTCAATGCGTGCTTTTGCGATTTATCTTGGTGAGTCGTGGCGCTTACCAGTGTGGGGAGACATCCTTAATAGCGTCAAAACTGGAAAAAGTGCGTTTGAAAATGTCTACGGGATGGGAATAGTACCGTATTTAGAACAGCACCCGGAAACCGCACAAATCTTAAACGAGGCGATGACCAGTTTTACCTTATCAAGTATCTCTGCGGTAGTTGCTAGCTATGACTTTTCGTCTACCAGTCAAATCGTTGACGTTGGCGGCGGACACGGTATTCTCATTGCCGAAATCCTCAAGGCGAACCCAACAATGAAAGGAATTCTCTTCGACCGACCATCTGTAGTCGAAGGAGCAGAGCATCTTCTCAAAGGCAAAGACGTTGCACAACGCTGTGAAATTGTAGGTGGAAACTTCTTTGAGTTGGTGCCCAGTGATGGTGATGTCTACATTCTCAAGGGGGTGATCCACGACTGGAATAGTGAGCATGCTATAACCATCCTCAAAAACTGCCACCAGGCGATGGCAGAAAATGGTAAGCTCCTACTTTTAGAGACTGTGATTCCACCCGCCAACCACCCATCCTTTAGTAAATTGCTCGATCTGGAAATGCTATTGATAGGTGGTGGTAGTGAGCGCACAGAAACGGAATATCGAGAGCTTTTAGCTGCTGCTGGCTTTATGCTAACGAAGGTTGTCAATACCCAGTCTCCTATAGATATTATCGAAGCCGTGAAAGTTTAGAATATCGGTCTACTAAATAATAGGTAGTAGATTTGTACCTTGGAGGAGTGAAGCCAACATAGTAGAAAAACTAAAGTTTGAAGCAGAGCTTATTCACAGGTCTGCTTTTCTCCTCCAATAGAAGCTACCTACTTCTTGAATCCAAGTCTCATATCGCTACAGGCTTCACATCTACTCAGTTGAACTCACGTAAAATTGTTCCCAAGTTGATGACTAAGAAAATAGGATAAATAATGATGGTTATACTTTCAGAAAAATCCGCGTCACAAACCATTATCAAACTGCCAAATAGACCACCCGAACCAAGATGGCTGCAGACTATTTGGGCAATTCTCAGACCAATCAATTATCTCGAAACAATGCAAAAACGCTATGGGGACATTTTTTTTGCTCCTCTATTTGGAGCTTTCCCTCCACAAGTGATTATCAGCAATCCCCAAGCAATTCAAGAAATTTTTACCACTGATTCTTGCTTGTTTAAATCAGTTTCGCAAGAAAACCAAATAATACAACCTATTGTAGGGTCTAACTCATTAATGTTGCTAGATGGTGAGCACCACTTACAAAAGCGTAAGCTTTTAATACCTCCCTTTCATGGAGAAGGAATGCGGGCTTATGGTAGAATAATTTGTGACATTGCCGAGCAAGCAATGAGCCAGATCACTGTTGGACAATCATTTATAGTTTGCTCAATGATGCAAGAGATTTCATTAAAAGTAATTTTACGCACTATTTTTGGACTAAAGGAAGGAGAACGTTATCAACAGATTAGAAACTATCTAACGGATATTTTGAATTCTTTTCATTCTCCTTTAAAAGTAGTTTTGCTTTTTTTTCGCTCGCTGCAACATGATTTAGGACCATTAACCCCTTGGGGGAACTTCCTGCGACAAAGGCAACGACTTGATGAACTGCTTTACCAAGAAATTTCTGAGCGTCGCACTCAAGCTAAATCTATAGGTGAAGATGTCCTGAGCTTATTACTATCAGCTCGTGACGAAGTTGGGCAACCGATGACAGATGTTGAATTGCGCGATCAATTGATGACCTTGCTGTTTGCTGGACATGAAACCACATCATCCGCTCTTGCATGGAGTTTGTACTGGATTCACTATATGCCAGAAGTCAGAGAAAAACTATTGCAAGAACTTAACTCCATTGATGTAAAGAATGCAGATCCGATGGAAATTTCTCAACTGCCCTATTTAAATGCTGTTTGCTGTGAAACTTTGCGGATTTATCCAGTCTTTTCCTTTAGTTTTCCGCGAATTTTGCAAACCTCTATGCAACTGATGGGTTACAATTTACCAAAAGGAATGACGCTGTCTCCGTGTATTTATTTAACCCATAATCGACCAGATATTTATCCTGAACCCAAGCGTTTTAACCCAGAGCGGTTTCTAGAATGTAAGTTTTCTCCTTATGAATACTTGCCCTTTGGTGGTGGTAACCGTCGCTGTCTTGGCATGGCATTTGCCATGTTTGAAATGAAATTGGTACTGGCAAGTTTGTTATCCCGCTACACATTCACACTGGCTGAAAAGCGTCCTTTGCTACCTGTACGTCGTGGCATCCACACTGCACCTGCTAAGGGTGTGCATTTAGTGGTGAAAAGTAAAGTCTGACAGATACTTTACTACAGGCTATTTCATTAAAAAATAAGTCTACTTAGTTAGAGTATGTCTGAGAAGTAAAAAAGCTCTCCAAGCTTAACTTCCGTTCAACTTTTCAGGTAGGAGCAAGTACACATAATAAAACTTCTGTCAATGTGTAAGTCCTACAAGTTCTGAGACAATAAAGTGGGTATTGCCCAGACTGAAACAACATTAGAAAGGTATTCTCTATGAGCAACAAGATTTGTGCTGTGGTAGGCGTAGGACCTGGATTAGGATTTGCAATTGCAAAGAAGTTTGGTCGTGAGGGTTATCAAATTGCACTGTTAGCACGACGCTTAGATAAATTAGAAGATTACAAAAAAGGACTCGAAGATATAGGAGTCAATACCCACGGTTTTTGTGCAGATGCATCCGACTGTTCATCTTTGGAGACTGCTTTCGAGAAAATTCGACAGACTCTTGGTCACCCGGAAGTGCTTGTGTATAATGCTGGCGAGCTTCAGCAAGGTTACCCAACAACCATCACAGCTACAAAGGTTATCCAAGATTTCAAGGTTAATTTGGTAGGGGCTCTTGTATCTGTACAGCAGGTTGTTCCACATATGCGGAAACAGAACAAAGGAACAATTTTGTTATCAGGTGGGGGATCGGCACTAGAACCTTTTCCAGAGGTGGCATCGATGTGTTTAGGTAAAGCTGCCATCCGTAATTTGTCTTTTAGCCTTACTCAGGAGTTGGAGGAGGACGGTGTTCACGTTGCTACTGTAACAATTTGTGGCTTTATTCAACCGGGAACCCGCTTTGATCCAGACAAGATTGCACAGGAGTACTGGAAGCTTCACGCTCAGGAGCAAGGAGCTTGGGAGCGAGAGTACATATACGGTGTTGATTAGTCCCGCAATCAAATTGAAGTGTAAGCCAAAACTAATCAGAATTTGTTGATCCGGTTTTCTCATCTGGAGTACACATTGCATTTGAATCAGCAGAAAGAGCAGCTGACATCATTGATGCATTTTTAAATAACCGGACTATGAAGCCCTTCCAAGACTACGAGAAGTGGGGTAGAAAGGAACATTTTTATGTTGCTACAACTATGAGCTTGTTATATAAAATGCTGAAATACCGAGTTTCCATACAAACCTTTATTAAGCTAAGCGGCAAGTATGGCAACAATTGGAACAATCCCTTCCTCCGGCGCATACTCGTGTGGAACAATGGGTACTATGATAAGTTTTCCTGGTTAGTCAAAAGTGGCTGGGTAATAAGCTATCTCTTCATCTTAATAGGTGTATTTAGAGAAAAGCTTTTAAAAATTTCCGGTTGGGATACCCATGCAGAATTTTGGTCTGAGCCACTATTGACGATCCCAAAAACAGCAGAATTATGGGAAAATAAAAATGGTAGCAACACGTTTTCGTTACCCGCTTCAGACTACACCATTAGTCAAGTATAGTTGCAATCACGAAAAGTGATTGAATCTAATTGCAAGACTTATTTGATACAAAGGTACGTTTGACACTTCAACATTAGTATGTTACGAGCTAAAGTTTCTGCCAGAACCTACCTTCAGTTGACCGAAAACTTTTGTCAGTTAACGCAATAATGAGGGAGGGTTTTAGCCAGTGTTTATGGGACTGACAAAAGCGAACACACGAGAGCTAATTTACAACCTTTGTTGTCAATTTGATGAGGTACCTTATGGCGCAAAATTTGAACTTTGTGAATTGCAGTCAGACCGATGTCTTGATTATTGGTGCAGGTCCTACTGGGTTAACTGTGGCAAACATTTTAGCTCACTACAACATCAACTTCCGGATTATCGACAACAAAAACGGTTCAAGCACCGAGTCAAAAGCACTTGCGGTTCATGCGGGAACACTCGAACTATGGGACAAGCTGCGAATTGCTGATAAAGCTATTGAGCAGGGACAGAAAGCGACCGAAGTACATCTTTTAATTAGAGGAAAACCTGCAAGATGTGGTTTGCCTTTACTACCACTGACAAAAATGGCTGAGGGTTTTACTCCATATCCATACTTGCTTGTGCTAGAGCAAAGTAAGACGGAACGGCTTTTGATTGATGCACTTGCTGAGTTCAGCATGCAAGTTGAGTGGCGGACGGAACTTCTCAAATTGACACAGACATCTGATGAGACAACTGCTATCATTCGGCATGATGACGGCAGTGAGGAGACGATCGCAGCCAAGTGGGTTGTCGGCGCAGATGGTGCCAGCAGTACTGTGCGTTATGAACTAAATTTGGAATTTAAGGGTAGTACCTATGGTCAGATGTTTTGTCTTGCAGATATCGAGATGACTTGGTCACTAGATCGTGATAAGTACTACGCCAACCTCTACCGGCAGGGAATGTTTGCTTTCTTCCCAATGGTCGGCAAAAACCATTACCGCCTGATCGCTACCGTTCCGCCTGAACTTGCTGCAAAGGAAAAAATTAGCGTTGAGGATATCCAAGCGACTTTGGATAAACATAGTGGTTTGAACATCAAGGTTCATAGTGCCAATTGGATTTCACGGTACAAGATTCACAGTCGTATAGTTGAGCGTTTTCGAGTTAGACGCTGCTTTTTAGCTGGAGATGCTGCTCACATCCACAGTCCCGCTGGTGGACAGGGAATGAATCTTGGCATTGGAGATGCATTCAACTTAGGTTGGAAGCTAGCTCTTGTCGTCAGAGGCGAAACACATTCCAGTTTGTTAGAAAGTTACGAAACTGAGCGTATGCCAATTTCCTACACCATCCTTAATGGAACGGATAAAGGCTTTATCTTTCAGTCTACAAGTAACCCTTTGCTGCAACAGTTGCGATTGTGGATTGGTCATTACCTACCGGCTTTGATGACACGTACAGGTCTCATAAAGAAGTTTTTAAAGCTAATCATGCAATTATGGATTCACTATCGAACGAGCCCGATTGTCCACCAGTTTCCTGAAATCAAAAAAAATACCAACATTGTGCAAGCAGGCGATCGCGCTCCCTACGACTTTTTAAAAAACAATGCAAACAACCCTGTAAGCATCTTTAGCCTTCTGAAGGTGACAGGACATCAACTGCTCGTCTTTGAAGGGCTGTGGTCTGAGGAACAGTTTGAGGATCTGGAGTCGAAACTTCGGGTATTGATTGCTCACTACTCACCTAGTATTTGCATCCATCTAATTGGCAAGGAGCACCACAGCTTACACAAGAGCTATAACGTTAATAATACCTCAACGCTATTCCTGATCCGACCAGATGGATATATCGCTTACCGAGGTCAGGCAAACGCCTTAAATGAGTTTGCAGCGTACTTAGACACATTGTTTACCAAGCATGAGGTTGCAAGTATCACTGATGATAGCTGTAGTACATCAATGGTTAATCGCTAATAAAACAGGGCAATTAGCAATCTAAAAAATCAACTCCAGAATATGTATAAAGCATGACTAATCTTTACTCTAAAGTTCGAGTCGTTGTTGTAGGGGGTGGACTTGCCGGACACAAAATTGCTTTCCACCTCCAGAACAAAGCTCAGGTGACACTGATTGATCCCAAGGATTTTTTTGAAATCCCGATGGCAGTTCCCCGACTCTTTGTCGAACCATCAAGAGCAAAAGATGCCGTTATTCCATATACAGAATTCCTGCCTCAAGTTACCCACATTCAGGGGAAGGCAGTGAATGCCACGCCTGCATATGTTGTTGTTGAATCAATTAAAGGAGACAACGCCATTGTTAAAGTCGAGTACGACTACTTAGTGCTGGCAACTGGCTCTAACTACTTTGACGATTCGGTGAAAGCGCACCTGGGGACAACAGAACAAAGGAGAAATTACTTTTTTTCAGTAAACGAGCAACTTACCATCGCTCAGAAAATTCTCATTGTGGGTGGTGGTCCAGTTGGTGTGGAAATCGCCGGAGAAATTGTCGAAGACTATCCTGGCAAACAGGTGACATTGGTTCAGAAGACTCCCTATTTACTACCTGATACCTCAAAAAAACCACAAGAAGATGCAGCTCAGTTTCTGCAAAACAAAGGTGTCCGCCTAATTTTTGAAGAAAAGGTTGTTCATACAGATTGCGACGAGACCGCTAAAACCAAAGTTGCCATCACCGACCAAGGAACTCAAATTGAGTACAACATGCTTTTTTGGTGTACCGGGGCTACTTCAGACACATCATACATAAAGGAGTACTTTAAAGATGCTTTGGATGAGGCTGGTAGGGTTAGGGTGAACGAGAACTTGAGTGTTGTGGGCTATGACAACATATTTGCTGTTGGTGACATCATAGCACTTCCAGAAAACAAGCTAGGTTTGCTGGCTGATAAGCACGCCACAGTAGTTATCAAAAACCTTGAGAAGCTTCTTATGAATCCATCAATTCAACCCTCAAAGTTAAAAAAGTACAAACCAGCCATTGGCAGTCAGGTAATGATTGTTACCTTAGGAAGGAATCACGGTGTCGGACATTTTCCCTTTGAAATCTTCGGAAGCAACTGGATAGCCAAGATAATTAAGTCTAAAGACATGCTGGTGTCAATGTATCGAAAAGGAATCAATTTGAAGTAGTTTATGCTGACCAAGGTTATCTATACTCAGTTTTCCACAGACATTATCGAGGTTGTGAAAGTCTAGAAGTTATCATGGTTAACCGACACGGTTAAACTGAAATTTCCCTCCCAGTCGGAGATGGTGTTCTTTAAATAGTTTGAGAGAATTCCCCAATGTTTGATACTCATTGCTACACAACTAAAGGTGGAGTGTGCATATCTCGCTCCATCACTGAGACACTGATCGAAACTGCGATTGATGAAGTCTTATCACGTATTGATTCTCAACGTGGAGGTTTATTTTCCAGTAGCTACGAATATCCTGGAAGATATAAAAGATGGGCGATAGGTTTTGTTAATCCACCCTTAGAACTCGTTACTACTGACAACTTTTTTACACTTACAGCTCATAATGATCGCGGTGTAGTACTATTGCAGTATTTAGCAGAGCGTTTGTTTGGGCGATCGCAACTCCAGATAATTAATTGGGAAACAAAGCATTTATCTGGATTAATTCGACCAACAGAACATTTATTTTCCGAAGAAGAGCGCAGCAAACAACCCTCTGTCTTCAACATCGTTCGGGAAATCTTATCTGCTTTTGAGAGTCCAGAAGATCAACATTTAGGGCTGTATGGTGCATTTGGCTACGATTTGGTTTTCCAATTTGAACCAATGCCAAAGCAGCTTGAACGTTCTGCCGATCAGAGGGATATGTTGTTATATCTACCTGATGAACTGTTAATTGTTGACTACTACCTGCAACGTGCATTCAGAGTGCAGTATGAATTTGAGACTAAGCATGGTAGTACTAGAGGTTTGCCAAAGAGTGGTGAAATCATTGATTACAAAGGGAAATCCCATACCCCCACTCAACCCTGTGATCACAAACCTGACGAGTATGCTCTTCAAGTTGAGAAAGCACTTGATTATTTCCGTCGAGGTGATTTCTTTGAAGTAGTTCCTAGTCAAAACTTCTTTCAAGCCTGCCAAAAGTCCCCAGCAGAACTTTTCCGAAAGTTACAGCAAATAAATCCTAGCCCCTATGGATTTATCTGCAATCTGGGTGGAGAATATTTGATTGGTGCATCTCCAGAAATGTTTGTACGCGTCGAAGGTAAGCGTGTTGAAACTTGCCCAATCAGTGGCACTATCAAGCGTGGAAAAAATGCCATTGAGGATGCGACACAAATTCTTCAGCTGCTCAACTCACGCAAGGAAGAAGCTGAACTGACAATGTGTACTGACGTTGACCGCAACGACAAATCCCGAATCTGCGAACCTGGGTCAGTACGAGTAATTGGCCGCCGCCAAATAGAGTTGTATAGTCATTTGATTCATACAGTAGATCACGTCGAAGGCTTAATCAGACCTGAATTTGATGCCTTGGATGCATTTCTCACTCATCTGTGGGCAGTCACAGTCACAGGAGCGCCCAAAAGAGCAGCAATGCAATTTATTGAACAGCATGAGCGTAGCCCTCGACGTTGGTATGGTGGAGCAGTTGGTTACTTCACTTTCAAAGGCGACTTGAACACCGGTCTGATTCTGCGAACAATCCAGCTTAAAGACTCAATTGCAGAAGTGCGTGCGGGTGCGACAGTTCTTTATGACTCAATTCCAGAAGCCGAAGCCCAAGAAACTATAACTAAAGCAGCAGCTTTGTTTCAAACACTTTACCAGACTCAGCAAGAGTCCAACTTGTCATGCAGTTTAAACCTTAACAATCGAGCTAAAACTGAAACAAACAAGCGTGTCTTATTAATTGACCATGAAGACTCATTTGTACATACACTTGCTAACTATATCCGCTCTTCCGGTGCCACAGTTAAAACACTACGTCATGGCTTCTGTGAACAAATTCTAGATATTGAATCTCCAGACATCGTTGTACTATCTCCTGGCCCTGGTAGACCTAGTGACTTTAATGTGTCCAAAACAGTTGCAAGCTGCATACGTCGAAAAATCCCAATTTTTGGGGTTTGTTTGGGGTTACAAGGAATTGTTGAAGCTTTTGGGGGTGAATTAGGAATTCTTGATTATCCGCAACATGGAAAATCGGCTCGTGTTGTTGTTACAGCTCCAGAATCTGGCATGTTTCAAGGTTTACCCCAATCCTTTGAAGTTGGTAGATATCATTCGTTATTTGCTCTACCCGATCGCCTTCCTCAAGAATTGCAAGTTACAGCTATTTCAGAAGATGGTGTGATTATGGGCATTGAGCATAAAACCCTTCCAATTGCCGCACTTCAATTTCACCCAGAATCTATCATGACTCTTTCTGGTGAAGTAGGTCTATCAATTATTAAGAATGTCGTGCGTATGTACACACGAGAGTGCAACTTCTCACATCCACACCCTAGCTATCTAATTGGTATACAAAGCAGGTAAGGTGATATTGCAGCTACCAGCAGTAAAAAATTAGTGATAGTAAAATCGCCTCGCCATCGCCCACAACGAAAATTCAGTCATACTAAACGAATAATTTTAGAATGTTCGCTCATCGAGTGTGTGCATTGTGGGGCAGAATTAGCGCTACGCAGACCAAGACACATGCGTAAAACCGTTCAAACAATGGATGGTGCAGTATTTGTGGCAGGCAAGAGTAAAGAATGTACCAATTCCAGTTGCACACATTTTGGTAAACATTACTACGCAACTGGCGTACTAAAATACAGCTTACCTTACAGTACATACGGGCTAGACGTGCTGGCAAGATGTACTGGATTTATACAATGAGCCTTATGATCCTAAACGCCCTGTAGTCTGCTTTGATGTTGCGAAGCTTCCCGAAGGGTACGTCCCTACCAATTAGTAGAAGAAGTAAGACTTCCTTTGCCACCAGAGCCGGAGCAGCCTGAACGTTATGATTTTGAATACAAACGCAACGGTACAGTAAATTTATTTGCTTGTTTTCAACCTTTAGCAGGGTGGCGACATATCGAAGTTACAGAACGTCGAACTAAAGCCGATTTCGCTAAACAAATGAAAGATTTAGTAGATGTTTATTACCGAGAGGCTGATGTAATCCGTTTAGTAGTTGATAATCTTAATATTCATACTCCAAGTGCATTATATGAAGTTTTCCCACCACAAGAAGCACGTTGAATTATTCAAAAGTTAGAGTTTCACTATACTCCTAAACACGCTTCTTGGTTGAATCAAGTAGAAATTGAATTATCTGTTTTATCTCGCCAATGTTTAGAACGGCGTATTCCTAATGCAGAAACATTAACTTCTGAGATTGCCGCTTGGGAAAAACAACGTAATCAACAAAAGTCCAGTGTCTATTGGGCTTTTCAAACCAAAGATGCTCGCCGAAAAATGCAGCGTTTATATCCGAATCTTACCTAGCAAAGTTGCTTTGGTAGACTACTAGCCATTCACTTACTTTGTTATACAAACTATGAGGACAACCTCTATTTCTCATTGCTTCGAGACTTTACGGAATCGCAATCAGTGCGCCTTAATTCCCTTTCTCACGGCTGGCGATCCAGATTTAGAAATAACAGCAGAAGCTTTACGGGTTTTGGATCGTCACGGTGCCGATCTGATTGAGTTGGGTGTTCCCTACTCAGATCCTTTGGCAGATGGGCCTGTAATTCAAGCAGCAGCAACCCGCGCTCTGCAACGGGGCATTCGCTTAGATCAAGTTCTGGAAATGGTTCGGACTGTTAGTCCCAGCCTCAAAACACCTTTAATCTTATTTACTTACTACAACCCCATTTTGAACCGAGGTGTTGAGCAGTTCTTGCAACAAATAGCTCAAGCAGGGATCGCTGGTTTGGTAGTACCTGATTTACCATTGGAGGAAGCAGAAAATTTATTACAGCTAGCCACCAAATATGGTATTGAAGTGATTTTATTGGTAGCTCCTACTAGCTCAGTTGAACGTATTGAAGCGATCGCTCGTCAGTCTCAGGGATTCGTTTACTTAGTCAGTGTCACTGGTGTCACAGGCGTACGCTCCCAACTCCAACTACATGTTAAAGATTTACTCACAGATTTGCATAGTGTCACTGATAAACCTATTGCTGTTGGCTTTGGTATTTCTAGACCTGAACAAGCTCGTCAGGTGATGGATTGGGGCGCAAATGCTGTGATCGTGGGTAGTGCCTTTGTGAAATGTTTGGCTGATGGGACAGCAACTCAAAAACTGTTGGCAGTTGAAAAACTTTGTCGAAGTCTGAAAGCAGCAATTACTGCATCAAATAACTAATCAAGGGGATTTCATCGTGGTCATCACAAAAGATATTTATGCTCTCGATCCCAGAGCAAGCAAACAACCTGATATGTTGGGTCGATTTGGACGTTTTGGAGGCCAGTACGTTCCTGAAACTTTAATGTCAGCACTCAGTGAGCTAGAGAGAGCTTACCAGCACTATCGTACAGTTCCTACTTTCGAATGTGAGTTGCAAAACCTCATGCAGGACTATGTAGGACGACCCAGCCCTCTTTACTTTGCTGAACGTTTAACTGCTCATTATGCCAAACGTGATGGCACAGGGCCACAAATCTACCTCAAACGTGAAGATTTAAACCATACAGGCGCTCACAAAATTAATAACGCTCTAGCTCAGGTGTTATTAGCAAAACGAATGGGCAAAAAACGAATTATTGCAGAGACAGGTGCAGGTCAGCATGGAGTTGCTACAGCCACAGTTTGCGCTCGCTTTGGTTTAGACTGCGTAATCTATATGGGTATCCATGATATGGAGCGGCAAGCTCTAAATGTGTTTCGGATGAAGTTGATGGGGGCAGAAGTTCGTCCTGTAGAAGCAGGAACAGGAACTTTAAAAGATGCTACTTCCGAAGCAATCCGAGATTGGGTAACTAATGTCGAAACTACTCATTACATTCTCGGTTCTGTTGCTGGGCCTCATCCTTATCCGATGATGGTGCGTGACTTTCAGGCTGTGATTGGACAGGAAACTCGCACTCAGTGTCAAGAGAAATGGGGAGGACTACCAGATATTCTCCTGGCTTGTGTAGGAGGCGGTTCCAATGCCATCGGACTTTTCCACGAGTTTGTTGATGAACCAAGTGTGCGACTGATTGGAGTAGAAGCAGCAGGTCAAGGCGTTAACTCCCAAAAACATGCTGCTACTCTCACTCGCGGACGAGTTGGCGTTTTGCATGGTGCAATGAGCTATTTGCTACAAGATGACGAGGGTCAGATAATTGAGGCACATTCGATTAGCGCTGGACTAGATTATCCTGGTGTGGGGCCTGAGCATAGTTATTTGAAGGACATTGGTCGTGTTGAATACCACAGCATCACCGATCAAGAGGCTTTACAGGCATTCCAGCGTCTTTCGCGGTTAGAGGGAATAATTCCGGCTCTAGAAACTGCCCATGCGATCGCTTACCTAGAAACTCTTTGCCCTGAAATAGAAGGAAGTCCACGAATTATCCTCAGTTGCTCTGGACGAGGAGACAAAGATGTGCATACCGTTATTCAGTTCTTGAATGCTATCTAATTAGGTCACGTTCAAATTAACTCTGTTGTAAAAATTTGGGAAAATTTGAGATGATAGCTGCAATTCCTACAGTAAATGCAGACAATGCATTAACTTCTAATTCTGAAGATTGGTCTACCTTACTGCAACAACTGCTAGACCGTCAGTCGCTTTCTGTACTCCAAGCCAAAAATCTGATGCAAGGTTGGTTAACAGAAGCCATCCCTGTAGCACAATCAGGAGCAATTTTGGCAGCAATTCAAGCCAAGGGAGTAGCTCCTGAAGAGTTGGTTGGTCTATCGCAAGTTTTGCGACAGCAGTCATTACAATTAGGAACCAGTGATGCTATCAACTCCTATCCTTTGATTGACACTTGTGGAACTGGTGGAGATGGAGCCTCAACTTTCAATATTTCTACAGCTGTAGCTTTCGTGGTTGCAGCCGCAGGAATCAAAGTTGCCAAGCATGGCAATCGTTCAGCATCTAGTCAAGCTGGATCGGCGGATGTCCTAGAAAAGCTGGGTCTGAATCTCTATACCAGCAGCGATCGGGTAATCGCAGCACTTGACGAAGTTGGGATAACGTTTTTATTTGCACCAACATGGCATCCTGCTTTCAAGGTGGTGTCACCTCTGCGTAAAACGTTGAAAATCCGTACTGTCTTTAACCTATTAGGCCCTTTACTCAATCCTTTACCACTTACAGGGCAAGTTATCGGAGTTTATAATCCTAACTTAATGAACACAATCGCTGAGGCATTAAATCAACTAGGCACTCGCCGAGCGATCGTTCTTCATGGACGTGAAAAACTGGATGAGGCAGGACTAGCAGATTTGACTGACATGGTTGTGTTGGCAGACAAACAACTACATCAGGTAACTTTGAATCCTCAAGATTTGGGATTACAACCTGCTGCAACTGCTCAGTTAGCAGGTGGAAATGCCAAGGAAAATGCTGAAATTATCAAAGCTGTACTTCAAGGAAAAGGCACTCAGGCGCAGCAAGATGTTGTGGCTTTGAACGCAGCGCTAGCTTTACAGGTTGGCGAGGCGATCGCTTCCACAGATGAAATTAACTTCTATGCAAAAAGGGTGGCTCTTGCTAAAGACATCCTACAAAGTGGAGAAGCCTGGATGAAGTTAGAACAGTTAATCCGAATTCTGCATTAGGTACAAAAAGTATCTACATACTTTACAAACGTAAAATTCACTGCGTTTGAATTTATATTGGTTGATTTCTTTGACTTTTTTCTCGTTTGACAAAATACTTCATGAAACCTTTAGGAGCAATATTCTCATGGCACAGAATATAAAGAACATTGTAATCGTTGGTGGTGGTTCTGCTGGTTGGATGACCGCAGCATATTTGAGCAAGGCTTTGGACAAAAATGTTCAGATTACCTTAATTGAGTCATCTAACATCACAACAGTTGGAGTTGGTGAAGCGACCTTCAGCACCATTAAGCTGTTCTTTGATTTTCTCGGTTTGCAAGAACACGAATGGATGCCAAAATGCAATGCTACTTATAAAATGGCAATTAAGTTTGTCAACTGGAACTCTCAAGGACAATACTTTTACCATCCTTTTCAAAGATATGAAACGGTAGATGGTTTTGATATCTCCGAATGGTGGCTAAAAACAAAGAGACATGAAACACCATTTGATTATTCCTGCTTTATGATTCCTTTGTTATGCGATCTGAAGCGCTCTCCCAAACATTTTAACGGAGAAGTTTTTGACAATAAAGCTCAAGATTTGTTTACTCAAGAGATTACCACTCAGAAAAATGTCTTGGCTGATTTAAAAGCTCAGTACCCTTACGCCTATCATTTTGATGCCAACTTACTTGCAAGATTCTTAAAAGATTATGGGAAGCAGAGAGGTGTAAGACAGATTGTTGATGACGTAGTTGACGTTCATTTAGGCGAAGATGGCAGTATAGATTATGTCAAAACCAAAGAACATGGGACTATTAAAGGTGATTTGTTTATAGATTGTACTGGCTTTCGTGGTTTATTAATCAATAAAGCTCTTGGTGAACCATTCATTTCCTTCTCGGAGTCGCTACTGTGCGATAGTGCGATCGCTATGCAAATACCCACTGATATCAAGAAAAATGGAATCAATCCTTATACAACAGCAACTGCGCTCTCATCTGGTTGGGTCTGGAACATACCTCTGTATGGAAGAGTTGGGACAGGGTATGTTTACTCAAGTGCGTTTATCTCTAAAGAAGAGGCGGAAACTGAATTTAGACAGCACTTGGGAGAAGCTGTCAATGATTGCAGAGCCTCACATATCAAGATGAGAATTGGTAGAAACAGGAACTCATGGGTGAAGAACTGTGTAGCTATTGGTCTTTCTAGTGGTTTTGTTGAACCACTAGAGTCTACCGGCATATTCTTTATTCAGCATGGTATTGAAGAGTTGGTCAACAACTTACCAGACACTTCCTTTAATGAGGATGTAATTAAAAACTACAACAAAACTGTTGCTAATTGCATAGATGGTGTTCGAGACTTCTTGACACTTCATTATTGTGCTAGTAATAGAGCAGACACAGAGTTCTGGAAGGCAAGCAAGCGCGACATCGTAATTTCTGAAGAACTGCAAGAAAGATTGAGATTGTGGAAGAGTAGACTACCAAACAGCAAGAGCATCAATCCGAACTATCACGGTTTTGAGTCTTATTCCTATTCTGTAATGTTGTTAGGGCTAAATTACCTACCTGAAAACAATTTACCTGTTTTGAATCATATTGAAGACCAAAAAGCCATAGCAACATTTGATGCAATTAAGGAAAGAACAGATTACCTTAGTGCTACATTGCCATCTCAATATGAATACTTAACTTACGTGATCAAGTCTCAAGAACAGTCTGAGTATCTTAGCGAAAATGACTTAGTTCGCTCTTTGGTTACGACTTAAGTGTATTAAGCTCTTTATGGTCTAACATTACATGTTAATCATGCTGCTCTGTGAAATGCTCGGTCATTTCATAGAGCCTCTCTCGGTGTTCCATCGACATCAGAGAATCTATAAGGCTCGAATCAAATGCAATGTATTTTAGAGAATTAGTACTAATCATCTCAGGAGATTTAAACCATGTACAAAATCGTTACAATTTCTGGTAATTCTTCTCTTACTTCTCGCTCTGCTGCAATATTAAACTATGCTCAAAAACTTTGTACCAAACATAAAATTGAAATAGCATCTATTACAGTACGCGATCTCCCCCCAGAGGATTTGATTTACGGAAACTTTGAGAGTCCAGAGGTGAAGAAACTACAGCTTCTCGTTGGGCAAGCAGAGGCAGTAATTATTTCTACACCTGTTTACAATTCCTCCTACACAGGAATACTAAAAGCTTTGCTAGATTTAATGCCTCAGTATGCTTTTGGTGGTAAAACTATCCTGCCAATTGTTACAGGTGGATCAATCAATCACTTGCTGTCAATTGACTATGCGATTAAGCCTCTGTTCTCAGCAATGGGAGCTACTCACATTCTCAAGGGAGTTTACGTCGTCAGTTCACAAATTCAGTTCAATGAGCAGAAAGAAATCCAATTAGATAGCGATATTGAGCAGAGATTAAAAGCTTCTATTCAAGAACTTGTTAATACTTTGACGCACAAGCAATTGGTAGCAGTGTAGTTTTCTTGACCAGAAAAAGGCAGAGGGCAGGAGGCAGAAGTAAAGAATTTATTTTCCCTCTGCCAATATGATTAATTGCTAATGATGATATTGGTAAACCCGCCCCTAAAAGTTCAAAAATTAAATATCAGTTTTATGGTACATTCAGAAAAAATAATATGTAGTCATGAACAAAATAGCAAATTTTACTAATAATGTATGGGTAACTTACTCTACTTCTGCTGCTTACACACCAACTGTTGTTGCTCTTGGAAAGTTTGACGGTCTGCATTGTGGCCATCAACAAGTCATTCAACCTATTTTGAATCACATTAGAACGCAGGAGTTAGGAAAGAAAAGCCGATCGCTTGCTAAAGAACATATTTACCCTACAGTTGTCACTTTTAATCCGCATCCACAAGAGTTTTTTACGGGAAAACCTTGGTCTTTACTGACACCCTTACAAGAGAAAGTGCAACAGCTACAAAATTGTGGTATAGAACAGCTAGTATTATTACCTTTTGATAAAGAATTAACTGCTTTAAGTCCGCAAGATTTTGTAGAAAAGATTTTGGTGCAACAGCTAAAAGCTCAAATGATCAGTGTAGGAGAGGACTTTCGCTTTGGAAAGCACCGTAGCGGAACTACTAGTGATTTACAGGATATCGCAGCTAAATTTGATATTCCTGTTGTCATTGTTCCTAATTACTCTTTTCAAGGCGAGCGTATTAGCAGTTCCTCTATTCGCCAAGCCTTAGCTAAAGGTGACATCCACCGTGCTAAGGTACTACTAAACTATCCTTATAATTTCACAGGAAAAGTTGTTAAAGCACAGCAGTTGGATAGAACCATCGGCTTTTCCCCTGCTAATATTCAACTAACAGCTAACAAGTTGCTACCTCGGCATGGTGTATATGCGGTGCGAGTATTCATTGTAAATGAGACTGTAGATGCTTCATCTTTATCTAACCACCTTTTGCCTATAGGTGTAGGAGTTATGAATGTTGCTCATCATTTAATAGTCAATGATACCTATCCATCTGTAGAAGTACACCTATTGGACTGGTTAGGCGATTTGTGTGACAAGACATTAACAGTACAATTAGAAGAATTTTTACGACCAGAGCAAAAGTTCTCCTCCTTAGAAACCCTCAAAGCACAGATTACAGCCGACTGTGCCAAAGCCAGATATCTATTGTTGCGATCAACTAATTTAGAGAAATTCGCAGGCTGATAAGCTGTAATGCTTACTGGGTAAGGGTCTTATGCCACATTCAACTTCAATGAGCAATGGAGAGACTTAAGTTTATTCTTAACTTACTGTTCTTGAATGCAAAAAATTTTGCAAGTGGTTAGTATAAACTTAATTGCTCAAAAGCCAGGGGTTTTGGGATGAATCTATGTGATGGCGTAGAGCTGGCGAAGCTGTCACCAAGTGCAAACTAAACGGTTTAGTTTAAAAGACGATAAAACTTGATTTAAGTAACTCTAGTTAAAAGTAATAAATAATACTAAAACTAACGGTAAAGGCTTT
>NZ_JAIVFQ010000043.1 GCF_020829495.1 Nostoc favosum CHAB5714 | reverse complement strand
AAAGGAAAGATTTTTCCGTTAGTTTTTAACCTTCGTTGCGATCAAGAGTAATTTAGATGCGTTTGCCCTGCCCTACTCCCTACTCCCCACTCCCCTAACTCTACTGCTGACGATTGGCTCTTTCTTGCTGCTGTTAACTCTGGTTGATTTAAATAACCCCGCGCTACCCCATCACCACCAATATAAAGTTCTCCCGGTACACCCACGGGAACAGGTTGCAGATAGCGGTCTAAAATATAAAGTTGAGTATTAGCAATAGGACGACCGATAGGGATATTATTTGAGGTTGTTGGTGTTTGTGTGGCATCGTAAGTGCAACAACCAACAACTGTTTCTGTCGGCCCATACTCATTAATTAACTTTGTTTGGGGAGAATGGGTTTGCCAAAATTCTAAGTGCTGTTTACTCAAAGCCTCCCCGCCAATAATTAATGCTTGGGGATGCCCGAAGAGGGTTTTTTGGGGCAAAAGCTGTCTGAGAATGCCTAGATGGGCGGGGGTGAGTTTAACGAGACTCAAATTAGTTTGGGAATTGAGGGCGTTACTTAGTGCTTCGATTTCTTCGGCTTCTGGTAATAAAACTAGTGGTTTCCCAACTAGTAAAGGACTGTACAAGCTGGTAATTGTGGCATCAAAACTAATTGAGGATTGTACAGGTACTCCTGTCCCTGCTGTCAGAGGATATGCTCTAATCGCCCAGTTCAAATAATTCGCTAATCCTCGATGGGTGAGCATTGTCCCTTTGGGTGTACCTGTGGAACCGGAGGTGTAAATCACGTATGCCAGGTTGTCGCCCACAACGAGGTTGACGGGATTGTGTTCGGGATTTTGGGCGATAACTGGCCAATCTTTGTCTAAACAAACCACTTGACAAGAATGTGGTAACTGAGCGGCAAATGCATCTGTTGTTAGTAGTATGGCTGGTTGAGCATCCGCCAGCATATACGCCAAGCGATCGCGGGGCAATTTACTATCTAGGGGAATGTATGCTCCAGAAGCTTTGAGGACTGCTAATAGGGCGATAATTAATTCAGGCGATCGCTCTAAATAAATCCCCACTAAAGACTCTGTGGTAATACCTTGCGATCGCAAATAATGTGCTAGTTGATTGGCTTTGCTGTTGAGTTCTGCATAGGTTATTACCTCACTCCCCTTGTATCCAGGAATTACCCCCCTTAATCCCCCAATGTTTTGGGGGGAAACCGGAAAATCTAGTTCCCTGCTGTCACTCTCCCTCCCCAAAGCATTGGGAGGGTTGGGGTGGGGTGAAATAACAGCGACATTTTCCGGTGTCTTTTCTACCTGAGCCTCAAATTGCTGATGCAGCCATTGTTGGGGATAATTAACTTGGGTTTGATTCCATTCTTCTAAGATTTGTCGCCGTTCTTGAGAAGTCAAAATTGGTAATTCCGATAGGCGTTGTTGGGAATTAGTGACAATTGCTGTTAATAAAACCCCCAAATGCTGAATCATTCGGGCGATGGTTTGCTGATGAAATAAATCCGTACAGTACTCCAGCACCATCAACAACCCTTGGGAGCGTTCTACCAAATGGCAAGTCAAATCGAATTTGGTTGAACCTGTTTCTACCCAAGATTGCTGAATTTGTAAATCTGGTAGTAAGTTCAAGGTGGAGTCATTCTGCAACTGATATGCCTCGTTTTGCACCTGAAACATGACTTGCACTAAGGGATTATGACTCAAGTCACGCTCTGGATGTAGCGCTTCTACTACCTTGGCAAAAGGAACATCCTGATGCTTAAAAGCCTCTGCTGCTGTTGTTCGCACCCGTTCCAAGACGGTGTGAAAGCTCGGATTGCCAGATAAATCTGTACGTAAAACTAGAGTGTTGACGAAAAAGCCGATTAGTGGTTCAACTTCTGAACGATTGCGATTGGCGCTTGGTACTCCTAAAACAATCTCATCTTGGCCGCAATAGCGATGCAGCAACACTTTAAATGCTGCTAGCAACAGCATAAATAGAGTTACACCCTGCTGCTGGGCGAGGTGTTTAAGTGATTCCAGAAGCGACAAGGGTAGTAGTTCTGATTGTGTCGCACCGCGAAATTGTTGTAAAGGCGATCGCGGCAAATCTGTCGGTAACTCTAGCATGGGCAAGTCGGCTAACTGTTTTTGCCAGTAGGCCAATTGCGCTTTCATCTCTTCACCCTGAAGCGATTGTCTCTGCCACAGAGCAAAATCTGCATACTGAATCGGTAATTCTGTTAAAGATGGGTTTTGCCTCAAAGCCAGTGCCCGATAGCATTGCGCTAATTCCCGCAGCAAAATTCCCCGTGACCAACCATCAGCGATGATGTGATGTACTGTTAGTAATAGGGTGCTTCGTTGGGGCGCTAGACGAATTAATCTCACCCGCATCAGAGGCGCTATGCTTAAATTGAATGCTTGACTAGCTTCGGCTATGGCTAAACGTTGGGCTTCTTGCTGCTGTTGAGTTGGAGGTAAAGCTTGCAAATCAATAACTGGCAATTTTAGGTTGAATGTTGGTGCAATTTTCTGACAGGGTTTGCCTTCAAAAGAAGCAAAAGCCGTTCTCAAAACCTCTTGTCGCTGTCCAATTATCTGCAAACTCGCCAGCAAAATCGGAATGTCGAGTTTACCTTCTAGCTCCCAGGCGATCGCAATATTGTATGCTGGGTTATTGGGATCAAGCTGGTGCAGAAACCATAGCCTTTCCTGTGCCAGGGAAAGAGGCAATTCTTTCGTAGCCCCACGACGAGGAATAGATAACTTGCTCTTAACTTGCTGGCGTTTGAGTTGCTCAAACAGCGCCCTTTGTTCTGGAGTCAGGGCGGCAATTCGTTGGTTTAGTTGATTATTAATGCTTTCTTGTGAGGGATTCATCTCAGTGTTACCAACTTCTTGCGTTATAGAATTTAGGACTTACGCACTGTACAAATGTATCGTGATGTGAATTAACGATAATACGTTGTTTCAGGCTTTGATTAATTATCCTGCGATGGTCAATAGACCATGCTGTAGGGGCTAAGCAATGCTTAGCCCTTACGAAAAATATGGTTTTTCAACTTATTCATATTTGGCATTTATTGTCAATGCGTAAGTCCTAGAATTATAAATTTGCACACAGATATACACCTGTACTTTCGCCAGTCATATCATGTCCGTATAATTAGTTATTTTCCACAGTCATTGCACCCCACCCCCAGCCCCTAAGAGCTCTTCGGGAGGGGAGACAAAGCGACGATTGTCGGGGTGGGGTTCTTCGGGTTTAATAAGTAATCTAGCGGACATGATATCACTCAAGTGGTAAAAAGTTATATTATGATTATTTAACCAGATTATTGCAAGTTTTTACTAATAAACCTAGTAGTCTAACAATCAAATGTGATATTACTTAAGTACAATAAACAGTTATTAAGCGTATGGTAGCAGATTTAAATCAGTGAAAAGTTACCACGATGGTAATTGATAACTAAATAATTGATAGGATGTTCTCTCAAAGCCGAGTAATCCAGGTGTAAGTTAGATGAAGCGATCGCTAAAAGTTTTGTTGCTAACAAGTTCATTTTTCGTACTATTAACAAATCCTGCCCACAGTCAAGATACATCTCCTGCTAATAACGTCCAAATACTAGTGCAGTCGCCAACACCAGAAATAACCGCAGTTACAGGAGTCAGGGCGAATCGCACAGATCAGGGTGTGGAGATAATTTTACAGACATCTCTTGGGGATAAGCTACAAATCGTTAATCGCAATGCGGGGAATGACTATATTGCAGATGTTCCCAGCGCTCAACTGCGCCTACCAAGCGGTAATGCATTTGCATTCCGCTCGAACAAGCCACTTCCGAGTGTCCCGGAAATCACAGTGACTAACTTTGATGCCAATACTATTCGGATTACAGTCAAAGGTGAGGCGAGTTTACCAAATGTCGAATTGTTTGATAGTCCAGATGAGGGTTTGATTTTTGGCATTGCTGGTGCTGCTTCTTCCACACCGCCGGGAAATTAAATCCAATTCAATATCGATCGCGTTAAAAATGACAACCAAAGGCAATTTGGTATAAGCAACAGATACCTCGAAGTCGTGTTGAGGTACTTAAAAATCGTGTTGAGGTACTTGAAAATCGTGTTGGAGTACTTAAAAATCGTGTTGAGGTACTTAAAAATCGTGTTGAGGTACTTAAAAATCGTGTTGAGGTACTCCAAAATCGTGTTGGAGTACTTCAAACTTTGTCGCACCGCGATCAAGTACACAGGTGCGTAGGCTAGCAAACACCGTAGGCATCGCTTTCAAAATTAAGCATCCTCAATCAAAGACAGCATAAAACTGCCACCACCTTGTAATTCCAGCATCCAGCGATGGAAAGAGCGCAGTGAGGAACGATGCCCAACGCTAATATAAGTGATGTCCGTTTTTTGTAATAACTCATATAGTAAGGTTTGATTGTTCTCATCTAAAGCGCTCGTGGCTTCATCGAGAATCGCGTATTGTGGCGACTGCAACAGCAAACGGGCAAAAGCCAGCCGTTGTTGTTCTCCCACTGATAGTACTCGTCCCCAATCTTCAACTATATCTAATACCGCAGTTCGTTCAACTAAATTAGTTAAGTTTACTTGCTGCAAAACTTGCAAAAGTTCATCCTTTGCCACTACTCTATCAGAATGGGGATAAAGTAACTGCTGTCGCAAACTGCCCAGAACCATGTAGGGACGTTGGGGTAAAAATAAAAGGTGCGATCGCTCCGGATGAGTGATTGTTCCAGAGCCAGCCTCCCATAACCCTGCTAAAGCACGGAGCAAGGAAGTTTTACCAACACCGCTTTTGCCACTAATCAACAGAGATTCCCCAACAGTAAGGGTGAAGGATAAATCCTGTACCAAAACTGTTTGATAATCAGGGGTTTGGAGTGTGACATTCTGAAAGCTCAGACAAGCATCTTCAACCCAGTTGAGAACAGTACACCCCTCACCATCCCTTCCTTTAGGAATTACCCCCCTTAATCCCCCAATGTTTTGGGGGGAAACCGGAAAATCTAGTTCCCTCCCCAATGCATCGGGAGGGTGTCCGATAGGACGGGTGGGGTTTTGTGCGCCATGCATAACTGTTTGCAACTCGTCAAGCCGAGTCACAGCTGCTGCTAAAGCACTTAGTTGCTCAAATTGACTGACAATTAAACCCAAAGCAATCAAAATACTGCGAAACGCAACTCCTGCTTGAGCAGATACACCAATTTCTAACTCACCAGAGAGAATCTGAGGAGCCAGAACCAATGTTGGTAGTAAGAATGTAATGTATTGATAGCTGTTCTGAAATAAATCTAAGCCCAACTGCCAGCGAATTAGGCGAGTAAAGTTACTAAAAACGCGCCCAAATCGCTGCCAAAGCTCTTGAGATTCCACAACTTCCCCTTGGTAGAATGCGATCGCCTCAGCATTATCCCGAATCCGAATCAAGCCATAACGAAAATCTGCTTCCCGTTTAAGTTGCTCCAAGTTAATCCCAACCAAGATCCGTCCAAAAGCGATTGTTGTCACCACCGTGCCAGCGATCGCGTAAATGATTAAAAACATCATCAACGGCTGAGAAATTCTCCACAGGAGTCCAGAGAACCCGATGAGTTGCAAAATTGAATCCGATATAACAAGAGCAAAGTAAAGGCATTGTTGAGTAAAATTTTGAATATCTTCGGCAATTCGTTGATCGGGATTATCAATTTCAGAATAGGCGGTGAGGCGATAAAAATTCTGTTGATAAAAGTATTTATTGAGAAAATAATCTGTTAACCATTGTCTCCAAAATAAATTTAGTTTCCCTTGAATATATACCTTCAGAGAAATAATCGGTACACCGATAAATAACACCCCAAAAAATATAATAACTGCTTGGTAAAAGCGATTTTTATCTGCTGCTGCTAAGGAAGATTCCATTTCTCCTAAAAAAATACTCACTGCAATCAGTAAGCCTGTTCCCAACAGTGATAGGCAAAGCAATAACAATAATAGTGCAACTGCCTTCCATCTCTGTTGTGAAAGCCAGTAAAGTTTCCCAACTCGCCAAAACTGATGTAGGAGGCGATAGTTAAATAATTTATTCCCCAAGTGTTAATGTTCCCGATTGAATATCTACCACTAAGCGTCTGGTTTTTAACCACTGACGACCAAGTAAAATTTCCGTGACTCCTTGTCCTACGTGGACTGGAATATCAAATTCTTGCCGATTAATTTTTACCTTACCAGCATAAATTTTAAAATTTGCTTCCCCTTGTGCAGTTTGCTGTACTCTTGTCTGCAAGTAAATCCAGTCCAGCCCTTGTAAATCTTGCTCGTTAATAGCTAACCAACCAGAAAAACCTGTATCTAACATGACATCAACAACTAACTCTAACTCATTCGCAGTCACAAGCTCTATCTCAAAAAACAAAGCCTCCTGATCACCAAACCAGCCTTGAATCATATCGTTCCCGAAACCCCTGTATCATTAATTCTGAAGAGAAATAATGGTACTGTACCGGGGTGCTTCTGGCGAGCAACTTTCATCGCTACTTCTTCATCTTGGTCAATAAAATAATCTCCACTTTCTGGCTCAACTACCATATACCAGTTGTAATGAGTTTCAATCACTTCTGGTTTAACGCGGTCAAAAATAAGCTGACAACGTTGGTGAAAATTTTCATCTTCTGCTCTCTTTTGCGCTTTGTGTTCTTCTGTCCACTGGATGTGAGGAAAAATTCTTCCCCGGCGTGCTGTTCGACTAGATTGTGCTTCGCTCATGGTTATCACTTTCCAATCAATATCTATTATGTTCCCACATCCAGGGCTATAGGTTAAAATTGAATGGAAGTTTTCAAGGGGATTTTCATGCAACAAGTGACCCTAGCTGAAGCCTCTGAACATCTGGCTCAATTCATTGATGCAGCTCTTAAAGGTGAGGAGATTGTCATTCTCAAAGACAAGCAACCTGTTGTTAAACTCACACCAATAGAGCCAGTCAAACGCCGTCCTGCTAAGGCTGGTAGTGGCAAAGGGTTGATATGGATGTCAGATGATTTTGATGAACCTTTGGAAGATTTTAAAGAATATATGGAATAAGATTCTTGCTGGACACGCATACTTTTATTTGGTTTGTCACCGATAGCCCTAAACTCAGCCTTTCAGCAAAAGCACTAATTGAAGACGAGTACAACGAAAAGTTGTTCAGCACTGCCAGTATTTGGGAAATGGCAATTAAACATAGTCTCGGCAAGTTGAGATTTGATTTACCACTTCAAACATTTGTGAAACAGCAAATCACACAAAACAGTATGGATTTGCTGAGTATCGAATTGGATCATCTTGCGGTTGTTGCCACCATGCCATTGCATCATCGAGATCCATTTGACCGATTGTTGATTGCCCAAGCGATAGTAGAACAAGTACCCATCTTGGGAATGGACTCGGCTTTTGATGCATATTCAATTCAAAGACTTTGGTAGATTTTCCCTTTTTTCATAGTCTTTTGTTGAAAACAATTGCCATTCTTGTTGTTGCCGTAATTCCAACACAAACTGATGATAATTCAGCAATTGGGTGCGATGTCCGACACTGATGTAAGTGATTGGTGTTTCTTGTAACTTTTGGTATAAACTGGCTGCGGTTTCTTCATCAAGAGCGCTTGTCGCTTCGTCAAGAATAGCGTATGTTGGTTCACTCAATAGCAGTCGGGCAAAGGCGAGTCTCTGTTGTTCTCCCAAAGATAACACCCGTGACCAATCAACAAAGGCATCTAGTCCACCGTAACGGCCAGCTAAATCTGGTAGATGAACCTGATGAAGGGTTTGCAGAAGAGTTTCTTTAGCGATCGCTTTTTCTGTATGGGGATAAAGTAACTGTTGGCGGAGAGTTCCCCAAGGCATATAGGGACGTTGCGGAAGAAACAGTATGCGGTCTGGGGCGGGTCTGGCGATCACACCTTCTCCTTCTACCCAAAATCCAGCGATTGCACGCAATAGGGATGTTTTACCTACTCCACTTGCTCCCATAATCAATAATGATTGACCAGGTAATACTGTTATAGATAAATCTTGAATTAGTTTGGTTTGGCGATCGGGAATTTGTAGTGTCAAATGGTTAACGGCAATATACGTCTCTTCGATCAACTGAATTCCCGAATCTGGCTGGAATGATGTGATCTTTTCCATCTTGGTTGTAAGTTCAGTCAGCCGTCTAATTCCTGCTGTCAAGGCACTGAGTTGATCGAACTGGGTAATAATTAGTCCTAGTGCAAATCCCACTCGCTCAAAGGCTGCTTGAGATTGCGTAACAGCCCCCAATTCTAATTCACGAGAAAAAATTCGAGGTGCCAAAATGATAAAGGGCAAAATAAAGGTTAAATATTGATAACCGTTTTGAAAAATATTTAAGTTGAATTGCCAGCGAATCAGACGATTGATATTAGTAAACACGCGCCAAAATCGCTGTTTCATTTGTGCTGATTCCTCTGCTTGTCCTTCATAAAAGGCGATCGCTTCTGCATTGTCTCGAATCCGCACTAAACCATAGCGAAAATCTGCTTCTCGCTTCAGTTGCTCTAAGTTAATTCCAACTAATGCTCGTCCAAAGACTAGTGTTGTGATTAATGTACCAACGACTGCATAGACCAGCAGAGTTATCATCAGAATGGGAGAAATAAACCACAGTAAGCCAATAAAACCAATTAATTGCACCAGGGAATCTAGACACATAACTAATAGGAAAATTAGTCGTTGGGTGACATTTTTAATATCCTCAGCCATGCGCTGATCGGGATTATCAACCTCAGAAAAAGCCTGTAAATGATAAAATGATTGTTTGGTAAAGTATTGATTAATATAGTAAGATGTTAGCCATTTTCGCCAATCTAGGCTAATTTTTCCTTGGATGTAGTTTTTCCCAGAAATAAATATAATATTTACAATTATAATGCTGAAGAAAAAACCAATTGCTTGCTGAAATCGATTGACGTTCTGCTGTGCTAGGGATGAAGTCAATTCTCCTCGTTGTAATGTTTCAAAAATTACGAATGTGCTGCTTCCCAAGGAGAAAGCTATTAGGAGTAGTAACTGGAAAATTACACCCCAACGTAGCTGGTTAAACCAATAAGGTTGAATAATTTGCCGAAATTGCTGCCAGATTTGAAAATTTAGCATTTTTATTTCATATGATGTCCAGTAATTTGCCTATAATTCTCGCGTTATATCATGTCCGCATAAATAGTTACGCTAACCACAGTCATTACACCCCACCCCCAACCCCTCCCCGCAAGCGGGGAGGGGAGACAAAGCATAGCTTTGGCGGGGTGGGGTTCTTCGGGTTTCATAAGTAATCAAGCGGACATGATATTACCCCTCCCCAACCATCCCCAAAGCATCGGCTACGGTGTACACACAAGTGCTGTCCACATACGTTTCAACTTTTTTACCCACATTTTTGTCAGAGTTAAACTGTCACACTTACCGACATCCCGCCCAGAACTAAAGTTCACCGGCTTTTAGCTGAAGTCCACGCTTTGTGGACTAAATTGATTATTCAGTCCACAAAGCGTGGACTTTAGCTATGAGACTCGGAATTCATTCCGAGGCGGGATAGAAACGCAGTGCAAGATTTATTAATAAAGATATGGCTGCGACAAGACTTGTGTGTACACCGTAGCCAAAGCATCGGGGAGGATGCCCGATAGGGCGGGTGGGGTAGTTTTATTATGGGTAATTGAGCGGACTTGAGATCATGCAGAGACAAGAGAGGCGCACAGAGAACGCCAATGAGTGTAGTTTAAGAGTCAGGAGTGAAAATCTATAACCAATTTTTATGCTTTATCTTCTTTCTTAACTGAAAAAGCAGCGATACTAAAATTTTAAAACTAGAGGAATACTGATCGCTCGCGCATTTAATATACTCCTCTGCATATAATTGTCAAAGGTCAACTCTAGACATGGGGAAATTCCCTGCTCAACTTGCACTACTCCATCCTCTACTAGCAGTGCTAGAGGTTGAGTTAGAGGGTAAGTATGAGTAACAGTTACCTCTATTCGTGTCATTTTTCTCAGCCCTAGTGGATGAGACACAAACTGTTTCTGGAAGTTGGGAAAGTTTTTTAATAAAGTTGGTAAGGCGATCGCATCAGGAATGACAAAGCATAGGGGTTCAGTTTGTGTGACTAAATTATCACTGGAAAAACTTAACAGTAGTTCTGTCTTTTGGGGTTGCGATCGCCGAAGTTCATCCTCCTGCAACGAGGATGTAGCGCGATACTGCTGGTGCAGGGCAATGCCAAAGGGAGAGATTTGTGTTTGTTGCCAATGCGATCGCGCCAAAAAGTCTATGCCTGTGCGGACAGCATAGATTTCAGCGGCTACTTCATCCTCAACCCAGATAAATTCTAGATAAAAGTTCTCAAAAAAGAGAATCTGTGAGGCTGTACCTCGTTCTGCCTGCTGCACAGGAGGACTGGCAAACATCAACCCTGCTCGCTCAAAGAACTCAACTTGAGGTGCATCCTCAACACAAATAAAAATGTGGTCAACTTCTAGCAAGGAATTATTTATCGAAATCAGCAACTGAGTTTTCATGTAAAAATTTGCACTGCTAAATGTAAAAATACGTAAATCAAATAATTCAGTTAAAACCCTGACTGTGTAAGCTATTGTGATGATTTTTTTGATACATCTAAATCTAACTTTGCTTTTTCAACTGGCTAAACAGCAAATGTTTTTAGTAATATTTGCTACTAAAATTCAGTACAATATGCAAACTGAAATTTATGTCTGTTTTGTAAAAATTACCAATTTTATTAATCAGACAAGCCTCCTGATAAAGCAAAAACCATGCCAGCATTTTTAACTAAATATTAAAATAACTAGTAATTATTCTCAGTTAACACGTAAATGGGATTTTTTGTCAAGTCCCTAGTTGTCAGCACGGGTATCTTGCTCCGGTGTACACACAAGTCGAATTTCTTTTTACATTTACCCCCCTTAATCCCAGGGCTGTTTCATTCCCTAAAAGGCGCTGATTTACAAGCGTTTCGAGCAAATAAATCAGGTGACTAAAAAATCTGATTGAACAAGAAAATGGCGATCGCACTTAAATTTATCCGTTGAAGTGGTAGCTTTTCGATTACAAAGTCCCCTAAATTTCTCGCTTATACTCTTGACAAAATCATGATCTTATCGAATGAAACAGCCCTGCCGTGGTGGAAAGTCTTCTTTGAATTGGTCTATCTTACACAACTTTTTCATTCCGATCGCGCGCAAACTCGGTTTCCGAACTATTCCTCAAGCACAACGCGCACTCTCTAACCAACTCGATAGAGTTTTTTCTTTCTTTGTATGAAACCACCCTGCTCCCCTTAGCAAGGGGAGACAAAGCACAGCTTTGGCGGGGTGGGGTGCATTTCTGGAGATGTCTACTATTTATTTTTACGCTTCATGCAAATTTTGCACTAATTGCCAATCTGCTGCAATGCATATAACCAAAAAGGCTTTACTTAAATTTTATAATTCATATTTCCGATTAAATACGGTTGTGGTATTGTTTATGGTATAGTTCTGTTATCAACAATATTTCTCAACTAAAAGCTAATCAAGGTGTTATGCACGAATAAGCTATACCGTTTCAAAACTGCAAGCCTTGACAATCAAGGTTTTTCATAAATAAAACAGGTAGTTTATTTTGGCGTGGCTCCTAACTTAGTTTTTGCTTGACTCAGGGTGTCTAGCACTGGATTTACAGCCATTTTCAACTGGGTAGAAGCCCATCGTCGGGGTATGGCAGTGCTGTTCCTCAACTCTTGTATTCAATTCCGATGAAATTCGCTGTAACAATTTTCAGTGGCAAGAAATGAAAAATAGTGGAAGGAACCAAACACAACATTGACCTGCAATGAGAACGGTTTCTTCCACTACAAAAAAATGCAGACTTTACTGGCAGTTACAGCAGTTTTCATGTATTTCAACCACATCTGTCGTAAGGGCACAGCATTGCTGTGCCCCTACCGCGTGGTCTATTTACCTGAAAATAGCTGTAATGATGGCAAAGCAGATTCAACGATTGCCACAGCCACTATCACCGTTTATCCACTAACACCAACACATAATTTATGCCAACGATTATTGGGATTAGTTCGACACCGATTACCGTGGATGCTGAAGATAATCTGCTCACTTACGGACTCGTAAAATCTACGACAGGTGTAAGTGTCCTCAACCTATCACTGAATGTAGAAGGTTTAATACCAGAAGAAGGGTTAGTAGTCAATGTTGTCAGCAATATTGACTTGTTGAAGTACCTGAATGGGTTGGGCACCTCACCCTTTGCACCAGGTGCCGAAATCCTAGAGGGAATTTACGACGAAACAGGCAAAGGCATTGGCTTCAAGGTGAAGGTGGCAACCCCGAATTCATTGATCGCTTTCCGCTTAAAGAGTGAGCTACCAGCAGATGAGTTAGAAACAGTCACCTTCTCCGTGCAACCAGGAAATGGGTACAATGTGAACCCAGAGAGTGATTCCACAACATTTCCTGTATACAACACTATACAAGACGTTCCCACTCCTAGCGTCACCCCAGAAGTTAGCTTCACGGCCACCAATACAACCATAGTAGAGTCACAAGGCGATCGCATCACCTTCAACTTCACCCTCAGCGAACCTCCACCAGCAGAAGGTGTAACTATCTTTGTCGGTGGCGGTGGATTCGGTAGTTTGGGCGAGTTTGACGTGTTGAATGCCCAAGTGAGCGGTGGTGACTTTCCTGCTGCCAACTTCGCCAGCAATGGTTTCTACTTCCATATTACCGAGCAGACAGCCAGTGTCTCAGTAGCAGCGTTCCCAGATGATACCTCAGAAGGACTTGAGGGCATTAACTTTAGCCTCCAAGGAGGCCCAGGCTACACGGTAAATGCTGCCACCAGCCAGGTGTTAGTGACGATTCAAGACACACCCGAATCGACCTTACCGCAAGTCACACTCATAGGTACACCCACCACCCTAATAGAAGCAGATAGCACAGTATCTCGACACACCTTCACCCTAAGTGCGCCTCCCTCAGCCGATGGGCTGATTGTCTCGGTCAGCGCTGCTAATTTGAGTGAATTTGACCTGGCGCAAATCAGCGTTACTGGCGGCAGTATTACGGCAGTGAGAGCCGATGGCTTTGACTTGAAGTTCACCAGCCAAGAGGTTTTAATTGAATTGCCCGTGAAGAATGATGGAGTAGCCGAAGGAACAGAAACGGCCGTCTTCACCTTGTTAGCGGGAACAGGCTACGTAATTGGTGAGAGTAGCCAAGCCACATTCACCATTTTAGATACCCCTCAACCCCTGAGCGCAGAAATCGAAAGCAATGACACCATTGCCACAGCCAATAACACCTTATTGAGCGCCGCCAATCCCACACTTGCCATCACTGGGGCAATTGATTACAACGCCGCCAACCGTTATCGGATCAACCCTACAGACGCAGGCTTTACCTATGTTGATAACACCGAAGATGTAGACCTGTATAAAGTTGAGTTGAAAGCAGGCGATCGCTTGGCGCTTGACATCGACGCTCAACAAAACGATTCTACCCTCTCCTCAGCCCTGCAAGTTTTTGATGCCAGTGGTCAAGTACTAGCAGCTAACCGCAGAGCGCCTGCTCCTAATGAAATATTCCTCTCCCGCAACGACTCTTATCTCGATTTCACCGCATCTGAGGCAGGGACATACTACGTTGGAGTCAGTAGCAATCCGAACTACAACCGGAGTGTCGAAAATCCCACTCTCACCAATTTTGACCCCTACAATCCCAACCAGCAGGGAAGCGGCACAGGTACAAGCAGCGGCACTTATACCCTGAATCTGAGTCTCAACCCAGAAGTTGGTACAGTTGTCAATCCTCCCCTACCTGTTCCCAGGGGTACTAGACCCATCATCTCCTTAGAAACAATTACTGGTACTTACTCTGGTCGTGATACAGGTGAAAAGATTCTCTCTCCATACCTGGTAACATCTCCACCAGAGGGTGCAGCAGTATTAGTCATCTCTTTGCAGGCAGACGGGGACATTCCCGAAGCTGGCGCTGATGTCACCATCAACTCCAACATCGTCCTGCGGGAATACTTCGGTAACTCCGTCAGAAACAAACCCTTCAGTGTAGGTGGTGAAGTTGGCAATGCCATTTATGACGCACAAACAGGTGAAGCGACGGGCTTTACTTTCAACCTCACCCAGAATAACGCCTACATCAGCTTCATTGTTCCCACCACTACCGAGATTGAAGGCTCTCAATCAGCCACCTTCGCTTTATTACCTGGTGACAACACCAGAGTTAACCCAAATGCTGACTCGTCTACAGTTACCTTCTACGAAACTTTAGAGCAAGCACCCCCACTAACGGTTATTCCCAAGGTAGGACTGGAGGTTAGCCAGACGCGGCTCGTCGAGTCAGAAGGAACTTCTACCGTACTCACATTTACCCTAGACCAGGCACCACCACCCGAAGGTGTACTAATCTATGTCAATAGCAGTGTTACTGGAGCGGTGGCTGAGTTTAACGTCTTCCAAACCGAAGTCAATGGTGCTTCCTTCCCCTATGGCAACTTCCAGGCAGGTGGTTTTTACGTCAAACTGACTGAGCAGACCGCGACTCTTACCCTGTCGGCTTTTGATGATGCGGAAGTTGAAGGCATAGAATCTCTGAAATTTGAACTTCAGTCAGGTGAAGGATATACAATTGATCCAATCAAAGCAGCCGTTACTTTTACACTGCTTGATACGCCGACATCTCAGATTCAAGTTAGCGATGAACTCAGTCCCACTAATCTGATTGAGTCGGCAGAAACAGTAGTTGAGAACGAAGGTGACAGCCTGCAAACCGTCAATGATGTCATCCCACAGGCAATTGATACGAAACTGGACAAAGATAACACCAGCTTCAAGATTCAGGCGGAAATCGGCAATGCACCAGGGAACTTCATCGATAAATCTGAAGATGTAGACCTGTACAAAGTCGAACTCAAAACAGGCGACAAGATTAAAATTGACACTGACTCCGTGCCTTTTCTAATTGAAGGGTTTGAAAACGACCAATTTGTAGATACGGAACTGCGGCTATTTGACTCCACAGGTCAGCAGTTGGCAACATCGTTTAACAACCCCGCCCCGGATGAGTTATTTGTTTCCAACCGCGATGCCTACCTAGAATTCACAGCCACCGCAGACGGAGCCTACTACATTGGTGTCGCCGCCAATAGTAATCGTTACTATGACCCCTTCACAGCAGGTAGTGGCGGTGGTCGGATTATTCCTGCCTCTGGAACTAACATTGGCAACTACGAACTTAGCATTGACCTCACCGCTGTTCCTCGTCCCCCTGAGCCAACAGTATCCTTCAACACGATCGCTGGAGCATTCGATTCATCAGATAATCTGTTGGCACCAGTCATAGTCAAAACCTTAGAAGATGGCACTTCCCTACTGACATTCGTCTTCAGTGTTGATGGCGAAATCCCAGAAGATGGTCTAGTTGTCACACTCAACAGTGATATTGCTTTCCGAGATTACTTCAGCAACCTGGGAGTCGAACCATTTAGCCCCGGCGGTGAATTTGTCGGTGCAGTCTACAATTCAGATGGCGAAGCCACCGGATTCAAATTCAAACTTACTCAAGCCAACGCCCTCATTAACCTGTCAGTTAAAGACAACAGTGCTGGTGCGACCACCGATACAGCCACCTTTACCCTAGAAGCAGGCACAGGCTACGACGTTGGCGCTGCTAGTTCCACTGTCACCTTCTACGAGAGCCTCGACCAAGTACCTGCTGCGACGGTAACTCCAACGGTTAGCCTCAGCACCAACAATACCTCCCTCAGTGAAGCCACAAATAACACAACCACCTTGACCTTTACCCTCAGCGAACCACCTCCAGCCGGAGGTTTGCTGGTATATGTCAACAGTCCCAGCCAAACAGGGGGAGAAGGTGATGCAACAGGACGCACCCTGGCAGAATTTGATGTCTACAACGCACAGGTTACAGGCGGAGTCTTCCCAGCACCCAACTTTGGTGCCAGTGGTTTCTACTTCAAAATTACCGAACAAACAGCAAGCATTACCCTGCCAGCCTTTGCTGATGGCGAAGTCGAAGGTATCGATGAAATCGCCTTCAACTTGCAACAAGCACCGGGTTACACCATCGACGCTGACGCCCCAGGAGTGACATTAACAGTTGTAGACGATGCAACTTCCCAAATTCAGGTGAGTTTGACAACCTCTCCCTCGGTGTTGGTAGAGTCGGAAGCAACGGTATCACTACATACCTTTAGCCTCAGTGCTACGCCACCAGAAGCAGGTGTCACTGTCTCAGTCAGAGCGCCCAATCTCGGAGAGTTTAATCTGGATGGCATCGTAATTGAGGGTGGCGAAATTGTCGCTGTCCGCAATAACGGCTTTGACCTGAAAATTACTGCCCAAGATGCCACTATTCAGCTGCCTGTGAAGGCGGATGGCATCCCTGAGTTAGTCGAGCGGGCTTTGTTTACCTTACTACCAGGTACAGGATACCAAGTTAACTCAGCCGCTAATTTTGGTAAGTTTACCATCGCCGATATCCCAGAGTTTACGCCCCCTCTGACTGAGGTGAGCGAACCCAATGACACCATAGAGACGGCGTTTGACACCAAACTCAGTTCTGCCTATCCCTTCTTTAGTATCGATAGTGCAATTGACTTTGAGTATGATAACAACTACGAAACTGAGAAAGGCTTGATTTTTGTCGATGCCTCAGAAGACGTAGATTTATACAAGGTTGAACTCAAAGCCGGAGACACCATCAAGATTGATGTTGACGCTAACCAGTTTGAATCAGGTCGTAAGGTGGACACCTCGCTGCGTGTCTTTGATGCCAACGGTGTCCAGGTAGGCTACAACGAAGATGGTGCGGCTCCTGATGAACTGTTTGTTGGCAAGTGGGCATCCTATTTGGAATTTACAGCTCCTGAGGATGGTGTGTATTATGCTGGGGTTGCCATCTACAACAATACAAAATACGATCCACCCCAGCCAGCTAGTGGCAATGGCAACTCGGCTACTGACCCCAATGAGTACGGCACCGGCAAATACACGCTTAACATCAGTCTCAACGATCCGGATGCATTTATCGCCAACCCGACAGAGATTCCTGCTGGTAACGGAGAAGGCCCGGCAATTTCCTTGTTCACCATTGCAGGGACTTACAAGAACGACTTTGACAAACTTGACTTTGGAATTGTCTCACCTGAGATATCAGAAACTGTTGCAGAAGGTGCAACGTCGGCTATTACCTTTGTCCTGACAGCAGAGGGTGAAATTCCCACAGGTGGAATCGAAGTTTTTATCCAGAGTGACAATCCCTTGCTGGACTATTTGGGAAATCGTGATTCTTTCGGTTCTCTCCTCAGTGATAAACCCTTTAGCCGTGGCGGACAGTTTTTAGATGCTGTTTATAACGAAGCAGGTGAAGCAATTGGTTTTAACTTCCGCCTGGAGGAAGCTTTTGCAACGATTGTGATTCCGCCTAGTAATCGGGAAACATCTGAAACCAATGGAGCTGAAACTGTTACTTTCTCTGTAGTGGAGAGCGTAGGGTATACCGTTTCAGATTCCAGCAGTTCTACTGTTACCTTCTACGACACCGTAGCTGAAGTTCCCACACCGACTGTTATCCCAGAAGTCAGCATTGCATTTAGTCAGACGGAACTGATTGAATCAGAGGGAACCACCACTGTGATCACTCTGTCACTCAGTGAACCACCTCCACCAGAAGGGGTGCAAGTTTACATCAGCGGTAATGCCCAAGATGCACTGAATGAATTCGCCATCTTTGATGGCCAGTTCACAGGTGGCGTACCTGCTGCTGATGGTGCAGTTAGCGGCTTCTACTTCAAGCTGTTGGAGCAAACGGCAACCATTACCCTACCTGTGTTCAACAGCACCGACATCGTTGAAGGCATTGAGGAGTTTAAATTCGAGGTCAAACCCGGAGCAGGCTACACTGTCAGTCCAACCAATGGTTCGGCTGTCATTACCATCAAAGACACCCCTGACTCGAAGATTCAAGTGAATCTCAGCACGGAACCAAAAGTGTTGATTGAGACAGAGGAAACTCTAGGCAAGCTCAACTTTAGCTTGAGTGCCACGCCACCCACTGAAGGCGTAATTGTCACAGTCAGTGTTCCCGACCTGGAAGAAAACTTCGTTACAGATAGCCTGGTTGTGGAAGGAGGCTCTCTGGTTGCATCTTCAGCCCAGGATAATACCTTCACTCTGAAGATTACTGAGAAAAACGCTAGTTTGAGTGTGGCGATCGCTAACGATAATATAGCAGAAGGTGTAGAAACTGCTACCGTAACGATATTAGCTGGCGAGGGCTATCAAATTAATCCTGAAGCCAATAGCGCCACTTTCACACTCGTTGATTCTCCAGATCAGGCTCCTGCTTCAACGGCAGAATCAAATGATACTTTAGCAACTGCGATCGCTACTGGTCTGACAGCAACCAATACCAGCGTCACTTTTGACGGCGAAATTGGTGAATATACTGTTGGTGAAGGTGATAATCAGATTCAAGTCGATGGTAGTGAAGATGTAGACCTTTACAAAGTCAATCTCAAAGGCGGGGATAAGCTCTCGATCAACGTTGATGCCGCAGAAATAGACTCCAAGTTGCTTTACTCACAGCTACGGGTCTTCGATGTCGAGGGCAAGGAACTGCTGAAAACTGGCTTCGATGATTTCCAAGCAGCACCAGATGAAGTTTTCTCAACCTTCAACGATCCTTACCTACAGTTTTCTGCTCAAACGGATGGCACTTATTTTGTCGGCATCAGCCAACTTGGCAACGAGTTCTACGATCCCAATACGGTGGGCAGTGGTTCCGGCGAGGTGTACCCTGATTTTGGGATTGAAACTGGTAAGTACACAGTCAGTTTCGGGCTATCTGCTGAAGAACCCACCAGTCCCTTTGGCGACGCGGGTGACAACACCCTAATTGGCACTGCTGACAACGACCAACTGTTTGGCAACGGTGGTAATGACAAACTGTTGAGTAGAGGTGGCGATGACCTACTGTTTGGTGGCTCTGGCAATGACCTGCTGAATGGTGGCGATGGCAATGACCAACTATTTGGCAATGGTGGTAAAGACACTTTGCTCGGCGGTGCTGGCGATGACATCATCTACAGTGGTTCGGGAGACGACTTGATTAACGGTGGTGTTGGCAATGACACCCTCTACCTGAACGGCGGTAATGATGTTGTTGTTTTGGCACAAGCTCAGGGTGTAGATACCATCAACAACTTGCAGATTTCTTTTGGTCAGCGCCTTGGTTTAGGTAGCAGTTTGAGTTATGACCAGTTGACTCTGAGTCAGAGTGGATTAGATACTGTGATTAAAGTCGGTGATGAGACACTTGGAGTACTGAAGCTTGTTCAAGCAAGTAGTCTCAATTCATCGGCGTTTACCAGTGTTTAATTAGCTATGCACAACGCCAGTTAATTAACGTGAGTTCGATGAACCTCTCCTTTAGGCGCTACGGTGTACATACAAGTCTGAAATATCTTACAAATCTGGGTTGGGGCTTGAGTTTTACCCCACCCTAACCCTCCCCGATGCATTGGGGAGGGAACCGGAGATCGGATCTCTCCCCTTTGGAACCGGAGATCGGATCTCCTCCCTTTGGAACCGGAGATCGGATCTCCCGCCTTTGGAACCGGAGATCGGATCTCCCGCCTTTGGAACCGGAGATCGGATCTCCCCCCAATGCATCGGGGGGATTAAGGGGGGTAATGCCATATAGCAGTTGTCGAACTCACGTTTAATTAGTCAAATGTTTGAATGAACAAAGGGGGGACTTTCAGATATTTCATCTGAATCCCCTTTTTCCTCAAGTTGAATGCAAAAGAATTATGGATTTTAGCCTGTTTTATTTCGATGGTGATGGCTCTGTTGCTCGTCCTCATCAATACCAACTTTTAATCGAAAGTGCTAAATTTGCTGACCAAAATGGTTTAACAGCTATTTGGACTCCAGAACGTCATTTTCACGCCTTTGGAGGACTTTATCCAAATCCAGCAATTACTAGTGCAGCGATCGCTATGATTACTAAACAAGTGCAATTACGTGCTGGTAGTTTTGTCCTACCTTTACATGATCCTGTACGAGCTACTGAAGAATGGGCGGTAGTAGATAATTTATCACAGGGAAGGGTAGCGATCGCTTTTGCTTCTGGTTGGACTGTGGATGATTTTGTCTTAGCCCGTGAACCCCATGTTAATCGCAAAGCCGCAATGTGGCGAGATTTGGAGGTGATGCGAAAACTCTGGCGGGGCGAGTCGGTTGAACGTCAGGACGCTACGGGAAAAGTATTTTCAGTAAAAACACTGCCTAGACCTGTACAATCAGAACTTCCTATCTGGATCACTTGTCAGTCGTCAGAAACTTTTGTGGAAGCTGGTAAGCTAGGGGCGCACGTCTTAACTTCGTTGCTCGGTGGTACATTAGATGATATTGCCCCCAAAATTAAACTTTACCGCAACTCTCTAGCAAAACATGGACACGATCGCCAAGCAGGGAAAGTAGCGCTGATGATCCATACTTTTTTAGGGGATGACATCAACGATGTTAAGGAAAAAGTCACGCAACCTTTCTGCAATTACCTTAAAACTCACTACGAATTAATAGAAAGTTTGGCGAAGAGTATGGGCTTAAAAGTCAGCCTGAAAAATTTTTCTGAAGACGATATCGATAGTATACTGCAATTTGGTGTCGAAGGATTTATGAAAGGGCGATCGCTGATTGGTACGCCCGATAGTTGTCGCCCTTTTGTTGAAGAAATTCGCGCCGCAGGTGTGGATGAAATTGCTTGTTTAATTGACTTTGTACAAGATTACGATTTGGTAATGGCAAGTTTACCGTTTGTGAGTCAATTACAACAAAAATTAGCCCCTTCGTTGAGGTAAAAAAGTAAAAGTTTTGTGAATATGCTCTATAGAAAATGGAAGATTTTTAAACTCCTCCAACCCATTAATTCATCGTAGCTAAATTCTGTATCCTCAAAGCCGCCAAAAGCTTTAATTGGACAAGATAATGATGCTTGTGGGGTAGAAACTTAAGTTTCTAACACCGCATCAGCCTGCAATAACTAGGAAATTGTTTGGTGGTCATATTAAAATTACCGCAATAGTTTTTTCTGAGCTAACTTCTTTTTTAATACTCCCAAATAGCGTTGCCCAAACCATTCTCGAAATGGCAAAATAGTAGCATCCCAAAGGTTATTGTACTTTTCACCAGTAGTTAATCCTGTCGCTGGAAATTCACCTTTTCGCGCTCGGTGGTAAGAGCCAAAAACAATATCCCAAATCGGGAAAAATAAAGCAAAATTTTTATCTATATGTTCTGGCTGAAATGAATGATGAATTCTATGGTGTTGTGGCCCAACTATAATTGGTGTGAAAATACCTAATTCTAAACGTAAATTTAAATGGATAAATTGTAACCAGATAATTTCAATAAACGCCAATAATCCTACGGCTATTGGTTCAATGTGAAACAATAAACTCATAGGAATGACAATAAACGCGAGAATCAATGGTTCTTCTAGCCAATGTACCCGCCGAGTACTGGTGACATTTAAGGAAACTTCACTGTGGTGAAATTTATGTTGTTCCCACAAAAAGGAATTGGTATGTTGAAATCGATGTAACCAGTAATAAAAGAAGTCAACAATTAGAAAATAAAAAACTATCCCAAGGATTGTTTCTATCCAATTACTCGGTTCTGGTAGAGTTAAATAAGGGCCGCCCAGCCAATGCCGAGTTATTTCGACTAATGCTCCAATCCCGATCGCATTGAGCAAAAATGCAAATAAAGTATAGACAACATACCACTTTAAGTTAAAAACAATATCACGAAACGGCTGATTTGGCTCCACTGGACGCAACCGTTCAATCAAAATAAAAACACCATATATCAAAAATGCCTTCAGCACATATTTAATAAAGCCGAAGACAGCATCATTCCATTCCATATTTGAAGTAACCTCAATTTGTAGAGCAGAGGGATTATTGGATGCTGTGAATTTTTATAATAATAGCACAGACTGGTGCATAATTATTAGGAATCGCTCTTATTCTACTAGATTGCCACTGTGTTTTCATCATAGTTATTAAGGAGATTCAATGAATTTGAGTATTTTCCTAGCTGCACTTGGCAGCACGGGCATTGAATTTTTAGAAGTTGTAGCGATCGCCTATGCTATTGGTAGCTCTGGCTATGTCCGTGAGGCGATTTGGGGGGCGATTACAGGTTTAGTTGTGGTATTACTAGGAGCGATCGCTCTTGGCACAGGATTACAGTTTCTCCCTCTGCAACCGTTGCAAATCATCATTGGTTTGCTTCTGCTGGGGTTTGGCTGGAGATGGGTAAATAAATCTGTGCGCCGACTAGCAACGGGACGGCGAGCAGGTTGGGTTGATGAGAATGTTCTCGAAAAAGAAGGTATTGCTTTAGATCAGCAATCGCCAGGATTTAGTAAACTGAATTTTTTGATTATGACCAAAAGTGCTGCTCTGGAGGCTTTGGAGGTGGGTGTAATTGTGATTACACTGGGATTAGCCTCTAGTGCTTGGTATGAAGCGATCGCTGCTACAGGACTGGCGCTATTATTATCGCTAGTTGCGGTAGTCGCTCTACATCAATATTTGGTTAAATTGCCAGAGGTGTTAATCAAGCTTGGTGCTGGGATTATGCTCAGTTCTTTGGGAACTTTCTGGTTAGGGGAAGGTATGGGGGTAGAATTCCCTTTTGATGAGTTTTCAATTTTGATTTTGCTTGGGTTATATAGTACTACTGCAGCAGCTGCTATTTATTGGTTGAGAAGGGAAGTTGTAGCGGATTAAAGAGCTATCAATTAAACCTGGAGAACCCCACCCCTTGCTACTACGGTGTACACACAAGTCTGAAATAGCTGATTAACCAAGGTTTTACCCCACCCTAACCCTCCCTTTACAAGGGGAGGGAACTAGATTTCTTGTTTCCCCCCAAAACATCGGGGGGATTAAGGGGGGTAAAACCTTAGCAAGGGGAGGGGAGACAAAGCATAGCTTTGGCGGCGTGGGGTGCAATAACTGTAAGAATCATAACTAATTATCCGAACTTGATATCACGCAAAGGCACAAAGGTAAGAAGTCTAATGGATTGTCGTTACTGTTCGGTGGTTTCTCAAGCTAATGGTGAAGATCCAATTGGCACCGCAGGTACGGTGGATGAATGGTTGCTTGTGGAAGTACCACGTCCCTGGAAGGCTGAACTTTGGCAAGAAAAACCGGAATTTCAGCCACTTTTGCAAGTTGTGGAACGGTTAGCGTCTAACCCGATGCGGTATTTCAAAGGTCGGCTGTTAGCGATCGCTCCTGACAAGGCTTATACTCATCCAGAATGGATCAGAGTCTTTTGTTATCAGCGTCCAGCCCAGCTATTTGCTCAGTATACCAAGCAGGAATATTTACTTCCCCTAACTCAGGTTGCTCTTTTGGCAGAAGCTCTGTTATTTCAGCCGCAAAATTTACCCAGTTTTCAAACTTATCGTCAGCCAACAGAACACATTCGAGAAATTCTGGTTTGTACCCACGCCAACTACGACTTAGCTTGTGGGCGGTTTGGCTATCCCCTTTACCAACTTCTACGCCAAAAGTATGCAACAGAATCAGATAGTCTGCGAGTATGGCAAACTAATCATTTTGGTGGACACCAGTTTGCGCCGACGTTGATTGATTTTCCCACCGGTCAAGTTTGGGGACACCTGAAAGCGGATGTTTTGGATTGTTTGATTTATCGACAGGGTGATGTTTCCCAGTTGCAACCTTTCTATCGTGGCTGGACAGGTTTGGGGAAATTTGAGCAAATTGCTGAGAGAAAAATTTGGATGGAGTCAGGCTGGGATTGGCTGGATTATCCCAAAAATGGGCGTATTTTAGCAAAAGATGAAGGTGGTATGGCGCGATCGCTCCTTAAGGGCATCTTTAAACGTGTTCCATTTCCAAAATTAAAACTTGTGGTTGCAAGATGGGATGAACAAGCAACCTGGGCAAAAATACAGATTGATTACACGAGTAGTAATAATAGCCACCGAGGTGCATACGAAGCCACCGTTAAATTGACGGGAACAGTCACTAGTAAAGGCAAATCTGGAGATGATGTACCCCTAACTACCGTCAACCAGTACAGCATAGATCATCTCTTAAAAATTCGTAATTCGTAATTCGTAATTCGTAATTCCCCATGCCCAATTTTCAAACTTCTTTTGCACTCAATCCTGATCCGACAATTGCCCGTTGGCACAATTCCAGTGACGGATCTCCAGCAACTACTCGTCGCCCTAGATGATGAGCGATCGCAATCATATTTTCTTGAGGCAGCCAGGGAAACACTACTAAGTCTCCTGGTTGCGAAAACATGGTCACTAATTGCTCAAGGGTATTTGTTTGCAAGCTAAAGGGTTGCAGAATGATTACTGTTGCTGCTTCCTCAATCAGCCAATCATGATCCCAATCATCTGAAGTCACAGCAACAGCTAAAGTGACTGGAGGGATTTTAGCAAAAAACTCTGGTGAAGCTGTATCACCGTGAAATAACAGGTGCTGCTGTCCTAACCGCCACCAACGAAATTGGCTCCTAACAGTAGCTTCAGGTGTTGTCTCTACATGAGTGACAGGAACCTCAATAACTGGGGATGGAGAATTGTTTTTTTGGCTGGATTTTGGCAGAATGGCGACAATTTCTGGCTTTATTGCCTCTTGTGATGTAGTTATCGAGTCAGTTTTTTCTTCTTGCTGATGTTTAATAGTTTGGACTAAATCTTTGTGGGTGATGCGCTTACCAGTTTTCGCTTCTTCTAGATACTGCTCCCGCAGTTTTTGGGGTGTGGAGGGTGCAGCAAGTAGATACAAAGCGGAGGTAGCAATGTCAATTTGTGCAAGATTTGCACGGTTGCCAAAGGTTTCATATACATTAATAAAGTTGTATGCTGTCCGACGGCTCCAACCAAATTCTGCTTTCAACCAAGTATCAAATTGTCCATGCTTCAGTTTAGAACGCACTTCTGCCAATCGTTGCCCAATCTCCCAAATGTCCTGGGCAGTCCGCCGTAGCTGCTCTCGGATTTCTGTTGTGTGCTGCTCAACTAAAGTCCGTTGCTCTGGTGTGAGAAGTTCATAATCAAAACGAGTGATAATTGTATCTTTTGTATCCTTGTTACTTGATTTTCTCATTGTGATTTTCCAGATCCATTGGCGAAGAACTCAGCTATTTTGGATTACAGATAGAACATACACAAAATCGTGAGGATAATCTCACTCAGATGTAGCTAGACTTCCTGCACTCAATACACTATATTCTTCATTTTATTTTAAAAGTAGAAAAATATGGAAATTAGACTCACTACAAAAGCTGAGTATTTGGTAGCTGGTAAAATTTTACCTTCTTAACACAAGAGCTTGATGAATAACCTGAATTGCCCATATAATAACCTCAAAGAGCCTCTAGCTAAAGCTAGAGGCTGCGGTGGTGTACACAAGTCTGATTTACCCCACCCTAACCCTCCCCGATGTATTGGGGAGGGAACCGGATTTCTGGTCTTCCCCCTTGTCAAGGAGTGGGGTTCTTTGGGTTTAATAAGTAATTAAGTGAACATGATATTAAACCTTATTCCGGCAACATATATTGTTTAGGAGTGGCAATCTTGACCTCAAAGTTAACCCCATGCTGACAAGCAACAGCAGTCCAGGGATCATTCCTGGTTCTGGAACTGACGCAGTGGATTTATGCCGTCTTAAGGTAGTTAAGGTTGCACCCGATAAGTTTTGGTTAGATCGCGCATTAATTAATTCAATATAAGTGATGTTTTCCAAAGGCGAGTACCACATATTGGAGCGATATCCCAGAGTTTGTCCTCGATGGATGTACCAGAAGCGATTGGGGGATTCAATAGTACCGATGCCCAGTCCATAAGCAGAATAATTCTCTGATGCAATGGGGCTGATGGTCGTCAGCATTTGGTTGAGGGTATCAGGCTCCAACAGTTCGCCGCCGATTAGGGCTTGAATAAAGGTAGCTAAATCCGCAGTGTTGGACACCATCGCCCCAGCAGACCAGGCCCAAGAGAGATTGGCAACAGAAATATCGTTGAGCGTGCCATTTTGATCAAAGTCCCAATAGCCTTTGACATAGCCACCTGGGATAGCTTCTTCTTCGGCAAAAAAGGTATTGCTGAGGGCTAGGGGATCGAGGATGCGATCGCGGATTTCATCTGCAATATTACCTTTCGTTGCCGCTTCCAGCACCATGCCCAACAAGAGAAAGTTGGTATTGGAATACTCCCACAACTCTCCTGGCTCAGAGCTAGCCTCTGTGCCATTAATTAAGCTCACCAGTTCCTCTGGTTGCCAATTATTAAAAAAAACTCCTGGGTTGACCGCAGCCTGTGTAAACAGCACATCGGTATAGTCGGCAAGGCCGCTAGTATGGTTCAAGAGTTGGCGCACTGTAATCCGCTCTGAGTTCGGAATCGCCGCCGTTACTGTCTTTGGTAGTCGGTCAACTAGGGTATCCTCCAGACCAAGGATACCCTCTTCGACTAGTTGTAATATGGTTGTTGCCACGAAAGTCTTGGTAATGCTGCCGATTTGGAAGCGATCGCTAGGCTGTAATTGTGTATCTGTTGCTATGTCTGCCACCCCGCTAGCCCCAAACCAGGTGACTTTAGGGCTGATAATCGCTACGGCTGCCCCCGGAATGTTGCCCCGTGCTTGATCCAGACTTGCCTGTAGCTGCTCTGCCAGGTCTTGATTGACAGAAGATGGTAATGAATTTGTTGCAAGAGTGATCGATAAGGCAGGGGAAGAAATCGATCCAGTTACCAGGGTTACAGCTGGAGCAAACAATAGGGCTGAGGTGAGAATACTTGTTGGGAGGATTCTAAAAAGCATAGTTATGATCAAGGTCAAAAGGACTGCTACGCCAACGTGGTTGTAAAATTACTGCTCCCCAGGGTTCCAGTTAATCCTGTTACCTCAATGATGGCATCAGTAGTGCCGTTAAACCCTGCTGTATTATTATTAATGGCGGCAAAGGTGCGACTTCCAAAGGTAAATCGAGCAGCAAAGTTTGCTCCAAAATTAGCGGTGGTTAATTTAGCTCCAATTCCAGCCTCATTAAGAGTTGCAACACTTCCCGCATTCAAGAATCCGGCTCGTGCAGTGGAAACGAGGAATAGATCATTACCAGCAGTGGCATTGAAGTCTGTAATAATATCAAAATTACTGAACAGGGAATCAGCTAAATTGCGGTAGTCAAAGCGATCCACTCCAAGACCTCCTGTTAGAGTATCTTTTCCACTTCCCCCAGTTAGTATGTCGTTACCAGCATTACCAATGAGGACGTTGTTAGCACTGTTACCAGTGAGGTTGTCGTTACCTGCCCCACCAATAATCGCATCGTCGAATAAGTTAACAGCGATCGCACTGAAACTTGGATTAACAGTGTAGCCTGTTCCAGGCTGGAGTGTATAAACTACGGTTTGTGGACTTTCCACAATTCCATCGACGAAAATCGGCAGACTAACTGTGGCAACTTGAGACTTAATGTTAAAGTAGAACCCTGTAAAATCAAAATCTCCCTCTGGGGCATCACCTCCGGAATAAGCGATCGCAAATAAATCGAGTTGGGTCAATGATTGGGCGATATTGCCTTTCAGGTAAACTGTCACGCCTGCTGATGGCGGGGTTTCACTTAACTCAAAGCTAAAGGTTAAAATAGTACCTTGAGTTTCAACCAGATTTTGAGTATTGGCTGTGATTTTGACTACTGGCGCCATAAGTCATTTCCTGTGTGTAAGTTAAATTTTCGTTACAGATATCGGGATGAGATGATGTCCGGTAAATTGCCTATAATTCTCGCATTACCCCTCCCCAATGCATCGAGGAGGGTGCGCGATAGCGCGGGTGGGATAGTTTTATTATGGGTAATTGAACGGACTTGATATGAATTGGGCAAGCTGCGGAAATAGGGGAGACTCTGAAAAGATTTTTGCTTTACTCTTGCAAAATTTGCACGAATTTGCCTTCTTCAAGGCTAATGAACTTAAGATTGGGAGCTATCTGGTATTAAGTCCTCTACTCGTCGCAAAGAACGCACGCTGTACCCCAAGATTCCTACTATTACCGTGCAAATACTCATGCTGACAAATAGCAAAGTAATGCCTGAACCAATCCGAGTACCAAAGAAGTTACCGAAAATAGGCGCTAAACTCCCCGTCGGACGCATTGCTGGTTCAAATACTTGGTCAGCTAGAAAACCAGCGATTAACGGTGCGATGGTTGAGATCGTCACGCCAATGAGTTGATCTGCTGCTAAAACTCGCCCTTGTAAAGCTGGTGGCACTTTAGTATACCAGATAGCATTACTAGAACTATAAAACATAGGAATAAGTGCTGCTGCCAGAAAATGGGCAACTATCCAAACTGGTAATGTTTGTCCAAGACCGAGAATTGTTCTAAAGAAACCATATCCGGCAAAACCAAGTAACATTCCATGAATGCGGCGTTTAAATCCTCCCCAGGCTCCCAATAGTAGGGCACCGATGACACCGCCAATACCCGCAGCCGTGGTGACAGCGCCGAGAATTTCTGAGTCGCCACCTGTGCGGGCGAGAATCATCGGGCTGTAAAGAGCTTTGCTGATATCATTGGGAATGGCGAATAAAGTAAAGGCGATCGCCATTGCTGTTAAAGAAGGATTTGCCCAAATATAGCGAAATCCAAAGGTCAACTTTTGCCACAGGGTTTCTTGGTGATCATCCACTGTTTTTTCTATAGATGTCCGGGGAATTCTGACAATCAGCAAGGTTACAAAGGAAGCGATAAAAGTCGCTAAGTCAATCCAAAAGATGCTTTGCAACCCAAAACGCGGATAGAGAAACCCTGCTAAGGCGGGGGCAAAAATTGCCGCACTGTAGTTTACAGCACTCCCCAAGCTTTCAGCACGGGTATATTGTTCTTGGGGAACCAGCAGGGCGATGGAAGTTGAATATGCCAGAACTTGTAACTGTCCAAAACCACCATAAAGGGCGACTATTATATATAGATGCCACACCTGTAATTGCTGAGTGAGATATAGCAGCGCTACTGCTAGAGTACATAAAAAGGCGACAACTTCAGCAATGAGCATGAGCAACCGCCGATCGTAGCGATCAACGGCAATACCGGCAAAGGTGGTAATCAGCAATCTGGGTAGTTGGGCGAAGAAACCCACTAACGCCAAAGCTGTTGCTGAACCCGTTTTGTCCCATACCCAAATTGTCAGTGCAAACACTGTCATAAAACTGCCGATGGTTGATACCATTTGACCCAGCCAGATTACCAAAAAAGTTCGCATTGTGGGAAGTTGGAGGAATTGAAGGGACTGGGGCATGGGGGATGGGGCATGGGGCATGAGGCATGGGGCATGGGGCATGGGGCATGGGGAGTGGAGTTCAAAGACTCATTAACGGAGTTCAAAGACTCATTAACGGAGTTCAAAGACTCATTAACGGAGTTCAAAGACTCATTAATGGAGTTCAAAGACTCATTAATGGAGTTCAAAGACTCATTAATGGAGTTCAAAGACTCATTAACGGAGTTCAAAGACTCATTAATGGAGTTCAAAGACTCATTAATGGAGTTCAAAGACTCATTAATGGAGTTCAAAGACTCATTAACGGAGTTCAAAGACTCGTCGGCGAGTATCAAAGACTCATTAACGGAGTTCAAAGACTCGTCGGCGAGTATCAAAGACTCCTGGGCGAGTATCAAAGACTCGTCGGCGAGTATTAAAGACTCATCCCCTATTCCCCATGCCCCATGCCCCATGCCCAATGCCCAATGCCCAATACTTCGGCTTACCTCGGCTTCGCTCGGCACAAGTCGCTCAGTACAAGTGCCCAATGCCCCATGCCCCATGCCCAATGCCCCATGTCTAATATTAAAATTCCCAGGAAATGGTGCCGGTAATAGCAAAAGGCGCACCTGGGACAACGCGGACAATATCGCGGGCACCCTCGAAGTAATCTTGATCGAACAAGTTTTGGAAATTGATCCCAGCGCGGAAGTTGTCGCGGCGATAAAACAGCGATGCATCTGTTCGCCAGTATGAGGGTAGAGTGAATCTATTTAGTAAATCACCTTGTCGTTCTCCTTGGTTAAATAGACCAATGCCAACTCCTAACCCCTTTAGGCTACCAGATTGCAGTTCATAAGTAGTCCACAATCCGAAAGCATTTTTGGGGACATTTTGTAATTGCCTACCCACAAATTCTGGGCGGCTATCTTCCAGAATTTCTGTATCTGTATAAGCATAGCTGGCTGTTAGGTTCCAACCCGGTAGAATTTCCCCAGCAATGTCTAGTTCAATCCCACGGCTACGTTGTTTGCCGATTTGAAATTGTGATAGGGGATCGTCGAGTCCTTGAGCCGCGATATTGCTGCGTTCCAAGTTGTAAAATGCTAGGGTGGTAGAAAGGCGATCGCCTAATAGATTTGCTTTTACACCGACTTCGTATTGAACACCACGTTCTGGTTCAAATGGATCACCATTATCAAATTCTCCAGTCTCATCATTGAAGATGCGAGTTCTGCCAGCAACTGGTTTAAATGATTCGCTGTAGCTGGCATACAATGAAATATTTTCAGTTGGCTTAATTACTAAACCAACACGAGGACTAAAGACAGTATCGCTACGCTCAAAACTTTGGCTGGGGTTAAGTAAATCATCATAGATTTGTTCGGCAAAATCCAAACGTCCACCCAAAACTAAGATAATGCTCTTTGATAGAGAAATTTGATTTTGGAGGTAGAGACCGATAGTGTTTTCCTGAGCGTCAGTGTTAGTATCAATATCCAGATCTAGCAAGCTCGAGGGAATGATGTTCTCAGGGTCATAAACAGGATTGAAGATATTAATGGGACTCAAAAAGTTAATGTTCTGCTGATCCTTAAACCTTTGTCTAGCAAGCTCTACACCGAATAGCAAATTATGTTCAATACTTCCAGTTTGAAATTTACCCTCTAAACTAGTATTGAATGTCAAGGTAGATAATTCACTGGGATTTTCCACCAAGGTTCGGTTGAGAGTTTGTTGATCTGGCTCCAATCCATCTGGTGTATCGGGATTAGTAAAGCTACGGATGGCAATCACCCCAGTATTTTCAGAAACATCTAAAAACGAAGCTAAAAATTCATTTTTTATTGACCAATTAGAACTAAGACGTTGGTCTAATCGATAACCTAAGCGGGTTACGTTTGCTTCACTTTCAGATAGGGAAGGTTCACCCAAGTTGGCATCTAGTGCGACTTTGCCATTGGGGTTAGAAATCACCGTCCCAGAGGCGGGTAAATCTGGTGCTGTCTCAAAGCTGCGGTATTTGAGATATTCTAAATCGACAATTAATGTTGTGTCTTTGTTACTAATCAGCCTGACGGATGGAGATATAAAGAAAGATTCATTATTTTCAAATTGTTTGAAGCTGTCAGCCCGTTCATAGGAAGAATTTAAGCGGTAAGCAACACCATCTGTGCCCAAAGGGCCGGAGAAGTCCAAGGAGGGACGCTGTAAACCGAATGATCCCACTTGATACTCAACTGAATAAAATGGTTGATCTAAAGGTTGCTTTGTGACTAGGTTAATCACTCCACCTAAATCCCCGCGCCCAAACAGCACCGAAGCTGGCCCTTTGAGGAGTTCTAATCGTTCAACGTTACTAATGTCACTATTAAAGCGTAGGGTTTCATCCCGCAGACCATTACGCAAAATATTAGTAGATTCAAATCCCCGAATCACCGGATTTAAAGCTGGGGCTTGGGATGGCGAACGTCCGGTATTGGCGCTACTGGTGTTTTTCAAGATTTCCCCGACTGTGCGCGTACCCTGATCCTTGATCACCTCTTGGGGGATGACTTGAATCGCTTGTGGTACATCGATAATTGGGGTGTCGGTGCGAGTACCAACAGAGGAATTAGGAACTTGGTAGGTTGGCCGGGGACTTTCTCCGATAACGGTGATTTCGATGGGTTCTTCTGGTTCCTGTGCTTCTGAAGTTTGGTCAGCTGGTGGGGGTGGATTTTGGGCGGTGGTAGATGGGGTGAGATTAAAAACTAATCCTTGGTTACTTTGTTGGATATTTGCTGTGGGTAATGCTGCATTCCCAATGACTCTGATCTCAACGGTGTTGGCATCTAACTGGGTAACAGCAACTTCGGCTATATCAGGTGCGGGATTCTGTTGTAAAAAAGATTGTCCTTGTGTTAACTGGAGTTGAGTGTTAGCGACGGTGATGATTAGGGTTTTACCTTCGCTAGTAGTTATGGTGTTTAAAAATTCTGTGGTTGGTGTTTGGAGAACAATTTCTAAACCTTGATTGTTAGAATTGATTTGCACTCCTGTTACAGGAATGGGTGCTGCCCAAGCTGGCTGCAATGCTAAAAGAGTTACTACGCTAGCAACTACTATCGATGGTTGGCAATAATTCCACGTCATGTCAAAGTTTCCTCACTCACACTCGAAAATATTGGGCATTGGCGAGCCAGCGCCGTGGGCGGGTTTCCCGACTTGAGGCGACTGGCGTCATTGGGCATTGAGCATTGGCGAGCCAGCGCCGTAGGCGGGTTTCCCGACTTGTTCGCGCAGCGTCTCCGACAGGAGAAGCAACTGGCGTCATTGGGATAACTCTTGACTTATCTTCCTAATCCCTAATAAAAATGCTGTCATACCGTTTCTTTGTGAAGCTGCATAATTTACCCCCCGGCTACGCCGTTCCCCCAAGGCATCGGGGGGACTACAGAGGGGTTTTATTAAGTGCATCTTCATACATAATTGGTATAAATTTTGCTATTGGCTGATCGCAATCTGTGTATTTCAGTGTCAATTATATACATGGATACAAAAAGCTCAGTATGATAACTATCAAACTAAGATGGCAAATTTTACTAAACTTCTTGAGAAGTATTATGAAAAATAATATATCCTATATTGCATAGGTTAGATTAGAAAAAAAATGATATTTTTACTGTGTTTGCTCTAGTTGCAGATAAAAATAGCGGTAACGTGCAAATTTTTCACAAATTAGTTAGTCAATTTCACTCCCTCATCAAGCAGTTAGTTGCATGGTTATGTCTCGTCAAAGAGAAAATTTCTCAATAGCTCTACAAGAAGCAGTAACACTCCCGGATGTTTTGCTCTTGTGGATACAGGAGCAGCCTAACTCTATCGGGTTCAATTTTCTACAAGACGGAGAAAGTCTTAGTCTTACATATTGGGAGTTAGATCAACAAGCACGGGCGATAGCGCAAGCGCTGACTTGTCAGTTCGCAACTCATTTACAAACCCAGGATTGGCAAAAAGAGCCTGTACTGTTGATGTACCCACCAGGGCTAGAATTGATTGCGGCAATCATGGGCTGTTTTTATGCTGGCGTGATTGCTGTTCCTGTATATCCACCACGTCGCAATCGTAATTTAGATCGGTTATTAGCGATCGCATCTGATGCCCAACCAAGTGGAATTTTGACGACGGTGGCTTTGTCAAGCTCGTTAAAGGCGATCACTACTCTGCCGATAATTGCTACTGATGGCATTTCTTTAGACTTGGCTGATGGTTGGCAACGTCCCTCACTGAATGCCGACAGCATCGCCATGCTTCAGTATACCTCTGGTTCAACTGGTACACCAAAGGGAGTGATGCTCAGTCATGGGAATTTACTGCATAATTTAGCGCAAGTTTATCATCGTTTTGGACATTCATTTAGCAGTAAGTTTGTCAGTTGGTTGCCGCCGTATCATGATATGGGTTTAATTGGGGGAATTTTTCAGCCACTTTATGGCGGTTTCCCTGTGACGCTGATGCCTTCTGTGGCCTTTCTCCAGAAACCAATTCGTTGGTTGCAGGCGATTTCCCAAACCCGCGCCACAACTAGCGGCGCTCCTAATTTTGCCTACGAGATGTGTCTGCACGATATTCGCCCAGAAGAATGTCAAGATTTGGATTTGAGTAGTTGGGAAATCGCATTTACCGGGGCAGAGCCAATTCGGGCACAAACCCTAGAAAAATTTGTCACAACCTTTGCTCAATATGGGTTTCGGTCCGAAGCCTTCTATCCCTGTTATGGGTTAGCAGAAGCAACATTATTTGTCACTGGCGGACATAAGGACAAAGCACCGACTATTGAGACTTTTACTGACCAAAAGGCGATCGTTGGTTGTGGTTGCGCTAGTGCTGAACAAACAGTCATAATTGTTGATCCCGAATCCCGAAAACCACGTTTAGAAGGAGAAGAAGGGGAAATTTGGGTTAGGGGTGCGAGTGTAGCTCAAGGTTACTGGGGTCGTCTAGAGGAGACAGAAGCAACTTTTAGAGCGACTTTGGCATCAGAAGCGGGTTCATTTTTACGAACGGGAGATTTAGGGTTTTTGCGGGGTGAGGAATTATTTGTCACTGGGCGGATAAAAGATATTATTATAATCAGAGGGCAAAATTATTACCCTCAAGATATTGAAGCTAGCGTTGCTCACAGTCATGAAATGCTTAATCCTCATTGGGGAGCGGCTTTCAGTGTGGAATTTTCTGGGGAAGAACGGTTAGTAGTTGTTCAAGAAGTAGAACGTAGTGCTTGGCGATTGCTCGATACCGCAGCCATAATCACAGCCATTCGGGGGGCAATTTCCCGCGAACATGAGTTGCAGGTGTATGCTATTTGCTTGCTCAAACCCAGCAGCATACCCAAAACTTCCAGTGGCAAGGTGCAACGCCATGCTTGTCGGGCTGGGTTTATCAATAAGAGTTTAGATGTAATTTCTCAGTGGGAACTTCAAGATATTACCCCACCCGCGCTAACGCGCACCCCCCTCTGTCCCCCCTTGGTAAGGGGGGATGAAAGGGGTGTAGGAGGGTTGGGGAGGGGTGATTTGGTGGGTAGCAAATACAAAACAGATAACTTAATTGAATGGTTACGAGATTACGCTAACCATCATATTAATTCGCGCTTGATGGATGAACGGCGTTGTATTTCACCCCACATTGTTTTAGATTTTGGCAATCGGGGTTTATTGGGAATGCAAGTACCACTTAATTATGGTGGGTTAGGTTTAGGATATACGGACACCATCAGGATTATACAACAATTAGGGGCAATAGATTCTACCTTAGCGCTGTTTGTGGGACTGAATAACGTGTTGGGAATTCGTCCAATTTTGTTGCATGGTACGTCATCGCTGAAGGAAGAATTACTGCCAATGCTTGCCACGGGAAGGGAATTAGCAGCATTTGCCCTCACTGAACCGGGAGCAGGTGCTAATCCCCAAGCGATCGCATCCCAAGCGATCGCAAATGGTAATGGTTGGCGGTTGCGGGGTGAGAAAATTTGGAGTGGTTCTGCGGCTTGGGCGGGTGTAATTAATGTGTTTGTCCAACATCAACATCAAGGTATTAGCGGTTTTGCAGTGCGTCGGGGTAGCCCTGGATTGCGCCAGGGGAAAGAAGCACTAACAATGGGAATGCGGGGAATGGTACAAAATACCGTTTATTTAGAAGATGTTCCCGTCACATCTGAGCAACTTTTGGGTGGTGTGGGCACTGGGATGAGTGTTGCCCAGGATGCGATGATGTATGGTAGATTAGCGATCGCAGCTGCTTGTGTAGGTGGGATGAAACGCTGCCTCCAACTGATGTGGCGCTATAGTGAACGTCGGCAAATTTCTACCGGACGATTGCTAGAGCATCCTGTGGTTTTACATCGCCTTGAGGAATTGACAGCGGCAATTACCACAGTTGAAACCTTGGTAATGCGAATTTGTGAGTTACTCGACCAAGGAATTACCGTCCCAGTGGAAGCGTACACAGCTTGTAAAATTTCTGCCCCCGAATTTTACTGGATAACAGCAGATTTACTGGTACAAACCTTGGGTGGACGCGGCTATATCGAAAGCAACCTAGCACCACAAATTCTTCGGGATGCGCGAGTTTTTCGGATATTTGAAGGGCCGACGGAAACCTTATGTGGATTTTTGGGTGCGCGTCTGCTGAAACAGGGCGAAGAACTGCAACAATTTCTGACTCAGACTTTGGGTGCAGTGGAAGTAGCTCAAAGATTAGCTAATGCAGTAGAAAGAATTAGCGATCGCTTCACTAATAATATAACTACTCAGCGTTGGGCATCCTATCAACTTGGTGAATTGGCGAGTGATGCTATCCTTTGGGCAGCAATGGGAGGTATGATGGATAAATCAGCGAATATCCAAAGAGCGATCGCTTGGATCAAAAATCGGTTTGAAGAGAAACTCCACCAAGCTTTAAATTTCACACCTGATAACTTGTCATTAGCCAACCTGCAAACAACAGCTAATTTGATTAGTGAGTATGCACAGACGATTGGTGATGTAGAACAAACTTTAGCAGGTGAAGACGATCAGCTAGATGAATTGTTACGTAAATCAACAGTCTCCTTAGAAAATCCAGTTTCCCAGAACTTAACTGTTTTCAACTTCCCCTTGCCAAGAACAGAGTTAACAAGAGGTGGGTTTAATTCCGAAATCCAAACCTGGTTAATCACTTGGTTGAGTCAGAAATTGCACGTTTCTATCTCAGAAATTGACTCAACGAAAGCCTTTGCTGACTATGGCATCGATTCTGTTACGGCGGTAGAATTAGCTCAAGATTTACAAGAATGGTTGGGTATTTCTCATAAATTAGAAGCAACCATCGCCTGGAATTTTCCCACAATTGAAGATTTAGCCCATTATTTGAGCGATACATTTAGAACTCAGCCCGCAAATGGGGAAGCAGGGGGAGAAAATTTTACCCTATCTCCCTCATTAGAAGATTTATCAGCAGCAGAAATGGCAGAACTGCTAGCTCAAGAAATTGCTATAGCACGACAAAGGACACGTTCATGAACACACAAGTCTCAAAATTTTTTTTAACCAACCGCAAAGGACGCAAAGGACGCAAAGGAAGAGATAGATAATCTTATGGCGGGAAGAGAGTAATATAAATTTGCTTGTTGGGGCTAAGTACACCATTTCATTAATTCGTAGCGAATTAAAGAAAGGCAAAACTCTGCGTCCCTACCCTGCGGTTCGGCGAAGCGCCTATGCGTTTACTTTGCGTCCCCACCGTCCCTTGCGCGTCTTTGAAGGAGAAGTTCAGATGTAAGGAAGTCTTATCTGGGACAACTCTGGGCGTTTAAAAACGTTACGATTTTACGCAAAGCTGTGCTCAGGTCGTTGCTTCCAAAGAGGGGAAATCACAAATCCAGTTCTTCTCCTTTACAAAGGGAGGGTTAGGGTGGAGGAAAAACACACGCTAATAAATTATTGAACCCATATTTCTCATGAGCAATTCATCATCGCCAAACATCAACTATCAAGCTTTGCTTAAGGATGCTTTGCTGGAAATGCGCCAGTTACGAGCAGAATTAACAGCTATTGAATCACAAAAAACCGAAGCGTTGGCTTTGCCCGCCGCAGGCATCGCAGTTATTGGCATGGGTTGTCGCTTTCCGGGTGGTGCGAATAACCCCGAAGCATTTTGGCAACTCTTGCGGGATGGTGTCAATGCGGTGAGCGAGATTCCCTCTGACCGTTGGGATGTACCAGCTTACTACGATCGCAATCCTGATGCGCCGGGAAAAATGTACACCCGCTACGGTTATTTTATCGACGGCGTAGATCAATTTGATGCCCACTTTTTTGGCATTTCTCCCCGTGAAGCCGCAGCCATAGATCCTCAACAACGCCTTTTACTGGAAGTTAGCTATGAAGCATTGGAACGAGCCGGACAATCTCCCCAGCAGTTGAAAGGTAGTCGCACCGGGGTATTTATTGGTGTCTGTTTTGATGACTACGCCAAATACAGCATTGCATCTAATGATCCCAGACAAATTGATGCTTACAGCAGTTTGGGCAACACTCGCAGCATCACCGCCGGACGCATCGCCTATGTTTTAGGACTGCAAGGCCCAGTAATGCAGTTGGATACAACCTGTTCTTCTTCCCTACTGGCGCTGCATTTAGCATCTGAGAGTCTCCGCACCGGGGAATCTGATTTAGCATTGGTGGGAGGTGTAAATCTGATATTAGCGCCAGAGCCAATGATTGGCTTTTGCAAATTGCAAGCTTTGGCAGTAGATGGACGTTGCAAAACCTTTGATGCCGCAGCAGATGGTTATGGACGGGGAGAAGGCTGTGGCATTGTTGTCCTGAAACGACTTTCAAACGCGATCGCTAACCATGACCAAATTTTAGCGGTGATTCGCGGCTCGGCAGTAAATCATGACGGTAGCAGCAACGGTTTGACAGCCCCCAATGGCACAGCGCAATCAGCGGTAATTCGTCAAGCTTTGAAAAATGCGCGGTTAGAACCTAAGCAAATTCAATATGTAGAAACCCACGGCACGGGTACTGTGTTGGGCGACCCCATCGAAGTTTTGGCCTTAGCCAAAGTTTTGGGTGAAGGGAGAACCAAAGCTGAATCGTTATATATTGGTTCCGTCAAAACTAACATCGGACATCTCGAAGGAGCCGCTGGAATTGCTGGATTAATCAAAGTAATTCTTGCCCTCCAGCACCAACAAATTCCACCCCATCTAAATTTCCAACAACCTAACCCCTACATTCCTTGGGATGAATTACCTGTTGTCGTACCCCAAAAATTAACTCCTTGGCAGGATCAAAATAAACAGCGACTAGCTGGTATTAGTTCCTTTGGGATGAGTGGGACGAATGTGCATATCATCTTAGAAAATGCACCTTCATCAATTCAAAATTCAAAATTCAAAATTCAAAATTCAGATGCTATTGAACGTCCTTGGCACCTTCTTACACTCTCTGCCAAAACTCCTCAAGCATTGCGAGAACTCACCCAACTCTATAAAAACTATCTCGCAACGCCACCGGATACAGCCTTCGCTAATGTTTGCTTTACCGCTAACGCTGGGCGATCGCACTTTGAATATCGTCTGGCGATACCCGCCAATTCTTATATATTATGTTATCAAAATATTGTAAATTATTTAGACAATACTACAGATATATCTAAAAGTCAAGTATCTAAAATCGCCTTCCTGTTCACCGGACAAGGCAGCCAGTACATCAATATGGGTAGAGAATTGTACGAGACTCAATCTTATTTCCGCCACCAAATTGATTACTGCTGCGAGTTATTGTATCCCGACTTAGGCTTAGATTTGCGAAATCTACTTTATTTTTCCCCAAATTTATCCCAAACTATCTACACCCAACCAGCCTTATTTGTCCTCGAATATGCTTTGTGTCAACTATGGCTCTCTTGGGGTGTGCAACCAGATTTTGTAATGGGACACAGTGTCGGCGAGTACGTTGCAGCTTGTATCGCGGGAGTCTTTAGTTTAGAAGATGGACTAAAATTAATTACCAACCGCGCCCGTTTAATGCAGCAGTTGCCTGATAATGGTCAAATGGTGGTAGTTGCTGCGTCTGCGGCAGACATCGCCAAACAACTGCAAACCTTTCAACAACAAATATCGATTGCGGCAATTAATGCACCAAATAATACAGTAATTTCTGGAGAGCAAACAGCGATCGCGCAACTTGTAGAAACCTTGCAAAACCAAGGGATAAAAACTACAATACTTTCAGTCTCCCATGCTTTTCACTCTCCCTTAATGGAACCGATGCTCAGAGAGTTTGAGCAAATGCAAGAGAGCATTTCTTACTATCCACCCCAGATTCCACTAGTCTCGAATATCACTGGCAAAATTATCGGTGCAGAAATTGCCACACCTGAGTACTGGTGTCGTCATATCCGCCAGCCTGTACAATTTGCTGCCGGCATTCAGACATTAGCACAAGAAGGTTGCCAAGTCTTTGTGGAAATTGGTGCAAAGCCGACTTTGCTCAGTATGGCACAAACTTGTCTTCCAGAAGCACAAAACCTCACATGGTTGCCAAGTTTGCGTTCAGGACAAAGCGATTGGCAGGTAATGCTATCCAGTTTGGCATCATTATATATGCGGGGTGTGAATATCAATTGGCAGAACTTTGAAGGTGCTCAGCGTGTTTTAGTACCTACTTATCCATTTCAACGCCAGCGCTTTTGGGTTGAAATGGATAGCATAACACCACAAAACAGGTATTTTTATCAACATCCTTTGTTGGGACAAAGATTACAACTAGCCCATGCAGAGAAAATTTATTTTCAAAGTCAAATCAGCCAGAATCAGCCGCTATTTTTGCAGCATCATCAAGTTTTCCATCATATTGTCATGCCAGCTGCGGGCTATGTGGAGATGGCACTGACAGCAGCAAAAAAAATCTGGAAAACTGATGCTTACACGATCAGAGATATTGTCATTAGCAAAGCATTATTTCTGACAGAAAGTATAACTATCACCCTGCAACTCATTCTCCAAGCAGTAGATCAACAAACCTACCAATTTGAAATTGCCAGCACAGACAATATTTCCCAAGATGCAGCATGGGTAACTCATGCTACAGGCATCCTCCAGAATGGCGTTGCACAAACAAGGGATGAAATTCATGTATTAAAATCTAAAACTCTTTATCCTCTCTGCGCGACGGACTCTTTCCTCAAGTCGGGAAACCCGCCCACGGAAGTGTCCTCCTCTGCGCCTCTGCGTGAAAAAAATCATCCCGCAAATATGCAACGCCTCCAGAATAGTTATGCAGAATCTTCTAGAAATGCTGTAGATTTAACTCAACTACAAACAAGTTGCCCTCAAGAAATTGCTGTAACATCCTACTATCAAACTTGCCAAGAATTGGGAGTGGAATATGGAAAGTCCTTCCAAGCAATTCAACGCCTCTGGCGGGGAGAAAAACAAGCTTTAGGCGAGATTCGTTTATCTCCATTGCTCACAGATGCATCCTGTTATCAAATTCATCCCGTTTTGTTGGATGCTTGTTTTCAGGTAATGGGTGCAATCTTCCTCACTTCCCAACCATCCACAGCCTACTTACCTGTAGGTGTAGAGCAGGTGCATTGCTATGGTAACTTAAGTGAGAGCCTCTGGAGTTATGTGCAACTTCGTCACGAGTCTTCCTACATTGCCGACTTGCAACTATTAAATCCAGATGGTACTTTAGTTGCGACCATCGATGGCTTACAAATCCAGCCAGTCAGACAGGATAGTTTGAGGAATGCTGGGTTAAATACTTGGCAAGATTGGTTGTATCAAGTGGAATGGAAGGAACAGCCATTAAGCTCCGTTGGATTATTTTCTCATACTTTCCAGAATCCGTCTACCATTAGCAAACATACTTCCGCACAATTCACCCAAAATCAGCCAGACCTCGAAGCCTACGCATCATTATTACCACAACTGGAGGAGTTGAGTATTGCTTGTGTACTTGAGGCATTGGAGCGATGCCTATGGCAAACTTCGTTAACACAATTTTCACTGCAACCCGGTGAGGAATTCTCTACAACTGAAGCAATGCTAGCAATGGGCGTTCTCAGTCATCATCAGCGATTGTGTCACCGCTTGTTGCAAATGCTCCAAGAAGCGGGCATTTTACAACAACAGGATGACAATTGGCAGGTTTTGCGAACAACCCAATCTACTGCAACTACCCCAGTCTTTGCCCATTTGCGCCAAACCTACCCCAGTGCCATAGCAGAACTCACCTTACTCGAACGCTGCACTAGTCATTTGCCAGAAGTCTTACAAGGAAACATTGATTCCTTACAGTTACTATTTCCCGAAGGAGACTTCAGCGACTTGACGCAACTTTACCAAAACTCACCAGTGGCACAGGTAATGAATACTTTAGTGGAACAGGCAGTGATAGCGGTTATAGAAGAAATACCAGCAGAATCAACCCTGCGGATTCTCGAAATTGGCGCTGGAACTGGTAGCACTACCGCACATATTTTACCAGAATTAGCACAGCGAAAAGTTGAGTATTTTTTCACCGATGTTTCACCCTTATTTTTGAGCAAAGCACAAGAGCGATTTGCCAGTTATTCTGGGGTGCGTTACCAGCTTTTCGATATTGAGAAATCCTTATCTTCCCAAGGGTTCACAGAAAACAGCTTTGATATTGTCATTGCTGCCAATGTCCTCCACGCCACCCAAGATTTGCACCAAAGTGTCACCAACATCAAGCAGTTATTATCCCCTAGTGGATTACTCATCTTATTAGAAGGTGTGCGTCCTGTGCGTTGGTTAGACTTAATTTTTGGTCTAACTGAGGGGTGGTGGCGCTTCCAAGACCAAGCATTACGTCCAGATTATCCCTTAATTTCTACCAAAAAATGGCAGGAATTATTAAAGGATGTGGGATTTGAGTCTACAACCCTCCTCAACCCAACAATAGAGAATTCCCAATTCTTTGATCAACAAGCCGTATTGATTGCCCAAACTCCCAGATTATCTTGCAATTCTGAGAATTGGTTAATTTTAGCAGATCAGCAAGGTGTTGGTTTGCAACTTGCGGCAGCTTTAGAGGCGCATGGTGGAACAAGTCATCTTGTATTTGCAGAAGATTCAGATTTTACTCTAACTTTTACCCCATCCCACCTGATCAATCTCTGGGGTTTGGATGTACCCCACGCCAAGGAGATGATAACAGAACAACTAATGGCAACACAACAAGTTCTCTGTGGTCAAGTATCGCATTGGTTACAAACACTGTCAACACTATCTACTCAGCCTCAATGGTGGCAAATAACTCAGGGAAGTGTCGCCACAGGTGTAGAAAATGATATCCCCGGTATGGCTGCTGCTACTTTGTGGGGGATGAGTAAAGTTATGCGGTTAGAGCACCCAGAGTTATGCTGTCGCTGCTTGGATCTTGACCCAGTGCGATCGCTCACAGCACAATTAGATATCCTGTTACAAGAATTGCTGGCAAATTCTCCAGAAGAGGATATTGCTTGGCGCGGCCAAACTCGCCGTGTGGCTAGACTTGCGCGGTATTCTCATATCGATACATCTTGGCGTCAACTGATAATTAATCAGCGAGGAACCCTAGAAAATCTCTACTTCCAAACTATCAACCGTCGTCCCCCAGCGACTCAAGAAGTAGAAATCTGTATCCGAGCAACTGGGTTAAACTTCCGTGATGTGTTGAATGCCTTGGATTTATATCCTGGAGATGCAGGACTTTTGGGTTGTGAATGCGTCGGAGATATTGTTGCTGTCGGTACGGGAGTTAAAAATCTCCAAGTAGGACAAACAGTGATGGCATTAGCCAGTGGCAGTTTTAGCAATTACGTAACTGTGGATGCACAGATGGTTGTACCCAAACCGCAACATCTGAATATAACGGAAGCTGCTACTATCCCTGTGGCATTTTTGACAGCATTTTATACATTGCATCATCTGGCTAAAATTCGTGCAGGCGATAGAATTCTAATTCATGCTGGCGCTGGTGGTGTCGGTCAAGCAGCAATTCAAATTGCCCAACTAGCTGGGGCAGAAGTATTTACCACAGCTAGTCCTTCCAAATGGGAAGTATTGCAAAAACTAGGTGTGCAGCATATTTTTCACTCCCGCACCTTAGATTTTCGCGCCGAAATTGCCGCCCAAACTCAAGGAGAAGGTGTAGATATTATCCTCAATTCCCTGAGTGGGGAGTTTATACCCCAAAGTTTGGCAGTTCTCAAACCCCACGGACGATTTGTGGAAATTGGCAAAATCGATGTGTGGTCAGAGGAACAAGTTAAACACGTCAAAGCAAATGCAGATTATTTCTTAATCGATATCGTGGATTTGTGCCGACAGCAACCAGAATTAGTGCAACAAATCTTACAGCAGTTGGCAAGGGAATTTACTAATCATCGTTTACAACCATTGTCGGCTCAGGTATTTCCGATGGCAAACGTCGTGGATGCTTTTCGGTATATGCAGCAGGGTAAGCATATCGGTAAAGTAGTGGTAGAACAGGGGCGTGGGGATACTTTTTTACACTTAAAACCCGATCACACCTACTTAATTACTGGTGGTTTGGGCGGCTTAGGTTTATTAGTAGCTCAATGGCTCGTAGATATGGGCGCTCGTCATCTGGTTTTGTTGGGACGGAATGCTCCCATATCTACTGCAATATCTCGCATTCAGCAGTTAGAAGCAGCCGGTGCAACCATAACTGTTGCCCAGGTAGATGTATCGCAACAGCAAGACTTGGCAACCGTATTAATGCAAATACAAGAATCAACTATACCCTTGGCTGGTGTTATCCATGCGGCGGGTTTGTTGGATGATGGTGTAATGCTACAACTGAATTGGCAGCGCTGGGAAAAGGTGATGGCTGCTAAAGTTATGGGTGCTTGGAATCTACATCTTTTAACTAAAAAGACTCCGTTGGATTATTTTATCATGTTTTCCTCAGCAACGGCCTTATTTGGTTCTCCCGGACAGGCAAATCATGTTGCGGCTAATACTTTTCTGGATACTTTAGCCCACCATCGCACCTCTCAAGGATTACCTGCAATGAGCATTAACTGGGGTATTTGGTCAAAGATTGGTTCTGCTACACAACCCCAAGTCACCAGCCAGATGGAACAGCGAGGAATTAGAGCGATCGCACCGATTGAGGGCATCGAGGTTTTACAATATCTGCTGACTCAACCTATTACCCAGGTGGGAGTTGTACCAATTGATTGGAGACAATTTACACAACAACGACTATCTTCTAGATTTCTGGAACGGTTTGAGACACCTGTAACCTCATTAACTCCAACCACATCTATATTAGAGCAATTGTCATTAGCTACCCAGAGCGATCGCTATGACTTACTCAATACCTATATCCGTCAGCAAATCGCCCAAGTTTTAGGATTTAAACCTCACGCCATTGATATTCAATCTGGATTTTTTGACCTAGGTATGGATTCTCTAACAGCGATCGAATTCAAAAACCGTTTGCAAACCAACCTCAAATGCACACTTACCACCACCCTTGCTTTTGACTATCCGAACATCAAGAAATTAGTGCGCTACTTAATAGAGGAAGTATTACATCTAGATGACTCCCAACCTCTCCAAGAGAGAACAGAAGAACATAATAAAATTACCCCACCCGCGCTAACGCACACTCCCCCCGATGCCTTGGGGGATGAAAGGGGGGTAGGAGGGTTGGGGAGGGGTAAGGCGTTAGATTCTTCTGCATCAGAGTTATCCCAAGAGGAGATTGCCGATTTATTGGCACAGGAATTACTGGAAATTGAACAAGAAAAGTTTTGACCAAAAATAATTCGTAATTTAGGGTTTAAAGCACCAAATCACCAAATCACCATTATTTATTTTTGGCAAACAAAGAAATGCGTAGCATCAATGTCCAAAACCCTAGATTTATCTATGGGGTATTAATTACGAATTACGAATTACGAATTGGAGCGAAGCGACATGACCCAGCCTGAATCCAAAGACTATCGTGCTTTAATGCAAAACGCTCTCCAAGAGTTGCGGGATTTACGTAGGAAAGTCAAGGCACAAACAGAAGCAATCGCCATTGTGAGTATGGGATGTCGTTTTCCCGGTGGGGCAGATACTCCCCAAGCATTGTGGGAACTGTTACGCAATGGCGTTGATGCCATTACAGAAGTACCAGGCGATCGCTGGCAGTTGGATAAATTCTATAACCCCGACCCAAGTGTTCCCGGTAAAATGTATAATCGCTACGGGGGTTTTATTGGGCAATTACAAGAATTTGACGCAGAGTTTTTTGGTATTGCCCCTAGAGAAGCTGTTTCTCTCGACCCGCAACAGCGTTTGTTACTCGAAGTCAGTTGGGAAGCTTTGGAAAATGCAGGCATTCCTCCAGAACAACTGGCAGATAGTCCTACGGGTGTTTTTATTGGTATTAGTAGCAATGACTATTCAACTCATTTATTAAATCGTCCCGTCACAGATATAGATGCTTACTTAGCAACTGGTAATTCCCACAGTACTGCTGCTGGTCGTCTATCCTACACACTCGGATTTACAGGCCCTTCTTTAGCTGTTGATACCGCTTGTTCTTCCTCATTAGTAGCGGTACACCTTGCCTGTCAAAGTCTGCGTCGTGGTGAATGTAATATTGCTTTAGTAGGTGGTGTGAATCGTATTTTATCGCCAGAATTTACGATTAATTTCTCCAAAGCACGAATGCTTGCCAATGATGGACGTTGTAAAACCTTTGATGCCACAGCAGATGGCTTTGTTCGGGGCGAAGGCTGCGGTATCATCGTCCTTCAGAGATTGTCAGATGCCATTGCCGCCGGGTATCCCATCCTTGCAGTCATAAAAGGTAGCGCTGTCAACCAAGATGGACACAGCAGTGGGTTAACGGTTCCCAACGGCCCATCCCAACAAGCTGTTATCCGCCAAGCATTAGCAAATAGCACAGTCGATCCCGCAGATATTACTTATATTGAAGCCCACGGCACTGGTACAGCTTTGGGTGATCCCATTGAAGTTGGTGCATTAGGGGCTGTGTTTGGTGACAATCATACCCGCGATCGCCCTTTATTGATCGGATCGCTTAAAACTAACATTGGGCATCTCGAAGCCGCGGCGGGAATTGCTGGATTAATCAAGGTGGTTTTGGCATTGAAATACGGTGAAATTCCCCCTCATTTGCATTTTCAGGAACCCAACCCTCATATTGCTTGGGAACAATTGCCCATCACCGTTCCCACTACCTGCATCCCTTGGAATTCTGGCAAACGGCTGGCTGGTGTCAGTTCCTTTGGTTTTAGTGGCACCAATGCCCATATCGTATTAGCAGCAGCACCTACAGAAATTCCAAACAAAGATAAAATTGAACGTCCTCTGCATCTTCTAACTCTGAGTGCTAAAACTCCTACAGCTTTAGAACATCTCGCCCGTAACTATGTAGCCTATCTCAGCCAACATCAAGATGTTTCTTTTGCAGATGTTTGTTTTAGTGCCAACACGGGGCGATCGCACTTGGAATATCGTTTAGCTATAATTGCCGATTCTCCTACCGTTGCTTGTGAAAAATTATATCATTTTATTGACAGTCAAGAAAATATATCCATCTCTAATCCTACCCTTGGTAAGGGGCTATCCATACCTAACGAACTTGGGTTTGAGCGGAAAATACACCCCTCCCTAACCCTCCCGATGCATTGGGGAGGGGACTTGATTTCCGGTTTCCCCCCAATGCATCGGGAGATTAAGGGGGGTAATACAAGATATGAAAAGGAATCCGACTTGTCTATACACGGTAGTGGCGCGGGTGGGGTTCCTCAACTACGTCCGAAAATCGCCTTTCTCTTTACCGGACAAGGCAGCCAGTATATCAATATGGGTAGAGAATTGTACAAGACTCAATCCTCTTTTCGCCACCAAATTGATTACTGCTGCGAGTTATTGCATCCCGAATTAAGCTTAGATTTGCGAAATCTACTTTATCTTTCCTCAATCCCCATTCCCCATTCCCAAAATTTAGACCAAACTATCTACACCCAACCAGCCTTATTTGTCCTTGAATACGCCCTCTGTCAACTGTGGCTATCTTGGGGAGTGAAACCTGATTTTCTCATGGGCCATAGTGTTGGTGAATATGTCGCTGCTTGTATTGCAGGAGTCTTTAGTTTAGAAGATGGACTAAAGCTGATTGCCACCCGCGCCCGTCTGATGCAGCAGTTACCCCACGGTAAAATGATTGCGGTGGCTGCTGCTAAGTCTGAATTACAAGAACTAATTCTACCCTTCAATCAACAGGTATCCATTGCAGCTGTCAATGCACCCAATAACACAGTGATTTCTGGCGAAACCGTTGCTGTTGACCAAATCGCCGCCATATTGGAAGCCCAAGGCATCAAAACCACACCTTTACCAGTTTCCCATGCATTCCACTCTCCTTTAATGGAGGCGATGCTCACAGAATTTGAGCAAGTCGCCCGTACTGTCAACTTTCATCCGCCGCAATACCCAATCATTTCTAATCTTACTGGCAAAATCATTGATACAGAAATTGCCACACCTGAATATTGGTGTCGTCATATCCGCCAGCCAGTGCAGTTTTTTGCCGGGGTTCAAACCCTGATTCAGCAAGAGTGTAGTGTATTTTTGGAAGTTGGAGCCAAGCCAATTTTACTCGGTATGGCGCGATCGCTGGTAGCGGATGAGGGAAAATATCTCTGGTTACCCAGTTTACGAGCCGGACAGGAGGATTGGCAGGTAATATTATCAAGTGTGGCGGCGCTTTATGGGCGAGGAGTTCAGCTTGATTGGCACAGATTTGATCAAGGTTACAACCGTCGGCGTCTTAATGTGCCAAATTATACTTTTCAAAGAAAGCGTTTCTGGGCAGAAATTACCCCACCCGCCCTATCGGGCATCCCCCTCTGTCCCCCCGATGCCTTGGGGGATGAAAGGGGGGTGGGAGGGTTGGGGAGGGGTCGTGTGGATGTCCATCCTTTATTGGGACAGAAATTACACTTAGCTAAATCCGTTAATTTATACTTTGAGCAAGAGCTTGCCGACAATTCTCCCATATATCTGCAAGACCATCAGGTATTTGCCCAAGTAATTTTACCAGGAGCTGCCTACATAGAAATGGCATTGGCAGCCGGAAAGGAAGTTTTTCAAAGCGAACGCCTATACTTAGAAAATATTTCTCTGCAACAGGCTTGCATTTTCAGCCCAGATTCTCCACGGATTGTACAATTCATTCTCACTGACAGCTACGAATTTGAAATTGTCAGCGCCGCAGAAAATGCTTGGACTGTTCATACAACAGGAAAAGTGGGAGTGAACAAAGATATTAAGCCAAATGGGATTTTTAATTTTTTAGAACAGCAACGGCATTGTACCCAAATTACAAATATTGCCGACTTCTACCAAAATCTCAAAACGGTTGGCATTAATTACGGCGAAAGGTTCCAAGTCATTACCCAACTCTGGTACAATGAGAACCAATCACTCGCAGAGATTCATTTACCAGAAATATGTACTGAGCGTAGTGGCTATCAATTCCATCCAATTGTGTTGGATGGATGTTTACAAGCGATCGCAGCTATTCTATCCCATCAATCCACGTCGTCTGTTTATCTGCCCATCGGTTTGGATCGCTTGACTATTTGGGAAACAGTCGGGGAAAATCTATGGAGTTGGGTGCAACTGCGTCGAGCAGATATTTCATCACCAATTATAATTGCAGATATCCAAGTTTTAACGCCAGAGGGAGTAGCGATCGCAACTTTTTCAGGACTGCAACTGAAAGCTGTGGAATCACAAAGTATCTTTGCTGAAGATTCATCAGCAGACTGGCGAGAATGGTTGTATGAAGTGGAATGGCGCTTACAATCTCACCCCAATCCTCTCTTGAAGGAGACATATGCGCTCCCTTCTCCAGAGATGATTGCCCAACAGTTAGCACCTCAATTCACTAAACTGTTAACAAAATCGGAGATCCAAATCTATGCAGAATTATTACCCCAGTTGGAAACTCTGAGTCTTGCCTATATTGTTGAAGCGCTGCAACAGTTGGGTTTATCTTTGCAGATGGGTGAAGATTTTTCTGGGCAGCAATTGCAAATTATACCTGAGCAAGAACAATTATTTATACACCTGCTGTCAATGTTAACAGCCGCAGGCATTCTACAACAACAAGATGAACGGTGGTATGTGCGACAGTCTCCCAATGTTGGACAAGCACAAATTCTCCAAGCACAACTACAAACAAAATACCCATCTTCTTCGGCAGAACTCACGTTAATTGAACGCTGTGGTTTACGTTTATCAGAGGTGTTGCAGGGACGATGTGAACCTTTACAAATATTATTTCCCAATGGAGACTTGAGTGCGATCGCTCAACTGTATCAAAATTCCCCTGGTGCCCAGATGATGAATACTCTGGTACAGCAAGCGGTACTCTCAGCTTTAGAAAAGTTACCGTCTGGGCAAACTGTACGAATTCTGGAAATTGGTGCAGGTACTGGGGGAACTACAGCTAATCTCTTACCGCAACTTGCTACTCAATCAGTGGAATATGTTTTTACTGATATTTCTCCATTATTCTTAGCAAAAGCACGCCAGCAATTTTCGGACTATACCTTTGTTCGTTACCAAAGTTTGAATATTGAACAGCCAATTGTATCTCAGGGATTTACTGCCAACAGTTTTGATATTATTATTGCCGCAAATGTTCTACACACCACCAAAGATTTAAGCCAAACCATCACCAACGTCAAATCCTTACTCGCACCCAACGGATTATTGATACTTTTGGAAGGTACTCGTCCCAGTAGTTGGCTGGATTTAATTTTTGGTTTAACTGAAGGCTGGTGGAGATTCCAAGACAAAGATTTGCGTAAGACGCATCCCTTAATTTCTACCCAGCAGTGGCACAATTTATTACAAGTAAATGGATTTGCCAGCGTTGCAGATATTATCCCTAACTCCGTGCTTCCAGAGGTATTGGCTCAACAAGCAGTCATTGTGGCACAGTCAGATCAAGCTAGAGACGCGATTAATCGCGTCTGTACTGGGGAATGGTTAATTGTCACAGATTATTTTGAGTTGGGAGATGCGATCGCACAACAATTACAGCAGCAACAGCAACAGCAATTATGTACCATTTTGGCTCCTGGTGTACACAAAAGTGGGGAAGTAGCTTCTGAATCTCAGTTTTACCCCTCCCTAGCCCTCCCGATGCATTGGGGAGGGGACTTGATTTCCGGTTTTCCCCAATGCATCGGGGGGATTAAGGGGGGTAATTCAGACACGGTAGCCTCAGAAAACATTCAGAAATCAATCAAAAACATTGTTTATATTTCTAGTTCACAAGAACACATTGAGACTCTACCTCAAGACTGTTACGCTGAATGTACCAATGTTCTCAACCTCGTCCAAGCCCTAATTCAAAAGCAACATCAGCCTATTAACCTCTGGCTAGTTACTCAAGGTGCAGTCAATCCCACCTCCACAATCACAGGATTGATGCAGTCACCTGTATGGGGTATGGGTAAAGTCATCCGTCTGGAACACCCAGAACTCAATTGTCGCTGTGTGGATTTAGATCCGACAAAAGCAGCAATTTCCCAAATTGATACCCTCTTAACTGAATTCATGCACCCTTCCCAAGAGGAGGAAATTGCCCTCCACTCAACTGGGCGAAGGGTAGCACGATTAACTCACTTCACTAATCCCCAAAAATTACTTGCTGTTCCCGAACAGCCTTACCGCTTAACAATCGGTACACGCGGTTTACTCGACTCACTACAATGGCAAACCTCACAGCGTCGTCAACCGCAGCTAGGAGAGGTAGAGATTCAGGTACGGGCGACGGGATTAAATTTTATTGACGTATTAGATGCTTTGGGACTACTACCTTTTGATCGCAACTGGTTTGGTGTTGAATGTGCCGGTGAGATTGTCGCTGTTGGTGAGGGCGTAAGTGAGTTTAGTATCGGTGATGCCGTCGTAGCCTTAGCTGCTGATAGTTTTAGCCGATATGTTACTACTAATACCAGATTGGTTGTTGCCAAACCCGACTTTTTGAGCTTTGAGACAGCCGCGACAATTCCCGCCAATTTCCTTACCGCAGAATATGCCCTGCGAGAAGTTGCTGCAATTCAAAAAGGACAACGCATTCTCATTCACGCCGCCACTGGGGGTACAGGTATGGCAGCTTTACAAATTGCTCAACAAGCTGGGGCGGAAGTCTTTGCCACAGCAAGCCCAGGAAAATGGCAGACACTGCGTTCTTTAGGTGTTCAACACATCTTTAACTCACGCACCTTGGATTTTGCCCAAGAAATTCTAGAAGTCACTGACGGTGAAGGTGTAGATATCGTATTTAATTCCTTAGCTGGTGAGTTTATTCCCGCCAGTCTAGAGGTTCTCAAAGCCAACGGATGCTTTATTGAAATTGGCAAACGGGGAGTTTGGAATTCACAAAAAGTTGCTCAAGTCAAGCCACTAGTTGCCTATCACCTGGTGGATTTGATGAATATGGCTGGGCAAAATCCTCAACAGGTGCAATCCTTGTTGCATCGTCTCATAGCACAGTTTCAAAGCCAAAAGTTGCAACCTTTACCCCACAAAGTTTTTCCTGCCCAAAAAGTGGTGACAGCATTGCAGATAATGCAACAGGCGCAACATATTGGCAAAATTGCGATTACCCACGAACCGACAGATGAAGATTTGGAAACATTGCCAATTCATCCCGAAGGAACCTATTTAATTACTGGTGGTATGGGCGGTTTAGGTTTACGCGTTGCCCATTGGTTAGTTGAAAAAGGTGCGAAATACTTGGTACTCGTGGGACGTAGCTGCCCGACACTAGAAGCACAGTCACAAATTCAAGCATTACAAGCCACAGGTGCTACGGTTATCACAACTCAGGCAGATGTTGTTCAGGGAGAAGAGTTAGCAGCAGTCCTAACTAACATCCAACAAAACTATCCGCCTTTACGTGGTGTCATTCATGGAGCAGGTGTTTTAGATGATGGAGTTTTACAGCAACTAAATTCGGAACGGTTGCAGTCTGTGATGTCTGTAAAAGTTGCAGGCGCTTGGAATCTACATCTTTTAACCCAAAACATACTTCTAGATTATTTTATCATGTTTTCCTCTGCCGCTTCCCTATTAGGTTCTCCTGGACAGGCAAACCATGTAGCCGCTAACACATTTCTCGATACCTTAGCACAGTATCGACACAGCCAAGGATTACCAGCATTGAGTATAAATTGGGGTGTTTGGTTAGATATCGGTGCTGCTGCCAAACGTCAAATTGCTACTAAAATGAGTTTACGTGGTATTAGTGCGATCGCTCCTAACCAAGGTATAGATATTTTAGAATTTCTCCTGACACAATCTAGCACCCAAGTGGGAGTAGTACCAGTGAATTGGTCTGAACTCCTAGCCCAAGGTTTATCCTCTCCTTTCTTTACAGACTTTCAAACCCAAGCACCATCGCCCATTCATCAAACTTCCCAGTTGATGCAGCAATTAACATCATTGGGAGTGAGCGATCGCATTCCCTTATTGATCACCTACTTGCAAACTGAAGTTGGTAAAGTTTTAGGTTTACCACCTTCTCAACTACCAAATGCCCAAGTAGGGTTCTTTGATATGGGTATGGATTCTTTAATGATGGTAGAATTACGTAGTCGATTGGAAGCCACTTTGAATAAAGCGATCGCTTCCACAATCCTTTTTGAGCATCCCACTATTCAATCCCTAGCGCACCATATTGCCAGCGAATTCCTACTAAACACAGAACAAAGAGAATTAGCGCAGGCGATGATTGTCTCTGAACTGGAAAATTCCATATCAGAACAGGGTATCGAAACCTCAATTACAGATGAACTAGAAGCTATAGAAGCTTTACTCAAAAGTCAGTAACTGTAGTTTAGTGCAGGGTTAGCACGTCTCAAACTCTATTGACAGGTGGATTCTAGCTCCCGTGTTGAGTTTGGGAGAGCGATTTTTATCTTTGTCCTCTAAATGCAAAACAAGTCCCCCAAGAACAATTAACCGAATATCTTCAAACAGTTTGGGATGGCAAACACCAAATTGACCGACTGATTGAAGTTCAAGGAATTGCTAAAAAGCGGATCACTCTCATCAAAAACGCGGTTCCGACCGAGGATTTACGTTTTCATATTCGGCAAGCTGTATTAGAAATGCCGTATCTGCTGCTGAAAACCCTGATATCACTCCATTGTGGCAACCCAAGTAAAAACCTAAGTTCTAAAGTTTCTTACTTTGAGGTTTTTAAAAGCATTTTTCGCCTCTGCTTGCGGCTGGCGATCGTTCCTTGAGTCTACAGGATAAGCTTTTTCAGACCATCTTACTGTGGCTGAAGCCAAAGAGTATTTTCTAAAGAAATGTAAAAAGATCAAAATACCGACTTTTTTAAGGTGCCGAAACTGTGCGGCTGGTAATCTGGGTCATCCTCAACATTAACAACGCTAATAGTTTCTGGTTTGGAGCAAAGCCTTGCTTTGATGTCAGCAGCAGCAAGGTTTGCTACTTCTAGAGCGTCGTGCACGGTGTAGGTCATGGCTGTATCTCCTGTACTAGCAAGGCATACTAGTTTAGTATTTCACTTCCATAAGCACTTATAGGAATACAAGCGTTCACGTAGTGTCCGCACCAGAGGAAAAATTAAACGAGGTAGAGGAGCGATCGCTCTCCTAATTCTTAGAGGAAAAGGTGCATCAAGAGAGCGATCGCTATAAAGAGCGGCTCCATGCGATGGAATAGCAGTAAATGCTTGCCTACGCATCCCCTACATCTGCTCCATTATTATTGAGAATTCTGATTAAAACAGATTTGTTTGGACTAACAGTTTGCGAAAATGCCCTGACTTGGCGGTAGCTTGCCTTGAAAATCAAGCCTTACAGGCAGCTATAGCGTAAATTTCAGAACCTAGCCTCAAACGCTAAGAATAACGGCTGTTATTATTGTCCAGCAAGGGTTTTAAGCTGATTTACATACGTGTTTAGCATAATAAGTAATGAAGAGCCAAAAATACAAGCGAGTCAAAGTTACACCTCTTGGGCGATCGCACTTTCTTGCCCAAGCTAGGTATCGCACCTCATTAAATGGGAACCCTGTTAATAGTTGCGTTTCTCACCACCATGAAATTCTTAAACTTCCTCAATCCCAAACCAGCCCAGCCAACTATTCTATGCTACGGACAACAAAGCTACGGCGTTAGCCAAGAGCAAATTCAATCGCTGATGGAATGGCTGGAGAGCTAGTTTAATGGCGGCTAAATATTTCGGTAAATCCCATATTATCTGGTATGACGACAACAACCCAGACCCCAGCCTAGAGCAGATGATAAAGAAAGCTATGCGCGGAGAGTGAACCAGTTTTCTTGTACCGTTGCGGTGGTAGGGTGCAGTCGCCGCCTACTGGGTATTACTGGCGGATGATGGACGAATACCCATCAATACGGATTTATCAGTTAGAGCTTACGGATGGAGAGTGATAAGGTTTTCAGTTCTGGCCCAAGTGGGAGCGATAGCGATCGCAACAAGAAAGAGACTCACTCGAAAAAGCCTATACACTGGACTAAATTGAATCAAAACTTGATGAATTTTTTGTAAAAGCTTACTAAGCTTAGGCTTTAATATAGTGCTAGTTTCTTCTTTCTATCAAACCCAACAGCTTCTCTTCCACCGCAGTCAAATATGGACGCTTCAATTCCCCCAAGTGCTTCAGCACAGCACGGGCAGCCTCTTCCAAGCTCTCGTTTTCCCGTAACCAACTGATGCGATCGCTAATCTGCTGCATCTATTGACACTCCTGGGGCAGGTAGTTGAAGGACTTCAGGTGCTGCAACCCAATGGTGTACTCGCCATCCCAAATTCTAACGGTACAACTGAAGTCATTCACTGCGCTGACAATCCCCCAACACCCACCCTTTCCTCTCAGTTCTGGGTTGTCCTTCGCAAGGATTTGGCAGACTTCGCCAATTTGGTAGGTGTTTGGTACTTGAGTCCGTTCCATTATGCGCCGCACAACATCTTTGACGATTCTACCAGTCGGCACTTTCCCGCCAGCTTGTTCCACTGCCCTTAGCCACACTTCTTGCTGTTCCTGGGGTTCAAGCTTGGTCATTGGTCGGACTTGGCGTTCGCTTGTTGGCAAAATGTGATCCATTGGATCACATTTTTCAAGCAAATTATCAAAAACAATAGCTGCGTCCATCAAAAGGTAAGGCTGTCGGCGGCTGTAACCAAAGCGATCGCGGCAGTATTCTTCAAATGTGCGGTGAGTTGAGCGGTACAGCCGTCTGTCTCGTAACTCCATTAGCGCTTTACCTGCTTCAAAAACTGCTCTCTCGACTTTGCGTTCCAAGTGCAAGCGATCGCTTTGCTCCTCCTGAGTCAACTCTGTTACTTCAACAGCACTAACCGTAATTGTTGCTGAACCTGGGCTCAAAGATGGTCAGTACCAATTCATATTCCTAATAATCGTGAGAAATTATCACAGTGGAAACGGATCAGATTTTATCTTGTAGCTCCGTCTGAAGATATATATTACAGCGAAGAGACGGGGGCTGAACTATGCAAATAGAGTTTGATTTGGGTGATCCTAGTTTAACGTTGCTGCATCGTGCTGGATTAGCTGGGTTGTGGATGACATTGAACCAGCTGAAAACAGAAAAAGTTACGCCGCCGTTCGGGTTAGATTGGCAGCTTACCGATAGACAAGTAACGTTGAATTGGGAAAATAATGATCAAAAAGTGCTGGAATGGTTACTGAAAGAGTCTTTTCAAATTAACAACGGTATGATTTCTCTGAGAGGATTAGATTCAAAAACCATGCGTCAGGATTCTCAGGCGATCGTTCATCAAGGAATTTTAGGCACTTTTTTACAACACAATAGTACACATAAATCGGCTGGAACTCAAACTATATCTTTACAATTGGAAGAAGATAAACCAGAAATTGCTGTCACATACAAAGCACTGCAAAGTTATGCTTATCAAGATTTTTCTAGTAATCTTTGTGACAATAAAGGTGTGTTTTTGTTGAAAAAACCAATTAGTGTAGCAGGTTGGCTTAATCCTGGTGCTGTAGTTGGTTTTGCTCTGACACCCGATCGCCTAAAAGATAAATCCCGCATTATCCCAGTTTTAGATGGTTTAGCTTCTTTGGGAGAAGTTGCTGGAAATCACTCGCGTTTTTTGTATGACTTTTCACCAGACAGTCTGGTGCTACGCTGGACACACGACTTTGCACCGAGAATTCTTTACAGCTTTGAAGAAGGTGATGAGGGTCAAATCACGGCTTCTGAATTAGTTCGTCGAGTGGAATCACAAGATATTAATCCTCAAGAAGTATGGGTAGCAGGAGCGATCGCCAGCACCTCTGATGGTAAAAAATTAGCCCAGTTGGGTGTTAATGTCTTGACAGGAATCAAACTTGTTGTAGAAACTCTCAAGCAGAGAATTGCCAGAGATTTACAGTTACCAGTAGTGGAGTTGAGAAAATGATTGCCCTCCAAGTAGAAGTTCCCATTGCTTGCTTTCGGCAATCCCGTGCCAGAGAATATGCTGAAACTTATCTAGTACCACCACCTTCAACTGTTTATGGAATGTTGCTCTCAATTGTGGGAGAAATGAATCGCTATAAACATTGTGGAACTAGGTTAGCGATCGCCCTTCTCACTAAACCTGCAAAATCAACCATAATCAGAACATTCCGCCGATTTAAGAAGAAGGAAATTAGCGATCCGACCAATGCTCGACCAGATTACCAGGAGTTGCTCACAGACACTCAATTTATCGTCTGGGTAGATTCAGGTATAGATGCAGAATCCCCAACTTTGTTAGAACGCCTCCAAATAGCATTCACTCATCCTGAAACTATCAATCGTTTTGGTGGTCTATGTCTTGGTGAAAGCCACGATTTAGTCAATTCCATTAATCTTTTACCTGATCATATCCAAACTGTATCTCTGCACTGGTTAGTACAGGACTCAAATGGAACCCTGATCCTACCTTATTGGGTTGATCATGTTGGTTCTCAGGGTACGCGTTGGCGGCGATATTTATTTCAAGAACTGCCTCAAAAACATCCGCCTGAGTCTGCCTGGACAACCATTGAGATGACTTAATTGAACTTAACCTCAGATGTCGTAAGGCGTTAAGCAAAATTCATTGCTCAATCAAACCACCTTACAGAGGTTATGATGTATACTCTACAACAGTCAACGACTACTCATTCTAGCATTCGCGTTTCTGCCCTCCACGTCCTCGCTTATTTTACCTAGAAGAAGTCGAAGAACTTTACACCCAAAATGCAGCCGTCTTTGCCGGACGCAGACTGCACACTGAACTAGAAAAACAAGAAGATGAGGAATGGGAGGAACTGTTTCTCGAAAACGAGGAACTAGGATTACGCGGTCGCTTGGATGCCCTTCGCACCCGTGACGGACAAACAATCCCCTACGAACACAAACGCGGTCGCTGTCACCGGGACGAGAACAAGCAACCTCAAGCCTGGGAGAGCGATCGCCTACAAATCCTTGCTTATGCTTATCTGTTAGAATCCGCCTTCGGAATTACAATTAAAGAAGGACGCATTCGCTACCATGCTGATAATGTACTGGTTCACGTACCTGTGGATGATGCAAGACGGGCATCTGTTCGTGAAGCAATTCAACAAGCACGCACTCTGAGACAATCTACCCACCGACCACCTGTAATTGATAACGAGCGATTGTGCGCTCGTTGCTCTCTAGCTCCCGTCTGTTTGCCAGAAGAAGCGCGACTCGCCCATGATAAAGAGTGGCAACCAATTCGCCTGTTTCCTGAAGATGATGAACGGCAGGTAATATCATGTCCGGATAATCGCTTACGATAGAAGTAGTGAGTGCAAAGATGACTAATGCCGAAACGAATTAGTGTAGCTACACATCTAAGTATTGAAGAGCTAGAACAACGTTACCGTCAAGCTA
>NZ_JAIVFQ010000042.1 GCF_020829495.1 Nostoc favosum CHAB5714 | reverse complement strand
AGTCTTTTCTCAAACATACCCGTGCTCCAAAGAAGAAGAAAGATCCTCCAAAGTATGACCCTCAGCATCCACATGTTTCCACTGCCAAACTTTTAGCGACTGCAAAAAAGTCACCTTGACAGGGCTAGGCTGCGCCCTAAGCGTAGCTATGCCGCAGGCTTTACGGCAACGCTCAGTACAAGTGCCCAATATGCTTATTAAATAATAATTACTAAAAAAATTTAAAGTTAAAAATTCAAAACCCAGTACTGGTAATCTTCCAAATGACCAACGACCAATGACCAATGACTAATGACTAACATTCAGCACTATTTGTTGAGTCGCCATCATTAGATGAAACCATGACTGGTTGTTGATATAGTGGCACGGTGAATGTAACTGTTGAACCAAGTCCTTCGCCTAGACTATAAAAATGTACCTCGCCGCCCATTGCCTCCACTAGCTTTTGGGATATTGCCAATCCTAAACCTGTACCGCCGTAGTGGCGAGTGCGGGAACCATCCACCTGAGAGAATAATTGAAACAGTTTATCTTGTTTGTCTAAAGAAACACCAATACCAGTGTCTGCTACACGTACTTTCACCATGCCAGGAAACTGCTGATCTTGAAAGTTCGCCTTTTTGAGTACTAAATCGGCGCTGACGGTGACACCACCCTCATGGGTAAATTTGATAGCATTACCTACCAAATTGAGCATCACTTGTAGCAACCGTTGATAGTTGCTTTGGACAATGATTTCATCGGAGGTAGGAGGCATTTGCATCTGGAAGCTGAGGTTTCTCATTTCTGCTTGGGGACGCATGAAATTTTCGACATCACTGAATAGCTCATCTAGCTTGACTGGAGCGTAAGCTAGCTCCATTTTGCCAGCTTCGATTTTAGCAATGTCCAAAATGTCGTTGATAATATTCAGCAGATGTATCGATAAGTGGTGAGCTTCTGACAAAAACTGGTTTTGTTCTTCTGGGTCATCTGCCATCCCTTCCAAAATCAGCTTCAAGAAGCCAATCATGCCGTTGAGGGGGGTACGAATTTCATGGGATACATTAGCTAGAAACTCACTTTTGAGGCGGGAAGCTTCTTCGGCTTTTTGACGCGCTACTTCTAATTCTTCATATAAAGTAGCATGAGCGATCGCAGTTCCCAATTGATCTGCTGCTTCTTTTGCCAGTTCTAATTCTGATTCTGTTAATGTGTAGCATTCATCTTGCCAACTCAAGGCAACCAATCCATTGGCCTGGTCTTGATAGCAAGTTGCAATCACCAAAGTTTTCTGCCGCCCAGACCCTGCGTATCCGGGCACTTCCATTACAACTGGTTCTAGGGTTGTCAAAGCTTGAGCAAAGGCAGGCTCTGAAGCTATATCTATTTCTAAGCCAAGCATTGATTTGAGTGCTGCCTGGTGATACTCAGCCTTCACCTCCACTTTTGAGCTAGAGGACTGATAAGGACAAATAATACAGCGCTCTAGCCGCAGTGCTTTCCCCAAACTATCAACTGTTTGCTGCCAAATAATATCTAAATCCAATGTCCGACGGATATTTCTGGTAATGCGATTTACCAGTTTTTGGTGTTGCTGCGATCGTATTGCCACCTCTATTTGTGTGGGCGTTTTTGCTGCCACAGGCACTTGTTTCTTGTTGAGTGTCGCTTGCACTAACCGTCCCATCACTAAAACTGTAGTGGCAGTCGTTCCCAAACTCGGCATAATTGGACTAATCACCAATTCCAACTCAAATAATTCTTGGTGGTAGCTAAACCAACACTGAAACCTTTCTGGCACCAAACTTGTCAAAATTCGGTGCAATCGTTCCAAATAAGTAACCTTATCCACCGGGGCAAAGGTTTGGGTCTGGTTCAGTTCGTCAACTATTTTTTCGGTATTTAACCCCAGAAGTTCGCTGTGCTGCCAACAAAAGGTCACATAGCGCCCTGCCCCATCTTGCGTATACAGCAACTCGGCTCCTAGAGTTGCTAATGAGCCATCAGTCTTACTGGTAATAGGTTCCAGATTTTGGGAAAATACATTTGACAATTGGGAATTGGCAGTAATAGTCATTAATTGAGTTGGATAGACAAAGGGTATCCGACCGTAATTTTACTAAAGCTGCTCAAATTTTTGCATAAATTCTTACAGCTTTTTCGTTTCTTATTGAGTATTTCTTGGTGATCTGAAATCCAAATTGGCAAATTTCACTTTTTAATTTCCATTGACAGCTGATTAATAGCGTCAATCATTCCATTCACCCCGAGGAGGAACGGGTTTACGAACAGGGGTGCGCGTCAGTTCGTCATCTCTAAGGATTTCACCCCGCAACCACTGGCGAATCGCCACCTCAATCACTTTACTTGGGTCATTGGTGAGATGCTGAATTTGCTCTAGTAGCTCGGAGTCCAGGCGGACAGCAATTTCTACCTTATCGGCTCGTGTGTTTTCCGCTTCGGTAGTTTTCTCTTGCATATTCATAGGTTTGATATACTCTGAATTGGTTTTGTCTAAAGCTTTGTAAAGTAGTTATATTCATAATTTGGGCTAATTCACTGAAAAATCTTCAACGGGACATTTACATAGTTCCCCGAAATAGCACCAAAGTAACAGCTTTAAGTTTCAAATCGCATTTTTCATATAACTTACTAGACAATGGCTTTAGAAGTTTTGCGGAGAAATCAGTGATTATGGGTAATTACGGGTGGTAATTATCCATGATCCCTACATGATCCCTACATGTACTTATTTACATTTATTGTACGCTCCTAGCTGTTGAATACTAGCAGCGACAAATAGACTTTCATAATATTCTTAAAAGTCCACCTATTTAGATCGAATGTTAAAGATGGGGTGAAGAGGGGCAGGGGGCAAGGGGCAGGGTGCAGGGGAAGCAGGGGAAGCAGGGGAGGTAGGGGGAGAATAATAACTCCTAACTCCTAACTCCTAACTCCTAACTCCTAACTCCTAACTCCTAACTCCTAACTCCTAACTCCTAACTCCTAACTCCTAACTCCTAACTCCTAACTCCTAACTCCTAACTCCTAACTCCCCACTCCCCACTCCCCACTCCCCACTCCCCACTAAAAACGGAGCGTCTTGGCTAAGAAAGCATTAAAATACATTAAGTAAATTGCTCTTTTAACTTTGGTTGCTGCTAAGGCAAAGATAGTATATGACTGACGTTCCCGCAGTTCGCATTCGCAATTTTTGTATTATTGCTCACATCGACCACGGGAAATCAACCCTCGCCGATCGCTTACTACAAGCTACTGGCACTGTTGAAGACCGACAGATGAAGGAACAGTTCCTCGACAATATGGATTTGGAACGGGAGCGCGGCATTACAATTAAGCTGCAAGCTGCCCGGATGAACTACACAGCTAAGGATGGTCAGCAGTATGTGCTGAACCTAATTGATACTCCAGGACATGTGGATTTCTCTTATGAAGTCTCCCGCTCTCTTGTTGCTTGTGAAGGAGCGCTATTAGTAGTAGATGCATCCCAAGGTGTTGAGGCGCAAACTTTGGCAAATGTATATTTAGCCTTAGAAAATAACCTGGAAATTATCCCGGTTTTGAATAAAATCGATTTGCCTGGGGCAGAACCAGAACGGGTAATTGGCGAAATTGAAGAAATTATCGGTCTAGATTGCAGTGGTGCGATTCTTGCCTCTGCTAAAGAAGGAATTGGTATTGATGAGATTTTAGAAGCAGTTGTCGAGCGGATACCGCCACCGCCCAATACCATAAATGAGCGCTTACGAGCGTTAATATTTGATAGCTATTACGACAGTTACCGGGGAGTAATTGTGTATTTCCGGGTGATGGATGGCACATTGAAAAAAGGCGATCGCATCCATTTAATGGCATCTGGTAAAGAATTTGAAATTGATGAGTTAGGCGTTCTTTCTCCGACTCAAAAGCAAGTTGATGAACTGCACGCTGGGGAAGTAGGCTATTTGGGAGCGGCAATCAAAGCTGTAGCTGATGCACGGGTAGGAGACACAATTACTCTTAGTAAGGCGAAAGCAGAGTCACCCTTACCAGGTTATGCAGAAGCGAACCCGATGGTTTTTTGTGGGATGTTCCCCATTGATGCAGACCAATTTGAAGATTTGCGGGAAGCCTTGGAAAAGCTCGAACTCAACGACGCAGCGCTGCATTACGAACCAGAAACTTCGAGCGCGATGGGGTTTGGCTTCCGTTGCGGGTTTTTGGGCTTACTGCACATGGAAATTGTTCAGGAACGTCTAGAGCGAGAGTATAACTTAGATTTAATCATTACAGCCCCCTCGGTGGTTTATAAGGTGATTACCCTCAAAGGTGAGGAACTGTACATCGATAATCCTAGCCGCTTACCTTCTCCCAACGATCGCGAAAGAATTGAAGAACCCTACGTCCAAGTAGAGATGATTACCCCGGAAACTTATGTTGGCAGCTTGATGGAGTTGTCACAAAACCGGCGTGGCATCTTCAAAGATATGAAATATCTCACCCAAGGACGAACCACACTTACTTATGAGCTACCCTTGGCGGAAGTTGTGACTGACTTTTTTGATCAAATGAAGTCGCGATCGCGCGGTTACGCCAGTATGGAATATCACATCATTGGCTACCGTGAAAATCCTCTGGTGAAGCTGGATATTATGATTAACGGCGATCCTGTGGATTCCTTGGCGATGATTGTGCATCGGGATAAAGCTTACAACGTCGGGCGGGCAATGGCGGAAAAACTCAAGGAACTAATTCCCCGCCATCAATTCAAAGTGCCAATTCAAGCATCTATTGGCAGTAAAGTTATCGCCAGCGAACACATCCCCGCCTTGCGGAAAGATGTGTTAGCCAAGTGTTACGGTGGTGACATCAGCCGGAAGAAGAAACTATTACAGAAGCAAGCAAAAGGTAAAAAGCGGATGAAATCTGTGGGTACTGTGGATGTACCGCAAGAAGCCTTTATGGCAGTACTGCGCTTGGATCAAAGCTAATAGAATTCAGGAGTCAGGAGTTAGGAGTCAGAATTCAGAATGAATTGGAGTTCGAGTGGCGGATAGCGCAGTGGTAGCAATTTTGCGAGTATCTGAATGTGCTATTTTTAGTCCCCCACCACAGTTTTTTTGTTCTGAATTCTGAATTCTGAATTCTGTATTCTTCTTCAACATCCGTTAATTTTAATTACAAAAGCTGTCAACAGCAGGCTCAAGTGTAGGAATTTCAGCCTGTTGCTGGTAGGTTTAGCTTTTAGAAAGCCAGACTGACTCGCTGTTGGCTAAACCATCCTTGAGTGTGCCTCTAATACGGGATTTCTAACAGCAAAATATAATTTATTGTAGAAATTCAAAAGATTATGAGTCGCAAGCAGGCGGAAGAAAAACTTTCTGAGGCAGAGCAAAGGTATCGGACTCTGCTAGAGCAAATTCCGGGCGTTGTTTATGTCTCACCGATTAATAACACTACTAAAGAAGCTTATATTAGCCCGCAACTGCAACAATTATTGGGCATTGCTCCCGAAGATTGGAATTTTGGTTTCTTCAATAGTTGGTCAGATTACACTCATCCAGATGATCGCTATCGCTATTGGCAAGCTGTAAATACTACGATCGCTACGGGTGAGCTTTTGAGCGTCGAGTATCGGATGATTAGGCGCGATGGTAAAACAATTTGGGTACGAAACCAAGCTAATCTCGTTCTCTGTGCCGATGGACAAACTCAGGTACTTCAGGGTTTAGTATCTGATATTAGCGATGTCTACGACGAGCTTCGCTTACGCAAACAGGCAGAAGCCGCACTGCAAAAAAGCGAAGCGCTTTATCGTGCCATCCTCGAAGACCAAACGGAACTGATTGCTAGAGGCTTGCCAAATGGTACTGTTTCATTCGTTAATGAAGCGTTCTGTCGATTTTTTGGACTGAAGCGGGAAGAGATTATCGGCCACCACTACGAACCTGTTGTGTTTGAGGAAGACCGGGAACGTGTGGTTAATCTGGTAAATTCCATCAGCTTAGAAAATCCCGTTATCACTATTGAAAATCGGGCCCTAGCTTGCCAAGGGGTGCGGTGGACGCAATGGATTATTCGAGGGATATTTGATGACCAGGGTACTATTGTAGAACTTCAATCGGTTGGACGAGATATTACTGACCGTAAACGGATAGAAGAAGCTTTAAGTGAAAATGAGCAAAAATTCCGTGCCATCTTCAATCAAACCATTCAGTTTATCGGATTGCTTCAGCCGAATGGAGTTGTATTAGAGGCCAACCAAACAGCACTAAATTTTGCTGGAATTACTCGAGAAGAAGTAGTTGGTAAACCATTTTGGGAAGCAAAATGGTGGACAATTTCCTTAGAGACACAAGCGCAATTAAAAACTGCGATCGCATCTGCTGCTAATGGTGAATCGATTCGTTATGAAGTTGACGTTTTTGGTCGAGATGATCAAGTTATCACGATTGATTTCTCACTACGTCCGATACTCAATGAAGTAGGGCGTGTTACACTACTCATTTTCGAGGGACGAGATATTACTGAATACCAAGCCGCGCTGCGCGAACGCCACAAAGCTGAAGAAGCATTACGCTCAAGTCAAGACTTTCTCCAAAAGGTTGCTAATACCGTACCGCATATTTTGTATTTGTTCGACCTTTTAAAAGGAACAAACATTTATCTTAACGAGCAGAGTGTTACCGTTTTAGGCTATTCTGCGGAGGAATTTTATCACGCAGATCCGCAATGGTTCATAAATTGCTTTCATCCAGACGACCAACATCTCTGCTATGACATACCAAGTCGCTTCGTTAACCTTAGCGACAACGAAGTTCTTTCCACCGAATACCGATTCCGACACAAAAATGGGGAGTGGCGTTGGCTCAATACACGAGAAGTTGTATTTGCCAGAGATGCTGGTGGCACTCCAACGCAGATTCTTGGCTCGGTAGAAGACATTAACACTCGCAAACAAGCCGAAACATTGCTGCGACAACAAGCAGAGGGGGAACGGCTAATTACTGAAGTAACTCAACAGATTCGGCAATCACTGAATTTGGACGAGGTTCTTAATACAACAGTTAACAGCATTCGCCAGTGTTTGGGTTCAGATTCCGTAGCTATCTACCAGTTACAATCTGACGGAAGTGGCAATTTTGCAGCGGAATCAGTGCGTGATGGCTACCCCCGGAGATTAGAGCAGATAATGCACCCATTTTCAATAAAACGAGATTTTAGCCAATATTACCAGGGATTACCTACAGTCCTGCATGATATTGACGAATCTGATTTTTCAGCCGATGTTTTTGAGTTATTACAACTCTATCAGGTCAAGGCTGCTATGATAGTGCCGATTTTGAATGGGGAGGATTTGTGGGGTTTACTCATTGCTCACCAGTGTGGCACACCTCGTTACTGGCAAGCGTTTGAAGTTAATTTGTTGCAGCAGTTGGCAAGTCAGGTGGCGATCGCTATTCATCAATCAGTACTCTACCAGAAAGTACAAGCTGCCAATGAAGAACTACAAAGATTGGCTACCTTAGATGGCTTGACTCAAATAGCCAATCGCCGCCGATTTGATCAGTATCTTGAGGATGAGTGGCATCGGCTTAAACGTGAGCAAGTGCCGTTGTCTTTAATTTTGTTCGATGTCGATTTTTTTAAACGCTACAACGATACTTATGGGCATTTAGCAGGGGATGATTGTTTGCGGCAATTGGGGAGTGCATTCAAAAGTATTATTAAGCGTCCAGCCGATTTAGTCGCCCGTTACGGGGGGGAAGAATTTGTTGTGATTCTGCCTAATACAGAGATTAAAGGCGCAATCTATGTAGCTCAAACTATTCGACAAGCAGTCCGCGATTTGGAGATCCCCCATGCTCAGTCTAGTGTGTGCGATCGCGTTACTGTCAGTCTAGGCGTTGTCAGCATTGTGCCAAATTCCGAAATTTCACCGCAAGACTTGATTAATGCTGCGGACAAAGCACTTTATATAGCCAAACAGAAAGGGCGCGATCGAGTTCATGCTGTTGGCGTCGTTAGCCCTCCTTAAAGTCTGAATTGCGAAGGGGCTGGTAAATTGTTTTAATTACGTACACCTTGCTTTTTATCAGGGCTATTTCGTTCTAAACAGAAACCGCCCAGAACTGAAGTTCCGCGGCTCATAGCTAAAGTCCGTTTTAACGGACTATAACCTTTTCTCAGTCGTCTTTAGACGACTTTCGCTATTAGACTCAGAATTCATTCTGATATCATGTCCGCCAAATCACCCATCAATAAAAGAACCCCACCCCCAACCCCTCCCCGCAAGCGGGGAGGGGAGCTAAAGCGCAGCTTTTGCGGGGTGGGGTTCCGGTTATTATGGTTAATTACCCGGACATCATATGAGGCGGCCTAGATGAGAATGAAACAGCCCTTGCTTTTTATCCCTAGCCCGCAGTTGATAACCTTTGATAAGCTTTAACAAAATAACTGTTAAAAAATCTCAAAATTTTAGTAAACATACTCACTGCATTTGCCACCCTTGTATTTTTAGGTGAATGTAATTTTTTAGATATTTGTAAAGTGTCGGGGAGTCTAGCAGATGAAGATACTAGTACTGAGTTGGGAGTTTCCGCCGAGGATTATTGGGGGAATTGCGCGGCATGTAGCGGAGTTGTACCCGGAGCTGGTAAAGCTGGGGCATGAAGTCTACCTAATTACAGCAGAGTTTGGTCAGGCATCGATGTATGAGGTGGTTGAGGGAGTAAAGGTGCATCGAGTGCCAGTGGCACATAGTAACGACTTTTTCCACTGGGTAGTCAATCTCAACCTGAGTATGGGAGATCACGGTGGTAAGTTGATTTTAGAGGAAGGGCCTTTTGATTTAATTCATGCCCATGATTGGTTGGTCGGAGATGCTGCGATCGCTCTCAAGCATAATTTTAAAATACCACTAATTGCCACAATTCACGCTACGGAATACGGACGCTATAACGGTATTCACACAGATATTCAAGGTTATATAAATGGCAAAGAAACCTTGCTGGCTTACAATGCTTGGCGGATTATTGTTTGTAGCGACTATATGCGCCAAGAAGTAGAACGAGCGCTACACAGTCCTTGGGACAAAATAGATGTCATTTATAACGGTATCCGAGCCGAAAAGAAACAGCATCACGTAGATTTTCATGCTCTGAATTTTCGCCGCCAATTCGCCACAGACGATGAGAAAATCGTTTACTACCTTGGTCGCATGACCTATGAAAAGGGTGTACCTGTATTGCTCAATGCCGCACCTAAGATCCTTTCCCAAATGGCAGGTAACGTTAAATTTGTAATTGTTGGTGGCGGCAATACCGACCATCTCAAGCACCAAGCCTGGGATTTGGGAATTTGGCATAATTGCTATTTTACAGGTTTTCTCTCTGATAGATACTTAGATAGATTCCAAACTGTCGCAGACTGTGCAGTATTTCCTAGTCTTTACGAACCTTTTGGGATTGTGGCTTTAGAAAGCTTTGCTTCTCGGGTTCCTGTAGTAGTTTCTGATACTGGTGGTTTTCCAGAAGTAGTGCAACATACTAAAACAGGCATTGTGACTTGGGTGAACAATCCCGATTCTTTAGCTTGGGGAATTTTGGAGGTTTTGAAAAATCCAGGATATCGGCAATGGCTGGTGGATAACGCTTATGAGGATTTAAAGCGACGCTTCAGTTGGCCGAAATTAGCCAAGCAAACTGAAGAAGTATATCAGCGAGTTGTACAAGAGCGATCGCAAATTGCCTGGTAAGCATAGATCCCCGATTTCTTGAAGAAGTCGGGGATCTAAAATTTTATCAGGATATGATTTTTTGAGCGATCGTAGGGGCACAATCAATACGGTTTAGTTAAAGATAATCGTAGGTTGGATTGAACGAAGTGAAACCCAACAAACCCTCGAAAATGTTGGGTTTCGTTCCTCAACCCAACCTACTACACAGTTTAAGGTTTTCAACGCTAACCCAAGCGTATTGGGGGCACAACAATGCTCATTGGTGTCAACTTAAGCTCAAACGCTTATCCCACAGGCTTTTACCCCACCCCCAACCCCTCCCCGATGCTTTGGGGAGGGGCGGTTTTGGCTTTAGACAAAACCGGGGTGGGGTGACGCAAATCGTGATGGTAAGTGAATAGACCTCTTGCATAAATCAAAAATAAAGAACCCCACCCCGCATTTGAGTAAAGCAAACGCTCCCCTCCCGAAGAACTCTTAGGGGTTGGGGGTGGGGTGTTAGGGACTTTTGCAAGAGGTCTAATGAACTCAAGATCACGTCTTTACAAGGGTTTCACGTTAAGTTGACACCAATGAGCAATGCTGTGCCCCTACCGTGTATCGTGGTGTATTGCTTCCATTGCAGAAGCGCTATAAACAACACAAGCAATATGGGGATTTTCGCAGAGTAGAGCAGAGAATAAATGATTACTCCGCGTTATTTTGAGTTAACAAACAGTACAAGCCCTGTACGCTGGAAATTCTACCCTCTCTAGTGCCAAAGTTAAGCTAGTACGCGTTTAAGTTGCAGATTTTTTCGTTAAAACTGTCATTTGTCATTGATTATTCACAAAAGGCAACTGATAAATGACTAATGACCAAGACGAATTTCACGGAAAAATAAGCAATTAAAGTGCGTAACAGCCTAGCAATAATTGCAGTTTGCTCCAGAAGCTTAGTATGACAAAGGCATTCCCAAGCATAGCAAGGCGCTTGAAAAGTACAGGAATCAAGTTGTTGAAGATGGGAACCTTCCTAATAACCCGTTTTATTGCAAGCTGGAAACGCTACTTCCTGGGTGACACTTTTGATGATGTCCGTCCCTCCCCCTCTCCCTCTTTCGACGATGCTAGACCCTCCTTAGCAGGCCCAGTCCTTACCTTAGGTGGGGGTGGCCCCGATGTCGATGATGCTATCCAGTGGATGATCAACCAAGTTCGGGGAGGTAGTAATTCCGGCACTAAAGTTAATGTTGTAGTTCTCCGCACGAATGGTAATCACGATTACAATCGGCTAATTTATGCCATGAAGGGCGTAAACTTTGTGGAAACTCTTCTGATTCGCAATAGAGAAGAAGCAAACAAAGCTGATATTTATGAAAAAATCAGAAATGCTGATGTAATTTTCTTTGCTGGCGGCGACCAATGTCAATACATCCGCAACTGGAAGGATACCAAGCTTGAGGCTGCCGTTAAGTCAGTTTACCTTAAGGGAGGTGGTATTGGTGGCACCAGTGCGGGTGCGATGATCCAAAGTGATTGTGTCTATGATGCTTGTGCTTCATCTGAAAAAGGCATTGAAACTAGAGATGCACTCGATGATCCCTACCGAGACATTACTTTTACTTACAACTTTTTCAATTGGAGTAATTTGAAGGGAACCATCGTAGATACGCACTTCGACAGGCGGCAAAGAATGGGTCGAATTATGGCTTTCATTGCCCGTCAAATTAAAGACGGTGTATGTAGCAGTGTTTTAGGCATAGCGGTTAGTGAAAGTACATCGGTTCTTGTGGATAAAAACGGTTTGGTGAAAGTTATGGGTAGGGGTGACGCGTACTTTGTACTTGGCAATCACATGCCGGAAGTATGCGAACCCCGAACGCCTTTGACCTTTTCCAATTACAAAATTTGGAAAGTTCGCAGTGGCGATACCTTTAACTTGAGAAACAGACCAACCTCTGGGTATTATCTCAGGAGTGTTAAAAGGGGACGGATTGATTCAAATCCATATTAGACATCTGGTAGAAATTAAATATAGCCGTTCCCATTCAGATGCGGTACAACATTACATCACGAGGTGTAGGGGCACGGCAGTGCCGTGCCCCTACGGGTGTACCTCACGTAAACGAGAACCGCTATATGCGTTATCTAGAACCTTGTAGAGACGTAGCATTGCTACGTCAAAACAATTCTTTTTCACTCCTATGTCTATTAAAATTTGAATGTTGAGCCTTCTGAGGCTCAATGTTCACCTTCAGAGGCTCAACGTTCACCTTCTGAGGCTCAACGTTCACCTTCTGAGGCTCAAAGTTTAAGTTTTTACTCCCCCTTGCTTCTACCCAATGTCCTCTAATTCCTACCAGGGAACCACGCCATTTTCATCAAAAAACCCTCCGCTAGAACCATCATCAGGTAGAGTGGCAAGTCTCACTGCTACGATCGCTCCTTGCTCAACAGTGCGATACCCTTGGTATTGATTAATGTCAGTTGCTGTGAAACCTGGGTCAGCAGCATTGATTTTAATCGGAGTATCTTTAAGTTCAGCAGCCAACAGAACTGTGATGGCATTTACTGCTGTCTTTGATGAGTTATATGCAAGAAGCTTAAAATCAGCGAACTCATAATTGGGGTCAGAGTTCTGAGTCAGAGAACCTAAACCACTTGATAAATTAACTATTCGCCCTGCTGTTGACTTCTTCAAAAGTGGCAACAGGGCTTTTGTAACTGCAAACACTCCAAATACATTCGTTTCGTAAGTGTGTCGCAGTGTTTCAATATCAACTTGACTAGGTGGAAGGCGATCGCTATCACTTATTATCCCAGCATTATTCACAAGGATGTCAAGTTTTCCGAATTCGCTCTCGATTTGTTTAACCGCAGAATCGATTGTTTTTTGCTCGATGACATCAAGTTGAATTGTTCGGGCATCGATCTCATTTAAACGAAGTTTATTCGCCGCTTCTTCACCACGTTTGATATCTCTTGCAGCAACAAGAACAGTAGCGCCTCTAGAACCTAGTTGGCGTGCAATCTCATACCCGATACCTTTGTTTGCGCCAGTAATCAGCGCAACTTTGCCTTTTAAATCTTCTGACATATCACTTATCTATTTTGTTGACACTGACAACTGTTACTATCTTCGAGCAAGTCTAGTGGTCTGTTTCATTAATTTTGAGAAATTAAGAGAACGAACCGCAAAGGACGCAAAGAGCGCAAAGGAAGAAGGAAAGAAGAGAATAGCACTTACGCAAAAGTACACGCTGTAGGGGCAATACCCTGCGGGAAGCCGCTTTGCGTCTACATGAATTGCCCCTACGTGAAAATAAGGGTTTCAGCTATTGTTTGCGTAAGTCCTGGAGAAATTGAAATTTGATTCACCTATCAGAATTAATGACATAGACCACTAGTAGTCTGTTCCATTAGTTTTGATAGGTGAATTAGTTTTAAATTTCTCTTCTTTACCTCTTAAACTTCGCGCTCTTTGCGTCCTTTGCGGTTCGTTCTCTTAACTCTCAGAATTAATGGGACAGACCACTAGTAGTCTATGTCATTAATTTTGATAGGTGAATTAGTTTTAAATTTCTCTTCTTTACCTCTTAAACTTCGCGCTCTTTGCGTCCTTTGCGGTTCGTTCTCTTAACTCTCAGAATTAATGGGACAGACCACTAGTGTATAAGCAGTATGTATCAACACAACTTTCATCCTACATAAGTAGTGATTGACTGTCGTGTTTCCACCAGGGCTATTTCGTTCTAGACAGAAACCGCCCAGAACTGAAGTTTTGCGGCTCATAGCTAAAGTCCGTTTTAACGGACTGTCCCCAATCGGCTTTGGAGCCTGGGCGATCGGTGGAGGTGTTACAGGATATTGGTAAGCAACACGATCGCTCCCCCGGTGAGGTGGCGATCGCTTGGACTTTAAACAATCCGGCGGTGACAGCTGCGATCGTTGGCGCACGCAATCCCAAGCAGGTGGAAGGAATCATCGCTGCTGGGGAATTTCGCCTCAATCAGCAGGAGCTAGATCAGATTGGTACTTTCCTTTGCGACAATCCATAAAAGAGGTTTTACGTAAACTTTGAATAGTAGCGATCGCATGTTTCGCCACAATATCAATTTCCTCTTGGGTATTAAACCGTCCAATCCCAAACCGCACTGAGGCATAAGCTAGCTGTTGGGAGTTTCCCAGTGCTGTCAAAACATGGGAAGGTGCTGTACTTGCCGATGAGCAAGCAGAACCAGAAGAAATCGCCATTACTGGCTGCAATCCTAGCAAAAGTGCGGCTCCATCCACTCCCTCAACGCTGATATTCAAGTTTCCCGCCAATCGATCTTGAGGGTGTCCGTTGAGATGAATTCCTTCAAGTTGGGAAAGCTGTTCCCACAAGCTTTGCCTTAACTGGGTAAGGCGTTGGGTTTCTGTTGCTTGTTCTATCAAAGCGATTTCTACAGCTTTCCCAAAGCCGACAATTTGCGGTGTATATAATGTCCCAGACCGCATCCCTCGTTCATGTCCGCCGCCGTGCTGCTGGGGAGCTAGTTGCACTCTGGGGTTGCGCCTGCGGACGTACAGCGCCCCAATGCCCTTTGGCCCATATACTTTGTGTGCGGTTAGCGACATCAAGTCAATTTTCATCGCTTGCACATCTAAGGGAATTTTACCAATAGCTTGGGCTGCATCGGTGTGGAAAATGATATTGTGTTCATGGCACATTTCCCCAATTTCTGCCAATGGCTGCAACACACCAATTTCATTATTTGCAGCCATTACCGACACCAAAATCGTCTCAGGACGGAAAGCTTTTTTTAATTCATTTAAATCAATCAATCCATCTTTTTGGACGGGGAGAATAGTAATTTCAAAACCAAGAGTTTTTAAATAATTACAAGGGTCAATAACTGCATTATGTTCAGTGGCAACAGTAATAATATGCTGACCTTTTTTAAAATAAGCTTCAGCAACACCTTTAATAGCTAAATTATTCGCTTCTGTTGCACCACTGGTAAAAACAATTTCTTCGGGAGTGGCGTTAATTGCTGCTGCTAAAATCTCTCGCGTTTGTTTAACAGCAGCTTCTGCTTCCCAGCCGTAAACATGACCGATACTAGATGGGTTGCCAAATTTTTCTGTGAAGTAGGGCAGCATTGCTGCTAATACCCGTTCATCTACGGCTGTAGTAGCGTGGCAATCAAGGTATATAGGAATAATAGACATAATTATTAACTCAAAACTTGACTCAATTTTTTTAATATACTTAGAACCTGATATAATTCGTTTTTTCTCCTCAACAGCGTAAATTCATCAGACAATGCATATTTTGGTATATTTTGTTTAGTCAGTTTTACAAAAATGAAATGACTACCATTTGTGACTAATCCAAAAGTAGGTTTGTCTTGACTAGGATTAGCCAACATATAAACAAGTGCTTGAGGTATGGTTTCTAAAAGAGAAAAGCTAGACCTTTTAGATTCAATTACTAACAACCAGAATTGTTCTTGAATAACTAAAAAATCAATTCTACCTCTAATAACTTCTCCTTCATCTTCTGCAGAAATTTCTATTGATTGCTCACCTCTCATATAAAAAGGCTCATCATAAAATCCAGCTAAATTGAGTAAAGGAGATAAAATTACTAATTTCACCGTTTCTTCTGACAAAGGAGGACGCTTGACTAAACGGAGAAAATGAAGTTTTATTCTGTCTAAATCTGGCTTTTCTAAATCTGTAATTTCCGGTAAATTTTCAAACCATTCTGTGAAGAATGCCTCATCTTCGGCTAGCTGTAGACTAAATTTTTCCTCCAAATAGGCAAGTCCGATATTTTGTGCTTGGATAAATTGAACCATAATCCCTTTAAAAGATGCAATATAACTATTATGACACTATTCCAGTATTAACTTAGATATGAATAGCAAAGATAATTAAATAATTCGTAATTCGTAATACTTCGGCTACGCTCAGTACAAGTTCGTAATGGGCAACTCTTAGAGACGCTAAACGCGAACGCCCCGCAACGCTTTCGTAAATTTTGTTTTGTAATGGGGATTTAACCCCAACACAAAACAAAATTTTTATTGAACCGGGGGACTTAAACCCACGGAACTAGTTAACTTAAAACTTGACCTATTTTTTTTAATATATTCAAAACTTTATATAATTCATTTTCGCGTCTATATAAAGTGAATCTATCAGATAAAGCATACATTGGGTTATCTTGTTTTATCAACTTCATAAATTGAAAATCTTCTCCATTCATTACTAAGGAATATGCAGGATTTTCAGGGTGAGGATTTGCCAGCATATAAGTCAGTGCTTGAGGAATCGCCTTTGCCAATGAAAAACTAGACCTCTTAGATTCAATTATTAGTAACCATAGCTGATTTTGAAGAACTAATACATCAATTTTGCCTTTGATAATTTCTTTAGTTTCTTCTGTATTTCCTTCATTATCAATGATAATTTTTTCACTAATTTCTACACTTTCTTCTGTAGCAATATAAAAAGGATGACGATAAAAACCAGCTAAATCTAGCAACGGAGATAATACTACCAATTTTACTGCTTCTTCTAAAAGAGGGGCATTTTCAAGCACATTGAGATAGTTATTTTTAACTCTGTCTAAGGATTGCTTTTCTAATTCGGAAATTTTAGGTATGTAGTCAAACCACTCTGTAAAAAATTGCTCATCTTCAGATTTATATAGAGCAAATTTTTCCTTTAAGTAGGCAAGAGTGACATTTTGGGCTTGGATGACTTGAATCATGTTTATTTCAAATTGCAAAATGCAAAAAGTCTAATTCCTTACTTCAATCATCGCGCTGGCAGTTTCTAGAGCAACTTCACCAGACTTTAAGATACCCTAATAGAGTCTATATGGGATTAAACTTTGAATCTACTTCCCAAACAAAGCCTGCTTCTGCTGGGCATAACTCCAATAATTCTTGTGGTGAGTAGATTTTATAATTTGAGTTGTAAACAATACAAGACCATTTTTTGGCAAACTTACATGCAAACTCTAGCGCTAGTTGCTCACTTCCTGAAGTTTTGCTGACATCAAGTAAAATGTGAGTCTGAGGTTTAGCTGTAAGCTTCTGGGTTATGAGTTCAATTTCATCATGATTAAAGTTTTTTAATTCAGTGTTATCTAAAACAATCCAAACATGAGTATTGTCTCTAGAAATACGTCCATCATAAACATTATCTGGATGTAGTAATATTCCAGAATATTGCAGAAAACTCAAAAATTCTCCTGGTTTAATCTCAGCACTAGAAATTAGAGAAATGGGTTCTGGCATCACTTATGCTCCTAGTATGGATAATAATTCTAATAATTCATCTTGACTGCAAACTACGTAACTGCCAGTAGCGATGATATCTTGAGCCGGAGTAAATTTATAATTGGGTGCATAGAGAATAACTGGCTTGTTCAAAGGATTCAAGTCAGAGTTTGATATCAACTTTTGAACTTGCTTCAACTTTCGAGCAGTTTGGGTTGTTACTTCGATGATAGCGTTACTAGTTTCCACATCGATTTCACCGACTTCGCCATTTAGACCCACTGTTTTATTAAAACTAACTAAATCAAAGCCTGCCTGGATGATAGCATTAGCGACTTTGCCTTCCAGAACTTTTTGAGGATTGACTGAGTTCAGTGCATCGGCGATCGCTTGCTCAAATAAGCTGCTCACATCCTGCTTTATTACTATAAATATGATTCACGTAGCATTGCTGTAACTATACCTGCATTCAGTCGCCTTATGTGGCTGCTAATTCCCGTAATTTAGTTAAAACTGCCAGAGCATGACCAAATAATTATTAATTCATAATTCATAATTCATAAATTTTAGAATGGGTACAAGCCCCCTAAACATTTAAAATTTAGCGGTCTACAATTAGCGGTGGGTTCAGAGCAAGCACTAATTGCAATTATGAATTAGTTTGACACCAATCAGCGTTACTGTGCCCCTACAAATGGTCTGTATTCCATGCAATTGAGAACCGCTATCAGCGATCGCTTTAACTTTAAGGCAAAATGTTGTAACTTTAAGCCAAAATGTTGTAACTTTAAGGCAAAATGTTGTAACCTTAAGCCAAAATGTTGTAACCTTAAGCCAAAATGTTGTAACCTTAAGCCAAAATGTTGTAACTTTAAGCCAAAATGTTGTAACTTTAAGCCAAAATGTTGTAACCTTAAGGCAAAATGTTGTAACCTTAATGACAAACTAATTCAGCCCATTACGAACTTGTACTCTTGGTAGCCGAAGTATTACGAATTGTCAAGGGAGCGACTTGACTGCTGAGGTCGTCGAGAGTAACTGAATTGCCATTTTGGTCAGGAGTGGAGAAATCTGGCGCTGGTTGTCCGACTTGGGGAATGTTGCTCATGATAGGGGTATGAGAGATTGGAATCGCTTTAGAATTGTACATATATTGAGCGATGCCTGCGGCAGGCTATGCCTACCCACCCATTTATATTTGCTTACAATGTCTAAAGATATGCAACGCGAATTTACCAACCGCGATGAGTTGGTAGCCTACCTGCGCGAACAATTCCCAGATGCGGCACAACGCGATGACCACATCAGTGAAACGGTGGGGGGACGCAAAGCGGCACAGAAAGCGCTGCAACAAATCGATGCAGTAAGCTACGCCCAAACACGTAATTTTTTCACAGGTGCGGTTACGCGACTTTCGCCTTACATCCGCTATGGCGTTTTGAGTTTGCGAGAAATTCGAGATTATGTCCTTGAACGGGTACAGCACCAAAATGATGCTACGAAACTAATTAACGAGTTAGGTTGGCGCGACTACTGGCAACGGTTATATGTCAAGTTAGGAGATGGAATCTGGAAAGACCAGGAAGAGTACAAAACTGGTTACACTGTGGCTGAATATGCACCCGAATTGCCGCAAGATATCAGACAAGGAACCACAGGTAGGGTTTGCATCGACAGTTTTAGCCGTGACTTGAAAGAAACTGGCTATCTACATAACCACGCCCGAATGTGGCTAGCGGCTTACATTGTCCATTGGCTGCGTATTCGTTGGCAAGCAGGAGCCAAATGGTTTCTTGAACACCTTTTAGATGGAGATCCTGCTAGTAATAATATGTCATGGCAGTGGGTTGCCAGCACCTTTAGTCAGAAACCGTATTTTTTCAATCGTGAGAACTTAGAACGCTATACCAAAGGCATTTATTGCCAAAAATGTCCCCTTTACGGTCATTGTGATTTTGAAGGCAGCTATGAAGAATTAGAACAGCGACTTTTTCCCAAGGGGGAATTTAGCAAACAAGCCAATAGCCAAAGTTGGCAGCGTGGAAAGAAAGGGAAGGGGAGCAGGGGAAGTAGGGGAGGACAAGGGGGACAAGGAAGAGAATAATAACTCTTGACTAATGACTAATGACTAATGACTAATAACTAATGACTAAACCAATTGTTTGGGTACATGGAGATTGCCTCAGTCCATACAACCCTGTACTACAAAAATACCCTGATGCCCCAGCTATCTGGGTTTGGGACGAGGCTTTGATAGAGGAATGGCAACTGAGTCTCAAACGCATCGCTTTTATCTACGAATGCTTGCTAGAGTTACCCGTTATTATCCGTCGTGGCGATGTGGCACAAGAAATTTTAGCTTTTGCTCAAGAACATGATGCAAATTTAGTTGTCACAGCTAAGAGTCCCAGTCCCCGATTTGATGATATCTGCAATCAAATGGAGGGTTCTATAGCAGTGGAAGTGCTAGAAGTAAAACCATTTTTTGACTATGATGGCTATATTGACCTGAAGCGGTTCTCGCGCTATTGGAAAGTGGCTCAAAATTATGTTTTTCGTTCAAATCTGTCCCTCTCCGACTCGGAAAAAGACGGTTTTGCGTAGTAAACCCAGGGAGAAGTTTTTTTATTAAACTAATTAGGCGGTTACTACATGAGCCGTCGAACTCACGTCTTTGGGCGTGGAGACGATACACGGTAAGGGCACAGCATTGCTCATAGGTGTCAACTTAACGTGAAACCCTTGTAAAGACGTGATATTGAGTTCACTCACTTACCCATCACTCGACGCGTCACCCCACCGCAGTTTTGTCTAAAGCCAAAACTTCCCCTCCCCGCTCTTCGGGAGGGGATTAAGGGGAGCCAGTGCGGTCTTGGGGTTCACCTGCGTGGAGCCGGATAGCGTGTGGGGTAAAATGACTGTGGAATGAAGCTCTCTGACTTAAGTTGACACCAATGAGCATTGCTGTGCCCCTACGATCACCTGTATTTGACGCAAGCGAGAACTGCTATAGGTTGATTCAAAATATGAAACGTTAAATTTTCTGACTACGTTCTCGTGCTAAATTACTAAAGCTTGGAGTTGGGAAACTCCGGTGAAATTCCGGGACTGTGCCGCAGCTGTGATGGGATCACCCAAGTCAGAATGCCAACTCTCAAGATGTCGTCAAGACACACTCACCGTCTACTCCCTGCGTTACACGGGGAAGGAGTTCCAAGTTTGCTTTCTAGATTTGCCGCTTGTCCTGGCTTGTTTTATGCGACACCCGCCGCCGATGGTATATTATCTCGCATTAGAATACCAGGTGGAATTATTAGTAGTCAGCAGTGCCGTGCGATCGCAGATATAGCAGAACAGCACGGTGGCGGCTATGTAGATGTGACTAATCGAGCTAACCTACAAGTCCGTGAAATCCGCACGGGGATAAATGCTGAGGTTCTGAAACACCTACAAGATATAGGACTGGGTTCTCGCAATCCTGTTGTAGACCACATCCGTAATGTTATGACCAGCCCAACTGCTGGTATTGATCCGCTAGAATTAATCGACACTCGCCCTTTTGCCCAAAGTTGGGATGATTATATTGCTGCACATCCGGCGCTTTCGGGACTGTCGGCAAAATTTAGCGTTTGCTTTGATGGTGGTGGGATAATTCGGGTGTGCGATCGCTTGAATGATATCCTATTTGCTGCTGTCTTATTTGACGGTAATGTTTATTTCCGCCTCTATCTCAGTGTCGGCGCAAAGGGTCAACCGCCCAGTGATATGGGAATTTTGTTACCACCAGAGAAATGTTTGCCCGTCTTGGCAGCTTTGACGGATGTCTATCTAGCTCATAGTAATACTACAGGTAAGCGTCGGGTACGGCTCTTAGAGTTATTAAATACTTTGGGTTGTGAAAATTATCTCCAGGAAGTTGAACAGCGTCTACCTTTCCCTCTTTTGTACAGTGACCTAACCCCCCAACCCCCTTCCCTATTAGGGAAGGGGGAGAAATTCTCCCCTCTCCTTGCAGGAGAGGGGTTGGGGGAGAGGTCAAATGCTAATTATCAGCATATTGGCATCCATCCCCAACGTCAGAAAGACTTATTTTATCTTGGTGTCGTGTTACCCCTTGGGCGATTGCAGAGTAGCCAGATGCGGGGTTTAGCAGATTTAGCAACAAAATACGGCAGTGGAACTCTTAGGCTAACTCCTTGGCAAAATCTGCTGTTAACTGATGTTCCTCAGCAATGGGTTGGCGATGTCCTGCGAGAAATTGCTTTCTTAGGATTAGATTCTTCAGCAACCAACATCAAGAGTGCATTAGTTGCCTGTTCTGGCAAAAAGGGTTGTGCCGCTTCTGCCACGGACACCAAAAATCATGCGTTGGCATTAGCAGAGTATCTGGAAACTCGCGTTACTCTGGATTGCCCTGTTAATATCCACTTTAGCGGCTGCGAAAAATCCTGTGCCCAGCATAGCAAGAGTGATATTACTCTGCTTGGTGTCAGCATTGAGGGTGACAACGGAACTGTGGAAGGCTATCACGTTTATGTTGGTGACAGCAAGGAGAAATTCGGACGTGAACTATATCAAAATGTAACTTTTGCCGAACTACCGGCATTAATAGAGCGGATGCTATATGTATATAAAATTCAACGCCTAAATTCTAATGAGTCCTTTGGGGAATTTGCTAATCGATATGCAATACACACAGGTAACGAAAAATTGAACCTTATTAGGCACAGAGAACACGGAGAAATAAGAGTTTGAAAGGTATTTTGCACAAATCCTGAATTTAATAAATACTTAGAAATCTGTTTCTCTTCCTCTGTGTTGCGCCAGTTGCTTCTCCCAAGGGGAGACGCTGCGCGAACAAGTCTCTTAACCGCAAGGGCGCACTGGCTTCTCTGCGCCTCTGCGGTTAATTAACAAATTCATCCAAAATCCAAAATCTAAAATCCCAAATCGAATGCCCGACTACATCCGAGATGCCAACGAAATTTACCGCAATTCTTTTGCAATCATCCGGTCAGAAGCAAACCTAGATGTGCTGCCACCAGATGTAGCAAAAGTTGCTGTGCGTCTCATTCATGCCTGTGGAATGACGGATATTGTCACTGACTTGGGATATTCACCAACCGCAGTACAATCTGCAAGGGCAGCACTAGCAGCAGGAGCGCCAATTCTATGCGATTGCCGGATGGTTGCTGATGGCGTTACCAGGCGGCGGTTGTCTGCAAATAATCAAGTTATTTGTACTCTCAATGAGCCGGAAGTGCCAGAAATTGCCCAGCGTCTAAATACTACAAGGTCGGCGGCAGCTTTAGAATTATGGCGATCGCACCTCGAAGGATCGGTGATTGCAATTGGCAATGCGCCCACAGCACTATTTAGGCTATTAGAAATGCTCGATGAAGGAGTGCCGAAACCTGCTATTATCTTAGGCTTTCCAGTGGGGTTTGTCGGTGCAGCCGAATCGAAAGCCGCATTGGCAGCAGACAGCAGAAATGTACCATTTTTAACCTTACATGGTCGGCGCGGTGGGAGTGCGATCGCAGCCGCAGCAGTTAACGCCCTGGCAACGGAGGAAGAATAATGATAAAAAACAAAGGTCGTCTTTATGGAATTGGTGTCGGCCCAGGCGATCCCGAACTATTGACTCTGAAAGCACTGCGGTTATTACGTGCTGCTCCCGTGGTAGCCTATCAATCAGCCACAGATAAAGAAAGTATTGCTAGAGCGATCGTGGCGCAGTATCTTCCTGGGAATCAAATCGAGGTGTTATTTCACCTCCCCCGCGCCTTGGAACCAGAAAAGGCAAAGTCTATTTATGACAAAGAAATTGAACCAATCGCCGACCATTTAGCAGCCGGTCGAGATGTCGTTGTGCTGTGTGAGGGCGATCCATTTTTCTATGGTTCATTCATGTACCTGTTCACGCGGTTATGTGACCAGTATGAAACAGAAGTTGTCCCCGGAGTTTCCTCGCTGATGGCTTGTCCGGTAGCCTTGGGTGTACCTTTCACCTACTACACCGATATCCTCACCGTCCTACCCGCGCCATTACCAGCAGAAGAACTGACTACACATCTGCTGATGACCGATGCAGCAGCAATTATGAAGTTAGGTCGTCACTTTACCAAAGTACGAGATATTCTGCATAAATTAGGGCTAGCATCACGGGCAAGATATATTGAACGGGCATCAACATCACAGCAACGCATCATACCCCTGGATGAAGTTGATCCAGCCGAAGTACCTTATTTCTCAATGATTGTGATTCCAACTAAGAATCGGCTATAAACCTTAAAATAATTCGTAATTTGTAATTCGTAAGTAGGCGAGAAGAAATCAAAGTAGGTTAAAGAAGTCGGAAGTCGGAAGTTGGAAGTTGGAAGTACAGTTTTGTAACAGTTACCTTAATCTTTAAGATTTTGCAAAGTGTAACAATTTTCGGAAATCATAGTAAGCTGTTACGCATAAAACTAGTACATTTACCTGATGACTGTTGACTGTTGACCGTTGACTGATGACCGATAACCGTCAACCGTCAACGATTATAAAGAATGTTTATATAATTTAGACGCATATCAGCTTATCAGTATATGATACTATCAAAATGGAACTTAACAGTAAACACCAAAAAACTCTTGATGCCCTTTTTCAAAACCCCATCAGATCAAATATTTTCTGGAGTGATATAGAGTCTTTATTAGTTGCTCTTGGTGCAGAGGTATCAGATGTTGAGGGTCAAGAGTCAGATTTGCTCTTAATGATATAAGAGCTACATTTCACAGACCACACCCTGAAAAAGAAACTGACAAAGGTGCTGTTAAGTCGATGCGGCGGTTCTTGACAGAAGCGGGGATTAAAGAAGCGGGGACTGAAAACGATGAAATATAAAGGATATGAAGCATCTGTAGAATTTGATGCTGAGGCAGAAATTTTTCACGGTGAAGTAATTAATATTCGGGACGTGATTACTTTTCAAGGTAGTAGCGTAGACGAACTAAAACAAGCTTTTTCTGATTCAGTGGATGATTATTTAGATTTTTGTAGAGAACGTGGAGAGGAGGCTGATAAGCCATTCTCAGGTAAATTCATGGTGAGAATTGACCCTGATTTACACAAAAAAATTGTATTTATTGCAAAGAAAGAGGGACAAAGCCTTAACTCCTTGGTCGAAAAAAGCTTGCGCCTGTACGCTAGTTAAGTTAGTTAGTTAACTAATAGCAATTACAGCACGAATACCAAAAAAACTCGGTCAAGCAATTATCATTATCAATAAATCTTCAAAAACAAGACAGTACTCTAATTACTGCTGGTGGACTTTTTTGGTCAGACACTTCGGGTCTTTTTAAGTACTAATACTATTCAATTAGACTTTACCATAAAGAAATACTTCAAAAAAAGTTGATGGCTTCTAATAGCACCTTCACTCCTGATACGATCGCTGCTGGCTTTCATGCCCTGTCTGACCCCCTACGGATTAAGGTATTAGAACTGCTGCGCTCTCAAGAACTATGCGTGTGTGACCTGTGCGACCACCTGGGAACCACTCAGTCTAAACTGTCTTTTCACCTCAAAACCCTGAAAGAAGCTGGCTTAGTTCGCGCTCGTCAAGAAGGGCGCTGGATTTACTACAGCCTCAATTTGCCGCAATTTGTTGCCCTAGAGCAGTATCTAGCAGAATTCCGCCGCTTTAGCCCAATATTGCCTATTCGTCCCCCCTGCGAGACTTAAAAATCCATCAATTTTTTTGTAATCTTTTGTTTACTTCTAGTTCTCTACGGATTGACAAATCAATTTTTTTTGAAATGATAGAGATATACTCTTGATATAACTCACAGGGGTGGGGTCAATGAAGACAGCACCAAAGGAATTGGCTCTTGCACTCGGAATGTTGGCTTTAACGACCAGTTGTACAGCAGCATCCAACACATCTACTCAAACTCAGCAGTCACCTGATGTAACTCAGGTAAGAGATTCTGTCCAGCCTGCAACAGCAACAATTAAAATTGATGGTTCCAGCACGGTCTATCCCATTACAGAGGCGATGCCTGCGGCGGGCTACGCCTACGCTAAAGACTATCAAGCTGACCTAAAGAATCGGGTGCAGGTTGCAGTTAACATTTCTGGTACTACTGGCGGATTTGAAAAATTCTGTGCCGGAGAAACGACCTTTGTTTATCTACGTTAATTTTCGAGATAACCAAAACAAAGGATTAGTAAACAAATTTGTCGAATTTTACATTGATAAAGCACCAACAATAGCAAATGCTGTGGGCTATATACCTTTACCAAATGAAAGCAAACACCTCAATTACGTTCACTTGTATCAAGGCAAAGTGGGAACAGTATTTGAAGGCAAAGCAGAGATAAACTTGACATTTCTTTTATTTTTAGGTTTATTCCAATGAGTCAGAATTCACAAGGTAGTACAGCCCGGATACAAGCAGGAAGCAATCTAAGTTTTTTTGAAAAATATCTCACCGTTTGGGTATTTTTGTGTATCTTTGTCGGAATTGCACTAGGTAGATTGTTTCCAGGGATAGCAGTAGCTCTTGATGCAATGAGTGTGTATCAAGTGTCTATTCCCATCGCAGTATGTTTGTTTTTCATGATGTATCCAATCATGGTGAAGATTGACTTCACACAAGCAGCAAATGCTATCCGCGCCCCAAAACCCGTTATTCTCACCTTGGTAGTGAACTGGTTGATTAAACCATTCACGATGGTAATATTTGCTCAATTTTTCTTAGGATGGTTATTTCGTCCTTTGATTACCGGAACTGAGATCATTGGCGGTAGCGAAGTAGCACTGGCAAATTCTTATATTGCTGGTACTATCTTACTAGGAATTGCTCCTTGTACAGCAATGGTATTGTTATGGGGATATCTTTCCTACGGCAACCAGGGACATACCTTAATAATGGTGGCAGTAAATTCTCTGGCGATGCTGTTCTTATACGCACCATTGGGTAGATGGTTATTAGCGGCGAATGATTTAACCGTGCCTTGGGAAACTATTGTTTTGTCAGTAGTCATTTATGTTGGGTTTCCCCTAGTGGCGGGAATGTACAGCCGTTACTGGATTTTTAAATACAAAGGTACAGAGTGGTTTGAAAGACGATTCTTAAAGTATCTGACTCCAGTTTCGATTACTGCTCTATTGCTAACTTTGGTACTGCTATTTGCATTCAAGGGCGAACTAATTGTTAAAAATCCCTTGCATATCTTGTTAATTGCCGTACCACTATTTATCCAAACTAATTTCATTTTCTTGATTAGTTATGTAGCAGCATTGAAGTTGAACTTATACTACGAAGATGCCGCACCCGCAGCATTAATTGGAGCAAGCAATCATTTTGAAGTTGCTATTGCCACTGCTGTGATGCTATTTGGCTTAAATTCAGGTGCAGCACTCGCTACAGTGGTAGGGGTTTTAATTGAAGTGCCAGTGATGTTGATGCTGGTTGAGTTTTGTAAGCGCACAGCAGCTTGGTTTCCACGGGAACCGGAAAAAGCAACATTGCAAGATCCGCGCTGTTTTGGTGTCTTAAAATGATCGCAATCTTTGACTCTAAAGATTGTGTAATCAAAGTAATAGCTGATCTTCATTGATAGAACTGCCTCTACTAATTAGCACAGTACGGCAAAAATGTAATTACGAATTACAAATTACGAATATTTCGTAACACCTGAATCTCGCAGCTTATAAATTTAACGACATTATTAGGGGAATCGAACTATGAAACGAGTGATGTTTGTTTGTAAAAAGAATTCTGCCCGTTCTCAAATGGCGGAAGGTTTTGCGAAAACTCTTGGTAAGGGAAAAATTGAAGTGATTAGCTCAGGCTTAGAAGCAAGTCAGGTCAGACCAGAAGCAATCGCAACCATGAAAGAAATTGGTATCGACATTACCAATCAACACTCCAAACCCCTCAGTGATTTCCAAGCGAAAGACTTTGATGTAGTGATTTCTTTGTGTGGCTGTGGCGTGAATTTGCCGCCAGAGTGGGTTGTGCGGGAAGTATTTGAAGACTGGCAATTAGATGATCCAGCAGAACAACCGGAAATTTTTCCTAGAGTCCGCGATGAGATTAAAGAACGGGTGACTCAATTGATTGAGTCTGTGAATAAAGAATTTACACCTGCTCGATAAAGATTGCAACGTCAAATTGTAGTACTGGAATTAAACTAAGGCTCGAACCAATGGAGCAAGAAACAATTCAACCAATTTCAGAGAACCTGTGGTGGGTGATTCCAGGGAAACTGGCAGGTGTTCGGAAGCCAATGGCAGAGGAGTTGACAGAGTTACGGGCTACTGGTATTGGTGCGATCGTCTCCGTTATGGATGACCCCTCTAACCTAGATTTGTATCAAAAAGCAAACATTCCTCATCTGTGGTTGCCAATCAAAGGTGGCACTGCACCCAGCCTAGAGCAGCTTCAGGAATTACAAAACTTCATTGACACTCAAAAAGGCATTGGCAAAGCTGTTGCAGTTCATTGCACCAGTGGGAGGCGAAGAACGGGAACGATACTGGCTTCTTACCTGATTTACACTGGCTTGTCTTTTAACGACGCAATACAGAAAATCCAACACGCAAATCCTGATGTCGAATTGCGAGAAGCCCAAAGCACCTTTTTGCGAAAGTTGGAGGAAAATAAGGGACTTCCAAATTAAAAAATATCCAAAAATCTCATACAACAATCCTCTCTCTTCTTCATCTCTCCGTGTCGCGCCAGTTGCTTCAAGTCGGGGAACCCGCCCAACGCACTGGCTTCTCTGCGCCTCTGTGGTTCGTTTTCTTGGATACTTTATTTCTTGGAAATCCGTAAGCAATTATCATGACGACATTTGAGCATCCTCCCAGAATTTTGTTTTTATATGGCTCCCTGCGTGAGCGTTCCTATAGCCGCCTCTTGGCAGAGGAAGCAGCACGCATCATTGAAGAATTTGGCGCAGAGGTAAAGTTTTTCGATCCCCGTGAACTACCAATTTATGGCAGCGTACCTGACAGCCACCCAAAGGTGCAGGAGTTGCGTCAATTAAGCCTGTGGTCAGAAGGGCAGGTTTGGTCTAGCCCAGAACTGCACGGTCAGATTTCTGGCACTATGAAAAACCAAATTGACTGGATTCCGCTCAGTATTGGAGCCGTTCGCCCGACTCAAGGGAGAACTTTGGCTGTGATGCAAGTGAGTGGTGGATCTCAGTCTTTTAATGCCGTCAACACATTAAGAATTCTTGGGCGCTGGATGCGGATGTTCACTATCCCGAATCAATCTTCAGTGGCTAAAGCATACGAGGAGTTTAAGGAAGACGGGAATATGAAGGATTCGCCCTACCGCGATCGCGTTGTCGATGTCATGGAAGAACTTTACAAATTTACTTTGCTATTGCGTGACAAAGTTGATTATCTCACAGACCGCTACAGTGAACGCAAGGAAAAAGCTGCTAAAGAGACAATCAAGATAGCTTCTCAAGCTCTTGAACTTAACTCTAATATAGTTCCCCAAAATACTGGCTCCCCTTAACAGCGTTTCCTAATCGGATGAGGTATACATCATATTCCCCTCCTCGCTTGCGGGGAGGGGAGACAAAGCGTAGCTTTGGCGGGGTGGGGTTCTTCGGGTTTAATAAGCAATCAAGTAGACATGATATAAGAGGTTGTTTGAAAAGCTATATTTGTTACCAAAAGTATCTAATACCCCCCCAACCCCCCCTTAGAAAGGGGGGGCAAATAGCCTCTTCAAGCCCCCCAATACATCGGGGGGTTGGGGGGGGTAATGTCACAAGTTGATGTGCTATACGAAACTTTTTAAACATCCTCTAAAACCTTGTTTCTCCGTGCTTGTTTCCAAACAAGGATTTTTTAGCTTTGCTGATAAATCGAGACTTTGAAAAAGATTCAAAGTCAGCATCTTATTTTTCTATCTTCAGAGACTTAATAATTCAAAACATTTTTAGACGGAGATTTTAACTCTCATTAGAGAATATTTACAGTAATTTTCAGGTAAATAGACCACGCGGTAGGGGTTTAGCAATGCGCTTTACCCCTACGATAGATGTGGTTTAAATATATGAAAACTGCTGTAAAACCTTGTTTCTCCGTGCTTGTTTCCAAACAAGGATTTTTTAACTTTGCTGAGCAAGCGACGCTTTGAAAAAGATTTAAAGTCAGCATGTTATTTTTCTCTATTCAGAGATATAAAAAAGAGCCATTTGCATAAGCCCAATTTGTCCGGTCAATTACTATATAAATTATTTTTCCAGATATAAAAGTAAATGGTTTGATGATATTTTTCTAAAAAAAAATGGTATTATCTGGCATAGCGTACTACAACGCTAAAGGACTTCCAAATAAAAAATACTCAACTACTTGTGCGGGCTAATTTTTCACGTCATCTGGAAAATCCCACGAAAAACCTAACCCCCTAACCCCCTTCCCGACGCGGGAAGGGGGAAAATTCAAAGTCTCTCTCCTTTTAGGAGAGAGATTTAGAGAGAGGTTTTCCAGATACCGTGAAAAGTCAGTTTGTGGCGTGGGCTTCTCTCTCGCCAGCTTTTTGCTGTGTGCAAAATGCCCACCCCATAAGATTGGATAATTTATTTTTTGCAAATCCTTAATTACATCTTAACTGAAGATAAATTCACACCAAACGTTTAATCAGGAGAGAAAGTTTTATGGCTAATACCGTATTATTTCAAGGTAACAGGTACATTGGGGATACTACTGGTCTTGCCGAATTCTTTGGGGCGCAAACGTCCACCAATTTTGAAATACTCTATAGTAGTGGCGTTCTCGAAACTAGTTATGTAGGTGTCAATTTCACCTATGCTTCAAGCGGATTCTTTAATTCTGGAACCATCACTTCGCTATTTGTCTTCGGAACTAACGGCCAAATCATCAGCCAGGACACAAATCTGAATATTGACGTTGCCACAAGAAATAGCCTTTTATCTATCGGCACGTCATCATACGAGTATGGTCAATATTTTTATCGAGGTAATGACAGTTTCCTCGGATCTGCGGAGGATGATAGCTTTGACGGCTCCAACGGTAACGACACCATCAATGGTGGGGCGGGTATTGATGTCATAAGCTTCCAAAAATTTAGTGAGGGAGTAATTGTTAATCTCTCAACAGGGCTGGCAATTACTTCTTTTGGCACATCGGTTATTTCCAACGTCGAAGATATCGAGGGGTCAGCATTCAGCGATATACTGACTGGGAACTCTGGAAATAACCAGATTCAAGGGTTTGGCGGCGCTGATAGGATTAATGGCGGTGCAGGATTTGATACTGCTGTCTATTTCGACGCTAGCTCAGGAGTCGGTGTTGATTTGTCCGCCGGAGTTGTTATTGGTGGTAGCGGTGATGATACCTTAGTTTCCATTGAGCGGGTGTTGGGATCTCGTTTTAGTGACCTGCTGATTGGTTCTAATGCCAATGAATCTTTCTTAGGGGGATTTGGTGACGATACTATCGATGGTGGGGGTGGCATTGATACCGTTGAGTACGGTTTTGTCGGTTCCGGGGTTACCGTAAGTCTTGCTGCTGGATTCGCTATTGGTGGTGCAGGAACCGATTTTATTTCCAACGTTGAAAACGTAAAAGGCTCGATTTTCAATGACTTCCTCTTCGGTAACTCTGGAGCCAATGTTCTTAATGGCGACAATGGAGATGATATTTTGAGTGGTGATCTTGGTGCTGATACTCTAACTGGCGGCCAAGGCGCAGATATATTCTCCTTCGAGTTTGGACAATCATTAGTATCAGGAACCGATCGCATTACTGACTTCACCATTGGCACAGATGCAATTGGTTTACTGACTTCAGACCCACTAACCGTGACTACACCTAGCAGTTTTACCCGTGCCGCCGATAAGACTGCCACCACTTTAGTAAATTTAGCCAATCAGGTATTTACCGATGCTAATGGAGCCGTAGCCGGAAATCAAGCTTTAGGGGTGAATGGTGCAGCCCTAGTCAGAGTCACAAGTGGAGCGATCGCCGGAACTTATCTAGCGATCAATAATAGCACTGCTGGTTTTCAGTCGAATAGTGATTTGTTAGTCAATTTAACAGGATTAACAGGTACTTTACCGGCGTTAGGAAATATTGCAGTGAGCAGTTTCTTTGTTTAGTTAGCAGCATTCGTGATAGGTTAAGACAAAATCATTTTTGTCAATTAATAGTCATGCTGAAAATGTGCTGAAGTAGCGAGTATTTGATGTGATGCTTCGGCATCGCTAGCCCGATCTTCAGCATTTTAAGTACTATTACTTATTGACAAAAGCTATATAACCTTAACCTCTCACCAATGGCCGGAACCCCACCCCGCCAAAGCTGCGCTTTTGCCCCCCTCCCCGCTTGCGGGGAGGGGTTGGGGGTGGGGTTCTTATATAGCTGTAAGTTGTACTATGAATGGTTTATAGAAAATACCATGATTTTCAAACTAACCTGGCCGGAACCCCACCCCGCCAAAGCTGCGCTTTTGCCCCCCTCCCCGCAAGCGGGGAGGGGTTGGGGGTGGGGTTCTTATATAGCTGTAAGTTGTACTATGAATGGTTTATAGAAAATACCATGATTTTCAAACTAACCTGCCGAATGTAGGTTAATATCAGGCTTGATTAGCGAAAATCCCAAATAGAATAACCTCCTGGCAGATTTAACCAGGAGAGTTCAAAAAAATTGATTCATCTTTACAAGCGTTGTAGCAGGCTCAAACCGTGGGTATCAGTACCACAAGTATTGAAAAGAAAGTATTCATCAGCCAACTTTTGTACTTGTTCTGATTCCAATACGCTGGGTTTCCAGGGGTTAGGGTTATTGTAGGCGTAGAAAGTTTCCACGCCATCAATGCCCTTTTCGGACGCAGCCGGAATTAAGTCAAAAAGCGATCGCTTGTAACGAGCCGGATGAGCCAGAACTGCCAATCCCCCAGCTTCATGAATAGCAGCAATCACGTTACTTGCCTGATATTCTTGACCTGTAGTCGGCCTTCTTTGGAGATAAGGCTTGATACTAGGGTGTTCTGGTGTAAAAGCGTAAGCCAAAATGTGAACTTCTATATCCAAAAGGTTGGCATTAATTTCCACACCACTCCACAGGTAAGGAGTGCTTGCGCCAGGATTATTCCACTTCCAGTCTTCTAACCAAGCAAGTGATGCTTGATAGCCGATAATACCATGATGATCGGTGATGGCTAACCCTTTTAGTCCAATAGCGATCGCCTGTTCCATCAATGCACTCGGCTGCAACCTACCATCCGAGTAGACAGTGTGCATGTGAAAGTTGAATAACCTTGGACAACTTTGTGCATCAATGTTTTGGAATACTTGCTTCAAAAGTTCTGTGGAAGCAGTAGTTCGGGCCAAATTTACAACCATAACCCCCTCTGAACAAAAATATATCTTTTTAACACACTAAAACGGTACATCTACAGATGAGAAAGACCCAACAATAAGAATTAGTGTCGGTTGCTACTTTCTCAGCTTTCTCAGCAAATTTTTCAATATGTTAAGACTACGTTAGCAAATCTTAACCTCAGTAGTCATGGGTGTTTTGGACTACTTGAAAATTAAGTAGTAATAAATATTGCATCCATAATTTCATCAATAGGCTTATCGGATCTCTGGGAAATGACTGAGATAGTAAAGGCTTATTAGAGATAATTGCTCTACTAAGCCTGAAAAGCAACTCTACTTTAGGTGTAAAAATCGTCATTAATCTCAGTAATTATCGCTTTGAACTAACTAGTAAAGACTTCAGCGTAGGCCTAGCCCGCCGCAGGCATCGCCAAAGTAAGAAAATTCTTTGATTGAAAAGGGATAATTATCTACAATAGCTTCAAGAAAACTAGCGATCGCTCCTGAATCACTATACTCCTCGCGCAATCCCAAAAGAATCTCCCTTTAAGGTGACTCCAAGCGGTTCTATTACCACCTCGCGGCTAAGGGACGCTTCAACCCTCCCGGCAATCACAGCCGTAAGCTTATGTTCTCTTGCAAGGATAACGATCCTCTCTGCATCCTGCTCCGACTCTGTATAGAATGCAAATCCTGCACCGTAATTGAACACAGAAAGCATCGTCGCTGCCCCGCCTTCAAGATGACCCTCAACAAAGGTAAATATCTCCGGCACTGGGAGCATCGTTTCGATGACATACCGGAGCGGCTTCACCGACCGCATCAGCTTTTGCCATCCATGTCCAGTGATGTTCTCCATCGCGGTGGGATGAATCCCCTCCCCAAGCACCGCCTGCACAAGCGGCGTGTAAAGATACGAAGCAGCATTCATCGCTTCCCAGAACTCCTGCCCACTTGGAAGTTTTGTTCTGTAGCCATCAGGGAGGGACTGGGCAAGCTTTCGCAGTGGGGTAAAGCCGTTCTCATGGGGCCCCGAACTCTCGACCAGAACAATGGTATTTCCGGCATCCAGACGCGAGCTATCAATGGGAGCGACACCAGCCGGCATAACCCCAAAAACCGAGCCTGCGATGTCAAGCCGACCTGGAATCATCTTCGTTTTTAGTTGAGGAGTTTCGCCTGAGAGATAGACACACCCCACTCGTTTGCACCCTTCAACCACTCCATCCAGAAACCCATCAAGGAACGCCGGGGTGAAGATCGTTTCAGGAGTACTCGACGGCAGATATAAACCCAGAAGTATAGTCTGCATACCTGATGTTGCGGCATCGTTCGTAAGACACGAGATGATCTTGATACCGATATTCCACCAAAATTGTCGAAGTTCTTCTTCGGAAAGGTCGTCAGGTCGAGTATCGTCTGCTGTACCCAGTCCTTCCGGGACAAGTGTCATAGAAAGTTCTCTAGCCCCCGCCTCTAGAAACGGAGCGAGATTGAAGCTGAAAGCGTTAGCACTTGCTCCAAGACCCGATGCGGGCACGATGCCATAGGCGCTTGCAAAGCCAAGGGTGCGTTTTGCGGCATCGATGAAGCGTCGTTTTGCGGCATCGAGAGTATCGTAATCGACTTGATCGAGAGCTTGAGCCATCAGGTTGCGTTTTAATTTAGAGTAGAGACGCGATTAATCCCGTCTGTGCAGGAGTTAAAAGTTAGGAAAACTCATTACTCCTAACTTCTAACTTTAAAATACCTTATCTTCAATACCACGCCACCATTCCCCCAAATTCATCATGTCTTGGTGAATGTCCTTTAATTCTTTGTTGTAAACATCATCTGTAAGGGTGGCTCGACGCTCTTGCAATTTTTTAAGGCGCAGTTGTACCAATAGCCAAGGTTTAGTAATGCTATTAGTTGCTTCTATGTATTGTGCTAGTTCTTTGCTATCCATAATGTTTTATATTTTAATTTTCATGCCACTACTTTTATTCAAGCTACTGCCCGTCCCGCCACTTAATAACAGAAAAGGGAGAAATTCTTTTTAATTTCTCCCTTTTCTTGGTGGAGCCAGTTCAAAACTGACAGTTAATTAAGCTTTGGCCAAGTTTTCAGCAGCAAAGTCCCAGTTAACCAAGTTATCTAGGAAATTCTTGATGAACGCCGGACGGGCGTTTCTATAGTCAATGTAGTAGGCGTGTTCCCAAACATCCAAGGTTAGGAGTGCTTTCTTACCATGAGCTAGAGGGTTTTCTGCATTTGGTGTTTTTATCACCTTCAGCGTACCACCATCATCAATAAGCCAAGACCAGCCACTGCCGAATTGAGTTGCGGCTGCGTTTGAGAACTCTTCCTTAAATTTGTCGAAGCTACCAAAATCTTTATCAATTTTGGCTGCGAGGTCACCACTGGGTGCGCCGCCACCTGCTGGTTTCAAGGAATTCCAAAAGAAGGTGTGGTTCCAAACTTGGGCAGCGTTGTTGAAGATTCCCGCTTTAGAGGAGTCGTTGAAGGAAGTTTTGATCACCTCTTCGAGAGACTTATTAGCAAGTTCTGTACCTTCAGTGAGCTTGTTGAGGTTGTCTACATAAGCTTTGTGATGCTTGCCATAGTGATACTCGAAAGTTTCAGCTTTCATGCCATAAGGCTCTAAAGCATTAATATCGAAGGGTAGTGGGTCTTGTACAAATGCCATCGTGTCAAATCCTCTCTTTACCGGTTTCCAGTTTTAAGCTATTACAGAAGCTTAGGAAATTAACAGCTTTTATTTTTAAGGTTTTATGTCTTTAATGATGAAACATAAAACTTAACATCGTCATTTTACTACCAAAGTGAAGATAAAAACAAAGTACTCGTCTAATAAGTAAAATAAGTCAAATCACTAGGAAATAATGACTATAAATAAAAATGGCTAATATTTCCTAGTTAAAAACTAATAAGTAATTAAGTAGATAGGCATAATTAAACGTAAAATACCAACCAGTAAAATCAGCTTACTGAGCAGGTTTTTCCTTCTAGAGGCGGTGCGGTCTTCTCTACGAGACGCTACCCGAAGGGGTTTCCCCAAGTGGAATCAAGTGCCGTCCTTCTGCCTTCAGCATAAACTGCCTTTTACTTAGCATTTAGCAATTAAAGCTTTCAGGCTTCTATCTGTGGCGTGATTAATTGTGATGTGAAGAATCAGTCGAAAGCGTGATGATTTAGCACTTAAAAAAAGCTAAAATGTAGAATACAAGACTAAAATTTTAAAATTATTTATTTTGCATCTGGGCTGTTTCTGGTAGGTACAGTTTTGAGGGTGGTAAGTGGATAATCACTCACCCACCACCCTTTTGAACTGAAAAACTAACAGCAAATAGTGATGATTACTACTAAGATAAACGCTGCTGGTAGTAGTTCACAATTTGTGCTGTGACTTCAGAAATATTCAGTCCATCGGTTTGAACTTCAACCGCATCGGCTGCTTTTTGCAAAGGGGAAACTTTGCGTGTACTATCTTTCCAGTCACGTTCAGCAATATCCCGTTCCAGCTGCTCTAAACTCATTTCGGGTTGACCTTGTTTGTTAAAGTCTTCCTGGCGGCGACGGGCGCGTTCACTCACAGAAGCGGTTAAGAAGATTTTCACTTCGGCATCGGGGAATACGTGAGTACCGATGTCTCGACCTTCAGCCACTAAACCGCCTTTCTTTCCCCAGTTTTGCTGTTGTTTAACCAGTGCTTGACGGACAGCGCTTTGTGCAGCGATCGCAGATACTTGAGATGTTACCTCAATCGTGCGAATTGCCTGGGTAACATCGATACCGTCAATCCAAACCCGCACCGATGATTGTAAATCCTGGGTAGGGGTAAGTTCAATTTTACACTGGCTAGTTAATTGGGCGATCGCACATTCATCATCAATAGCAATCCCCTTTTGCAGAACTAACCAAGTTACAGCACGGTACATTGCTCCTGTATCTAAATACACGAGATTTAGATTTGCTGCCACTTGACGCGCCACTGTGGATTTTCCAGCCCCGGCTGGGCCATCAATGGCGATGATGGGTTGACGATCGCGCAATATGATATTGTCAATCAAACGTGTAGACCCAAGACGAGCTGCGATCGCCAACATTCCTTCCTCCTGAACTTTTTCTAAAGACATTAACGTAGTCGGTTCAACCAATTCAATATATTCCACTAAAATCGTGCTGACTATAGCCACTTCTTGCTGTACTAGTGCTATCAACTTGTTACTATTGCGATCGCCTGCCATGAAAGCAGCTTCAGCTCGTCGCAAGCCGCGATATAATGCTGCTGCTTGCTCTTTTGCCGTTGCAGTCAAATATTGATTACGAGAACTGAACGCAAGACCCGAAGCTTCCCGCACTATTGGACAACCAACAATTTCTACTGGCAAATTTAAGTCAGCTACTAAGCGTTTAATAATTGCCAGTTGCTGACCATCCTTTTGGCCAAAGTAGGCACGGTCAGGCTGTACCAAGTTGAAAAGTTTGGTCACAATCGTAGCGACACCCTGAAAGTGACCTTGCCGAGAACGACCACACAAGCCTGTTATCATAGCAGATGGGGGGATAACTTGTGTAACCTTTGATTCTTGTATACTCTTCTGAGGAACTGCCATCTCTTCCGGAGTTGGCGCAAAAATTGCATCTACCCCAGCTTGTTCGCAAAATTGTTGGTCTTGCTCTAAAGTGCGAGGGTAGCGTTGATAATCCTCATTGGGAGCAAATTGCAGGGGATTGACAAAAATACTCACAATCACCGTAGAATTTTCTTGCCGCGCCCGTTGAATCAAGCTTAAATGACCTTGATGCAAATTTCCCATCGTTGGCACCAGACCGACTGCCGTCTGATACCAGCCAGCCATCTCATCTAGTCTTAGATCCTCAGTAACCGCAATTAGCTTGTTTTCTGAGCAGCGTTTAGTTAAATAGCAGCGTAAAGCTGCGACTGTTGTCAGCAGGCGCACAAAAATACCCCTAGTTCTTATCGATCCCTCCCCCGTTAGTTTATATCTGAAAGAGAGGGAAGAGATGATTGAACTAGGGGAATTGTTATGGAGAGTGGGGAGTGGGGAGTGGGGAGTGGGGTAATACGGTTCGGATAAGCAGAGGAGGCAGGGGAGGATCTTAAGGGAAGAGAGTTATTGTTCAGTAATTCTTCTCTCAAGAACAGCTTCTCTTGCCAAATTGCTCAATAACAGCCTGCCTCAACCAAGAAATTCCTTAACCGAAAGGTATTGGGGAGTGGAGAGTAAGTAATTAACTTTCTTCCGTATTCCCTACTCCCTACTCCCTACTCGATTATTTCCCTAAGACTTCAATATGTACTGGTGCCACACCACTGCCCATCATTCCCAAAATTCGAGCTGCACCAGCAGATACATCAATGACTCGACCCCGAATGAATGGGCCTCGGTCATTAATTCGCAGCACTACAGAACGACCGTTGCGGGTGTTGGTTACACGGACTTTTGTACCAAAAGGTAAGCTGCGATGAGCGGCAGTCATGCCTTCTGGGTTGAATCTCTGGCCGCTAGCAGTACGATTACCAGAAAAGTCATAGCCATAATAAGAAGCTACACCTCTCAAGGTGGCTCGCACTACTCCAAGGGCCTGTTGAGGTAGCTTTGGTATTGATAATGGCAGACGCACTGGTAAATTAGCAATTTCTTTTAAGGGAGATGCATTGCCTAGTAGCCTCCGCAGGCGATTGGTTGCCTGCAATGCATCTTGCGCCAGATTGTTGGTGCTATCTGCTAGTCGCGTACCTTCGTTGATTTCGACTAGTTCTTCGCCATTAATTTTGATTACATAGCGATCGCCATTTTGTTGGAGGGGGGCGCTTTTATTTTGCGCTTGATTGGCAGTCGATTTTTCCCCTGCTTTCCAACTTACAGTAATCTTACTCCCGTCCACATTTTCCCGATTCAACTGGTTGATCTTAGCTGCTATTACACCAGCTATCTGAACCGGGTCATTGTCGGCGGAGCTAATCTGGTTACTCACATCTGTTACGTTCCCATAGGAAGTATTCAGTGCATTTGATGAATTGCTAGCAATAAGGGCGTACTGTTGTACGCCCCTAGTATCTGCAATTGCACCAACTTTTTTACTTTCAAGATTCGTATTTGATACAGAACTCAAAAAGGTGAGAACAGGTATATTTCGGATAAAAAGGGTTGCCGCCTTACGTCCTCTAATGTTGTGAGGATGAATTTCTGTAATCACAGCATCCAAGGTTTGTTTCCCTGCTCTGGATTGGTACTCTCCCACCTTCACCACATCAGGGGCGGGTGATTTCTGGGAAGCTAGCGCATTTCCCTTGGTGGTTTGAGTGCAACCAACTGAGGGTATGCCCAAAGCAGCCATAGACAGGGCAACAATAATCCACAAATGTCTTTGATTCATGCGTCCGTTTTTTAAAGCGACTATAGAATTTAAGTTTTATGATTCGCGGGATTCTTCACTTTGTGAAAGTGACTTCCCTCCTGAAAAACTCGAATTCGTTCCGTTTTCACTTTGTTGTTTATAACTGCAACAGACTAGCACGAACCTTTTGGCTTGGGGATCAGGGTTTTAGCGTAATTCTTGGCAGCTTTCTCAGATTCCAATTCCAATTTTCAGGGTGAAACCTTTCTCAATTGGGGACTTTGGCTATGTAACGCTTTTTTTGGCAAGTCCAAAAATTATTAAAAAAACTTTACGCTTATTGCACGCTAAAGCGACGATACCCTATTCACATCGGTTCTAAAGGCTCGTCGCTACCCGTGTATTTTATCTTACATCTATTTGGGCTATTTCCAACTAAAAGATAATATAACTTTAATTGAATGGCATCGGCATAAATACTCAAAATAACTTATTTTATAAAATATTTAGATTTCTCTATGAATAAGTCATGATACGAGTTACATCTTAAATAATTATGTAAATTAATTTGGGTTTAATATCTTTTTTCAAAGTTTTTTCCACTTAGATTAATCATGACTTTTATTTTCCATGACTAGGCTGAAAATGGTGATATATGTAACTTGGCACTACAGTAATACTGGGTATAAAAAAAAGGAAGATACTCAACTTAATGTTTTTCAGGATGAATGATAAAAAAATTAAGAAATCTTTGCGATCGCTTGTAGAAAAAGTTTTATTGGTATCAAAACTGACAGTGGCTATTTTTTGCCCTAAGTAGTTGCTCAAATATGATTTTTTAGAGCAAGCTATTTTTTCAGAAATCTTTGTAACTGTAGGGATGTGCAGCTGCACCCCTACTATATATAGTGAGTATTTTGGGGAATCCTATTAGCGTGATGACAAACCAAGCACATCAAGGAGATTTAGAAATAGATCCAATAGATCCATCGCCATTAAAAGCTTTTCTTAAGGAGTTGCATTCCCAGTACAAGTTACTGGGGGAGGGTGCAGTAGCGAAATACATTCCAGAACTGGCAAAGGTAAACCCGGATTTGTTCAGTATTTGCATTGTGACAGTAGATGGTCAGGTTTACAAAGTAGGGGACTACGAGCAATTCTTTACCATTCAGTCAATCTCCAAGGTGTTTGCTTATGGACTTGCCTTAGAAGATCATGGACTGGATTACGTTTTGACTAGAGTTGGCGTGGAACCGACGGGGGATGCATTTAACGCGATTGTTTTGGATGAGCAATCGAAGCGGCCTTATAACCCAATGGTAAACGCTGGAGCGATCGCAACCACCAGCTTAATTAAAGGTTCCGGCCCAACCGAACGCCTCAACCGAATGCTTGATATGTTCCGGCGATATATTGGGCGCGACGTGTTCGTTGACATTTCAGTTTTTACCTCAGAACGCAGTACAGGGCATCGTAACCGCGCAATGGCGCATCTGATGCTCAACTTTGGCATGATTGACCGGAATATTGAAGAGTCGTTGGATCTTTATTTCCAACAGTGTGCTGTGATGGTGAATTGCCAAGACTTAGCGGTGATGGCGGCTACCCTTGCTAACAGAGGTATAAACCCGATTACCAAAGAACAGGCGGTAGATAAGCGTTACATCAAAGATATTTTGAGTGTGATGTATACCTGCGGAATGTACAACTTTGCAGGTGAGTGGGCTTATAAAATTGGGATTCCGGCGAAAAGCGGAATTTGTGGTGGGATTATCGCCGTTGTACCCAATAAGATGGGCATTGGAGTTTTTTCGCCTCTGCTAGATGTGCGTGGTAATAGTGTGCGGGGGGTGAAGGTGTGTGAAGAACTTTCCCAACGGTTAGGTTTACATTTATTTGATTGTTCAGGTCAAGAGGCGAAATTTGATTGAAGGAGGTAGAAGAATTTTAGATTTTCGATTTTGGATTTTGGATTGAACAATTTAAAATTTATTAGCGATCGCAAAATAACACTATATATAGATATAGCAATCCTATCTGAGTTGTGAAAATTAACGAACCGCCATCTCTACGAGAGGCTTCCGCCAACGCGCAGCGTCTCGCAGAGAAGACGCCAAGAGCGCCAAGAAAAGAAAGAGAAGTTTTCACATCTGATTTAGGATTGCTATATATAGTCACAAAACTCTAAATTATCCCTCTTCGCGTGTCCGTCCAACCGTATGCAACCTCAACCAGTTGCACTGTGGCAATCTCGATTTGCTTTTGGTTCACTTGTTGACCACCAAGGCTTTGATAGAACCCGGAGGCGGGATTATCAGCTAAAACCCACACTAACATTGAACTAATACCTGACTCGATCAACCTTGTTGCTATGGTGGAAATCAGGCGATATCCTAAACCTTGGCGCTGGTACTTCTTCAGAATATAGATAGCGTACAACTCACCTTGGTAAAGGCGATCGCCTGTCCTCTCTTGACCTCCATTGGCAAAACCAACTATTTGCCCAATTTCATCCTCAGCAATATATGTGAAATTATCTTGAGCTATATTGCTCAAAATTTTTACCCATTTTGTCTCTCGTTCTTCATAAGATAAATCTGCCAGGAACTTTGCTGGCATTAAGTTGCTGTAGGTTGTCCGCCAAGCGTCTACATGCACTTTGGCAATCGCGGGTGCATCGGCTAAGTTTGCTTCTCGGATCACCATCAGCTATCTCCTGGCAAGAGTTTGATAATTCTTTATAGCTAGTTTACAATTCTTCTGCTTGGGGAAGCGGGAAAATTTCACCAGCCAAGTAAGCTTGAAAGTGCTTTTGAAAGTACAACCAGGAAGTCATATCTTCCCCATCTATCAATGCTTTTGGGGCTTTTTTATATAGAGGAATACGGTTATTAATTTCGTCTTGCAGCAGTGGAGGCAGTTCTGTTAAACCATTGACTTTGCTGCCAACAGCACTGTAGATAAGTTGACCGGGGCGATCGCCCATTTTCATCCAGGGAAGCCATTGACCAATGCGATCCCAGCTTAGTTTGAGTTGAGAAACTGAGGAGAGGGCTGTGTTGAATAAATCTGCGGTTGGCACAGTTAATTTAAACAATTCTGCTGCCTGATAAATTGGATTTGGGCTATATTCGGCAAATTTGGGATCGTCTGCTAAGGGATTAGGGTAATAGGGAAATATATCAAAAACAAAGGTTGTGCTGTCACCATTTACTTGTGCCGGGAAATTTCCCTTAAACTTCCCCTGCACTGGATTATTAGCAACGTGAATCACCGGAACTGTCTCGCCTGTCCAAGGATTCTCCCATTTGGTCAAAACCTCATCTGTTTGTGGGTTGAGGTAGTAAGTTAATTCCCTGGAAGTAAAATCCCAGCTACCCTCTGCTGTGGGAATACATCTGCTAACACTCAATCCCAGCATCTTAAACAGGAGTTGTCTTTTCTCTTTGGGGATAAAAGCGTAAATTTTACCTTTCCAAATCAGGAAAGTGGATTCGCTAGGGTCGAGGGAAGAACGAGTTTTAACCCAGTGCTGCGCTTCAAGTTCTTGGATTTGGGCAACCATCTAAAGCATCCTTTGTATTTGAAAGGGAGTGGGGAGTGGGGAGTGGGGAGTGGGGAGTTAGGAGTTAGGAGTTGGGAGTTAGGAGTTAGGAGTTGGGAGTTTTATCTCGCTTCTGCCCAATGCCCTATTCAATTGCTGGAAGAACAGCTTCAGTTTATTCTCATCTAATTTGCCATTGCTACGAACCGCGCTACACAAATCTAGTCCGAAAGGAGCAACTTGTTTGACTGCGATCGCAACATTTTCAGGTTTTAGCCCTCCAGCTAAGAAAATTGGCACGTTTACCTGCTCACGGATTTTGGCGCTCAAGTTCCAGTCATGTAAGCGTCCTGTGCCGCCCAACTCTTTAATCAGCAGTGATTGATTGCCGGAGTCTAGTAGAATTGCATCTACGTAGGGCGCTACATTGATTGCCTCGTCTATAGATTTTTCTGTAATGACATGAATTACTTGGACAATGGAGATCCCAGGTAAGGCATCTCGTATATCTTGATAGCTTCCTGATTCTAGGTAATCGCAGATTTGTACAGTATTTGTTCGACAGCACCTTACTTGCTGAATAATCTCTTGAGCATCAAGGCTTGAAGTAAGTAAAAAAGTAGCGATCGGGGGTGGTACACAAGCAGCTATTTTCGCAATGAGTTCCTCAGAGATGACACCGGGGCCACTTGGCATCTGAGAAACCAAGCCGAGGGCAGATGCACCGCAACGAATGGCAATCCATGCTTCTTCTATGCTGCTAATACAGCAAATTTTGACTCTTGGGTTTGCTGTTCTTTCCATTCTTTCCTAACTCCGAAAGCGCCAGTCCTTTAAAAGTAGTTGACAAAAACTGCAACATCTAAATTTAGAATAATCCCTGAAGCTGACAGTTTAAAGGAAAGGCGGGAGAGCTATGATGTGCATCCACGAGTAAAAAAGACTCATATCATGTCCGCTTGATTACTTATTAAACCCCAAGAACCCCACCCCTTAATCCCCTCCCCGCTCTTCGGGAGGGGAGACAAAGCGTAGCTTTGGCGGGGTGGGGTGGAATGACTGTGGGAATCATAACTAATTATGCGGACATGATATCATTCACGAGTATCAAAGACTCGTTGGCGAGTATCAAAGACTCATTCACGAGTATCAAAGACTCGTCGGCGAGTATCAAAGACTCATGCACGAGTATCAAAGACTCGTCGGCGAGTAAAAAAGACTCATTCACGAGTATCAAAGACTCGTCGGCGAGTATCAAAGACTCATTCACGAGTATCAAAGACTCGTCGGCGAGTATTAAGGGACTTCCAAATAAAAAAATGTTCCAAAACTCTCTCTATTTCTCCTCTCTCTGTGTTCTCTGTGTCTCTGTGGTTCGTTTATTTGGATAATTTATTTCTTGGAAGTCCCTAAAGACTCATTAACAGAGTTCAAAGACTCATTGTTGCATTCCAAAATATATTTCTTTTACCTTTCTACTCCCCTACCTCTATGCACTGCCTTCAACAATTAAACTGATTCAGAAAGTCGCTCATCTAGACGGCGAAACAAAAACACCCAAAGTGGCAGGGAACTATTAATTGCAATTAGTCGCACTAAATGACCAGTTGTGACAATTTCAACATTATGATTCAATGCCAGTGAAACTAGGATCATTTCTGCTGATCCTCCTGGTGCTGTGACTAATAGACAGGTTAACCAGTCCCAAGAGGTTAATTGCATCGCAATTATAGCAGCGATCGCTCCCGCTATTAGGGTCATGCCCACAGACATTAAGGCATAGCCGACAGTCCGCTTTCTAAAGTTGGGTTTGTCTCCCCAATACTCACCAATAGTAATTCCCAGGAGCATTTGACCCAATAAGTTAATTATTGGCGGCGGACTAAAGCTAATATCACCTACAAAAGGCAGCCAATGTAGCAAAGGATTAAACCCGATACCAATCAACAATGCACCAAAGAAATCGCCAGCCGGAATTTTAAATAATATAGCTGGATAAACTACTAATCCAGTAATTAGCAGTACTAACAAGAGTAATTCTAGTTGAGATGGATCGAAATTGAGCCAAGCAGCGTTGATTGGGAGTGTTTGCAAAGAGTAATTACCAGTTGATGTCTTAGCGATGAAGGGAATTAGAACAACTACTGAGGTGACGCGAATCGCCTGAACTAAGGCAACCAAACTAACATTTTTGTTGTAATCGGCAGCGATCGCTGCCATAATTCCTACACCACCAGGAACTGTAGCCAGCATTGCTGTTAACAGGTTGGTTTTGCTAAGGCGCGAGTAAATATAACCAATACAGCTTCCACTCAGCAGTAGAAACAAGGTAAGAAAAATAAATATGGGAATATTAGAAGCAACACTAGCTAGATTACCGTGAGCATTGGAAGCGCCGACAGTTAAGCCTACAAGTGCCATTCCCACTTTTCTAGCAGTGCGGTTTGGTTGGGGAGAATATTGATAAAAAATTCGACACCCTTGAAGAACCACTGTACCAGCAGCAATCCCGCCAAATATCCAGGCAATTCTGCCAATTTGGAACTTGGCGAGGAGTAAACCCAGAGGTAATGCCAGAAGCATTTCCAAAACAAGGACAATTAGTTGCTTCGTAAATAGCTGTTGTTTGGTAACAACGGGATTTTCATGAGTGTGTTCTTCTAGACTGGGAGCAACACTTAGGCTTTGATTCATCGATATGAGCTTTTTTATTAATTTAACTATGCATTTAAGGTAATGCGATCGCACAAGATAACTAGAGTCTATCAAGTCAAGTTCACTAGGTTCGTAGTGAGCGCTTTAGCGCTCAAATCAAGGACTAAAGTCCTTACTACAAACTTCTTTATCGATTAAAGTTGGTCTGGTGGACTACTAGGTTTAAATTTACCGCGTGTTGTATTCAAACAAAAATGCCTATAGAGAGAGGATAGGGGCACAATGATCGTTGTGCCCCTACAAATAATTTATATTCCTTTCAATGATTCAGCCGTTTAATCTTCGTCAAGGGCTGGGAAAGCTTCTTCAAGCTGCCACAACCTATCTTTATTTTCAACGAACCAAATACGAGTTTCTGGAGTTAATTTCCTCCAAATGTCTTCAACAGGAATGTGAGGAGATGCATATTGGTATTGCTGACCAAGTGATTTGAGATTGTCCGCTACATCATGGGGAATTCCGAATTGTTCCCAGTCAACTGTTATACTCCTTCCCGAAACTCCTGCTGTGGGGTCGAAAACCAATTGTGCTGATCTAACTAAATCAGCAAAGTGTTTCGGTTTTAGTTTGGTGATCTCCTGAATTTGGAGTGATTCGTTATGCTCTTGAGACATCATCGCCGCAGTGGTAAAGATTAGTGGTGTATTGAACTTACTGGCAGAGATTTTTATCCCAATATTTTTACTTTAGCGCAGAGCCACTAACTTGAGCATGACTTAACAAGACTTGGGGTTTGAGCAAATTGTTTCAGGTAAACAAACTTTCGGTACAGTTAAACTCTCACACTTACCGACATCCCGCCCTGAACTAAAGTTTAGCGGCTCATAGCTGAAGTCCACGCTTTGTGGACTAAGGGACTTCCAAATAAAAAAATATCCCATCGCTTTAGGAACAGGGAGCTTTCTAGCTGGGGGAGGGAAAGTCGTAGTGAAGTCCAGAAATGGGATAATTTATTTTTTGGAGTTCCCTAAATTGATTATTCAGTCCACAAAGCGTGGACTTCAACTATGAGACTCGGAATTCATTCCGAGGCGGGATAGAAACGCAAGCTAGAGCGATCGCTACCCCGATACAACTTTGCTTAACCGTATTTGTAACTTGATAAGCTTGATTGCAGGAATGACAAATAAGTGTATGTTGCGAGAATCGGTCTAACGTGATCAACTTTTGATCAGACTCGCTATTACCGACATTTTTGGAGGTGGAATAACCTTGATAAAACGGCAAAGATGACCCAAATTTATCTAGCCACTTGCGATACTCAACCACTAAAGTATCAGATGTTTTGAGCGGTAAATACACTTCTTTGAGATTTTGTCCCAAACGCTCAATTTGTGCCTTTTGTTCAACGACTAATTGCAAATCACCTTCTAAGATTTTGTTTCGGATCAATATGTGATCTAACCAGGGAGGCATCAGCTTGATTTTTTTGGGAAACGAGTTATACCAATTCTGTATGAAGATGCGCTAAAAAATATTTAAGTATAAGAAAGAATAAAGAGAAACGAACCGCAAAGGACGCAAAGGACACAAAGAAAGAAAGAAAGAAAGAAAGAAAGAAAGAAAGAAAGAAAGAAGTTAAAAGGGTTTGGCGCAGCCTCACAAAGAAATGGTATTACTATAATTTCTGATGAGAATCCGACATCTATTCTTACCTAGTGGAATTGAATATAAGGCTATGCCTCCAAATTTACCTTGCTGTTCATTACCAAATTTGTAGAGAATCAAATTAGGAGCAATGAAATCTAATGAAATCCAAGGCGTATTGGGTGTGCGTGTTCGCCGCCACCTTCCCTTAATTCCCTGAATATTGCTCTCAATGACTTCTAGTTCCAGCGCTTGGGCATCTTTTCGACTTCCCATGATGCCATCATGGCTGATTGGAACGTGAGCTGGATCAATAATGTTTTCAATAAAATAGCTTTGGTCGTAAGGTAGGTCAGCGGAAAACACCAAAATGAGTAAGTAAACTGGGGTTTGAGTAAGTAAAACGTCATTTTACTTGCGGAAAACACCAAAATGAATAAGTAAACTGGGGTTTGAGTAAGTAAAACGTCATTTTACTTGCGGAAAACACCAAAATGAATAAGTCATAAGGCATTTTGAGTAAGTCAAATGCCATTTTGATAAAGCATTTCAGTATTTTGAGAAAGTAAACAGGCATTTTGATAAAGCAATTAGGCATTTTGATAAAGTAATCAGCAAATATACCTGGCAATTAAAAATCACAGATATACTTTCAAAGCCGATGCTCAAATAAATTAAAAACTTTTCGGTATAATCTCTCAAGCGCAAACAAAGGTAATTGTCAGCTTACGTACCTTTGACCTCAGCTACTTATCTTCGATTAAAACTGTAACAGCAGCGATCGCAATTAACATTTCATCATTTTTATCATTGAGTTCGGGAATCGCCCGCCCTTGAACTACCATCCCCCCAGATTCTACGGTAAGAGTTTTCCGACCAAATGGTAGTACAGCTAATACCTCTTCTTCTCTAACTTGCTCTGGATATGGAACTGCTACCTGAACCTCTACAATCATTTCATTGGGGTGACTTAAGCCAGCAACCTCCCAAACACCAGGTAAGGCATTATGAGCGATCGCATTCCGTACTGCCCTAGATGCTGCTACTGTAGGATCTTGTCCATGTTGATCTATTCCCATCCCCATCTCGATAATCAACCGTTTACGCGCCATTGCTACCTCCGGTAAATCTTTCATGTTTCACCAAGAAAAGCAGAGGGCTGGAGGCTCACTTGCAATACTGCATCGCTTCTCTACAGACCTCTTGCATAAATCAAAAATAAAGAACCCCACCCCGCATTTGAGTAAAGCAAACGCTCCCCTCCCCGCAAGCGGGGAGGGGTTGGGGGTGGGGTGTTAAGGACTTTTGCAAGAGGTCTTACGAAAACCTTCACGTAGAGTCTTGCAATGAGAGGTACACATGTCCCCTGCCCCCTGCCTCCTGCCTCCTGCCTCACACCATACGCTGCACACGACTCAGACGCTCTGAGTAACTTTTCATCACCTTGAGGGCAAACATGGGTGTTTCCTGAACGGCAAAAAGAAACCTTTTCTCATTAACGAAAGCAAGTTTGCTGTCCACCTTGGCAATAGCTGTGTAAGTTCTATTTTTTACTCCTACAAGTACCCCGACACCAAAAACTTCGCCTGTCTCAATGGTTTCTACAACCTTGCCATTGACTAATATATCTACTGTTCCTTCCAGAATCCCATACATGTGCTCACCTGGCTGTCCTTCTTCAAAGATGACTTCGCCTGCTGAAAATGCTTGAGGGTCGGGTTGTTTTTGAAAGATACTGACTGTTACTACAGGACTTAGCATTTAGAGCAACCCCAAAATTCTTGGTTTTTAGACGAAACTTTTAGATAGCTTTACGCGAACCCACAAAAGTATACTACTTTCTGTTGATTAACTCTCAACCTCCGCAAAATTTCTGATTAGTCTCCTAATCGCCTAGAAACCTCTCCCTGGTTTTACTACGCAAAACCGTCCCTCTCCGAGTCGGAGAGCGAGAGACTTGAGCGAAAATTCAGCTTTTTGCTCCCCTCTCCGCTTCGGAGAGGGGCTGGGGGAGAGGTCAAATAATATTTATCAAACTCACGTTCAAATAGCAAATTTTGGTTTTCATGTCATCTTCTATAATTAATAAAACCTGCACACCTAATTCTAGGCATGAGACTGTGACCGAATCAGGAAGTTACAAAGATACTGTAAACCTACCCAAGACTAATTTTGATATGCGGGCAAACGCCATCAAGCGTGAGCCTGAAATCCAAAAATTTTGGGAAGAAAATAAAATTTACGATCGCCTCTCCAAAAATAACCCCGGCGAATTATTTATACTGCACGATGGGCCTCCCTACGCTAATGGCTCACTCCATATTGGTCATGCCTTAAATAAAATTCTCAAAGATATTATTAATCGCTACCAACTGCTAAAAGGGCGTAAAGTTCGCTACGTTCCTGGTTGGGATTGTCACGGTTTGCCAATTGAGTTGAAAGTTTTGCAGAATATGAAGTCAGCAGAACGGCAAAACTTAACATCTTTACAACTGCGGCAGAAAGCGGAAGAATTTGCTCTAACTGCGGTAAATGACCAGCGCCAAAATTTTCAACGCTACGGTATTTGGGGTGACTGGAACCACCCTTATCTAACTCTGAAGCCGGAATATGAAGCGGCGCAAATTGGCGTGTTTGGTCAGATGTTCTTAAAAGGCTACATCTATCGCGGTTTGAAGCCGGTTCACTGGAGTCCGAGTTCTAAAACTGCTTTGGCTGAAGCTGAGTTGGAATATCCCGAAGGTCACGTTTCCCGCAGTATCTATGCAGCTTTTGCAGTTACAAGTTTGGCGGAAGCTGTAAAACCACTGTTGGCGGAATATCTATCAGATTTGGGTGTGGCTATTTGGACAACTACACCTTGGACGATTCCGGGGAATTTGGCTGTGGCGGTGAATGCAGATTTGAATTATACAGTGGTGGAAGTGGAACCCCACCCCCCAACCCCCTCCCCGCAAGCTCTTAGGGGGAGCGAGACTGAGGGGGTGAGGTTCCGCTATCTCATCGTTGCTGCTGATTTAGTAGAACGTTTATCTTCAAGGTTGGGAGTTGAGTTAACTGTAAAAGCCACGTTTAAGGGGAATGATTTAGAACATACTACTTACCGTCATCCTCTATTTGACCGGGAAAGTTCGATTGTCGTGGGCGGTGATTACATTACTACTGAGTCGGGTACTGGGTTGGTACATACTGCTCCTGGTCATGGTCAAGAAGACTACATTGTTGGTCAGCGCTACGGTTTACCCATCCTTGCACCAGTGGATGACAATGGCAATTTTACCGAAGAAGCGGGACAATTTGCTGGTTTGAATGTGCTGGGTGATGGGAATCAAGCGGTAATTGATGCACTGGCTGCGGCTGGTTCTTTGTTGAAGGAAGAACCATATCCCCATAAGTATCCTTATGATTGGCGGACGAAGAAGCCAACGATTTTCCGTGCTACTGAACAATGGTTTGCTTCTGTGGAAGGATTTAGAGAAGAAGCACTTGATGCGATCGCAACTGTAAAATGGATTCCAGCCCAAGGTGAAAATCGCATCACGCCAATGGTCGCGGAACGTTCCGATTGGTGTATCTCTCGTCAGCGGAGTTGGGGTGTACCCATTCCCGTCTTCTACGATGAAGCCACGGGAGAACCACTGCTGAATGAAGAAATTATCAACCACGTCCAAGGAATTATCGCAGAAAAAGGTTCTGATGCTTGGTGGGAACTTTCAGTGGAGGAGTTATTACCCGAATCTTATCGTCAAAATGGCAAGTCTTACCGCAGAGGTACAGACACAATGGATGTATGGTTTGATTCTGGCTCATCTTGGGCATCTGTCGTCCAACAGCGTCCAGAGTTACGCTACCCTGCTGATATATATTTGGAAGGTTCCGACCAACATCGCGGCTGGTTCCAGTCAAGTTTGCTTACCAGTGTAGCTGTAAATGACATTGCACCTTACAAAACTGTGCTAACTCACGGCTTCGCTTTGGACGAACAAGGGCGAAAGATGAGTAAGTCAGAAGGAAATGTGGTTGACCCAAATACAATCATTGAAGGCGGGAAAAATCAAAAATTAGAACCGCCTTACGGTGCAGATATCTTGAGATTGTGGGTATCATCGGTTGACTACTCTGGGGATGTCCGCATTGGCAAAAACATCATCAAGCAGATGAACGATGTCAGAGGCAAAATCCGCAATACAGCGCGGTTTTTGTTGGGTAGCTTGGATGATTTTGACCCGGAAAAAGATGCAGTTCCCTTCGAGGAATTGCCAGAACTTGACCGTTATATGCTACACCGCATCACCGAGGTATTTGAGGAAGTAACCGTTGCCTTTGAGAGTTTCCAATTCTTCCGCTTCTTCCAAACAGTGCAGAATTTCTGCGTGGTGGATTTATCCAACTTTTATTTAGATGTTGCCAAAGATAGGCTGTACATCAGTGCAACCGATGCTTTCCGTCGTCGCAGTTGTCAAACGGTGCTGAAGATAGCAATAGATAATTTAGCACGAGCGATCGCTCCAGTGTTATGCCACACAGCCGAAGATATCTGGCAATATCTCCCCTACAAAACACCTTACAAATCGGTATTTGAAGCCGGTTGGGTACTAGTTGAGGAAAAATGGCGTAATCCAGAGTTAGCGGAATTTTGGTCAGCACTGCGACAACTCCGCACTGATGTTAACAAGGTGTTGGAACAAGCCAGGATAGAAAAAATGATTGGTTCTTCCTTGGAAGCGAAAGCTTTGATTCATATACCTCACAAACAGTTAGGTGATGCTATCAAAGCCTTTAACCCGGTTAAGGGTAACGGTATTGACGAACTGCGATATCTATTGCTGACTTCCCAGGTGGAATTATTAGATTCTGCTCAAGGGTTGCAAGGATTAAAATATACAGCGCAGACGGAAGACTGGGGAATTGGTGTAGTGAATGCAGACGGGGAAAAGTGCGATCGCTGTTGGAACTACTCTACTCATGTGGGAGAATCAGCAGAACATCCCTTAATTTGCGAACGATGCGTTGCAGCTTTAGCCGGAGAGTTCTAGTAAATATACGTCCGTTCAACGAACCTCTCCCTGCCTTCAATTAAAGTTCAAGTCTTTCCCTCTCCGACTCGGAGAGGGAAAGTTTTGCGTAGTAAAACCTCTTAGTGGTCTTTTCATTCAGCTAATTAGATAAGCTGTTACGCATAAAACTAGTACATTTACCTGATGACTGATGACCGATAACCGTCAACCGTCAACGATTATAAAGAATGTTTATATAATTTAGACGCATATCAGCTTAGACACTACATCATCCGTGGAATTCAGGTTAAATCAGGTTGCAGTCAGCGCCTGAAATAAATATTTTGCGTAATACACATTATGGTTATTTCCTACAGTGCGTAAATTCTAAGTGTAATAAACATTTGAGCAAAAATTTTGGGTATTATTACTGAAAATTACTCAGTATTTTTACTAGATTATCTTCAATTATAGAGCCAACTAGAGGGATTATTAAGAAAAAATAAAGGTATGGAATAATACGTATAACTTAGATTAAAACATTCATTAAATCAATCAAAATTTAAGGGATAGAGAGATATGTCAAATCAAGTTGCTAAAGACTTAGCAGATTTTTTGGTGCAAATAGAACAGCGATCGCAGTTTCATGCAGGTTATCCATATAATTTAAGTTGTGATTACAGTGCGATCGCAAAATTTTTCAATCATCTGTTAAATAATGCTGGAGATCCTTATGTAGAGCCAGATTTTGGTCTTCATTCTCGGAAGTTTGAGCAAGAAGTCTTATCTTTTTTTGCTCACCTCTATAAAATTCCAGAAGATCAGTTTTGGGGTTATGTTACTGCTGGCGGAACTGAAGGTAATTTATATGGAATGTTCTTAGCAAGAGAAATCTACCCTAATGGCATTCTTTACTCATCACAAGACTCTCATTATTCAATTCCCAAAGCAGCCAAATTATTCCGCATCCAACATAATGTTGTTAATTCGCAAATTAATGGAGAAATAAATTATGAACATTTTGAACAACTAATTAGCGAAAATCGTAGTTATCCAGCCATCATAAATTTAAATATTGGCACTACTGTCAAAGGTGCAATTGATAACTTAGACAAAGTTCTAGAAATTTTAGAGCGCAATCAGATTAAAGATTACTACATTCATTGTGATGCTGCACTTTCAGGATTAATATTACCGTTTTTAGATGGCGCTCCGCAAGTTAACTTTCAAAAACCCATAGATAGTATAGCTATTTCTGCTAAATTCATTGGTTCTCCGTTACCTTGTGGTGTAGTTTTAACTAAGAAAAAATGGGTAGAAAAAGTTGAAACAGAAATTGAATATATTGGTTCATCAGATACAACAATTCTAGGATCTAGAAACGGTCATACTCCTTTGATTCTCTGGTATGCACTGCAAACAAGAGGTTATGATGGATTAGCTAGAGAAGCAAATACCTGTATTGATAACGCCCAATATCTTTTCCAACAACTTCAAATCAGAGAATATCCATGCATGTTAAATAATTTTTCCAATACAGTAGTGTTTCAAAAACCTTCTCAAAGGTTAATTAAAAAGTGGCAGTTAGCAGTTCTTGAAGATTGGGCACACATTATAGTCATGCAGAATATTAATCGGAAGAAAATCGATATTTTTATTAATGAACTTTTGCAAGAAGAAGGGTTACTTGATAACGCCGAGGATTTCCAGCTACAGCCAGTAGGACACTAATGTAGACTATCAAGTGATAAGCTGTTACGCATAAAACTAGTACATTTACCTGATGACTGTTGACCGTTGACTGATGACCGATAACCGTCAACCGTCAACCGTCAACGATTATAAAGAATGTTTATATATTTATATACAGCGTCTCCAAGAGTTGGGGCTGACTCCTGTTTTATCTCTTTAAAAAGTTTTTATAACACAAGTTAGCAGCAAGTAATGTTTCTACTTCTGCACCTTCCATAGCTGGTAAGAAAAAATACCCTTGTCCATAATCACATTGTAAAGCCTTCAGTTGTGCTAATTGCTCTACAGTTTCTATCCCTTCTGCTGTTACAGACATATTTAAATTATGAGCTAATGTTACAATAGCTCGAACAATTTCTAAATTTTCTCCTCGACTACCTATATTGTTGACGAAAGAACGGTCAATCTTAAGGGTTTTGATTGGTAGGCGGTGCAGATAATTCAAGGATGAATAGCCAGTACCAAAATCATCCATGTGCATCTCGACATTCAGCGCTGCTAACTGGGAAAGTACGGTAATAGCTAATTCAAAATTATCCATCAAGAAGGTTTCAGTAATCTCCAATTTCAAACTGCATGGCTTCAGCCCAGTTTCTTGCAAAATATGTTTAACTTGTTTAAACACATCAGGTTGAGTGATTTGTTTACCAGAAAAATTAACGCTAATTGTCAGAGGTAATGAGCTAGGAAATTGTTTATGCCATTTGTGCATTTGATGACAGGCTTCATAAAGCACCCATTGCCCAATAGTAACAATCATTCCAGTTTCTTCCGCCAGGGGAATAAAATCTTGAGGAGAAATGAGTCCTCGTTTTGGATGATGCCAACGTATTAGTGCCTCAAATCCAATAAGTTTGCCAGTTGTCAGTGAAATAATGGGCTGGTAATCAAGGCGAAATTCTTCTTGTTTGAGCAGTGCATTTCGCAGAGCAGTTTCTAACTCCAAGAGTAAAGATGCACCCTCGTGCATTTTTCGGTCAAAGACCTCATAGCGTGCCTTACCAAGTGATTTGGCGCAGTACATTGCCACATCGGCATCGCGTAGAATCTGCCCTGCTTGCTCATAATCTGCTTTACTTAAAGCGATGCCAATACTAGCATTAGTAAACACCCTATGCTCATTTAATTGAAATGGTAAAGCTAGCACTTTTTTAATTCGCTCGGCTACCTGTATGGCGGTGCTGATATCCTCAATTTCCTCAATTAAGATTGTGAACTCGTCTCCGCCAAAACGGGCAACTATGTCTCCAACTCGCAGAACTGACTTTAGACGATGAGAAATTTCAATTAAAAGTTGATTTCCCAGTAGATGTCCAAGGCTGTCATTAACAACTTTAAAGCGGTCTAAGTCTAAGAAAAGTACGGCAAATAAATATTTATTTTGCTGTTTAGTACGTTCTATTGCCCCCTGCACTCGCTCCAAAAATAATCGTTGATTAGGTAATCCGGTTAGCCCGTCATGAAGACTATTGTGCAGTAATTGCTCTTGTGCTTGTTGACGCTTGATAATGTCTTGCTCAAGTTGTTGATTCACTCTAATAAGTTCAATGGTGCGTTCTAGAACCATCTGCTCAAGCTGATGACGATACTGAACTAATTCTTTTTCTACTAACTTACGCTTAGTGATGTCACGGACAATAACAATATACTCTCGTAGCTGGGAATTAAATGGCTGTGAAATAGTAGATTCAACAATTCGTACACCTTGATTTATTTTTAAGGTTTGCTCACTTCTAATAGACCATTGCTCCGGTTTACCGCGATAGCATATTAAGAGTTGATTCAATTTTTTGCCAATTAGCTGCTGAACAGTTGTTTGAAATAATTCTTCAGCAGCCGTATTTGTCTGGCAAATTTTTCCGTTTTCATCTAAGACTAAAACAGTATCGGGGACAGTATCGAGAGTAGTAATAAATAGGCTTTTTGCTTGTTTGCGTGCGTTATCAATAGCAACAATTTGTGGTAGAGTTGTCCAGCAAGCGATCGCAACCCCTGCAAAAGAAAGTGTCACTAACAGAATAGCTAGCAATGAGTTATGAATATTATGATAATTTGCGTCTAATAAATCGCGGATAACCCAACTGCTTGTGGCAGTAATACAAATTAATGATACTAGGACAACCACCTGTAGTGCCACAAAATCTTGGTTGTTTTTACCAGACCTAACGTCGTAATTCTGTGTCCACCATTTTAGGTGTAATGGTGCTAATTTTAAGCGACGTAGTGCTACATCTCCTATCATCAGAAGAATGGGTAATAATAAACCCACTAAAAAATCTCTCCAATTCCAAGCTAAACCTCCTACTATTAGAACTACCGCTTCTACACAGAAAAAACCAAGTGACCACCAAGGCCATAACACCTGTGGTTTGCCCCGACACAGCCATAATCCCAAATGTAGACCCATAATCGACACAAGATAACAAGTGCCTGCTACCGTGACAAGTTGAGGTACATTTCCCAAATTCAGACAAAGCAGACTGAGTAGAAAGGTAACTAAGATAGCGGGCCCAAGGACACCTTGGGGGGAAACTGATGCAAATAGAGGAGAAAGCTCACCGTCTAAAGCAAGTTGGTATAATATCCGAGGAGAGTTAGAAACTGCCGTAGCAGCACTTAAAAGGCAGGATATAGTAATGAGAAGTGTGACTATAAAAGAGGCAGATTCACCCCAAAAAGGCTTAGAAGCCTCCACCAGATTTAAGAACGCATCGTCACCTATTGTTGGATTTGGAGCCGAACACATTAATACCCAAGAACCACCTAAAAACACCGCAGGTATTAGCCAAGCAGCTACGGTTAAGAACCTCAAAGTTTTATGTGGGTGGCGGCTATCAGCAACAAAAGAAGAAGTGGTTTCACAAGCATAAATTGAATAGCTAGCCAGAAAAAACCACTTTGCCCATTCTCCAAAGCTCAGGCTATCTGTGCTAGTTAGGATAAGTTTAAAACTAGTGGTTGAGAAGGCTGACCATACTACGCCTTGAATACAAAACAAAAGTAGTAATAAAATGGCTGGGAATACAAAAAATAAATGCAAGAGCGCTAAAGCACGGGTGCCACTAAAAGCCAAAATAAAAGGAATTGCTGTAAAAAGAACTTTTAAAAAAGTTTCTGGACAAGAAATACCTAATGCTTCAAAATTGACTTTAATTAGGTTTGTAAGAATAATCGCATACAGTGCTGGTGCTGCTGCCCAGCTAAAAAAGTATCCTAAAGCTACATAACGGCCCAAGCCAGGAAAGTTCTTTAGTAGCCTTGTGGTATAGCTTGGTGTTCCTCCGGCGACATCTGGCCAATGTCTACCTAGACTTTGTACCTGCAAGTTGAGTAGAAAGGAGATGATCGTGCCAAATAACCAAACTAAGATAGCTTTAGGCCCTAACGCTGCATGAATAATGGGAGCAGTACCAATCCATCCCACATGACCCGTTAAGCCAAAGCCCCAGGTTTCGAGATAACTCAGAGTCTGTGGTAGGCGCATTACCAAGCGTTGATTTTTCTCTGCCTGTACAAAATTTTTAGTAAGCATTGTTTCTTAGCGAGATTTACTGGCCTTTTCACTCAATAGCCGAATATTGCTGTACTTAGCTTCAGTATAAACGCTGAACTTATCGGAAAAATCACTTAATTATTACCACCTTTTATCGAGGAAGGCAGGAGGGAGAGGGCAGTTCTTGATGGGGTGATTTCCCCCAAGCTTTTAGCCCCCTTCGCCCTGCCTCTTCGTTGAACTCAACACTTCTGGAGTTATAGCTATAGCTTTTGCAACAACTCCTGAGTTAACTGAAAGAACGCTTTTGAACCAGCTGATTGGGGAGCATTTAAAACAGCTGGCATAAAACTATCAACAGCCTTAGCAACGTTGACATCAACTGGTATTTGTACTTTACAAATTTTTTCTACACCGAAATCTTCAACAACGCGGTGCATCACTTGCTTATAGTATCTGCCAGTAAGAAGATTAGCGCTGGACATGCTAAATACAATTCCCAGCATTTTTATATCTATTTTGGTTTCATGCCCGTGACTCTCTTTTAATTGTGCAATGCGTCTTTCTAGCAGTTGAATACCTACTACAGATAAGGGTTCTGGTTTAGCAGGAAGTATGTAAAAATCACTGGCAGCTAAAGCGCTACGAGTCAATAAATTATATCCAGGCGCACAATCTAAGAGGATAAAATCATATTCTTGACGTACAGGTTTTAAAATATTATTTATCAAGACTCTTTCAAAGCGATTCCAAATTGTTTCAAAGTCCTGTTCACCCAAAGCAGTTGCTTGCTGATACAACATTTCTGACACAACAAATTCATCATATAAGTCGATATCTCCTGGCAATAAATCCAGTCCGGAAAGATTACAAACCTGGGATTGAATGATATCTTGAATTGTCAATTTTGCTTCTGGTTCGGGATTGATAACTTGGTCTATCAGATACCTAAATGTCTTACTTTGTTTACGACGCTTGGCAAAATCTAAAGGCGACATCAAACTGAGTGTGGCGCTAATTTGGCTGTCTAAATCAAGGACAAGCACTCGCTTGCCATGATTTTTAGCTAAACAGGTAGCTAAGTTTACGGTGAGGGTGGTTTTACCTACGCCACCTTTCATATTTGCAGTAGCAATTACATATCCCATTGGTTGAGTCCTCTGTTGACGCATTCCCATGTAGGTAGCGTACACCTGTCTCGATCTATTAAATCTTCCATTAAATTTAATATTTTCGGAATCTCAACGAAGAGGCAGGGGGAAATGACTTTTGACTTCCCCGAACGCTTTCTTTATGTTGAGCGGAGTCGAAACACAGCGTCTCCAAGGGTTAAGGCAAGAGACGCGATAAATCGCCGTCAAGACAAAGGACTGATTATTGTAAAAACGGCGATTTATCGCGTCTTTGCGATTAGCGGCGTGTCATCAAAAAACCTTATCCGAACCGTATTGCTTCCTCGTGGCGTGGGTGGATTTACGCGGTGCTGTATTAGTAAAATTGCTGTCACTTTGGTTAAAAGCTAGATACCATTAGATTCGGCGTGTTTACTGTTCGGGAGTGCCAAAATGTCTAAACAGCTGGGTCAAAAAATTGCACCTACACCTATATCAAATGATATCAATGTGGTGGATTTGATTGATCAATACTTTACCGCTTACAACTCAGCGCGGTTGCGGGAAATCTGCCAACTACTGAGTCGTGATGTGCTAACGGAAGGTGTGACGGTGGGAGTTAGCCTTTCCGGTGCGATGACGCCAGCAGGATTTGGGGTTTCAGCGCTTGCACCTTTAATTCGCAACGGCTTTATTGACTGGATGATTAGCACTGGTGCAAATCTTTACCACGATATGCACTACGGTTTGGGTTTTGAACTTTTTGCTGGTAATCCGTTTTTGGATGATGTGAAACTGCGCCAGGAAGGCACTATTCGCATTTATGACATTATCTTTGGTTACGATGTGCTACTAGAAACTGATGCATTCATCCGCAAGATTCTGCAAGGGGAAGCGTTTCAAAAGCGGATGGGAACTGCTGAGTTTCACCATTTACTGGGTAAGTATGTTCGAGAAGTAGAAAAGCAACTGGGTGTACAGCATTCCTGCTTGCTTGCTACAGCTTATGAGTATGGCGTGCCTATATATACGTCTTCTCCAGGAGATAGTTCAATTGGGATGAACGTGGCGGCTTTGGCTTTGGAAGGTTCGCAGTTGGTATTAGATCCATCAATTGACGTAAATGAAACGGCTGCGATCGCATATAATGCCCGTGAATCAGGAGGTAAAAGCGCGGCTGTAATTCTGGGTGGCGGTAGTCCCAAAAACTTTTTGCTCCAAACTCAACCGCAACTTCACGAAGTATTAGGATTAGAAGAACGAGGACACGATTACTTTGTGCAGTTTACCGATGCGCGTCCAGATACAGGCGGTTTGTCTGGAGCAACCCCATCGGAAGCTGTCAGTTGGGGTAAGATTGACCCGGAAGAGTTACCTAACACTATTGTTTGTTATACCGATAGCACGATCGCTCTACCACTGGTAACAGCATACGTCTTGAACAAGTGCCAGCCTCGTCCCCTGAAGCGTGTGTACGACAGGCGAGAAGCTATTTTGGATAAACTGCAAAAAGACTATTTAGCAGCCAAAACCCAACCATCTGATCAGGTTCCAGCAGCAGTGGCTGAAAGTGCCCAAAAGCAAACAGCGACTTATCCTTGTGGGCGGTTGATTCCGAATATGTAGGGAGTAGGGGGATGAGGGAGATGAGGGGGATGAGGGAGATGAGGGAGATGGGGGAAATTTGGCTAGCTTTGGAAATTGGGAACTCTCGGCTGCATTGGGCGTTGTTTATTGGCGAGACGCTTTAC
>NZ_JAIVFQ010000041.1:59823-60022 GCF_020829495.1 Nostoc favosum CHAB5714 | reverse complement strand
TTTTGTCCCAACTGAAGTTAGGTAAGCAAGCTACTGGGTATAAAACTGCTCAGAAGGTTCTCAATCGTTTCATTGCTGAACTAATCGGTTCAGTTTAGCTGTTTGGGGAATTCGCCAACGGTATCAGCTTCGTGGTCATCTGGTTGAAATTTCAGTGCTTGGTCGTAGGATGCGATCGCTTCTTCAGTGCGTCCTAAAT
>NZ_JAIVFQ010000041.1:0-59729 GCF_020829495.1 Nostoc favosum CHAB5714 | reverse complement strand
ATATTTCATCTAGCGCATAGCCGCGATTGTTCCAAGCTTCGTGTTTATCTGGTTTAAATTTCAGTGCTTGGTCGTAGGATGCGATCGCTTCTTCAGTGCGTCCTAAATCATCTAGCGCATAGCCGCGATTGTTCCAAGCTTCGTGTTTATCTGGTTTAATTTTCAGTGCTTGGTCGTAGGATGCGATCGCTTCTTCAGTGCGTCCTAAATCATCTAGCGCATAGCCGCGATTGTACCAAGCTTCGTGGTAATCTGGTTTAATTTTCAGTGCTTGGTCGTAGGATGCGATCGCTTCTTCAGTGCGTCCTAAATTTCTTAGCGCATTGCCGCGATTGTACCAAGCTTGGTGGTAATCTGGTTTAATTTTCAGTGCTTGGTCGTAGGATGCGATCGCTTCTTCAGTGCGTCCTAAATTTCTTAGCGCATTGCCGCGATTGTTCCAAGCTTCGTGTTTATCTGGTTTAATTTTCAGTGCTTGGTCGTAGGATGCGATCGCTTCTTCAGTGCGTCCTAAATCATCTAGCGCATAGCCGCGATTGTACCAAGCTTCGTGGTAATCTGGTTTAATTTTCAGTGCTTGGTCGTAGGATGCGATCGCTTCTTCTAAGCGTCCTAAATTGCCTAGCGCAATGCCCCGATTGTACCAAGCTTTGTGGTAATCTGGTTGAATTTTCAGTGCTTGGTCGTAGGATGCGATCGCTTCTTCTAAGCGTCCTAAATTGCCTAGCGCAATGCCCCGATTGTACCAAGCTTTGTGGTAATCTGGTTGAATTTTCAGTGCTTGGTCGTAGGATGCGATCGCTTTTGTATAATCTTGTCCACTAGAATGCAAATTTCCCAGTTCAAACAGTAATTCTGCTTGGCTACTAGTTACTTGATGATTTTCTGCAAGTAATTCCTGAATTTCTAGTATTTTTTGAGTTCTTTCTTCTGGTGTTAGCGTGAGATATTTTTCATAGTCTCCATCCTGGAGTATACGTGATGATTCCTGCTTGAGAGTTTCTGCATCTATAGGAAAGTCAAACAACCCCGAACGCCAGTCAAAGAAGTCTGGGGCGCGTTGAATAAAATATTTAATAGCAAATAGAGGTAGAAAGAAAACAAAACAAATATTAAAGCTATCTCTGAAACGTTCTCGCTGTTGATTTAGGTTAATTAAAACAGGCGGTACACTCTTCCAACTATATGAATAAATATCTCTACTATTCCAACCTATCAAGGTTTTAGACTCTTCATATTCATAAAATGAATACTCTAAACCTGTAATAAATAAAATATCTATCTGCTCTTTATTATCTAATTTGTCTATGATTTCATATAAATTACTAACAGCTTGCTTTAATCGCAAAACTTCAATAGTTTTATCGGTAATATCTTCTTTAACTTTGCCAATTAACTGCTCACCTTCAGCCGGAGAACAACGGGCAAATAACAAGCCAAAGCCTTCTGTAAACTTAAGAGTACGGACTAATGCTTGATATTCTTCTGGTTCCGGTGGTAAATCTTTATCCCAATCAGTCAGTTCCAGTTTCATCAAGCTGTGTCTCACTAGGGTTCAAATCATTAAAAGCATCCTGAAATTCTTTAATTCCTTTAATTAAGGGATGAATATCATACCAACATTGAATTTGTTCTTTATCATCACGGTAGCGATATTCCAAAATACAGCGATTGAATAATAAGTTACGGTGTTGTTCATCATTTACTATTTGTTTAGAATGATGAACTTTGGCTAGTGCTTGCCATTCATCCGCATAAACTGTATTTCTGTAGACAATTCTAGTTTCGCTAATTGACCGTTGTAAAGCTCTCGTCGAAATAGGTAGATTATCAGTATATTTAATTGCTGACTTCATTAATAATAGCAAATTCCGTACATGACCTCCACTCATTAAGCATAGCTGCTGTAAAGCTTCCGGCTGCTGAAACATATCTGAAATAGAAAGTTTAGGATCAATCTGACTAACCCGCTTTTGCAACAATTCCTGGACTTTATTAATTCCTCGTTGATAACTTTCATTTTTAGGAGTTTGCACCATAATCATTGGTAAAACTTGAGCATCACTACCATAGATATCTCGTAAATCTGTAGCGCGGTTAGAGTACACCAATGAAATCGGTACTGTATAAATTAGATGACAATTTAAAGCTTTGAGTTGTTCGCTACGGTCTAAAAAAATATGTTCATGATTGCTGCGTCCATCTTCCTGGACTATAGGTACAATCCGATCTAGGTTATCAGCGATGACTACTAATTGAGAATATTGTGAAGGTAAGCGCTTTTTTGCATCTTCAATAAATTGATTCAAAGCCAAAATCAAAGTTTGGGTGTGGGGGTTAACTCGATCGCGGATTTTGTGGCGGAGACTGGGTTCGGTTCTCAATTTTGCTGTGATTTTGGCAAAAAGAGGAATTTCCTTCTCTACCTCCAGACCTTCTAAAGATACGTCAGGTAGCAAATCTTTTAAATCATCCCAGCGGCTTTTCAACCATGACACCAAAGGTTCACGATTAGCATCTTTTAATGCTTCTAATAAACGTCGTGTACAGGCAAGGAGAATATCTGTATACTGGGCATCTTCTGGCTCGATATCTTCTTCATCGGCGGCAAAATAGACAACAAAGCAACCTTGATCGTTTAAATTTTTCTGAAGACGCAGCAATTCTGTTGACTTACCTGCACCCCGATGACCAGCATAAAGTTGACAAGTCTTTCTGTCTGACAACAAAATCTCATTACCCACCTCTACCAAAATGTCGCCATCTCCTCGCACCTCCTGACAATTGACATAAGCTGCATCTCCTGCGGGCAAGGGACGAAATGGGTCAAAAACGTTGTATATCTTTTTTAAAGTTGCAAAATCCTGAGCCATAGGTAGAATTTACCAGTTTAGTGTGATGATAACGCAAGTTTACGCGGGGACTGGGGATTGGGTAATCAGCAGCCCTAAAATTCATTAGTGAAGTTCTGATACTCGTTGACTAGTATCAAAGACTCATTAATGAAGCTCAAAGACTCATTAACGAGTATCAAAGACTCATTAATGAAGCTCAAAGACTCATTAACGAGTATTAAAGACTCATCCATTAATGAAGCTCAAAGACTCATTCACGAGTATCAAAGACTCATTAATGAAGCTCAAAGACTCATTCACGAGTATCAAAGACTCATTAATGAAGCTCAAAGACTCATTCACGAGTATCAAAGACTCATTAATGAAGCTCAAAGACTCATTCACGAGTATCAAAGACTCGTCGGCGAGTATCAAAGACTCATTCAGGACTTACGCAGCAATGATTGGTCATTGCGAACGAAACGCAGTGTAGTGAAGCAATCCCAGTCTTGATGAGATTGCTTCGCAACGCTTGCAATGACGGAAATACGTTACCTTTGCGTAAGTCCTGTCATTAACAAAGACACTAACAGGGAAGGAAAAAATCTTTACTTCTTTGTTATTACACAAGAAAAGCCGGAGTTAAAGTTTTTCGCCACCGATTCACCAATTTTTGCAATTCCCCCGACAACCAGCCATCAAACTGGGGATATACTGGTAAACGCGCCATCAACTCCCACCCCGCAGGCTGTAAAATTTCTCTCAATGCCTGTTCCTGAACATGAGGATAATCGGGATTTACCTCATCTTTTGGCCCAATTCCACCCAAGTCTCGCGCACCAGCTTCGATACAAGCGAGTAACCATAGGTCATCTTTAACTAAATTGGGCGGAATTTGAATAGTAATATCTGGCGGTAAAATCTGACGCGCCTTAAAAATTACTTCTGGTAACTGATGAGGGTTAAAAGGTGGTGCATCAAAGGTTTGCTGATGTCCTGGACTATGAGGTTGCAGGATAACTTCTTGAATGTGATGGTAACGTTGGTGCATGTCAGATATAGCTTCCAAGGTTTCCCACCAATCATTTACAGTTTCCCCAATTCCCAACAGTAACCCCGTTGTAAAGGGAATTTGCAACTCTCCCGCCCATTGCAATTGTTGTAAACGAACTTCTGGTAATTTACTCGGTGCGTGCCGATGTACACTATTTAACAATGTTGGCGTTAACTGTTCCAACATCAGCCCCATCGAAACATTTACACGCTTAAGGTTTTGCATTTCCTCAAAACTCAGGGGGCCTGCATTTGTATGCGGTAAAAACCCCATTGAAAACGCTAACTCGCACAAATCATAAATCCGCCCAAACCACGCCTGACGCCTTGGCGAATGGGGATGCACTTCACCACTGAGGATGAGGATTTCACAGACATTTTGGCTTTGAAGTGGCTTTAAAATACTTTCTGCATTTGAAATACTCATCCAGGGACTTTTACCCGGTTCGCTGCGAAAGTTGCAGTAACTACAGCGATTAAAGCACTCGTAAGTAGGAACGATTGTATAAGCAGGGCTGTAGGTAACAAGACGAGAATTATTAATTGGCATAAGCAGGATAATCTATTAGTTAAAAGAATGTCTTGTTCAAACTATATAGATTACTGGGTGACTGTTGCTGCCATTTGCCATGATATTAGATAAACAATAACTATTTTGCTTTGTAAATTTCTGGTAACTGCCACCAACAAACATTGGGATATTGGTGATGTTCTTCGTGGTAGCCAAAATGATAGCATGTGATAAATGACCACCAAATAGGACGGCTAATTGTTTGGGCACAATGAGGCTGTACATAACCTCCCATTGGTTCACTATGAGGTAAAAAAGTCCCGAAATAGAATAATTGTAATGAACTTAAAAGCGAGGGTAGCACCCAAAAGTAAGTTAGATTATCAGTTGGTATATGGAGTATGTATTTAGCAAAGTTATAAATAATAGTCAACGCAATTATTTGTCCCCAACTCCAGTAACCTTTCATAAAATGAAAATACCAAGCAAAGAAATTTTGGTGTTTACCATTATGAAAATCCGGGTCTATTTTACTTGCGGGATTGTGGTGGTGTAACCAATGTTTTTTCAGGAGTTTTTGATATGGCAAAAGACCATAAAGAGATAAGGTCAATGTTCCAATAAAATGATTAATCTTGGGATTTTGGGGAAATACTACCCCATGCATGGCATCATGAGATGTAATAAATAATCCTGTATATAAAAATGTCTGCCAAAGTATAACAGGCAATAACATCCAAAATTTCAGCTTGGAGATGTCAAGTGAAAGTAATATACTCAGGCTAATAACCCATGCGCTAACAATGACAATAGCAATGAAAAGCCCTTTAAACTGAGATTTACTTTTCACTACTGGAGTCCGTTTTGTTTGATGACTGGGTGGTTGTTCTAACTGGATCACGCTTTTACTCCGCCTAGCATTCAGGTGAAAATTTCAAAAATAAAATATAGTCATGACAAAAACAACTAACCGAGAAAATCTGTTAGTGGTCAATTTTTTGCACTGGCCAATGCCACTGCTGGAAAATATATAGAAATATTAAGATACTTTAACTAGTATTACACAAGCAACTGCTATTCTAAAAACTGTTTTCGGTTAAAAGGTTGGGTGATATGAGTGGGGACACTGTTGAACCTGGTATTTACAATAACCAGCGTCTTATCTTTGATCCTTTGTTAACAGTCTGTAACAAAGACAGTCAATATTAACGGGGAGTATAGGAAATGAGTGCGGGTACATACTGCACTAGGCTGTAGCCGTTCCCAAGGTAGGTAAACTAGAAAACCAATCATACCTAAGCGATCGCTCCAAAATTCAGGCTGAGGAGTTAGCACAAGTTCAGCAGCATTGCAATTTTTGCCATTGTATGCACTTTCAGTTTGATCACTAACATAAATTGCCATTATTAAGTTAATTTAAGAAGTTCATTACATTATTCATATTACTTAACTTAGCAATTTGACGCTATCTGTCTCTAGTTTCAAAGTAGAAGCAACTCTAAAGAATGAGATTTTAAGGAGTTTAGCAAACATTTATCTAACAAAAGTTCAATAATAGCTTTTACTAGCCTATAAAGCAGAGGTATTTTTACGAAACAACTGCTAATTAGAACTTGTAATATCATTAAAAAAATATTTTGGATATGAGAAAAAATCTAACAAAAGTTAGAAGGTTTCTGGAGTGTTATTAACCAGACGAATAAACAGTAAATAGGTTTTTCAAACTTAAAGTATGACTCCTACGGTACTGATTACAGGTGCGATGCTTGGTTGGGCGAATTTATCGCAAGCTTTGTATCGCTTGTTCCCTGGTTTAATAAAGTGGGTTTCCCGGCAAGGGTTAAAAAATCAGGCTAATTAATTTTTGCTACCAGCACATTCTGCTATTGCGACTCACATTCTCGTTTCGTTACATAGTGGCGATAGCGAAACATAGCTTCTAGTTGTACTTGCACTAACCAACCACTGACAAATTCAACTGTTCCTCCACCAGGCATAGAAAAGGAAATAGCATCAGTCAGCCTAGTTTTGCCAGCTTCCGGTTCAAATTCATGTCGATGTACCCAAGATTCAAAGGGGCCAGATATCTGTTCGTCGGTAAATAGGCGATATTTTTCACATTCAGTATGACGCGCTAACCAAGTTAAGGGTAATGGGCCGAGAAACAGGCGAAATTCTGTGATAGCGCCCACGTTCAGTCCCCCCTCACGACGAACCACTTGGACTGGCTGCCAAGGTGGATTCAGCAGTTGCAAAATATCTGCCCTTTCGTGAAATTTCCAAACTACTTCTGGTGGGGCATTAATTACTGAGGAATGTTTAAAGTGCAGCATGGAAAGAAAAACCTAAAATTCAACTTTCGGATTCTGTATCAATCTCGATATCTAGGGTATCTTCATCAACCCGCACATACAAAATATTTGGGTTACAGCAAACTTGACAATCTTCAACGTAGGATTGCTGTCCTCCAGCACTCAAGTCAATAAAAGTTAAGTTCGGTTCGCCGCAATAGGCGCAGTAATACTCGGCTGTGTTTTGCATCAAGTTTTCAGCTAGGAATTCAATGGCTGTAGTTCCTTGGGGGATGGGTTGATATAACTCTTTGCATCAGCCAAATGCTTTAGTAGTGTAGACTGTGGCAGAGGCCCCTGCAAGTGGCTCCAAGGTAATACTTGTTCTGTTGACCATTCGGCGTGGACGTAGAAATCTAAATCGGGGATTTGTCCTTTGAGTTGTTTGAAAGCACGTTTGTAGCTACCCAAAGAGTCGCCAAAGTCACGAGTAAGTTGCAGGAGTTGGGACACTCTGCGATCGCCTCTCGATAACAAAGCCTGTATAATCGACCAATTATAGCTTTCTGGGCGAAATTCTATCCCTTGTGGTTTTAGCTGTTTTTGCAAAAACTGCAACCGCTTTTCGGCTTGACGATTCACCCCAAACCATTGAAACGGTGTGTGTGCTTTGGGTACAAAGGTGCTGCATCCGTATGTTAAGCGCAATCCCGGCGCAGCTTTTTTGATATTACGCATCATCGCCACAGTTTGTTCTAAATCCTCTGCTTCTTCACCGGGAATTCCTGCCATTCCGTAGAGTTTCAAGCTTTTTAATCCGCCAGCGTTGGCATTTATCGCCGCTTGGATAATTTCGTCGTTATGCAGCTTTTTGTTGATGATTTGGCGGATTTTTTCGGAACCACTCTCTACTGCAATGGTAAGCGATCGCGTGTCTCGTTTCGCCAAAGTTTCTGCTAGCTGCACTGTTACGGTATTGGTTCGCACTGATGCAATACTGAGACGGACATCATCGTACTTTGGCTGACTAATATAATCCAGCAAAGTCTCAAATTCTGGGTGCTGAGTTACAGAAGCCCCCAATAATCCTAGCCGATTTGTGACTTCTAAACCTCTTTCAATGGCAGGAATTAATGAACTTTCAAGACTGGCTGTTCTAAAAGGCAGTGTGAGATAACTCGCCAAACAAAAGCGGCACATTTCCGGACAACTTCTCACCACTTCCACCATGTAAATATTTTCCCAGGCGGCTTTTTCGGTGACTACAGTCGATGCAGATAGAGTATTTCCTCTGTAAGTTTGCTTTTGCACCACTGCGGGAATTTCTGGAGAAATTGGTTTAATTGACTTTACTGCACCATCTATGCTGTGATATTCGACTTCATACAAACTGGGTACATAAATTCCTGGGATTTGTGCAAGTCTTTTTAGTTGAGTTTGTCTAGAAGCATTTCTAACTTCTTTGTACGCCTCAATGAAATTTCCCAGGAGGTTTTCGCCATCTCCTAGTAAAATTACATCAAAAAAAGCTGCAAAAGGTTCGGGATTCGCTGTGAGAACGGGCCCACCACCAAAAATTATCGGATGAGAATCATCACGAGAAGTTGCCAGAATGGGAATTTCTAAAGATTCCAGCAAATTTAAAATATTCACATAATCCAGTTCCCAGGATATTGAAAATCCGACTATTTCCGGGGTTCTGGGGAGTTGTTCGTGAGTGTCTGTAAACAGGCGACTCACCTGCACATCATCACGCATTGCCAAAGTTGCCCAAACTACCTGATAGCCCAGGCTAGTGATACCTACGCTGTACTCATTGGGAAAGGCAAAAATGATGGGGATAGCGTCGGTGTCTGGGGTGGCGGGGGTGAAAAGGAGGCGTTCAGAAGTAAATACAGATGATGTCACAGGTGTTTTTTAGGGGTGTTTGAATAATACAGTCTCATAGAATTCGCGCCTATAGAGGCAAAAACCACTTTTCCTTCTCTTTTCTACGAGATGATATGCGAACGTGGGTTTGATTTTAGTCCGCGCAGGCTGATGAGAGTTTGTGTAGCCGCGATTTCTAGCCGCCAGGGCTTCTTTATCTATATTTAATTTTAAGCCATAGAATTATCAAGTTAAATAACAATGTCACGCTATTAGCAAGAATAATTGGCAAAGCTTGTAGATAAATTCCGTAGATTAACCACAAAAAAACACCAGTTATGAATGTAACCAGCGTCACCATAGAAACATCTTTTGCTGATTTTGTTCGCCACGTTTTAAACATCTGTGGCAAAAAAGAGATTGTGGTTATTGTGGCAGCCGCTAATCCTAGAATTGTCAGAAAATCCATTGCGATGCAAACCTATAAAATAAAGTTTTCATTGGTTAAAAAACTTATAAACTGATTTTTATCATACTGTATTAATGTCTTCGATTTGACATTGTAACGTAAGGTAGAAAGTGGAAAAAATAAAAAGGGAAAAGAGTTTAACTCTTTACCCTAATCACTAAAGGATATGTAATTGACACTAGAAAAACCTATCAATTAATTCTTCACGGGATAACTGCAACAGTAAAGGCGTAAACTCTTCTGGTGGTAACGTCAACAAAGGTTCAATAATTGCTTGAAGCTCATTATCTATTTCACCAAAGCGAACTTTGAGCAAGTTTTCCACCACCAAACGTTCTCCCTGCTGAATTCCTGTTTCGAGTCCCCGTTGTTCACCTTCTTGTATCGCCTGTTCTCGGTCTTGTTGGTAAAGTGGTGCTAATCGCATAAGTAATTCCCTATCTTCCTCGTCTTGATTTTGAGTGAATTGTAAGTTTTGTTGCAAGTTGTACAGCAATTCTAACGCTGCTTTTCGGAAAGGATTATCAAGAGTAAGCGCTTCTAATTCGTCAATTGCTTGCTTTTGAACGTTCCCTCTACCGATGATTCTCAGCCATAAGGTTTCTGAGATAGATGGCAACTGATGAATTGCTACTATCGCAGTACGCAAATATTCTGGCATGAAGTAGATTCCAGGCAGGTAGTCAACTTTTGGGTTAGCACCAAATCCTGATAAGAGTTGCGCTGATGCTGTGGGGGTAAGAATCCATAATTTTGGTAAATCAGATTCTAGAATGCGTGTTTTATTTCGATTGGACTGTCGTTGTAAATCGCCACGTACCTCTAATAATTTTAAGAGGCAATCACAAATCTCTATAGCTGATGCTGCGTTGCGAAATGGTTCAAGTAGAGAAGGGGTAGTGACAAGTTTACCTAATAATCCGAGTGTTTCTGGTATGTTACTTGGTTGTGGTTTAGGGATGAAATAAACGTCAATTTGTCTAACTTCTCCTGCGACTCGTCTAGCTGCTTGGACTTCGCCGTAAGGAGTGAGTAATTGTTCGAGGTAGTCTTTGGCAAATTGGTCGTGAATAAATCTGGTCATGTTGGTAATTTGGTGATACAAACCAGTTTATTTACCATTGTCTAACGATTTTTTGAGATAAGACTTAGCCCAAGAGTAGCGTTGTGAATCTTTTTTCAGTAAATATTTTGCTGCCTCATGTCGTTTATTCTCATCTTTTGTACTCCTGACTAATCGTTTTCTCTCATCATCTATATCTTCAGTTTTAGCACCGCGTTTAATTGCTTGTTCAAACCAATAATCTCTTTTTGCATAGTCACCCCTATCATGAGCAATAGCTGCCATCAATGTGTAAGGTTGATAACTGTCAGGGTGATATTCCATAGCATTTTTCGCACAAATCTCTGCATCAGCTAAGTTATCCATATCTCTGAATGCTGCACCTCTAGTAACTGAAATTGCTGACTTGAGCTTGCTTTCTCTGATTTGGCTAAAGTCTAAGTTAGTAAGTTTTAATGCCTGTTCAGGTTCATTTGCTTTGCGCCAATAACTACTAACTGTGGGAATATCCCATTTATGTCCAGTGCGGTGAAATTCCTGCTCATAAAACTCTGCTTCTAGCCTGTAATACGCAAGAGCAATTTTCCCGCCAGGAGATAATAGTTCCTCCTCCATAAGCTGCAAAACCAACTTAGGATCTAGCCGTTCTTTTTTCTCTAGTTTGACCATGATCGCGTAAAATGGCTCTAGCGGAAGTGAAGGATCTATCAATCCATATTTTCTCTTGAGAATAGCGAAGTGCTTTTGTTGAGCGAGAACAATTATATCTTCACGTCTATTATTTTTCAGCCACTCAATTTCTGATTCATTAAGTAGTTCTCCGAAATCTATCTTAGATTTTAGGGTAGAGGCGTATTTTTCATTTGCAATTTCTATAATCTCAGTCAGCTTGCGTTTTTTGAGAAAGTTAATATCCTGTTCACCTAACTGATTCGACAATTCAAGCCTTTTGAGAATTTTATACAGGTGACTCTTAGGCGTTGAATCCTGATACTCAGTTGCTTTATACTTAGCTTTCAATGCAGCAAATTCTCGTGTTTGTTCCAATTCTTGAGCAATGGCAATTGTTTCGCTAAGTCCTTGTTGTTCGAGCCAGTTAATTTCTGACTCACTCAAGTTATTTTTTGCATCAATGTTTTGCAGTATTAGATATAACGGGCTAAATAATGATAAATCTGGATGTTTAATCGCTTGGTATTTCTCTTTTAATTCAGCAAACTGAGCTTCTTTTTTTAACTCCTGTTGCTGAAAAATATCTGCTGTCTCAAATAGCTCTCGCTTTATCAGCCAGTCTAATTCAAGATCGCTTATTCTTTCTTGAATTTCCAGCTTTTTGAGAATTTTATATAGTGGACTATTAATTGATGAACCTTGGTATTTAGTAGATTGATACTTTATCTTTAAAATAAAAAAATGCCTCTCAAATTCCATCTTATTAGCAAGGGTAACTGTCGCACTAAGCCCATTATTTTTTAACCATTCAATCTCTGAACTAGTGAGAATTTTTTCTGAGTGAAGCTTCCAGAGAATCGGGTACAGAATAATAGAAATATTTTGGAAAGCTGCCGCAAATTTAGGGACTTGATACTGAGATTTGAGATGGGAAAACTCATTTTCTAGTTTTCTAAGTTCTTCTAACTTATATTGCTGCTGTTGGCAAACGATTTCAACTGTTTCAAAAAGTTCTTGCTCTCTTAACCAATCAAACTCTAATGTAGTTAGCTCAATTCCTAAATCAACTTTTCGCAATATAAGATACAGAAGACTAGAGGGTGATGAATCGTTATATTTAGTTGCTTGGTATTTGGATTTTAGGCTAGTAAAGTGTTTTAAACGATTTTGATACTCTTTATCTGTATTGATAGCAGTAGTCATAGTACGTAGTTAAATGTGTTATCTGCTACTATAGCAATAGCAGTAAAAAACGGCGAGTCAGACACGCACTGTTTTTATAGCGGTTCTCGGTTGAGTAGGCACTGAACCCCACCCCCAACCCCCTCCCCGCAAGCGATGAGGGGGCTATGATGTACCTTATGTGCTTAGGAAACGCTATATTTGCGGTGCTTGCTGCTATTTAAGTCGCCTGAAATACGTCGCACTGATCTGGGCTAACAGAAAATCAGGAATTAAAATCTTAGCAAGAGGCACAATAGTAGCTGGAACGATTTTCAAAACATATCGTTAAAAATCCCGTTGCCTGAAAGCTAGGGAATGTTGAAATCCCAAAAAATTATATGAATGCTGAAGAATTATTAAACCAAGGATTAAACCACAATTTGCAAGGGGATTATCAAGGAGCGATGCCTCCGGCAACCCCAGAGGGGTACGCAGCTTACACCGAAGCAATCAAGCTCAATCCTAACTATGCCGAAGCTTACCATAATCGAGGGATTATTCTAAGTGGTCAACTCAAAGATTATCGCAGTGCGATCGCAGATTTTAATCGCGCTATAGAAATCAATCCCAATTTTGCCACAGCCTATTATCACCGAGGTAATGCACGTTACTTTTTAGCCGATTACGAAGGAGCAATCGCAGATTATAACCAAGCATTACAAATCGATCCCAATCTCGCCCAATCTTACCACAGCCGGGGTAATGCTTACTTTGCCTTAGAAAAATACGACAAAGCGATCGCTGATTATATCCAAACAATCGAAACTAGTACCCAGTTAGCTGATAATATCAATATTGATATTGCCAATGCTTATCATAATCGAGGTGTAGCTTGTTTTGAGAGCGGCGATCATCAAGGAGCGATTGCTGATTTTCAACAAGCTTTACAGTGGCATCCCAATTTTGCAGCAGCTTACAGCAATCGAGGTAATATTCACCATATCTTAGGAAATTATCACGAAGCGATCGCTGACCACGACCGAGCATTACAATTAGATCCAAACTTGGCAGAAGCTTATCATAACCGAGGTAATGCCCACTACTCTTTAGCAGAGTATCAAAGTGCGATCGCTAATTTCAACCGCGCCCTAGAAATCAATCCCAGGTTTGCCGGAGCATATTACAATCGGGGACTGGTTCTTGCTCATCTCAAAGAATATCACCGAGCAATTGAGGATTTTAACCAAGCCCTAAAGTTCAATCCTGATGATGTGCAAGCCTATTGTGAGCGGGGTCTTGTCCGTAGTACTCTTGGGGATTATGAGGGTGCGATCGCAGATTATGACCAAGCGTTACAAGAAAATCCGACTCTAGCTTTAGTATACGGCTTTCGGGCGAACGCTCGTCGCCGACTGGGAGATTATCAAGGTGCAATTGAAGATAGCAATCGCCTATTACAACTTAATCCTAGTTTATCCGAAGGATATTGCGATCGCGCGGCGGCTCGTCGTTCTTTAGGAGATCATAAAGGAGCAATTAAAGATTACGATCGGGCATTACAGATTAATGATAACTTAGCCGCAGCTTATTACGGTCGGGGTATTGCCCGTGAAGCCCTGCAAGATTTACAGGGAGCAATTGATGATAATACCCAAGCAATAGAGCTTGTTCCTGAATTTTCTCAAGCGTACTGCAATCGAGGAAATGCTCGTCGTCTTTTGGGGGATGAACATGGAGCGATCGCAGATTATAATCAAGCATTAGAAATTAATCCCGATTTAATTGAAGCATATTACAACCGAGGTTCTACCCGCTATGCTTTAGAAGAATATGAAAGTGCGATCGCAGATTATACCCAAGCATTGCAAATAAATCCCCAATCTGCTGCATTTTACAGCGATCGCGCTAATGCCCGCTATGCCCTAGAAGATTATCAAGGGGCAATAGAAGATTATAGTCGAGCGATTGCGATCGACCCCAGCTTTGCTGAAGACTGGTACAATCGGGGTCGTAGCCGTTCTCTATTGGGAGACTTGCAGGGAGCGCTCACAGACTTGAACCTCGCTTTACAGCGTCAGCCTCATTGGGCTTCAGCTTACATCCTTCGGGGAGATGTCTACCGAAATCTGGGTGACTCTCAAAGAGCAATTGCGGATTTCCAGAAATCCGCAGACTTGTATTACCAAGAAGGAAATATCCAGTATTATCAACAAATTATTGAGCTAATTGAACAGCTTCAATAAAAGAACCCCACCCCCAACCCCTAAGCAGGGCTGTTTCATTCCCTAAAAGGCGTAAAATTACAAGTGCCGAGGGGATAAAAAATCATGGGTGCAAATCTGATTGAACAACTGCGACAAGTTAAAGACTTTCGCACAAAGGACGGGCAAAGACATCGCTAAACTTAATAGTAAGCTGGAACTGGTAAACCCTTAACAACCAATTGAAGAAGGCAGAAGGCAGAGGGCAGAGGGCAGAAGGTTCAATTTAGAAGGGGATTCAAACCCCTCCTAAATTGGGGCCACCAAATTTATAATTTGGTGGGTGTCTTAAACCCAAGTTCGCTACGGTCACGAGCTTCAGCGCTGGAATCAGAATTCCATAAAAGCCTTCAGCAAGAACTGCCTTCTGCCTTTCTTGATAAATAATCGCTCTTTAATTCCTCTGTACAAATAAAAATAAGAGCAAATTTTTGAACTTTAGATGGAGCGAGAGTTTGAACGTTTATTTTCTAAAAGAATGGCTAAAATTAAGGTTTTTGGTGAAATTCTTATGCTGTAAGCATCTAGATTATTCTCTCGCAAAAGTCATGAAGATATCTTGGAGAATAACATTCAACGGGTACTCAAAAGGTTGCAATACTTTAAAAGCGAGAAAGGTGAATAATAGATGAGCTATCACTACAGCATGGTAATTCAATGGTCGTTTGTCTAGTGGCGATCGCGTAGCGTGCTTAATTGCGTTCGGTATCGATTTAAGAGGAAATTATTTTAAGCGATCGCACATCCTCGACAAAGAGCAATATCTGACGACAAGCCGAGAAAGAGTCTACAGTTTTGCAATTCTTTAGACAAATGCGATCACCTACGGTGGGCGCTTGCGCCATCGCTCACCTTACTTTCCTATATCAACTAATTATGGGGTTATCTGATTGCTCAAGTTTTATATCCACTAAATTTTAAATTTGTCAATATCTGCTGTCTACAGCTAAAGTCTAATGTTAGAATCAAGTCCTCAGCTAAACTAGAGACTATACAAACCATTGCTAATTACTAGTATAATATGGCGGTAGTTTGCCTACCTTTAACAAGGGGATTTTGCCCCTTGTTAGTCTGGTTAATTGAGATGGTAGCTGGATTTACACGCCCGCTTTACTAGTTGCTATGTCTTTCGCTCTCGAAGGAAATCTGGTCAAATGGTAGAGATAATTCACGACTCTAGCGCGTCTGTCAAGTCAACTAATACTACAAAAATGGCTTAAAAGTTTAGGGATTGTGACACTTAGTTCGTCTCATTGCCCATAATAATAAAAGTAACCCTTCAGCAATTTACTGTTGTACTCTATTAGTAAATCATAACTATATTTTTAACTATGACTACGCAAACACTACCTCCACCAGAAGTTTATCAAGGTCAGTTTGGGGAATTTACAATTACTCAGAGCGATCGCACTGGCGTAATTATCTACCGCGCTGGGCTAATGGTAGCAGCACTGAGCTTTGCCATAGGCAGTGCTTTGGTTTTGCTCAACAATAACCCGGCTATTTTTACCGCACTTACACCTCTATATACTTGTTTTAGTCTCGCTCTTGGTGTAAGTTTATTTACCATTCATATCTATATGGCATCACTGCACCGAATATTGCAAATTTTTTGGGCGATCGGTAGTATAGCATCAGTGATTCTGGCAATCTCTAGTAGTGAACCTTTAGCTCTCACTGTTTACAATCAGCCTCTTACCTTATTTGGAGTTGGTTTGATCTTCGTTGCTTTGACAGGTATTTATTTTAAAGAGGCTTTTTGCTTCAATCGCCTGGAAACCAAAGTATTAACCCTAATAGTACCGCTACTCTTGTTAGGACATTTGGTGGGAATTTTACCAACTCAGGGGGAAAGTGTTTTATTAGGAATTTGGGCAACGTTGTTTTTGGTATTTGCCCTGCGAAAAACAGTGCAAGCAATTCCTGCTGATATCGGAGATAAGTCTGTATTTACTTACTTGAAAGAGCAACGTTTAGCTAAGGTTTAATGCAGAAAAATCGTCGGTGTCAAAAATTTCCAAAAATCAAACTAATAAAACGCCAAGAAATGTGGACACTTACGGCTCAGGGGTGGGCGATTGCAATCGCTTCGATTGCTTATTTAATATTTTTCACTATTACTCATGTACACTCATTTCTCGCCGTGACTTCCCCTATAAAATCAGCAGAAGTATTGGTTGTTGAAGGATGGCTACCAGATTATGCCATACAACAAGCTTTGACTGAATTTAAAAACGGTTCTTATAGTCTAGTAATTACCACGGGAGGCTCAATAGAAAAAGGAATTTATCTTAGCGAATACAAGAACTTTGCAGAAGTGTCAGCCGCCACCTTCAAGAAACTCGGTTTAGAATCAGAGAAGGTGGTAGCTGTTCCGACACCTGTGGTAATCAAGGATCGTAGTTATGCATCTGCTGCTGAATTTAATCGCTGGCTATCCGATTCCAATTTAAAGCTACAATCAATTAATGTTTTTTCTTTGGACGTTCACACCCGTAGGAGTTGGTTGCTGTTCAAAAAACTACTTAGCCCTAACATCAAAGTTGGTGCGATCGCTGCCAAAACACGAGATTATGATCCAAATAAATGGTGGGATTATAGCCAAGGTGTACGGACAATTATTGATGAAGGCATAGCTTATATTTATGCGCGGTTTTTTAATTGGAAAGCCTAAAGTTAATAATTCGTCACTCGTAATTTTGAGTTATGAATTACGAATTATGTTAGATAAGACCTAATTTGGGTGGGGTGCTTTTACTATAGGCAATTAGACGACATCATATTACTTTTCCAGGATTTGGAATAATGCTTGTCGGTAAATTTTCAGTCCTTCTGCGTTCAGATGATCACCATCGGTCGTCAAATTCTCTTTAAGAACATTATTCTCATACAATGGTGCTACTCCTGCTGCTGCAACTGGCACTTTTTCTGTTTCAGCAACTTGATTAATCAAAGCATTAATTTGTTCAACTCTAGAAAGTGGGGCTGCTATAGTTGGATCTGAGCTTGCTGCAACTGTTGAATAAAAAGCCGGAATGAGAAAAATCTCTTTATTACCCATTGTACGGATAAGTGCGATCGCCTCTTGCAGATTCTTGCTAAACAACTCATCACTAATTCCATACCAAGCATCATTTCCACCGACGGCAATAATAGCTTTTTCGCATGTAACCTTGGTAGGAATTAAACTTTTCAGTTGTTCCAGTAATGAGATTGTACTCAAGCCATTTAACGCAAAATTAAAAGTATCATTCCCAAGAGTATTACCAAGTCCAGCCGAAATAGAATCGCCAAATAAGCAACCTGAGAATTGTTTATCTTGGGCGGCAAGTATTTGATATTGCAGTGCAATTTTTCCTAAAGGGGAAGAACTTACATTGTCCTTTGGAGGTGCATCAGCAGAACCAGAAGAGGAATTTGCCATGCCGACTAGCTTAGAAATTTTTGACACATCAACAACTAGTTGATTACTGGGATAGGCTGCTAGAAAGCTGACTAATCCTAGACCTTCTGGTGATTTTGCTCCTATGATAATGGCAGATCGTAGGGCTTGTGTACTGGCTTGATCGCGACGGGCGATCGCTTGGGATGCAAAAGATAAAATTTGCTTGCCCATTCCTGTATTTATCAGCTTATCTAAAGCCACAATATCAAGAGACATTTTTACTTGAAGGGCATCTTGGAACTTCTGTTTCTCCTTCGCGCTGAGGTAATCTAGGAAAGATTGCAGATCGGCAGAAGCCTTTTGGTTTTCGGCATAGTTGCGTATATCTGCCACAGGGATCGATTGCTCAAACAATCCGTATCTGACAGTAACTTTCTCAGCCGCCAAACTAGGCAACAAACCAAGTCCACTGTGCAACAGTAAAAATATTAAACACCCAGATAGGCTTATTAAAAGACGATAGAAATATTTCATCACATGAAGATAAGAAGATAGTCAATAGTTAATAGTCAAGAGTCAAGAGTCAAAAGTCAAGGGGTTAGTCATTAGTCATTAGTCATTAGTCATTAGTCATTAGTCATTAATTATTCTTCCCCTGCTCCCCCTGCCCCCTGCCCCCTACTCCCCACTCCCCACTCCCCACTTTCCATTAATATCAACATCCAACCACAATTTGGGAATACTCAATCCAGTAGTGAGGATGAAACCGTGGTAGAAGAAGGCGCATATTGGCTAGCTTGGGCGCAAATTTCGGGAATTGGCCCGGTATTACTGCGGCGGCTGCAACAGCATTTTGGCACGTTGGCAACAGCTTGGAAGGCTACCAAGGTACAGTTGGGAGAAGTAGAAGGTTTTGGTTTTCAAACACTAGAAAAAGTAGTACAACAGCGATCGCGTTTGCACCCAGAACAACTATTCACCAAGCACCAGCAGGAAAATTCCCATTTCTGGACACCAGCAGATGCAGATTATCCCCGCTTACTGTTGGAAACTCCGAGTCCACCGCCGATTTTGTATTATCGCGGTGAAGTTGAACTCCAAGAAAATCTCGGACAAAAACCGATGGTTGGAATTGTCGGAACACGCCAACCCTCAGAATACGGTATCCGTTGGACTCGCCAAATTAGTACAGCTTTGGCTAAAAATGGCTTTACAGTTGTTTCTGGTATGGCAGAGGGAATTGACACAGAAAGCCACATCGCCGCGATGAAAGCAGGTGGACGCACGATCGCAGTTTTGGGAACTGGTGTAGATGTTATCTATCCACATAAAAATCGGGATTTGTACAAGCAGATTTTGACGGCTGGGTTAGTCGTGAGTGAGTACCCCACAAAAACCCCACCCGATCGCAAGCACTTTCCCCGCCGTAACCGGATTATTGCAGGTTTAAGCCGCGCTATCCTCGTAATGGAAGCGCCTTTAAAATCTGGTGCCCTAATTACTGCTACCTACGCAAATGAATTTGGTAGAGATGTCTATGCACTACCTGGAAGACTGGACGATCATCCATCCCAAGGGTGCTTAAAGTTACTGAGTCAAGGAGCTTCTTTCATCCTCAAAGAATTAGATGAACTATTAACAATGCTGGGAGCAATACCACAAATTGATGCAGTCGAGGCTTCCATAGCACCAGAACAGTTAATGCCAACTTTATCGCCGGAATTGCAAACGGTAATGGATGCGATCGCAAGTGATGCTTTACCTTTCGATTTTATTGTGCAACAAACCGGCATGGCTGCTGGTTCAGTTTCCGGTGCGTTGTTACAGTTGGAACTTATGGGTTTCGTTTCGCAATTACCAGGAATGCGTTATCAAAAAAGTTAAGAGTTAAAAGATACAGCAGAATTCAGAATTCAGAATTCAGGAGTAAAACACGCTTTATACCTGGGTAACAGACGCGAGCTTGTATACCTCACCAACTTGAAATCTGCTGTAATAGTATAGTTGAGCTTTTTAACTTTGTTTTTAGCGATTTAACTAACAGATTTATGGGAATATAAAAATACAATTTTGATATAAAAACAAATTACTTAAAATCATGAATCAATGGGCTTTTGAATACCAAGTAGAAAATATAGGTAAATCTGTTATTTTGCATGCAGACTGTTTCGAGTGGCTAAGTAGAATACCAGAAAATAGCATTCATGCAGTAGTTACAGATCCCCCTTACGGGGTGAAAGAATATGATTTTGACCAGTTGCTAAAAAGAGCAAATGGAAATGGAGGTATTTGGAGAATTCCACCATCATTTGATGGACATCAACGCGCACCTCTACCACGATTTACAGCACTTAGTACCAAAGAACGTCTAGTTTTAAAAAATTTCTTTGTAGAATGGGCAAAACTAGTGGTACGTGTACTTCGCCCTGGTGGTCATGTTTTTATAGCAAGTAATGCATTTCTTTCCCAGTTAGTTTTCTCTGCTTTAGTTGAGGGCGGTTTAGAGTTTCGTGGAGAATTGATTCGCCTGGTGAGAACACTTCGTGGTGGCGATGCCTGCGGCGGCAAGCTACGCCCAAAAAATGCCGAAGATGAATTTCCTCATGTGTCTTCCATGCTCAGAGGATGTTATGAGCCGTGGGGTATTTTACGAAAGCCGATACCAGTAGGAATGAAACTCAGCGAATGTTTGCGAGAATTTCAAACTGGAGGGTTAAGACGCAATAGAGATGGTACACCTTTGGGTGATGTTATTGCCAGTGAAAGGACACCTCAGAAGGAACGAGCTATTGCAAATCACCCAAGTTTGAAACCACAGTCTTTTTTACGTCAGGTAGTTTATGCTGCACTGCCTTTAGGTGAAGGTATAATTGCTGATACTTTTATGGGTTCTGGTTCGACAGTTGCGGCGGCGGAAGCTGTTGGTGTTTGCTGCATTGGTATTGAGCGTAATTTAGATTATTACGAGATGAGTTGCACTGCTATTCCTAACTTGATAACTTTAGAAATCCCTTCCCAAAATATTACAGACTTGCAATTAACGCTATGGTAGATTGGGAATTTGATAAATCCAATTGGACATCATTTTTTGATATCCAGATTTAGTAACACTGGCAGTTATTGTTCTGCGACTAATTTCCGAACGTCCAGAGAATGACCAATCATTTTTTGTGAGGCTAGCACCAATAACCTTGATAAAACGAAAGGGCTTTGGCTGAATACCTTGAACAGCGTCACTAGGACGGTTACTATCAAAAACAAATACCATCAGCCAAGTATCTTCGGGATTATGACCCTGCCATTTCGATGATACCGTAAAATTGATTCAGTTTTCTCATTTGGGTACAACCGAAAGGTCATTCGTCTTGTCGCCACAGTGCGTTTTTCCTCCAAAAATCTGATATATTAGTTAGAATACATCAGACACGACTGCTTGTCAAATGCTTGCGCGTAAAGGTTCACACGCTGTTTTCTCTATTCACTTGCACTTTCTTTTTATTACCAAGTATCGCAAAAAGGTAATTACTGAACCAATCCTTGAGAGGATGCACGAGATTTTTGCAAATATTTGCATTAAAACTAATTGCATTTTGGTGGAGTTCTCAGGTGAACAAGACCATGTTCATTTGTTGGTAGATTACCATCCAGATAACAACATTTCTGACTTTACTTCTAGCCTAAAATCTGCTAGCAGCAGGGTTATTCGGAAAGAATTTAAGGATCATATCGACAAGTTTTATTGGAAACCTTTGTTTTGGTCTAGCTCGTATTATGTTGCCTCAAGTGGCGGCGCACCGATTGACAAATTAAAACAATATATTAAAGAGCAAGATGCACCAACTGAATAAAATAGAAAAGGTTATTTCCACTTCGTTCCAATAACCCGCTCTAATCCCTACCCTACTAGGAGTTGAGGGTAGGGACTGCCGCGATCCGTTCAAAAATCCCAAATTAATTATCTTGGGGGATAATACTGGGGATTGATCGCTGGAGATTGATAACCGTTTGCGGGTACAGGACTCACGACAGGAGGCTGATAAACGCTCATGGGTACAGTGCCCGTTGTATTGTTAGGTAAAGCAGGACTTACAACAGGGGGCTGATAACCATTTGTGGGTATTATGCTTGTGCTACTGTTGGGTATGACAGCATTTTGGCTAAATTCTTGGTAAGTAACACTAGAAATTGAGCTAATCAATTTTTCGGCGCGAGGGTCATTATTGGGGCGTTGTACCATGACAGAGGCTATGTAGCGTTTGCCAGTTGGAACAATAACTAAACCTGCATCTGCCAGCATAGTACCAATATCGCCCGTTTTGTGGTATACTCTTGCGCCTGTTCCCAAACCGGATGGTAGCAGAGTGTCTCTCTGGGTGCGACGCAAGATATCGAGCATGAGATCGCGTGATGGCATACTCACTAAATTTCCCTGACTCACAATAGCCATCAAATTCCCCAATTCCCTCGGAGTAATGGTGTTTGTCCCTTGCAAATCCGGGAGTTGATTACGAATTGTTGTGGTTGTTAATCCCCAAGTGCGGAAACGCTGGTTTAAGGCGTCTATTCCTCCCAGTCGCGCAATCAGCATATTTGTCGCCGTGTTATCACTGACGGTAATCATTTTTGTGGCGACTTCCAGAGCGGCGTACTGGGTTCCGGCTGGTTGGCGTTGCAGAGTTCCCGAACCGCCAGCAACCATATTCTGTTGCATGGTCAGCATTTCATCAAGGCGAATTTTCCCCGCGTCCACATCCTGAAAAAAGGCAATCAAAATCGGCACTTTAATTGTGCTAGCCGCCGGAAAAGTGCTAGAGCCATTGACATCTACATAATTACCAGTATCTAAATCTAATAAGAAAACTCCGGGTGTAAGATTTGGGTTGGTCGCCGCCAAATTTTGCACAGCACTTTTCAAAGAGCTAATTTCCTGGGATAAGTACAGACTCGAAGCTGCAAGTGGGGGAGTTTGGGTAGGTTGTGGCTGCTCTTGCGTCACATTACTATTAGATTGCGGCGCAGAAGTTGTGCTGATGCGATTAGCGGGGTCTAATACTGACAATGCTGTGCCAACAATTGCACCCATGCCAACACCCACAATTAACAACCGCACAATATACAACAAGGTTTTGGCCATTGGTTTTAACCGTGTCTTGGGCGATGAACGCAGGCCTCTTTTTGGCTTTTCCATCCGCACTGTTTTCACCATCACAGCACCTGGTCGAAAGGGAGGAATTTTGCCCTTGACACTAGGTATTGGTTTTACTGCCGTTGGCATGACTAACCCCGATTTTACCCTACGTGTAGCACCGGGGATTGGGGGAGGACTGATCGGATTTTTTGGGCGTGTTAGCGCCGCTTCTCGTCCATTCGCAGGTTGCTGCTGGTTGTTAGCTTTAACTTTCTTCTTTACCACTTTTTGAACTTTTTGTGGCGGCTGGCGGCGATTTAAGGGTTGACGCCGCGAGAAAGCTGTTAGTTCGTCACTTGACTCTGACACAGTTACTCCTTGTGACCCACTTGGCTGTTTTCTTGCAGACTCCTAACCCAAAACTTAATCTTTAAGCAAATATTAATACTCAAATTCCACTTTGCCACTAAGTAGCATTTTTGTGTTTAGTTTAAGCCATATTAAATATTTTGGGAGATGAGTGCGTATATATTAAACAAATAATTACAAGTTTTCACCATCCCTTTGGTTTTTAAGGGCCCATTCTACCTGCTGCAAAATCCCTCGCAGCATGTATACTTCGCCTGTTTTCAGGTGAGCGCGATTATATATTTGGCGGAATTTTTCCATCCGACTAGCTGCCGTATGGGGATATACATAACCAATTTTTAATAATAATGATTCTAATTGCTGATAGTATCCTTCCACAACATCTAAGGGGGCGAGTTCAGTTTGGGTTAAGGTTTTAGTGTCAGGCTGGGTACATTGTGACAATTCATAACAGCAGATTGCTACGGCGGTAGCCAAATTTAGGGCTACATAATCTGGACTCGTGGGAATGCCAACAAACCTCTGTGCATAATTTAATTCTTCATTGCTTAATCCCCGGTCTTCCCTGCCAAAAATCAGTGCTGCGGGTTTTTCTGGTTCCTCCAGTAACCAGGGTAGTGCAGTGCGGGGGTTTTCTAAGGGTGTTTCCCAACTCCGAACGCGACCAGTGGTAGCGATCGCCCGTACACATCCATGCAATGCTTCTGGTAAAGTCGGCACTAATATCGCAGATTCTATAATTTCCTGAGCATGAACAGCCATCATCAAAGCTTCCGTCGATAGCGGATCGCATTGGGGGTTCACTAATACTAAATTATATAGCCCGAAATTTTTCATTACCCTGGCGATCGCTCCGATATTTATCGGCCCAGCTGGCTCTACCAACACAATTCTTAATCCAGCCAAGCCCATTTTTTGCCTCCTGCGATCGCACCAAATGATATTTTTAGGCTAATTCTCAGCATTGTTATGTTCTGCTGAAAAGTAACATGACATCATTCTAACTTTGCAGGTGAATGCCTACGGCAGGTGTGATAAACAATTACTCAGCGCATTCTCCGGCGTTGGGCTAGTCGTTCGTCGCTATTTATTTGTAGCAATCTAATCGTTGTTGTACGTCCTGGAGGCGTTAATCCTACTAGATTTAGTTCTGAAAAGGTGAAGTGTTCATCCCATTTCTGGGTACGTGGGTTGAAGAGAAAGCTAAAAGCCCCTGTTTCTGGAAAAAACGAGCCTAAGTCAGTGCCTTTATGACGGTTACATCGCCAGCAGGTGATATCATGTCCGCCAAATCACCCATACATAATAAAAGAACCCCACCCCCAACCCCTCCCCGCTTGCGGGGAGGGGAGCTAAAGCGCAGCTTTTGCGGGGTGGGGTTCCGGTTATTATGGTTAATTACCCGGACATCATATGAGGGCTAAATTATCAGCATCAGTTGCACCGCCATGCTTTTGGGCAATAACATGATCAATTTCATGGGGAAAAAAGGCAACTCCTGCGGGTAACTGGCAATATTCACATCTGTAGTTTGCGCGTTCTTCTATTAGTCGGCGAAGAACAACCGGAATATAGGTTGTACTCATGGTCAACTGGTCAAATAAGATAAGTTACCTGCTTTAATCATCCCAACTAAATGTTCAATACGTTCATATTCATCTAGTTCTTTCAACTCCGTGGGTGTGAGTTCACCTGCGTTACTGCGTGCTAGCAAAGTACGCAACCGTTCTTGCATTTCGGGAGTAGGTTTAAATTCAGCAATTTGTTCAGGAGTGGGATTGCTGGCCAAAAAATCTAGGATATATCGGTAAACTTGTGCTGGTACAGCTGGTTGTTGGAGGCTCAAAGCAAGTAGTTCAGGTAAGCGTAGACACGAAGTGGCTTGCCGCAAGGCATCGCCTACTTGTGCTAGTTGTTGAGATAGTTCCTCTGATACTTCCAGGGTAATTCTCGGCATGGTGCGCTTTTCTGAAGTGTGTCCTTCTCACCATTGTAAAGGTGGTAGAACAAGCATCAAATCAATATTACTCACTCTAATGTAATATCAGTCATTAGTCATTGGTCATTAGTCATTAGTCATTAGTAGCAATGACTAATTTCATACGTGCCTTCTGCCCTCTCTTTTATTTGTAAAAATTACAGTAATTACGCAAACAATAGCCGAAAACTATGATTTTTATACCAATTCACGAAAATCCTGATATATCATATAGATATCTCGTAGGGGCATGGCATTGCCATGCCCCTACCAACGTATTTGTATCATTATTAAAGTGAAATGGTATTAGGTAGGGGCAATTCATGAATTGCCCCTGAGCGCGTCTAGTTTTGAGTAAGTCCTAAATTAGTTCTAATTCATTCTTTTAGTCAGTGGGTTGCAACCTGAGATGATGAAATTACTGAACCATTAGCTGGATAACAGAGGCTATATTCAATTTTCAAAGTTATAAGTGTATCTACTATTGATTATGGATCAGCCTACAATAAAATCTTGGCAGGAAGTTCTCGCTACGTTTAAAAAAATCTGGGGTTATGAAGATTTCCGTCCGCCACAAGGAGAAATTGTCAGCAGTTTATTGGCACAAAAAGATGCGCTGATTATTATGCCCACAGGTGGAGGAAAATCGATTTGTTTTCAACTTCCTGCACTGTTACAAACAGGATTAACCTTAGTAGTTTCGCCCTTGGTGGCGTTGATGGAAAATCAAGTTCAGGAACTATTACAAAGCAATCAAAAAGCTGCACTTTTGCATAGTGAATTACCTTCATCTCAACGCCGTGCAACTCTGCAAGCTTTAGAACGTCAACAGCTAAGATTACTTTATTTATCCCCAGAAACTTTGCTAAGTGCGCCAGTGTGGGAAAGATTATGTCAGCCGCAATTGCAAATTAATGGCTTAATTTTGGATGAAGCCCATTGTTTAGTGCAGTGGGGAGACACGTTTCGCCCAGCTTATCGCAGATTAGGGGCTGTGCGTCCTGCATTGCTAAAATCAAAACCACCGGGAACAACAATCAGCATCGCCGCTTTTACCGCGACTGCTGACCCGTTAGCGCAAAAAATTATTCAAACAGTTTTACAATTACAGCAACCAGAGATTTTCCGCTTGAATCCCTACCGTCCTAATTTGCATCCCAGCGTTCGCATTGCTTGGACACCACGAGGTAGGAAACAACAATTATTAAAGTTTATTCAAAATAGACCGCAACAATCGGGGTTAATTTATGTTCGCACTAGGAGAGATAGCGAAGATTTAGCCGAATGGTTAGCAGACATGGGTTATGCAACAGCTAGTTATCATGCGGGATTGGGTGCAACAGAACGCCGTGCAGTGGAAGCAAGTTGGTTAAGTGATAAAATACCCTTTGTGGTTTGTACCTGTGCGTTTGGCATGGGGATTAATAAAAGCAATGTCAGGTGGGTTGCCCACTTTCACGCACCACATTTGTTATCTGAATATGTGCAAGAAATTGGTCGGGCTGGAAGGGATGGGAAACCGGCCGAAGCACTGACATTAGTAAGTGAACCTACGGGATGGTTAGATCCAGAGGATAAGCAAAGACAGGAGTTTTTTCAAGAAAAAATGCGATCGCAACAACAAATAGCGCAGCAACTTGTGAAAAAATTACCAAAACAGGGAGAAGTGAATGCAGTAACGCGACAATTTCCTGAAGGTGCTACGGCGCTAGCTTTACTCCACAGCAACGGTCAGCTAAACTGGCTTGATCCTTTTCATTACACCATTGCTCAAAAAGCCGGAAATCAACCACCAACCCAATTACACGCTGCTAAACAGATGCATCAATACCTGACAACTAAGCAGTGTCGTTGGCAGTTTTTGTTAAATGCCTTTGGTTTTGACAAAGAAGCTGCTAACTTGCGTTGCGGACATTGCGATAATTGCTGTCAATGAGTATCAAAGACTGGTTCATATCATGTCCGCATAATTAGTTATGATTCCCACAGTCATTCCACCCCACCCCGCCAAAGCTACGCTTTGTCTCCCCTCCCCGCTTGCGGGGAGGGGATTAAGGGGTGGGGTTCTTCGGGTTTAATAAGTAATCAAGCGGACATGATATCACGAGTATAAAAGACTCGTCGGCGAGTATCAAAGACTCGTCGGCGAGTATCAAAGACTCGTCAGCGAGTATCAAAGACTCGTCAGCGAGTATAAAAGACTCGTCAGCGAGTATAAAAGACTCGTCGGCGAGTATAAAAGACTCATTCACGAGTATCAAAGGCTCGTCGGCGAGTATAAAAGACTCGTTCACGAGTATCAAAGGCTCATTCACGAGTATAAAAGACTCATCGGCAAGTATCAAAGACTCGTCGGCGAATATAAAAGACTCATTCACGAGTATTAAAGACTCATCGGCGAGTATAAAAGACTCATTTACATTAGACCTCTTGCAAAAGTCGAACATCCGCCCGAAAATAAATTTTCGGGCTAATAGCTCAAGTCGGTTTAAACCGACTAATAACAATAATCTTAGTCCGTTTAAACGGACTTTTGCTATTAGCCTGGGACTTGAGTCCCTGGCGGGTCAAGGATTTTCGCAAGAGGTTTATATTCTCCAGGTAGGTTCACCCAATAGGATGAATTGTCATTTTCATAACCAAGTGACAATAGGGAAGTCAAGTAGAGGATGAAAATATGTCATCTGCTCAAGCGCTCTCTCTACCACCGCTAATTCCGCGCGAAATTCTGTTTGGGAATCCCGAAAAAACCAGCCCGCAACTCTCGCCTGATGGCAAGTACTTGGCATATATTGCCCCTGATAAGAAAAATGTCTTGCAGGTTTGGTTGCGAACTGTAGGACAAGAAGACGACCAGATACTAACTGCCGACAAAAAACGCGGTATCCGCATTTTCTTCTGGACTTATAACGCCGACCAGTTGATTTATATGCAAGACTCGGATGGCGACGAGAACTTTCACCTCCACTTGGTTAATATTCACTCCAAGATTGTGCGTGACTTAACGCCATTCCAGGGTGTAAAAGCCGAACTCGTGGAACTAGAACCCAAATTTCCAGATCAAGTGCTGGTAGCTTTGAACTTGAACAATCCCCAAAAGTTTGACGTTTACCGCATCAACTTAAAAAATGGTGCTGTGGAGTTCGACACTGACAACCCCGGTAACATTATCAGTTGGACATCTGACGCTGATTTCCAAATACGTGCAGCGACAGCTAGCACAGCCGATGGTGGTTACGACCTCTTATTGCAGAAAACGCCAGATAAACAGTGGGAAATTCTTCGCCACTGGGGGCCACAGGAAGAAGGAAATTCTGTAAGTTTCTCGGCTGATGGTAAAACCCTTTATATTCAAGGGAATCACGATGCTAACGCCAAACGTCTGCTAGCTGTTGACTTAGACACCCGTCAAGAAACTGTCATTGCTGAAGACCAGCAGTATGATGTTGTGGGGATAATCATTCAGCCACTGAGGCGAATTATCCAAGCAGTTTCTTTCTACAAAGATAAACAGGAATGGCAAGTAATTGACCAGAGTATCGCCGCAGATTTTGAGGAAATCGCTAAGGTGCGTCCTGGAGAATTCTCTATAATTAGCCGCGACTTGGAAGATAAAACTTGGGCTTTAGCTTATAGAACTGACAATGGCCCAGTTTATTACTATGCCTACAACCGAGAGTCAAAAACTAACACCTTCCTTTTTAGTAACCAACCGAAACTCGAAACGTTGCAGTTAGCTTCAATGCAACCGATTTCTTACGAAGCGCGGGATGGCTTAACTATCCACAGTTACCTGACAACTCCTGTGGGAATACCTACTCAGAATCTACCAACAGTACTCCTGGTTCATGGTGGCCCTTGGGCGCGGGATACTTGGGGTTTCTCTCCCACAACGCAATGGCTAGCTAACCGGGGTTATGCTGTTCTGCAAGTGAACTTTCGCGGTTCCACAGGCTACGGTAAAGCATTTTTGAATGCTGGAAATCGAGAATGGGCTGGCAAAATGCACGACGATTTGATTGACAGCGTGAATTGGTTAGTAGAAAAAGGCATTTCCGATCCGCAAAAGATTGCGATTATGGGCGGTTCTTATGGTGGTTACGCCACTTTAGTAGGGTTAACTTTTACACCAGAAATCTTTGCGGCTGGTGTGGATATTGTGGGGCCAAGTAACCTGATTACTTTGATAGAAACTATACCGCCTTATTGGGAACCATTGAAGGTAATGCTTTATCATCGTGTCGGTAACTTGGAGACAGAAGAGGAATTTTTGAAATCGCGATCGCCTTTATTCTTTGCTGACCGAATTCAAAAACCTTTACTTATCGGTCAAGGTGCAAATGATCCGCGAGTGAAACAATCAGAAAGCGATCAAATTGTCAATGCAATGCAGCAGGCTGGTTTGCCAGTACAATATGCACTTTACACTGATGAAGGACATGGTTTTGCCAGACCAGAAAATCGGCTGCACTTTTTTGCGATCGCAGAGGAGTTTCTCGCCAAATACTTAGGTGGCAGATTTGAACCTTTGGCAGATATCCCCGGTCACTCAGGAATTGTTAGATAAAGTTTCACGCATGGTGGTTAGTGTAATTCACTGACCACCTTTTGGCGGCAAATATTGGAGAAACTTAGACCTTATACCATTTCACTTTATGTTCTAGAGGAATTAGCACAGGATGAAATCAACCATACAACCAAATTCTGGGGATTTGGAGTCTGGACTTTCCCTGATACTGGGTTGATGCGAATTGGACGGACGCTGATCAAAACGCGATCGCCGTTTTGGTCAAGTTAAAGCTTCAGTGTCAGTTAGTGTACCAAACACCAGACATCGCCTCAAAATTAAACCGGATTTTTGCCATGAGCGATAAAGTAAAAGCACCCACATTACCACGATGGTATATGAGCGCTAATAAATGAAACATTATTGAGGATAATCTATCTGCTATGACAGACCGAAGTAACTATAAGAATAGCAGCCACTGGGTAAATAAACTGCAAGGGTAGTTACAAATGTTTTGTTAAAAATATTACTTACTGTAAATGTGATGCTTGACTTAGCCAAAATCCAATCGATTGCGAAATCCTATTCTCCTCAAGAACTGTTTGCTGCCTTGGTTTGGCAGCGTCGGTTCAATGAGTTTGATGGCGAAGAAGTGATTACTGACCTTTCTAGCCACAAAAATTTATGGGCAAGCTTTCTGTTCACAAAACCAATCTTTGCACCAGATGAAAACGGTTTAAGCTTTGGTGGTATGGTCGATACCCTGCTTGCAATGGCGAACTATCGCCCCATGCCTGAAACCAGCATCATCCATTTCATTGCTTATCCTGCCGATACGTTGTATATCCTGACAGAGAACCAAGACATAAAAGTGTCTGAGCTTTTAGACTTGGGCAAAAAGTGGCGAGCTGATTCAGTAGAGGTAAGTGATGGCACGAATGAAGACTACGGTTTGCGGCTTAAGCGCCGACTCAGAACTAGATTGGAAGGAGGGCTATGGGGTGAAGATGTTCAGCAGGATTGTGATGGAGTCATTGTTTCCTATTGGTGGGATTGAATTCTTGAAGTATCTCAATCAGAGAAATTGTAGACTACAATATGCAGTTATTTACACCATTTTGCTCCTGATCTTACCTGCACCCAAATCGATCAGCGATCGCAGTCTCTTAATTTTTTTTTGAGTAAATTATTCTTTGGTAGGTATTGAGCCGAAATCCTCGGCTCAATATCTATATTCCTTATCACAAAATCAGACTTATGTAATTATTATTTTGTCAATATAGCAATCCAATTTTATATTTGAACAGAGAAAATTTGGAAGGCTTATAAATCAAGCATTGTACAGAACGTACTGTTCACAACCCATTTAGGATTGATAGAGTAATTATAAAAAATCTCAATATTATTTATTGAAAGCTATAAAAACTTTTAATATCAATTATTGTTAATTCTTTCCAAAAATAGTATTTACTATAATTTAATACTTGCGATATAAGCTGATGTTCTGGTAAGTCAATTCAGAAAAAAACCTGATATCAAAAATTTAAAGTTAACAAGATTCTCTTGCTAAATCTACTTTAAATTTACTTATCAATCCATTTGAAAATCGCAATTGATTTTTTCACTATTTTATAGGTGTTGGGAGTTATGATGGCAAAATATCTACTAGCTTCTGCTAGTGGGATGGGATTTTTATGTTTAATTGCTGGGTTATCACCTGTGCAAGCCCTTCCTAGTTTAGAAATTGCAGATAAAAACGTAGCTGTTAATCAAGATGATGGCAGCTATGAAAATAATTATTCTAATCAAAGCAATTTAGCAAAAAATATCTCCAGTAAATTGCTGATAGCTAATGAAATTCAAAAAAATTTACCCTCAATCAATCAACAGCAAAAAAATCAAGATTTAGGAGTAGATTTTGCGGTTAACTTTTGGCAGCCAATCATCCCACAATCTGCAAGTTCATCTCCAACCTCATACAAACTTGCACAAGTAACATCCGTATCCCAATTGTCTGATGTACAGCCGACTGATTGGGCTTTTCAGGCACTCCAATCTTTAGTCGAGCGCTATGGTTGTATCGCAGGTTATCCCAATCAAACCTATCGCGGTAATCGGGCAATGACTCGCTATGAATTTGCTGCTGGCTTAAATGCTTGTTTAGAGCGAATCAACGAACTGATTGCGACTGCAACTGGTGATTTGGTCAAGAAAGAAGATTTAGCCACGTTGCAGAAACTACAAGAACAATTTGCGGCAGAATTGGCAACATTGCGGGGTCGAGTAGATGCTGTAGAAGCTCGCACAGCAGAACTAGAAGCAAATCAGTTTTCTACGACTACTAAACTTAATGGAGAGGTAATTATTGCTGGTGTTGGTGCTAGCGGCGGCGCTCCTAATGACAGTGACCCGAACATCATCCTAGTCAATAGAGTGCGGTTAAATCTCACCACTAGCTTTACTGGTAAAGATTTATTAATTACTGGATTGCAAGCCTATAACTTTTTGGGTGGAACCGATGGACAGGGTAGCCTGCAACAAAGTTTAGGATTAGCTGCGCCGCTTTTAAGTGCAAGTAGCGCCCGTACCAGTTTTGAGCCGCAATTTCCGGGGTTAAATGTCAATACTTTGTCGGGTGTTGGCGCAAACAGTGTTCAGGTTTACAAATTGCTGTATATCTTTCCCGTCGCTAATAAATTAACCTTATTTGGGGGAACTGCGGCGGAAACATCAGATGCTTTCCCAGCAATTACGCCTTTTTATGGTGAAGGACAAGAGTCAATATCTCGTTTTGCCGGCTTGAATCCTGTGGTACGGATTTCTGGTGGGACTTCGGGTACTGGTTTAGCATCGGCGGCGGGATTTATTTTTAACATTTCGCCAAATTTGGATTTAAGAGCTTTATACGGCAATCCAAATGCCAATTTAACCCAAAAATCTGCTACTGAGGCACTACCAGGAGTTTCTACTACACCTTTGGGAGCAGGTTTATTTAGTGGTAGTAGTGTTATTGCCACACAGTTAACCTTCAAGCCAAGTTCCGCTCTGGATATTGGTTTAAACTATGCTCACAGTTATCACGAAATCAATATTTTGGGTACAGGATTAGTTAGTAGTGATATCGGTGCTTTAGCAGGGGTTGCACCTGGAACACCTGTCACACTAAACTCTGTTGGGGGTACGCTAACATGGCGATTGTCTCCCAAGATAGCCTTATCTGGCTACGGTGCAGCACTATTTGTTGATGCTGCTTCAAATAGCGTGAATGCTTCCACCACCTTTACAAGTTGGATGGCGGGAGTTCACTTCAGAGATTTATTCAAGTCTGGGAACACTGCTGGGATTATTTTTGGTCAGCCTCTTTTCCGTACTGATACTGGTGGTTCTGCTCAACTTACCCCCACAGGCGAGAATCGGGCGACTCCTTACCATTTAGAAGGCTATTACCGCCTTCAAGTTAGCGATAATATCAGTATTACGCCTGGTGCGTTTATTCTGTTTAACCCAGAAGGTAACAGTAACAATGAGACTACGACTGTAGGTGTACTTCGCACTACTTTTACGTTTTAAGAGATTGGGAGTAGGGAGCGGCTGACGTAGCAAAAACATTATCAAACAAGGTAGCTATTTCTTTACTGCTTTCTCTTACAACCTTCTTAGCTGCACCTTCAAATTGTTTAACAAGACCTCTAGCCATCCCATGATTTCTTCACATTCTTTCACAGCATAATTAGTAAGCAATACGGTTCAGTTAAGGACAAGACTTAGCCAAAATAAATTAAGAAACAACGAACCACAAAGGGCGCAAAGCACACAAAGAAATAAGAGTTTCGGAGAGTTTTTGCGTAAACCCTGAAAGGTTTTTGGCGCTAAGTGAACCGTATTAAATTAGCAAGCAGATATCCTCCCGAAAATAACACTCCTGAAAAGGAGTGTCGAGGATAAAATAATAACTAATAAATAAGTATAAATTCGGTGGGCGATTATCGAATAATATTATTTAGTGTTTGACAAAAATATAGTCGCTTTGCCCAAAACCTGTTGTGCAAAACTGTTGCGATGCCGACGCTAGTCACTAAGCTTTGCCGTACTACTTCGTGGAAGCAAGCTACGCGCAGCGTCTGGTACAGAAGTGCGGGCTAGGTCTACGCTACAATAAAAATAAACTGTCTAGGTGTAGCTCATCGTAGACATTGCTCTACAGATAACCTAATTATTTCTTTTGCCTGATTTACCAGTTTGATTTGAAATTTGGTGCTTTTGTATAACCCGCTCAATCTGGCAAGTCACCGCATCTATTCTATGTTTAACTTTATCAAAATCAATATTCACCCAAATATAGGCTTTGTTAGGTCTTTCCTGCTTATAATTCATATATTGCTTTATTTGTCAAGATATTTTGTTATATCTATACAATATAGCTATCTCAATTTATAAACTACTTTCTCTAGACGTATAAGTAGATATGATTAATATTTACTTAAGATTTTACACGGTAATTCGTAAGGCTACAAGCTGTGCTACCCCACTAAAAAAGACGCGATATTCCGCGCCTCTGACAGCTAAAATCCAAATTTTAAGTGTTAGCTTAAACCTTTGTTTGTAGATATTGCACCAACTGCGGTGCTTGCATCACTCCCTCTATCCGATCCACAGGCTGACCCTGCTTAAATAGTACTAAGGTTGGTAGAGCGGCAATTTTATACTGAGTAGCCAAATCTGTGTATTTTTCCGTGTCGATTTTGACAATCCGCAGGCGATCCTTAAGTTGGGCATTGACTTGCTCTAAAATTGGCACCATCATCTGGCATGGGCCACACCAGTCAGCGTAAAAATCTACTAATACAGGTACATCAGAAGCAGACAGCATCTCTTCAAAGCTGTTAAATTGCTTTTTAGTTGCCATGTGACACACACCGATTTTCAATTGTTTGTTTCAATAGTAATTCTTAGAAAATAAAAGCGGTATAGGTTCATAGTTTTTTGTTGGGAAAGGATTAAATTAGTCAATATAGACTGATTTACCAGCAAAGAATCTTAAATAATTATAATAAAATACGTATATTACTCTGGTTTGTGTATATGCATTAAATATGTATTTAAACCTATCCTGACCAAGCAAATAACTAACTATACAGGCATTCAGGAAAGTGATGTCTACGACGCTCATAGCTGCAACGCTTTCTAGTGTATCCAATCGGGCGATGTTTACGATGGGCTATTAGGCGTCGAAGCTATAAATGAAATAATTCGTAATTCGTAATTCGTAATGGGCTTCGCCCCGCTGCGAAGACAGTAAATTTTGTTTTGTAATGGGGATTTAACCCCAACACAAAACAAAATTTTTATTGAACCGGGGGACTTAAACCCACGGAACTAGTTAAATCAGCAATATATTGCTTCAAGTTATTCATCTATTAATAGAGAAATAAGTATAGATATTTATTTATCCAGACAATATTCAGATGTTCCCTAAATCACCATAAGATAATTAGCGCGGTATTTCTAAGATTGAGGAACATTAAATGACACTATTACAAGATAAAGTCGCAATTGTCACAGGTGCATCACGAGGGATTGGACGAGCGATCGCAATTGAATTAGCCTCACAAGGAGCGATCGCAGTTGTAAATTATGCCAGTTCGAGTGCAGCAGCTGAGGCAGTTGTTACAGAAATTATAATTGCGGGAGGTCAGGCGATCGCTATCCAAGCTGATGTTTCTAAAGGCGATCAAGTAGACGCACTAGTGAACGCCGTCATGGAAAAGTTTAGCCGTGTGGATATCTTAGTCAACAACGCAGGTATTACCCGCGACACGCTGCTTTTGCGTTTGAAGCCAGAAGATTGGCAAGCTGTGATAGACCTTAATCTAACTGGTGTTTTCTTATGTACACGCGCCGTCAGTAAAATCATGCTCAAGCAGCGATCGGGGCGAATTATTAACATTACCTCCGTTGCTGGGCAAATGGGTAATCCAGGCCAGTCAAACTACAGCGCCGCCAAAGCAGGTGTAATCGGCTTCACCAAAAGCGTTGCCAAAGAACTTGCTTCTCGCGGGATCACCGTTAACGCCGTCGCCCCTGGATTCATCGCCACCGACATGACCAGCGATCTCAACAACCCCGAAGATATTCTCAAATACATTCCACTCGGTCGTTTCGGTCAGCCAGAAGAAGTCGCTGGAATGGTGCGTTTCCTCGCTGCCGATCCCGCCGCCACCTACATCACCGGACAAGTTTTTAACGTCGATGGCGGCATGGTAATGGCTTAAATAGTTGAGGGGTAACGATTATTCGTAGTTGGCGTTTTAGCGCTAACTACGAACTGATTAAATCAAGCTTGACAAACTAATTATGAAAACAGACTCTATTTTTTATCGTTTATTTCAAACTTTTCCCAGTGCTTTTTTTGAATTAATTAATCTGCAAGCATCAGAAGCAAATGCATATTAATTTCGCTTCAGTAGAATTAAAGCAAACAGCATTTCGCATTGATGGAGTCTTTCTTCCTGTTGCTGATACTAGTAGTCAGCCGATTTACTTTGTGGAGGTTCAATTTCAAAAAGATAACGAATTTTACGCTCGTTTATTTTCAGAAATATTTCTGTATTTACGACTTTACGCACCTACTACAGATTGGCGAGCAGTAGTTATATTCCCTCGCCGCAGCCTTGAACCAACCCAAGTACAACCTTATCGAGTCTTACTAGAAAGCCAACTGGTAACGAGGCTATATTTAAACGAGCTTGGAGAAGTAACTGAACATTCCTTGGGAGTTGGTATCATCAAATTAGTAGTTGTAAATAAAAAACAAACTCCTTTATTAGTCAAAAGTTTGATTACAAAGACACGTTCAGAAGTGAGCGATAAAGCACTTCAAAAAAAAGTGCTAGATTTAATAGAAACAATTGTAGTGTACAAACTACCGCGTATCAGTCGTCAGGAGTTGATAAAAATGTTTGGACTCGGTAATTTTGATATCAAAACTACTAGAATTTATGAAGAAGTCCGTGATGAAATCATTGAGGAAGTCCGTGATGAAATCATTGAAGAAGTCCGTGATGAAGTCAGGCAAGAACAGACTCTAGAGGTAGTCATGCGTCTGCTGCGACGACGCATTGGTAATTTGAGTCCGCAATTGCAAGAGCGTATCAGCCAGTTATCTATTGAACAGCTTGAAAATCTAGCCGAGGCACTGTTAGATTTTTCCACAGAAGGAGATTTAGTTGTTTGGTTGCAACAGAATCTAACTCAAGCTTGAATTTTTGGTGGACTAAATAAAACCATAGTAGGGCTAGCATTGCAATGCTCACCCTACAAGCAACTAAGGCTGTTGGCGTATCCTTTGCCAGATAGTAAAACCCAAAAGAATGATAATGCTACTGGCGGTAGTCAGCATCACAGCCAAACTCATGCCTTGTATTCTCATAGCCAGCAAGTTGAAAATTAAAGTAATTGACCAAAGTGTGAACGCAGCATGGCGCTGGGAGAGTCCCCAAGCAAGTAAACGGTGGTGCAGGTGGTCTTTGCCTGGAGTACTGAGGGGGTTCTTTCCTGCTAATAGCCGTCGCACAAATACTTGAGTCGTGTCTAGTACTGGCAACAACAGAAATAAAACCGTGGGAATTAGTGCATAAACTGTATTTTGTTGCAGTCTACCTAAAATACTGGTTGCCGCCAATACATAGCCGAAAAAGTATGCTCCGGCATCACCCATAATGATCCGCGAGGGGTGAAAGTTGTGACGTAAAAAGCCCAGTGCAGCACCTGCCAAGGCTGCTAATACCAAAATTGCTGCTGCACGATTGTTAAATTGGGCTGCAACGCCTAACAAACTCATGGCAGTAATAAAGCTGATTCCTCCCGCCAAACCATCCATACCATCCATCAAGTTGATGGCGTTGGTAATTCCTACTACCCAAAGTACTGTTAACAACGTAGACAGGAGCGAGTCTATGGGAGTGCCAAACATGACATGAATACTGATACCATTAGCTACCAGTAAAAGTGCCGTGAGAATTTGCGTCCACAAACGAACAGAGGGCGGTAAGCCGAACTGATCATCGATAAAGCCCACAAGGACTAATATCGAACCTCCCAACAGAATAGTGAGCACCTGAGCCAATACGTTTTGGAGTTCGATAGGTCGTAACAGGCTAGCTAAAACCAGGGCGGCAATCACACCCGCGTAGATAGCCAGCCCCCCTGCATTGGGTAAAGGTTCTCGGTTGAGCCGCCGTGCGTTGGGTTGGTCAGCCCAACCTACCCGCAAGGCGAATTTGCGTACTGTCGGAATTAAACGCCACGTTACAAGGCAAGCCAAAAGAAACGTAAATACTACCGCCAACCAGCCGGTGCCGCTAGGGTCGGCAATACCGAGGGACTTAAGGGAGTTGTCTAGATTCATCTCCCAATTCAAGCATTACTGCCTGTATGTAATATGAGCATCACCTGTATATTAATCAATTTTTTTATTTCCATTTGTAACTTGAGCCGCTTGAGAGATTAGCACTCTGGCGCTGTGAGTGCTAAATTGTCTAATGGAAGCGCTAGAGAAATAAAACATGGCGAAAATTATTGCATTTGACGAGGAATCGCGGCGATCTCTAGAAAGGGGTGTTAACGCCCTTGCCGATGCCGTAAAAATCACCTTGGGGCCCAAAGGTCGCAATGTCCTTTTAGAGAAAAAATTTGGCGCACCTCAAATTGTCAACGATGGTATCACTGTTGCCAAGGAAATTGAATTAGAAGATCCTTTGGAAAATACTGGTGCAAGACTCATCCAGGAAGTAGCCTCAAAAACTAAAGATGTCGCTGGGGATGGTACTACCACCGCCACTGTTTTAGCACAAGCCTTGATTCGGGAAGGTTTGAAGAACGTCGCGGCAGGTAGTAACCCAGTTAGTTTGAAGCGCGGGATCGACAAAACTATTGAGGCATTGGTACTAGAAATTGCCAAGATAGCCAAGCCAGTAGAAGGAAGTGCGATCGCTCAAGTTGCTACTGTCTCTGCTGGTAACGATGAAGAAGTTGGCCAAATGTTAGCTCAAGCAATGGAAAAAGTCACCAAAGATGGTGTAATTACCGTTGAAGAATCTAAATCTCTCACAACTGAACTAGAAGTAGTTGAGGGGATGCAGATTGACAGGGGTTATATTTCTCCCTACTTCGTCACCAACAACGAGCGGCAAATCGTGGAATTTGAAAACGCCCGGATCTTGGTTACTGACAAAAAAATCAGCAGCATCCAAGATTTAGTGCCGGTGTTGGAAAAAGTCGCCCGTTCTGGTCAGCCCTTGCTGATCATCGCTGAAGATGTTGAAGGTGATGCTTTGGCAACTTTGGTAGTGAACAAAGCGCGGGGTGTACTTGCTGTGGCTGCAATTAAAGCACCTGGGTTTGGCGATCGCCGCAAAGCTTTGTTAGAAGATATTGCTATTCTCACCGATGGACAGTTGATTTCTGAAGAAATCGGCTTAAGTCTAGATACCGCTTCTCTAGAAGCACTGGGAACTGCCCGCAAAATCACCATTGACAAAGAAAGCACCACAATTGTAGCTGGCAGTGTCACTAAGCCAGAAGTACAAAAGCGGATTGGTCAAATTCGCAGACAGTTGGAAGAAACCGATTCTGACTACGATCAAGAAAAACTGCAAGAACGCATCGCCAAGCTCGCTGGCGGTGTGGCAGTGATTAAAGTGGGTGCGGCAACCGAAACCGAACTCAAAGACCGTAAACTGCGGATTGAAGACGCGCTGAACGCTACTAAAGCTGCTGTGGAAGAAGGTATTGTTCCTGGTGGTGGGACAACTCTAATTCACTTAGCTAAGAAGGTAGAAGAGATTAAAAAGACCCTACAAAATGACGAAGAAAGAATTGGGGCTGATATTGTCGAACGAGCGCTAGAAGCCCCCTTGCGCCAAATAGCAGACAACGCTGGTGCTGAAGGTTCTGTGATCGTCTCGAAAGTTCGGGATAGCGACTTCAACATTGGCTACAACGCCGCTACTGGTGAATTTGAAGACTTGATTGCTGCTGGTATTATCGACCCTGCCAAAGTCGTGCGTTCAGCTTTGCAAAACGCTGGTTCCATTGCTGGTTTGGTCTTAACCACCGAAGCGATCGTTGTTGAAAAGCCGGAGAAGAAATCCGCAGCTGCTGCCCCTGATATGGGCGGTATGGGCGGCATGGGCGGCATGGGCGGTATGGGCGGTATGGGTGGCATGGGCGGCATGGGCGGCATGTTCTAACTTCTGCTCACCCAGATAAATATTTTTTTAGCAGTTTGTCTTACTAAGGCAAACTGTTTTTTTATACTTACCATTGCTGATTCAGAAGCAATATGTTATCTGTATTGCTGGTAACTCACTGAACGTAAATAAACTTACAGCAGTTTTCATCTATTAAAACCACACCTATCGTAGGGGCACAGCAATGCTGTGCCCTTACAACTAAAAATAGCTGTAATTATGAAACTTTTCAGTGGTTAGTTCTAAATACAACTCACTACCAACAAAATGCTGATGACCAAGTTAGCAACCTAAATAATTACTTAATCTAGAAATTGCCGTATTTGTATTAGTTTTTGTAAAATTACATGTAAACGGTTATTAGCCACTAATCAATTATTTTTACTAATGACTAATAACAAATGACTAATAACTATTAGGTAATATTGCATGGCACGAAAACTGCATCGCCTTCCCAAAATAGGAAATAAGCCAAACGAAGATGAGTTCTATCACCAACCAGGGACTGTACCTGGAACCATTTTTATTGATGCAGATGCTCCACCACCGATAATTTTCTTGATTGACTATAACCAAACCGATTTCATCCGCGAACAAATAGCAACTCCAGAGGAGTGTGCCCCATATCTTGATAGCGAATCGATTTCTTGGGTAGACGTACAAGGTTTAGGAAGTCAAGACATATTACAACGATTGGGTAACGTTTTTGAGTTACATCCTTTAGTTTTAGAGGATATAGTTAATGTACCGGAGCGTCCTAAAACAGAGGATTATGAAGACCAATTGCTATTCATTGCCCGCATGGTAGTACCAAAGGAAAGAATATGTGGTTTTCACAGCGAACAAGTGAGTTTGATATTAGGGAAAAACTATTTGCTGACAGTCCAAGAAGAACCAGATCATGATTGCTTTGAAGCGGTGCGATCGCGGATTGAAAAAAACAAAGGTATCATCCGCAAACAAGGATCTGATTATTTAGCCTATGCCGTGTTAGATGCAATTATTGATGGCTTTTTCCCAGTGCTGGAGCTTTATGGGGAGCGAATCGAAGAGTTAGAAGAGGAAGTAATAATTAAACCTACTCCGCAAACACTACAAAATATTTATCAAATTAGACGAGAATTACTGCAACTGCGTCGTGCTATCTGGCCCCAGCGAGATGCAATTAATTCTTTAATTCGAGATGGCAGCGAACTGATTGGTGAAGAGGTAAGAATTTACTTGCGAGATTGTTATGATCATACAGTGCAAGTGATGGACATGGTGGAAACTTACCGAGAACTAGCATCTGGATTAATGGATGTGTATCTTTCGGCAGTAAGCAACAAAATGAATGAAATCATGAAGGTACTAACGGTAGTTTCAACAATTTTTATTCCATTGACTTTTGTTGTCGGAATATATGGTATGAATTTCAATACTGAAAAATCGCCATATAATATGCCTGAGTTGAATTCGTATTGGGGTTATCCACTTTGCTTGGCAGTGATGGGAGCGATCGCACTTGGATTGCTATTGTTTTTTTGGCGACGAGGCTGGCTGCAAAATTCTGTAACAATCAAGCGTAATTAAAAATCGTAGATGGATAATGACTCAAAGATACATTTATTAGCACCGGGAGTTAATATTATAAGTTATGAGGAGTAGCGACCAGAATTTAGTAGTTTTAACGATTTATATTATCGGTGTTTCATACGTTTTTAACCGCATGGTTGAATCCATTGATGATCAAATTAAGTTTGAGTTTAAAAAAGGAATCGTTGATGAGCAACTCAAAGAAAACAATCTCGACGATAAAATTGGGATTTCCTTTAAACTCAAATCCTCATACCCAATTGACGATTTGAAAGATTTAGGAATTAGCATTGAAAATAAATCTGAAAATATTGCTGTATACGTTGACTGGGACAACAGTTCTTTAGTCGTTGAACATAGCAAGCAATCGCGCCGTGTAATTCGGAAATCACCAGACTTAACCCGCGACTTAGCAGTACCCCAAAGTCCTAGCCTGATTGCCCCTAAGAAAACACTTTCTGAAACGGTGACAGCAGAAGATGTTTTCGAGCGCGATCAAGTAGCTGGAACCTATTCAGCAAAAAAACCCCTAATTGATATCAATGGGCTGCAAAAAGGGCAAAAAAAATTGTACAACGACTTTATTAACAGAAGAAAGGAGTTAGACTTTTCCCTGCAACTGGTGCTACGGATATCTGAGGTGCGTTTAGGTCTAGCCCCAGGTCGTGATTTTCCTCCTATTAGTATTATCAATTGTCCTTTCACAGTCAGGAAACTACCTTGGACTTACGCTTTACCTTGGAATAAAAAAAAGTAATGCCATGTCAACATACTAGGGACTTCCAAAGATTACACTGGATCTAAGGAGAAAGTAGGCGCAGGCGGTTGCAGATCAGTCATAGTTACTGGTTTGAGGAAAGTCCGGACTCCCGAAAGACCAAACTTGCTGGATAACGTCCAGTGCGAGCGATCGTGAGGATAGTGCCACAGAAAGATACCGCCAAAACAGTTAGGAGTTAGGAATTAGGAGTTAGGAATTATTAACTTTTAACTCATCACTCATAACTCTTAACTAAATTTGGTAAGGGTGCAAAGGTGCGGTAAGAGCGCACCAGCAGTATCGAGAGGTGCTGGCTCGGTAAACCCCGGTTGGGAGCAAGGCGATAGGAACTACGGTTGGTCTTTTACCAGTTCCGCTCAATGAGAGCCGCTAGAGGCGTTTGGTAACAAACGTCCCAGATAGATAACTGCCCTCGCAAGAGAACAGAACCCGGCTTATGTACTGCTCTCTCCCCTGTAATGGAGTATGAACTTTTCACGGTTTGTACTCCATTATTTTTTGTACGGATTTTGTACGATGATTAATTCATCATTTATAGGACTTACGCAAAACTACACGCCATAGGGGCAATTCATGAATTGCCCTAAGAAGAAAATCATTCTTTTCGGCTATCGTTTGCGTAAGTCCTGATTTAGAGCATTCCCAGTATCTCTAATGCTGTATCCAGATGCCATTTAACTCGATAGAGTCCAAACAGCTTCTCTTGACTGTACCGTGCTGGGTACTCTAGCTTCCTTCCCTCGATCGTCACCTTGAGCAATGCTGACTGCTCTGGTGTTGGTGTTCCCATCGCTTCTAGCGTTGCTTCTAGCGCTTGTACTTGAGAGAGCATAGGAGACTTCAATCCTTTATTTTCTGACACTTGCTTGCAGGCTATAACAGGGAAGGTCAGGAGGGCGTTAATGTAGGATGCCTTATCAGCAGGGTTTCCTATTGCTTGGATACCGTACTGTATCAGGCATAAATCGCGTAATGCTCTCAAGCTTTTAACTTCTAATTCTGTGCGTGTGAACATAAAATAGAGTTACCTCTTGTAAAAGTGGGAATCGGTGGGCAACAAGTTTCTCAGGCTAAGATGCCCACCGATTTAACATTATCCACTGATATACATGTGGAAAATAAGTTTATTTGTATTTCTATACAATGTCTAAAAATAAAGGTAATCCAGATAACTTAAAGCCATTCACCACCGACAGAGAGCGACCACTAACTGAATATCTACATTTGCGTGTCACCAAGGAAATGAAGGAAGAGGTAAAAGCTAAAGACGACCCTCCTGAGTTTTGCCGTCAAGCTATTCAAGAGAAGCTAGATAGAGAGAAGTAGCGAAAAGTTGTTAAAGTAATAGTCCAAGAACTTTAAAGATATAAGAATAGATAGCTAGTTGCCTCCCCCTGCCCCCTTCCCCCTGCCCCCTTCCCCCTGCCTCCCCTGCCCCCTTGCCCCTTCCCCTTGTCATGCAATGCCCCTTGCCTATCCACGCCGTCAACGGCAACTCGAAAGTTTAGTCCAAAAATTAGGTTTGTCGCTAGAAGCACCTATAAAGTGGGAACTGCTGGATTTAGCGCTAACTCATCCTACTGTCTCTGATTCGGCAAATTATGAACAACTAGAGTTTGTTGGCGATGCAGTGGTGCGCCTGGTGTCGGCTGTTGTGTTATGGGAAAATTATCCTGATTGTCCAGTAGGGGATTTTGCGGCAATTCGTTCGGTGTTGGTGAGCGATCGCATCCTCGCCCAATTGGCCAGAGTTTATGGTTTAGAGTTATACTTACTAGTCGCTGGTAGTGCTACCGCCGATAAAGTTGGTCAAGAGTCACGACTGGCAGATGCCTTTGAAGCAGTTCTGGGTGCGCTTTACTTAAGTACTCAAAATCTGGAACTGATCCGCTCTTGGCTAGATCCCCACTTCCAAGAACTAACGACAGAAATTCGCCTCGATCCTGCCAGACTTAATTACAAAGCTGCTCTCCAAGAATGGACTCAGGCACAATTTAAAGTTTTACCAGAGTATCGGGTTGTGGAAGTCACTCAACCGCACCGCAATCAAGAACGTTTCGTAGCTGAAGTGTGGTTGCACGGAAACAAGCTAGGAGTTGGTAAAGGGCGATCAATCAAAACTGCTGAACAAGCCGCAGCTAAAGTAGCCTTTTTAGCAATTCCTAACCCGCAAATACCCTAAACCAAAAATAGTACTGATAAACTGATAACTCAGTTGGTTGTCAGTGGTCATTTATCCCTAGTCCCTTGCATACTAATGACTAATGACTAATGACTAATGACTAATGACTAATGACTAATGACTAATGACTAATGACTAATGACTAATGACTAATGACTAATGACTAATGACTAATGACTAATGACTAATAACTAATGACAAACCAAATTAAAATTGCTGTCATCGGAGTTGGGCGTTGGGGAGTGCATTTGCTGCGGAATTTCTTAGCACATCCCCAAGTAGATGTAGTTGCTGTAGTAGACCCCCATCCAGAACGATTAACGGCGATAAAACAGCAGTTTGATTTAGACGATTGTGTAGTATTAACAACCCAGTGGGAGGATCTAAAGAAAGTTCCAGGGTTGACAGGGGTGGCGATCGCAACTCCAGCTACCACCCACTATGCTTTAATTAAAGACGCTCTCCAACAGGGATATCATGTTTTAGCTGAAAAACCCCTAACTCTCAACCCAGCAGAATGTCGGGAACTTTGCCATTTGGCAGAGCAGCATCATTTAATACTCATGGTTGACCATACTTATTTATTTCACCCAGCAGTTGAGCAAGGAAAAACTGTAGTACAAGCGGGTAAATTAGGTGATTTGCGCTATGGCTACGCGACGCGCACCCATTTGGGGCCTGTCCGGCAAGATGTTGATGCACTGTGGGACTTAGCTATTCACGATATTGCTATCTTTAACGCTTGGCTAGGTCAGACCCCTGTAAAAGTACAAGCAACGGGTACGGTGTGGCTACAGGGAGAGGGGAGTAGGGAGTGGGGAGTAGGGAGTAGGGAAATGACTCACTCACCACTCCCTAGTACAGACGCGATTAATCGCGTCTCTTCCCACTCTCCATCTCAAGGTTTGGCTGACTTAGTATGGCTAACACTGACATATCCAGATAACTTTCAAGCTTATATTCATTTGTGCTGGCTGAATCCTGATAAGCAGCGACGGTTGGGGATTGTAGGTAGCCTTGGCAGTTTGATTTTTGATGAAATGTCGCAATTATCACCTCTCACCCTACTACATGGTGAGTTTGAACAGCAGGGCAATCAATTTATTCCTGTGAATCAAAAGCAGGTGGTGCTGGAATTAGAGCCAGGGGAACCATTGGGGCGAGTTTGCTCCTGCTTTGTTGTCTCTGTTCTCAACAATACTCCCTCAGAGGTTTCGTCTGGCTGGGTAGGCGCTGAGTTAGTAGAAATTCTTGCTGCTTTAACAGAATCTCTTCAGCAAGGCGGCCAACCTGTTCTTCTGAATGATAGTCAAGGAGCAAAAGTAACAAATGACACATGACCCGACCATTGTCCACGATGCATTCAAGCAGTTGAGCGTGACAAATTCTCTGCTTCAAAATACTTACCTAAACTTGCCTAGACCTGTTTAGAGATTTCTTCCCGTGTCCACCAAGGTAGTCGGCTACTTCTTGTCAACGGGCGTAAATTCCGGTCAAGCCAACCGTATTTTATCTTCTGGGGCATCCCTCAAGTTAATTGAGGCATTCTCATCTCGATCTTGAATGTTGCCGCATCTACCACAGTTATAAACACGCTCACTCAATCTCATCGTCTGAATATGCCCACAACATGAACACATCTTCGATGACGGAAACCATCTGTCAACCAACTCAACCCTAGTCGCATAAAAAGGTTGCTTGTAAGTTAGCTGTCTGCGAATTTCGTAAAAGCAATTATTGCTGACGGCAGGCAGAAACACCAATTAGCTCTCCAAATTCTGCAACTTTCCACATTAACTTATCTACGATAGGAAATTATAGATAAGTTTAGCAAGGTTTTTCGTGATTTAGTTCATCTCTCGTGGCCCAAAAATACGATCAAGCGATCGCTGCTGTAACTTCTCAGGTGAATGAAGCCATATTGGATGCTGTAGGAGCAAAGTGTGGTTTGAGATTGCTGGATGTAGCTTGCAGGATTGGGTGGCTGAGTGCCGCAGCACTAAAGCGGGAGGCCATAGTAACAGGATTGGACTATGCAGAGAATATGGTGGCTATTGCCAGAGTGCGATGCCCTCAAGGATCATTAGACCTCTTGCAAAAGTCTATCCCCTTTTCCACATCCCGTGAAAAGTCAGATTGAGCGACCAATACGGTTCAGTTAAGAAAAATTGTAGGTTGGATTAAGCCAAGCGTATTGCTATATAAGCAACAGATACCTCGAAGTCGTGTTGAAGTACTTGAAAGTCGTGTTGAGGTACTTGAAAGTCGTGTTGAGGTACTTAAAAGTCGTGTTGAGGTACTTCAACATCGTGTTGAGGTACTTAAAAGTCGTGTTGAGGTACTTCAACATCGTGTTGAGGTACTTAAAAGTCGTGTTGAGGTACTTAAAAGTCGTGTTGAGGTACTTAAAAGTCGTGTTGAGGTACTCCAAAGTCGTGTTGAGGTACTCCGAAGTCATGTTAGAGTACTTCAAACTTTGTCGCACCGCGATCAAGTACACAGGTGCGGGCTACGCCTACGCTTGACTTTTAAAACAGTCGCTACATAGTTTAACCCTCTTCTAAGAAACCATATTTTCCTCAGTCCTCAGAAAATATGGTTTCTTAGAAGAGGGTTAAGGTTTTTAGCGTTAACTAAACTGTATTGGTTGAGCGATCACATTTGCTTGTTGAGCGACAGCATTTGCTTGTTTGGAAGTAGGTAAACCCCAATACAGTTCAGTTAAGCATTTATTTCTTCTCTCAGTGCCGCGCCAGTTGCTTCAAGTCTCTTAACCGCAAGGGCGCACTGGCTTCTCTGCGCCTCTGTGGTTCGTTAAAAAACTTGACTTTGCCAAAAGTTTTTAGCCTTAACCCAAGCGTATTGAGGTAAACCCTTGAGCAACGGCGCAATATCGAGAATGCTATTATCGAGGGAGCATCGAAGTATGCCACAGACAGTGGTGTAGAAATTCCCGCTTCTGTGATGCTAGCTGTAGGTTACAAACCATGAGCTAGAATAACTCTGGTTAAATTGCTTAAAGTAATTGACAAAATTACCTCTTCAAAGTAAGGTCTGCACAAACTCCCCCTTTTGGAAGAGTTACCAAGAGAGTTTGCTGCGGCGAAAGACTAATCTCGTAAGTCTCGTCCCCAAGTAATACCTGGAACTTCGAGGACTTGTCTTTGTCTACATCTGCTTTTACAGATTTGTTAATACTTAAGGAAGGACTTCTCCCAGACTCGTGTAGGCTAGGGTAGTGGCTTGCTTTTGCCGCATCATTCCCAGAGGAAAATCTAAGATCCCCTACATTTTCTTCTTTCTTGAGAACAGGTAACAACGAGATATCAATCAAGGGTAAGGTAATCTTCAGTGTCGTACCTTGATGAAGTCCCGTACTCTCAAGAGTAATGCTACCTCCCATGAGTTCGATTAAGTTTCGTGAAATTGCTAGTCCTAGTCCAGTACCTTCAAACTGGCGGCTGGTTGTGCCATTCACCATCACAAAGGGGCGAAATAGTTTGTGCTGTTGAGTGGGATCAATTCCTATACCTGTATCTTTAACTATTACCACCACCTGAGATTTACCATTACTATGTTGAATTTCTGTAGCAATGGTGATGCTTCCTGTGTCGGTGAACTTAGTGGCGTTGCCAATAACATTAATCAGCACTTGCTTCAGTTTTGCTGCGTCTGCCTTAATTGGTATTGCTTGAGGATCTAACTCGCATTTCAATTGCAAGCCTTTTTGTTGAACATTAACTGATTGTAAATTAATCACCTCTAACAATATTTGTCGGAGATCAAGAGGTGTGGTGACTACAGAAAGCTTACCTGCTTCGATTTTAGAAATGTCGAGTAAATCATTAATAATATTTAGCAAATGAATCGTTGTTTCATCGGCACGTTTGAGAAACTCCATTTCTTCTTCCCGGCTATCACATAAGCCCTCTTCAACCAGGCGAATACAGTTAATAATAGTATGTAATGGGTTTCTCAATTCATGGGAAGTCGTAGCCAAAAACTGGCTTTTAATCTGGTTAGCGCTTTTTGCTTCTTTCCAAGCTATTTCTAATTCTTCTGACCCAGCTTTGAGCCGTTCTACCATTTGGTCTAGTGCTTGGGCCAGTTGATTGAATTCCCGGATTTTAAAATTGTGCGGAACTGGTTGTGCAGCGTGGTGAGAGTGAATATTGAGAGCGTAGTCTCGCAATTCTTCTACAGGACGTGCCAAGTAAGGAGCTAGATATAGGGATGCTAACAAACTTGCACCAATTAAACCAACTGTCAAAACGATGAGAATTAGTTTAATTTCTTCTAAACCAAAAAGCGCATTTTCGACACTAGTAACAGCTAAGACTATCCATTTTTGCTGCTGCTGTTGGGTGAGTGGATTTGCAATAGCCGTATAGCCAGCTACTAATTCGTGCCCCTGTGTAAAAGACAAATTTATCGAATCGTTTTGCCCCGCAATTGCATTTTTAATTATGCTCTTGAGTTGGGAAACATTTGGGTGCTGATTAATATTAGTTCCCACCCAATCTGTGAATGGGTGTGCCAAAATTGTGCCATCTTCAGCAATCACCACCATAGCGCCTGTGAGCGATCCCGGCGGATTTTTGATTTGTTGGTACAATGCAGACTGAATACTTAAGCTGTAAACCAAATTTTTTCGGCTATCGGAGACTGGTGCAGATAACACTACTTGCAATTGATTTTGTGTGTTTCTTTTTCCAGTTATTCCTGTCTTTGGCGGTAAGATTGCTTTGACATCAACTCCGTCACTAGGCAAAGGTAATTTCAACTCTCCAATAGCTTGATCCCCACAGCTACTGGCAATTATTTTCTGGCTTAACAGATTTGTTAATTGGATGCATTCAATACTGGCTGGAAGTTGTTGCCTTAATTGCGTGATAATTTCTTGCTCTTGTATAGGCGAATCCGACGGAATCACTGTTGTTTTACTTACACTCAGTAAAGTAGCTCTTAAGAGAGCGATCGCATCTTCAATTCTCTCACCTTTACTGATAGCGCTTTCTGTTAAATTTTGACGTGCAGTTCCCAATATGCTAGAGCGTGCCTTATTCAAGGCAACAATCTCGCCTATAAGTAAAACTGGAACGAACAGAAGCAGTATTCTCGTTACTAAAATTCGACGAAAAGATGATTGGCGGTGATTAGTCATCGAGTGTCTCACTTTGCATCTGCAAACCACAACAGCAAAGATATGTAATTAGATGAGCTAGATGAGACATTTTATTAAATTATCAGAATTTTATTTTCAATGTTTAAAATTAACAAATTGCTATGATTCAAAAAGAAACGTGGTATACCAAAATTAAGATATGCTAGATTCAGAAGCTGTTTGTGTTGCATATAAATACAGTAGTGAAGTTGTAAAACAGTCGGTTGCAGGCATGGATTTTTTTTGAGAATCTACACACTAGCAAAGAAAATATTCAAACTATCAAATCAATTTAATGTTGCAACATCGTCCTCACACTACAGTTGTTTTAGCAATGAGTGCAGATGGTAAAATAGGAGATTTTAGGCGATCGCCTGCTCGGTTTGGCTCAAGGCTTGATAAAGCACACTTAGAAAAACAAATCGCTGCCTCTGATGCGGTTTTATTCGGTGCTGGCACTCTCCGGGCCTACGGAACAACACTTACTATATCAGATCCAGCTCTAGTGCAACTTCGGGTGCAAGAAGGGAAGCCTCCGCAGCCAGTTAATATAGTGACTACACACTCTGCAAACCTCAATCCGGAAATTAAGTTTTTTAAGCAACCAGTTAGACGTTGGCTACTCACGACAACAGCAGGAGAACTTTTATGGAAAGGACGCTTAAGGACGCTTCCTTCAACTCTGGGAACCAAAGTACAGGAATGCCCTCCAGAATTTGAGCAAATTCTGGTTTTTGAAACACCAACGCGAGAAATAGACATTTCCGCAGCTTTAAAGCATCTAGCCACTCTACATATAACACGCTTGGCGATTTTAGGTGGAGGTGAATTAGTCGCTTCCTTGCTGGGATTAGATTTAATTGATGAATTATGGCTGACTGTCTGCCCGTTGATTTTAGGTGGTAATACTGCACCCACACCCGTAGATGGGAAAGGATTTTTACCCGATATAGCTCCCAAGCTGCAACTGCTAGAAGTTCATGCAGTTGAGCAAGAAGTCTTTTTGCACTATCGCCTGCAACGACCAGCTTTCTTAGATTACGCTAAGTAAAGTTATTTATTGGGCATTGGGCATTGGGCATGGGGCATGGGGCATTGGGCATTGGGAGAGAATTCCTAACTCCTAACTCCTAACTCCTAACTCCTAACTCCTAACTCCTAACTCCTAACTCCTAACTCCTAACCCCTAACTCCTAACCCCTAACCCCTAACTCCCCACTCCCTACTCCCTACTCCCTACTTTCTAAGATGGTGGAACAACTTAAGCCTCGCTATTCTGTCGTTTGGACGAACAAAATTGCTGAAGTACCCCAAAATGCCTGGAATGCTTTGGCAATGCCACTCAAAACGCCGTTTTTAGAATGGGAGTGGCTAAATAATATCGAAACCTCCCGTAGTGCTACAGCTAAAACTGGTTGGTTGCCAAATCACTTGACATTGTGGCGAGATAGAACGCTGATTGCTGCTGCGCCACTTTATCTCAAAGGACATAGTTCTGGTGAATTTGTTTTCGATCACCAATGGGCAGAGTTAGCCGATCGCATCGGAGTCCAATATTACCCAAAATTGCTGGGAATGACACCATTTACTCCTGCCGAAGGTTATCGCTTCTTAATTGCCCCAGGAGAAGATGAAGACGAAATCACAGCGATGATGGTGCATGAAATTGACACTTTTTGCTCCAAAAATCGAATTTCTGGGTGTCATTTTCTCTATGTCGATCCCCAATGGCGTCCGATGCTGGAACGGCATGGTTTTACAACTTGGCTGCACCACAGCTACGTCTGGGAAAATGCTGGGTTTAAAACTTTTGATGACTACTTGAAGGTTTTCAACGCTAATCAACGCCGCAACATCAAGCGGGAACGCAAAGCTGTGGAAAAAGCCGGTTTACGATTACAACCTCTGAGTGGTGATGAAATTCCTCAGTCTTTGTTTCCCTTGATGTACCAGTTCTATGCTGACACCTGTGATAAGTTTGGCTGGTGGGGTAGCAAGTATCTCACACGCAGGTTTTTTGAGCAGCTACACGCCGATTATCGCCATCGAGTCTTGTTTATTGCTGCATATAGCGAGCAAGATAATTCTCATCCTTTAGGAATGTCTTTTTGTTTATTTAAAGGTGACAAACTCTATGGACGCTATTGGGGAAGTTTTCAAGAAATAGATTGCTTACATTTTGATGCTTGCTATTATGCGCCGATTGAGTGGGCGATCGCTAACGGTATCCAAATTTTTGACCCTGGCGCGGGTGGACGCCACAAAAAACGCCGTGGTTTCCCTGCTATGCCCAATCACAGTTTGCACCGATTTTACAATAATCGTTTAGGACAAATTTTACGTCCCTATATTAAGGAAGTGAATCAACTCGAACAGCAGGAGATTGAGGCGATTAATGCAGAGTTGCCATTTAGTGAGAAAGGTGGTTGAGGGAAAGGAACTACTTTCGTAGCAAAGTTTGCCGAATGATTAAGCTTTACTCGGCAAACAGATGCAAATTTTCCTTCTTTTCAAAATTGTGAAATTAAACTGTTGCGATCGAGACGGTATTTCTGCTACCATTCGTCAAAATTCACCCTCTTGAATGCCTCGCCGAATAATTTCTTCGTGTTGGTGTACTGCCTGTGCCCTTTCTGATTCTCCTCTTGAAGTGAAAATAGCAGCAGCTTTCTGGAAATCTTCAATTCCCTTTTGTGGTTGTCCTTCTAAAGCCAGAGTATTACCTCTATAAAAATAAGCCTCGGCATAGTTAGGATCAAGCTCGATTGCTCGCGTGTATTCACCAATTGCTTCTTGAGACTGACCTTGTTTAGCCAATTTACGCCCACTCGGAAAAATTCTTGTGCACTCGCCATAGTTCCTGAATTTTGTCCTTGACTGCTTGGACTACATAAACCATTTGAATCTTTGACCTGCCCCGATGGATAGCGCTATTTTTCGGATGTAATTCATGATTAGCAACTGAAGTAAGTAAGCCTTTAGCAGGGCTTTTAAATTTCATTTCAACGCGAGTATATAGTTTTTTTTATAACTATGGCTTCAGTAAATTTATGCACTAGTATAGTTGCCGCTCAGTTGATAATAAAAGTATAATTTATAGCAACTTCTCTGATTTACTTTTAAGTAAAAGGAATCAAAAATATCTGAAAGATATCAAGAAGACTAAGGAAGATAGGAATTACACTTAATATAGAGTGTAAAAACCCTCAAGAAAGAAAATTTCTTTTTATAATGCTTATGGATTTGATAGTTGAAGATTTAGCCGCAATTGATGATAAACTTTCCCAGCGTCATATTGACCTTGATCCCGGTGGATATTTTATTATTTACTTGGATCGAGAAGCAGGGTTAATATATGCCAAGCATTTTACAAATGTGATTGATGAGCGTGGTTTAGCTGTCGATCCCGAAACGGGAAAGGTAATTCCGGCGCGAGAAAAGGTAGAACGAACTCACACGACGGTTTTTAGTGGGAGGACGGCTAAAGAACTTTGCGTGAAGATTTTTGAAGAAACTCAGCCCTCTCCTGTAACTCAATTAAATCATGCAGCTTATTTGGGTCGAGAATTTGTTCGGGCTGAGGTAGCTTTAGTCAAAGAGCAAGAGTATGTTCAAGATTAAAGTTAGGAGTGAAAAGTTAAAAGTTAGGAGTTAAGAGTTAGAAATTCATAATTCCTCACTCCTAACTCCTAACTCCTAACTCTGGCATTAGCCATTAGATGATGGCTGATTTATCTGATAGATATAGTAAGTCGCCATTGGGATAACGGTGGCGGCAATTAACAATCCTACTACCCAAGCAGTAGCGTTACCTTGGTCAGTTTCGCCTGCTTTCTTGAAGGTTCCTTCTACCTGTACATTGTCACTTATTTGGGGTGGCCCTGGATCGGCTTTGCCAGAGAGGACAGCGACAAGGCGATCGCTTGCATCTAGAAATGCCTGATTGTATTTGTTACCATTGCGTAATGGCACACTTACTGTTTCAGTAGCTATACTCTCGGCAATAGAGTCAGTGAGCAAAGGTTTGACTTGATCCCCAGTAATAATGGCAGTACCATTAGTAACCGTATCAATAACCAATAAGGTTTGATTAGCTTGGACTTCTTTTGTGGGAAACCATTTTTCAAACAGTTCTTTGGTGAAGCTTTCTGGTGTTTCACCATAGTCGAGGCGGCGAACAGTAACAATTCTAGCTTCCTTACCTGTTTGCTTTGCCAAATCCTCGAAAGCGCTGTTAATTTTACCTTCATTCAGACGGCTGATAACTTCACCTTGATCCAAAACCCAGGTGTTATTCCCTGCTGTGAGGTTGGGTATTTGATTCACACCTGTGGCAAAAGCAGGTGCGGCAAACAGTGAGGCTGCTAAAATAACCGTCACCAAAGGGAGAATTAGCCTGATGAGGTGTTTTTGACTGTTAAATACTTGTTTGAGGAGCTGTTTCATCGTGTGATCCCTAAGACAGACTTGCACCAAAAATACTACAGAACCACTGCAAAAATCACCTAGTTCCCGGTTTTCTCCAGTATCAAGTTTCTCCTACTACCAGCAGATATATATTTTACGGGATTTTTTGATTGCACAAACTTGTTCTGAGGGCGGTTGCAGGCATTAAATTGACAAGAAATACCGCCCATTTTGGAGATTAACCCAAAAACTTAGGGCGGAATTTGCAAACCATCTAGAAATGATATCGTATAATCAATATTTTTGGCAGAATTAAGCATATTTTTTCATATCTGCAAGTAGCTTTTCCTGCTGTACCCATTGATGGGTTGATATCTGCATTTTTCGGAAATTTTAGCTAAATTCCTATCAATATAATATTTACATGACCATAATTTTAACTAACGACGACGGCATTGATGCCCCTGGTATTCGAGCGCTGCTCAAAGCTGTAAACGGCAAAAATGCTATTATCGCTGCTCCTGCTGATCATCAGTCTGGCTGTGGACATCAAGTTACCACCACTCGTGCCATCAACCTCCAGCGACGTTCTGAGACTGAGTATGCGATCGCAGGCACTCCCGCCGATTGTGTGAGAATTGCATTAACACAAATTCCCGCAGATGTCAAATTTGTGGTTTCAGGTATCAACGCTGGGGGCAACTTGGGAGTAGATGTCTACATTTCTGGGACAGTGGCTGCTGTGCGGGAAGGCGCAATGCACGGTATTCCTGGAATTGCCATTTCTCAATATCGCAAAGCCAAGCAGAATTTTGATTGGGATCTGGCCGCCAAATTCACAGTTGAAGTTTTAGCGGATTTACTCCAGCGTCCCCTAGAACCGGGAAGCTTTTGGAATGTGAACTTGCCGCATCTGCAACCAGGAGAACCAGATCCTAATATGGTGTTTTGCCAACCCTGTAAAAGACCTTTGCCTGTAAACTATCGAATTGAAGGCGATAATTTTTATTATGTAGGCGAATATGGCAAACGCGATCGCACTCCTGGTAGCGATGTAGATGTATGTTTTTCCGGTAATATCGCGGTAACTCAGTTAAGAGTTTGACATCAGCTATCAGTTACTAATTAACTGTTACCAGCTTTTAGGCTATTACGAATTACATCATATCCACCAAATTACGCAAACAATAGCCGAAACCCTTCTTTTCACGTAGGGGCAATTCATGTAGACGCAAAGCGGCTTCCCGCAGGGTATTGCCCCTACGGCGTGTACTTTTGCGTAAGTCCTACCATAAAAGAACCCCACCCCCAACCCCTAAGAGCTCTTCGGGAGGGGAGACAAAGCACAGCTTTGGCGGGGTGGGGTTCTCCGGTTTTGAAATCTGGTAAAGTTTCAGTAGCACTGAACACCAATTTCAAAAAAAGCAGAAAAATATGCAGTTTCTCAAAATTGTTCTTGTCGTTCTCGTGTTGATGGTAAACCTGGTAATTGCTCAACCCTCTTGGGCGGGCAAGGATTTTACTAAGGGGGCTGACTATGCTGAAGTAACTCAGGCGCTTAATCAACTTCTAACTGTAAAGGATACACCTGAGCAAGCTGGTTATACACCTGAGCAATTCCGGCAGCGACTGGCACAATTGCAGTTTCAGAAAAATGTCATAGAAACAGCTAGAAAGCGCGCGCAGTGCCGCAATGAAACAGGAAAGACGTTGGCTGTCTATGCCAATAAACCAAAAAAATCTCCAACCCAACTCTACTTCTTGGGCGCAGGAACAATCACAGATGACGATTGGGATTGCGATGGCATTTACTTACCCGCAGGTTCTCAAGTGGTTCTAGGCCCGAACGCTCAACCACAACAACTAGCCCAACCAATCGCCGTCAAGTTTGTGGATGGTACACAGTCTATTGCAAGAACCAATCCAGTCACTGGTGCAATTGAATTAAATGTTGAACCTGCCAAAGTATTCAAGGCGGGTGAGAGCAGTTGGTTACTCCCCAATTTCTCTCAAGCAGATATTGATACGCAAATTCCTACCCCACAACTCATTGACTAATCTCATCTAGATAATTCAACTTTTATGCACTTCCCACATAAGAGTTGAATTAAACCAATAGGATATGTAAAGGAAAATCTTCAACCATTGAACAATCAACTTTTAATTAAGGAAAAATTACAAACCACGTTTGAGAAGATTCAAACCAAGAGCGATGGCTCTCCTATTACTGATTTGCAGTTAGACAAAACCTTAGCTGAAGAAATTGAACAATTGACGACAGAATTAGAGAGTGTCAATCCCAATCCCAATCCTCTTCTCTACGCTACTTCTTTGCTAGAAGGAGCTTGGCAACTGCAATACTCCACTGCGAGAGAAATCCGTACTTTAGTTTCTCTCCCATTAGGATTAAAGCTGGGTAAAGTTTATCAAGTGATTGATGTTGCAAATAAATTGTTTTTCAATCTAGCTAAAGTTAAACATTCTCTGGGGCTAGTATCAGGATATGTCAAAGTGACAGCTAGCTTTGAGCCAGCCAAAGAAGATTTAGAGCCTCTAGCGAACAAACGTATCAACGTTTATTTTGACAAACGCTACCTATCGATTGAGAAGATTGTTGGCATTAATACCCCTCAACTCAACCCATTTAAGGTTATCTCAGCGAATAATCCTACTAGCAGAACTGCAACACTGGACATTACTTATTTAGATGAAACCTTAAGAATTGGACGTGGAGGAGATGGAAGTTTATTCATTCTTAGTAAATCTCAAGATTTACCTAACTTCAACTCCTAAATTTTAAATTGATCGCGCCACCGAATGAATATGGCTCTCTTAATAACGCATCTTTTCAACAAGGTAAAACCAGGTTCTGCGATGGTAGAGCTTAAAACATTAAATTTAAAAGTAGGTCATGGTATAGAAGGAGATATTAATGCCGATCCTATAAGCCCTAGACAAGTTTTAATTGTTAGGTATGAAGATATTTTAGACTTATCAATTAAACCAGGAGAATTGCGAGAAAATATTGTGGTTACAGGTATAGAATTTGATAATTTTATCCCTGGTTCTCTGCTAAATTTTGAAAGTGGTGCGGCAATTCGTCTAACTTTTCACTGCGAACCGTGTAAACGAATAGTCCACTTGGTAGAATCATTAAAGAGCATCCAAGGAAAAAGAGGAATTCTAGGCGTAGTTATTAAATCAGGTAAAATCCAGGTTGGTAGTAATTTTCAGGTTCAAGCTAATAAATTTCCAGCATTATCTGAAAATCCATATCAACGATTCCTAAATTTTATCATCAAAATCCCAAGTGGAAAAGTAGTTACATATAAACAGATAATCAAAGGTATGGGAGTAGATAATAGCTATCTAAGAGCTATTCCTACATACCTGAAAAAAACCTCGGCTACTAATTATCCAGTACATAGAATATTAAACTCTAAAGGTCATTTGATAAATTATGTGAACCAACAAAAAAATAAGTTAGAAAATGAAGGAGTTAGAGTTTTATCGGAAGCAGATTTATTAAGCAATTTAAACAAATTTTTTGTAGATATTAAAGATTATCTATGGGAAGATGACACTATATATTTAGAATAGAGATTACTGTAATTTTAATATTATTTATAATGTTTTGTAGAAAAATACTTCGTTTAATCAAGATAATCCCTGATTTTTGATTTGTTTAGATGTAGCTTCCATAAAGTCGATAAAAACTTTTATGAGCTTATGAATTCCCTCGCTACCTCCTGCAATTAAACCTCCTGTCAGCAATGCATCTAAACAACGGAAAATAACTACTTGTATTGGATTATCTAAATCAATAACTACAAGTGGCTCGATTGAGCGAATACCTATTGCACTCATTAAAAGACCGAATAAAAGGGATGTCCATAGAGCAATTGTTCGTGTATCAGATTTATATGCTGCTCTTTGCCGCTCTTTTTCATTTATATCATCAATTTGTGGCTTGAATATTTTTAACGGTTCTTGTTGGTTTTGTGTAAAGTTTTGGATGATTTGCTGCTCTAAACTCATTCCTTCAGGTGGGAGTCCACTGATTTGATTAGATTCTAAAGAAGAAAATTGGTTCTGTTGTACTTCCATAAGTCTTATCTTTTCCGACAGTAGAGCCTTTTTTTGCTGAATACTAATATCTAATTGTTCAACGAATGGGCCCCGCCAAGTAGTTATAAAAACTTCTAAAGAACGCTCTAATAGCAAAGAAATAAATAATTGTAAGGTAAGTAGCTGGATAATATCATTAAGCCCAAATGGTTTTAAAACGAATGGTTTAGATGATAACCAAGTTGACAAAGTTACTACTAGAAAACTAATAATAATTAATACAATAAATAGAGGAGATTCTGGAGAAAGCTTTAGCAACGTATCTATACTCCTGTTTCGCGTCACAATATCTAACACAGCCTGGAGGTGAAAACTACACCTGCTGAGTAACTTAACAACGTTAATTTGATAGAACAGTAAATAATTTATTACCCGACCATTTTTTTCAGCCGTGTGATATAGTATGCGACTGTGGAAGCGATCGCACAGGGTAATCTAATGGTTCGTGATAAAACTATTGTTATACAAGCATTCCAGAAGTAAACGCTAGGCTTAAAATGCACTGCGCGAAGCTACTGTGTATGGGGCGGCGTTAAATATGAAAAGGTGCGACGCTAGAGCAAACAGCAAGCGTAGTACCAACTAAAAACCCCTCCAAGGTTGAAGGGGTTAAAGTAATTTTTGGTAATGGGATGGTGATTAGGGGAAGACGGCAGCTTTTCCTTCTTTGTGAAGTATTTTCTTATCAAAGCAACGAGATGAGAGTAAAGCATTTTATAAATCCGTTACGAACCTCTGCAACGCTGTACTTAGTAAGATAAATTATTAGTGTTGCTGAATGATGTCAGCTGCCACTCGACGGCATTTAGGTAACCTGTATCATTCAAAGCTTGTGCTGGTAACTTTTTAGCGTTGACAGCAGCCTTAACCACATCTAGTGCAGTCAGGCTTCCTGTTTGGTATTGAGAAACCAAAGCACTACCACTAGGAATACCCTGTGCTTTCAAGTTACCTTGATAAGCTAGAAATGCAGCATCAAAGGGTTTGAGGTAGCTGACGTTCGTAGAATGAGTGAATAAATTGTTAGAGTTGATAGCTATAAATTCGTCACTATTGTTAGTAGCTATTTGAGCGCCACCGATTCCAGGTAATAAAGCAATAGAAGCAACAATGAGTACAGAATCTACCAAGGTAGAGAGTTTCATAGGGTTATCCTTAGTTAGAGTAAAGTGCAATTAGTGTTCTTGAGTAATAGAGTCTTATTTTTTATCAGTCTCAACTTCCTGCACTCAGGTCACCAGAGCGGTTGGTTTATTCCTCACCCATTCGGGTGAGCTAATTGAGCGCAAGAACTGAAAACATGAATCGACAGCAAAGTTCAGGACAAACTTGAACAGATATATATTTAACTGAGGCAATCTAAAAATTTATGCAGCGCTGTTACTCAGTTGTAGGGGTAGCCCCAATACGGTTCGGATAAGGAGGGGAAGTAGGGGAAGCAGGGGAGGAAAGAGGGTTATTGTTGAGTAATTCTTCTCTTAAGAACAGCTTCTCTTCTCCCCCTGCCCCCTTGCCTCAACCAAGAAATTCCTTAACCGAACGGTATTGGGGGTAGCCCAATCAGGGCAAACGCATCTTATTTACTAATAAAAACTAAAAAGGATTCCTGAAATATCTAAATAACTGTAAAATCTCATGAGGCTATAAACAAAACAAATCGAATTTTCTTGGAAATATAAATTATCTTA
>NZ_JAIVFQ010000040.1:20230-63046 GCF_020829495.1 Nostoc favosum CHAB5714 | reverse complement strand
AACTGTGCTAGCCAGTGGTTGATGATTCACCCAATCAATTACAACCTGATTATCTTGAAAGGACGTTCCAACCATTCCATTGTGATGTAAGCTAATTGCTTTGTAGCCAAGCCAAGCGCATATTTCACCTTCAGTAGTGCGAACACGAATGTTTCCACCATCAACGCTTAATTCTTCAACTGTGTCTTCTTGTGTCGGCTTTTTCATTGTTTTGACGATGCACCAATCTCTGTTGACTGCTACGGGAAACTTGTACTCCTGTAAAATACTCGATATCTGCTGCCGCATCTTCATAGCTAACATTGGCACTCACGCGCAGACAGCAAATTTCCAGATACGGACTCAGTTGATTTCTCGCAGCGACTTCCAATTGCTGCGCTTGCTTACTTGTGATTGGCAATTCTCCCAAAATACTTTTTAGTCGTCGTTTATACCCTGCTTTTGTGTCCGTAACCGTTTCGATAAAAAAACCCCTACTTCTGGCATTACGTGCTTCTGCATTTGACTGCGTACTGCTTCTTCAATTCCTGCAAGGGTGGTTAGTCTTTCTGGTGTCGTGTCTTCGTACAATATTTTAGCGATCGCCTGAATATGTTCTTGAAGTGCTTGCTTTTGTTCGGGAGTCATCGGTAGATAAATACACTCATCATACTTATCCTGACTGATTTTCGCGCTCTTTGCAAAAACTGGGATGCTCCCCATCTTATCAACCAACTAGTCTAGAAACTCAAGTCTGGCAATGGTTAATGCGAGTAGTTGGGTTGATTGCTACCGTTGCCGTGACTGTATATATCACAAAAGTTGCTCAAAAAGCATTAGCTCAAAGTGTGGCATTAGAAGAAATAATATGATGTCCCGGCAATTAAGCATAATACCCGCAACCCCACCCCGCAAAAGCTACGCTTTCGCTCCCCTCCCCGCTTGCGGGGAGGGGTTGGGGGTGGGGTTCTTTTATTATGGGTAACTTGGCGGACATGATATAACAACCTATGACAAAACTAACAATCATTCAGATATTTAAAGCCTCTCTGCGAGACGCTACGCGAACGACTCCGCTCGGCTTTAACACTGAGCGAAGCCGAAGTGTTAAAAGTATTGATGCCAGAAACTTACAGAAGCTTTTTAGCTTAAGTGTATTAATATTACTGATATTGTCGAGCGCTTTCGCATTAAACACAGACCCGGTTTTAGCACAAGAATCTGCAAATCCAAATTCTTTCAATCCTCAAGCCATTTTACGGGACTCGTTGCAGTGGATTGATAGCCTGGGTGCGTTGGGAGCCATAGCTTTTATTGCTCTTTACATTATCGCTAGTGTCGCTTTTTTCCCAGGTTCTATTCTCACCTTGGGGGCTGGTGTGATTTTTGGTGCAGTTTGGGGTTCTCTCTACGTGTTTATCGGTGCAACCCTTGGTGCTACTGCTGCTTTTCTTGTGGGACGTTATTTAGCAAGGGGCTGGGTTGCTCGGAAAATTGCAGATAACAAAAAATTTGCCGCCATTGACCAAGCGGTTGGTAGAGAAGGATTAAAAATTGTCCTGTTAACGCGACTGTCCCCGATATTTCCTTTCAATTTATTAAACTATGCCTTTGGTATCACAGGAGTTTCACTTAAAGATTACTTTATCGGCTCTGTAGGTATGATTCCTGGAACTGTGATGTACGTTTATATTGGTTCACTTGCAGGTAATCTTGCCATGATTGGTACTGAGGCTCAACCTACCAACCCAACTTTGCAATGGGCAATTCGCATCTTGGGTTTGATTGCTACAGTAGCTGTGACAGTTTATGTCACCCGGATTGCACGCAAAGCTTTAGAAGAGGAAGTAAGTAGCAATTAAAAATTAAACTGAGTTTGCAAGAGTATCTGTAAGGGAACTCCAAGAAATAAAAACAACCGCTTGAAGTTGTTGACTGTTGACTGTTGACTGTGAACAGTGGGATATTTTTTTATTTGGAAGTCCCTAATCTAAAAAATCTTGAAATTATTTTGTAGTTAGCGTCTCCAGCCATCATTTGAGGACTAAAGTCCTCACTACGAGACGCACTCGCGTTCACTACAGAGCTTTAATTATTTACATCGCTCTACTTAGCAAAATTCGTTAACTTGATAATACTCCTTCAAAGTATCGATCAATTTCTGCCGTAAGTATTTCAAAGTCCACAGGCTTGGTCAAGTGGCATTTAAAACCAGACTTAAGCGCAAGCTCCTTATCCTCCTGGCCACCGTAGCCGGTGAGTGCAATCAGAATTGAGTGAGTAAATTTGGAGTCTTTACTCAGTTCCTGTGCAACGGCGAATCCATCCATTTCGGGAAGTCCGATGTCACAAATAATCACATGAGGCTCAAACTCTCTTGCAGTTTCTACCCCTGAAATTCCATTGTTAGCAACAGAAACTTCATGCCCAAAATGCTCAAGCACTGCTTTTAATGTTACGGCTGAATCTTCGTTATCTTCGATGACTAAAATCTTCAACGATTTTTTAGCCGCTTCTATAATCTCTGGGTCGTTATGCCAAGCTGTAATCTCTTCGCATACAGGGAGAGTAACTTTGAATTCTGCTCCCAAATTGATCCCTCTACTTGAGGCTTCAACATTACCGCCATGAAGTTCGACAAGACTTTTTACTACCGATAATCCCAAACCTAGCCCGCCCCTCGAACGGTCTAAACTGCGATCGGCTTGGGTAAACGGCTCGAATAGTTCTGGTAAGATTGTCGGATCTATCCCTATACCTGAGTCTCTTACAGATAAGATCGCTACACTGCCTGAGCCATTTTCACCTGGAATAAATGAGACATCCACCCAAATTATTCCATCTGGCTTGGAAAACTTTAAGGCGTTATCAAGAAGGTTGCCAAAGACTTGGAAGAACCGCGTCGGGTCAACATAAGCCCACAGAGGCTTGTTTGGTAGGTCTTGTACTACGTTAAGGTTCGATCTCTTTATTGCTTGTGCATGGTCATTGAGACTCTGGCGAACCAATTCCACCAAATTAACCTTCTCCAGGTTTAATGAAATCTTCCCATAAGTGATAGATGATACATCAAGTAACTCATCGATCAATTTCGAGAGGTGCTTAATCTGGTGCTGCATCATTAAAACTGTTTCTCCGACTGCGCCAGTCTCGCCTAGCTTCAACTTGAGAAGCTGAACCCCATTCGAGATGGGGGCAACGGGATTCCTCAACTCGTGAGCTAGCATCGCAATGAATTTGTCTTTCAGGGCGTTTTGGTTCGTCAGTTTCTGGAAAAGTTGAACGTTTGCGATCGCAACTCCTGTAGTATCGGTCAAAATCTCAAGCAGTTCTATCTCTTCGGACGTGGCTCGGTGTTGTGTACTCCAGTAAGCTCCGATCGCACCCAGTGGATCAGAAATCCGTATGGGAACCATCACTAAACTTTTGACAAAAGTAACTTTATAAGCCTCAATAGGAATTCGAGCATCCTGGTAAATGTCTTCAATCACGGCTGCTTGTTTATTGAGCATTGCCCAACCGGAGATGCAAGACTTGAGCGGAAAACGCATACCTTTCCAAAGTGGGCCGATGGCGTTTTCATCGACATAGTGGCAACATTCACCATCCCGCAGTACAAAAGTTACTCCATCAGCATTAGTCAGATCGCGGGCAGCCAAACGCACAATCTCAATAATTTCTTCAATAGTCCGTACACAAGCCAAATCCTTCACGACCAAAAGCAGTCTATTGTAAGACGAAATACTATAACTCTGATGTAAATTTTGTTTTTGTGAGATGGAGGTTTGTAATATATTTTTCATAAATAACTCCGAACAGGGATGTCTGGGTAAAAACTCAGGTAAAGCGGGTAGGTTTCAGCAGACACCTACTCTTAATCGTAATCTTAACTTTGATGTTAAGAGTACGACCGTTACAATACGCTTGGGTTAAGGCTAAAACTCTTTATCAAAGTCAAATTTTTAACGAACCGCAGAGGAAGCAGAGAGAAGAGAAAAAATGCTTAAATTAAGCGTATTGCGACCCGTTACCACATTTTTTGTTTTTGTTTTTTCAGTATAAATACATTTAATTTACTAACTATTTATTCGTAAATATACTAATGTATTGATTCAACTTGTGAGAATGGAAGATGCGATGCCCAATAGCGCGTTGTAGACATTAATGCAGACAAATTATTTGGCAATCGACAGATAATAGTAAAATCGCTCCCGGAGTTGTTCAACCGTCAAATTTTGAGTCCAGTATTCTACTAGGGCGTGACCAAATGCCCAGGCGTTGCGATCGGGTGAAGCGGAATTTTCCAGCAGTAGCGGCCAGAGGGATAGCAATTCAAAGTTAAGCGGGTTAGGGTTAGCAGTATTCAAGAGCGAGAAAAGCTCATATCCCATTTGGAGTTTGCCAATCACAATCGGCAACTGTTCCACGGGAATTTGCTCTGCCAGCATATATGCTAGGGCTGGAGATCCAGTTGATAGAGTAGAAACAAACTGGAGGACGGGACTTTTGAGCAATGACGTTAGTCCCTGTGTTGTTGCCATTTGGAAGGTATAGTGGTCGATGATTTTAGCAGCAGCAACGGTGCGGACTTCAAGGTTACGCAAAAAGCGGGCGAGACGGAGTTGCTTGGTTGGTGCGATCGCATCTACTAATCCCAACGATAGCGCCTCTACTCCCCAAGCGATTCGATTTGTTTTGCTGTCACCTGTAACCACGGGTAGAACTAGATTACAAAAGTTTCCCAGCAGTTTGGCACGATACTCAGTAGCTTCTCGAATGGCAATTTCTTTTGGGCGATTGCCCCATTCCCAATCATAAGGCGGTTGCCATTCGCGGATGGGACGCAGACGATCTACTTGAGTGACGATCGCTATTGCAGGTAAATCTGCAACTTCTGCTTTGATGTCTTGCAAAAAGTCTACATCCATTTGCAGGGCAGGATCGAGGGCAGGGGTGACTAACAGCAGCAAATCTGCGTTGATGGCATAATCAAGCACCAGATTTCGCAGATCGGCACGGTTGACTTGTTCATAACCAGGTGTATCCCAAAGCGTTAGGGTTTCCCCACTTTCAGTCTGCCATTGATAATTTTGAATGCGATCGGTACTGGGTAAAACATCAACGGCTGCGAGATCCGCCTGAAATAGCGTGTTAATCAGGCTACTTTTACCTGACCCCGTGCGCCCTACCAGCAGAATATTCACGGGTTTTTGCTCAACTACCTCGCCTGGTTCGGCTTGAGTCAGGATTTCTCGGAGTGTTTGGGTTTTTGCCTTGGGTAAAGTTGGTGTGGATACTACAGTTGCTGAAACTGGTAATGTGCTACGTCCGTAAAGAGCGATCGCCTGCTGACATAAGTTTCTCAGGGCAGCTTCTCGAAATAACTGGCTCAAATTCCCCAATAATTGCTGAGTTGCCTGATTACTAGAACCCTTGCTGGCTTGTTTTGCCACCGCCGCCACTGGATTTAAGACCCACTGTGCCCAGTTCCAAGCTTTCCAGAATTTCCGAGCCGATGGCTCCAACTTCCGATAGACTTCGTATCCTTGGTATGCTTGCCCAACCGTCACCTGATTCAGGACAGGGGATAACTTTTGCATCCACCGATCCATATCATCCACCGTTCCCCGAATCAACCCGTAAGCTTGGGGGACGTAAATGTTCAGTAGCGGATATTGTATTTGAGGATTGTAGATATGAGCGATCGCTACAACCAAATCTTGGCATCGCGTCCAAAAAGTTTGCCAATCTTCCCAAATCGGGCGATCGCTTTGTGCTGCTTGCAGAATCTCTTGAAGGGCAGCTTCTGCAAGCTTTGTAACATCACTTCCCACTGGTAGCCCTACTGTATCCTCTGCTGTCGATTTCAGTTCTTCTTGGACTTGGGCTAATACAGCTTCTACTTGGTTAACAGCAGGTTGAGTCCATTTCACCAATAGCCAACGCCAAGCAACAAATAAAAGGGTGAATACACCCCAGATCCAATTAATGCCCCACGCATGAATTTGCGAACCGGCGGATACCAGTAAGAAAATAATGATAAACGCGATCGGGATTGCTAAGACGACCCACTGCCACGGTTTTAATCGCACCATTGCCCCATACCTACTTTGAAATGTTGGGAAATTCGAGTTTTTGCAAAAATTACTCTTATAAAAAGTCTATCGTCTCTAATCTAAGCAAGATGTTTGGTATTCTTGGATTAGTGCTAGACTTCTAATGATTAGGGATAAATGTTTTATTTTGCTGTGGGTAGTTAAATAAATAACTGGACATTTATATTATTTCTAGATTAGAAGAAGTTTTAAATTGCTCAGTTGCTTATGGGAGCAAAATTTAGTAACCAAGCTATGCAAACAATTACCGACATTGGCACGCTGATTGTCAGCACACCGGAAACCTGTGGTGGTCGCCCTCGGATTGCGGGACACCGGATTACGGTACACAACATTGCGATCGACTTCAACGCAGGCATGAAACCGGAAGAGATAGTTGCTCAAAGACCACAGCTAATGTTGGCACAAGTTTATGCAGCGCTAGCTTACTACTATGCTAACAAGGAAGTAATTGACACGGAGATTGCCGCAGAAATTGAAGAATACGACCGTTTGGAAGCTGAATACACGGCGAAGAGACAGTGAGCGAAATTCGTTTGTATTTAGATGAGGACAGCTTTGAAAAGTCCTTAATCAAAGCTTTCTGTAATGCAAACTTAGATGTTGTGACAGTCGCCGATGTGAGGAGGCAGAGCTATTCTGATGATGAGCAGCTAATTTGGGCAACAGAGCAAGGGCGTGCCATCTATAGCTACAACCGAAGAGACTTCTGCTGCTTGCATAACGAGTTTTTAGCCACAGAAAGAAATCATGCTGGCATTATCTTGTTGCAGCAGCAACGCTATTCCGTAGGGCAACAGTTACAAGGGTTGCTCAAGTTGGTTGCTACTCGTTCGGCAGAGGAGATGGTAAACCAACTGGTGTTTTTGAGTGCTTATATTGATAAAAGCTATTAGACCACTGTCGGCGTTTTAGCGCGATCGCTTTTTAATTAGATATTGGGAGATAAGGAGCGATCGCCTCTAATATATTCAGCGATCGCAAGCAAGAATAAAGATAGCGATCGCCTGTCAGAGAAACTTAAAATACTAATAATGCTACACTTTCCTAGCATTTAAGGAGTAATGGCTGTGGCTTCCATCACGATCGACATTTCCGATGAACAATTGCAGAAGCTGCAAGCATTAGCACGAGAGAGTGGTATCTTGCTTGAAGATTTGTTACGTCCCAGGATAGAAGACTGGCTCAGTCACCCGACGAGCGAGTTTGCTGAAGCAGCCAACTATGTGTTGAAGAAAAATGCCGAATTGTACCGACGTTTAGCATGATACGTTACCTGACGGTGGTGGAAGTCCTAAATCTGCATCATCTTATAGAGCAGTCTGGAGGCGCATTAGGTATACTCAGAACTTGCACCAGTCCCAACAACCGCCTCAGAATGAATTCTGGGGCTACAAGCTTGCATTCTTCTAAAGAAGATAAGGATTAGAGTCCACGCTTAGTGGACTTGCGCTATTAGCCAGAGAATAAATTCTCTGGCGGGAAAGTGGGCAGGTGCAAGATATATAACTATAGGACTTACGCATTGACAAGAAATACCAAATATGGATTAATACCATTTCTTTGTGAGGCTGCGCCAAACCCTTCTAACTTCTTTCTTTCTTTCTTTCTTTCTTTCTTTGTGTCCTTTGCGTCCTACCCTGCGGGAAGCCGCTCCGCGTCTATGCGGTTCGTTTTTCTTTCTTCTTTTTTCTTTTTTGTATTTATATATGGTTTAGCGCATCTTCATACAGAATTGATATAAGGTTAAAAACCATATCTTTCGTAAGGGCACAGCAATGCTGTGCCCCTACAGCATGGTCTATTTACGATCGCAGGATAATTAAGAAAAGCCTGAAAACTTCCTCAAGATAGGTAATGCACATCACGACGCATTTGTACAGTGCGTAAGTCCTAAACTATAAGAAGCTTGGAAATAATAAATCATGCTGGAGAAAAAATTTAAATGAATCTCAGTGCATTGGAATGAGGGTTAGGCTTCTGATATTTTGAGTTTTAAAGACAAGCCGAACTTGCAAAAGTCCGGCTGAGTTTAATCAATCGTCTATACGCAGTAGTTTGCGATAAAACGGTTGTGAAAAATCGGTTGCACGATGACGTTTATAGTTATCCATAACTTCAATTAAAAAATTAATAAACTCGAAACTAGCCATCATCAGTTCGTAACTTAAGTCAGCATTGCCATCAAACTGGATTCGGCAACGGGTTAAGTCTGAGGGTAAAGTCGCAACATTCCAGGAGGCGACAAAGGGAACATGTTCACTGGCTTCTATCTTCCGGTGTCCCTCCAAGACCCCTTTTTGATAAAGACTGATGGCATAGGGTAAGAAATTGCGCCTAGCGCCCTGAACATAAGGTAAGTAAACACTGGCTTGTTGTTGAGTGGCAGGCTGGAGTTGGTCAATAGACATTGTTAAATATGCCAACTGGGGATATTAGTGGATGTTAGTAGTATTCCCAAAAGATGTGTCTAAAGCACATAGTGGGGAGTGGGGAATGAGGGAGCAGGGGGAGAAATCAGCAATGCCCCATGCCCAAAAATGAAGTTACTGCTAAGAAATATTAAAATTTCGGTTAGAATAGGTCTGCATTAACTTTTATCGACGCTGGGGAAGATAACACCAAAAATCCCCACTGTAAAGTGGTGGATGTTATTATTGCTGTTTCTCCCAACGACGAGCTGCTACTACCTTGTTATTACTTTGCCCAAAACGGAGTTCTCATTGAAGAAAGTCCCACTCTACAAGCTTCCTGCCTAAATGGCTATCAAAGGAATCAAGCCTCTGTCTAAGAGTAGCAAAGGTGGTTAATGCGAAATAATTACGCAGAGTGGCGGTGACAACAAAGGTAGTCCCAGCGGCTTTTGGCTTAGGGATAGCGGGTATTGCAGTTTGCCCATTCCGATTAATATCGGGAAAAGTAGCTTAGGGATATTTGTCCGTAAAATTACTAACTGTAGACAAATACTGGTTTTTGAATCAAGCAACCTAACCTATGCCAGCGAATTCCTGGCCCGAAGAAGATTCTTATCAAGAGCTTGATCCGCTCAACTCCTTGTTGTCTGACCTATCAGCAAATGAGGAGTCAGTGTTAGAGACAGATCCTGTGTCTCTAACACCCCGGTTTCAAGGTCGTAGACGCAAAGCGGCTCTAGTCTTGACTATCGTCTGGAGTAGCACGATCGCTCTACATTTAGTTTCTTGGGCTTCCATATTTATTCTAGGACTGACCACCATTCTAGGATTTCATGCCTTGGTGGTAGTATTTACTAAATCCCGTCGCTATCCAAAAGAAATACAGGGAGATTTGCCTTTTGTCTCTGTGTTAGTGGCTGCGAAAAATGAGGAAGCGGTAATTGCTAAATTAGTCAAAAATCTTTGTAATCTGGAATATCCAGGTGGGCAGTACGAAGTATGGATAATTGACGATCACAGCAGTGATAGCACGCCACGTTTATTAGCAGAACTCGAACAGAAACACGAGCAACTGAAAGTACTAAGGCGTTCAGCAGAAGCTACTGGTGGCAAATCGGGGGCGTTAAATCAGGTATTGCCTCTGACAAAGGGCAATATTATAGCAGTATTTGATGCTGATGCCCAAGTGACACCAGACCTGCTGCAACAGGTAATACCTTTATTTCAAAGAGAAAAGGTGGGGGCGGTGCAGGTGCGAAAAGCGATCGCCAACGCTAAAACAAACTTTTGGACTAAGGGTCAAATGGCCGAAATGGCACTTGATACCTGGTTTCAGCAACAGCGGACTACCCTTGGTGGCATTGGCGAACTGCGCGGCAATGGTCAATTTGTCCGGCGTTCAGCTTTGGAAAGCTGCGGTGGCTGGAATGAGGAAACCATTACCGATGATTTGGATTTGACAATCCGCTTACATTTGGATAAATGGGATATTGAGTGTGTTTTCCATCCAGCAGTCCAAGAAGAAGGAGTGACAAGTGCGATCGCACTTTGGCATCAGCGCAACCGTTGGGCAGAAGGCGGTTATCAACGCTATTTGGATTATTGGGATTTAATTCTCAAAAACCGCATGGGAGGGCGCAAAAGCTGGGATTTACTGATTTTTATGCTGATTATGTATATCTTACCGACAGCAACAGTCCCAGATTTATTAATGGCGATCGCTCGTCATCGTCCACCAATATTAAGTCCCATCACAGGCTTGTCCATTTCTATGTCGATGGTAGGGATGTTTACAGGTCTAAGGCGTATACGTCAAGATCAAAAATTCCCACTTTCTACATATTTTCTGATGCTGGTGCAAACGCTGCGTGGCAGTTTATATATGTTGCACTGGTTAGTCGTCATGAGCAGTACTACTGCCCGCATGTCGGTAAGACCAAAACGCCTGAAATGGGTGAAAACTTTGCATACGGGGAATGGGGAGTAGGGAATGGGGAATGGGGCATGGGGCATGGGGAGTTAGGAGTTAGGAGTTAGGAGTTAGGAGTTAGGAGTTAGGAGTTAGGAGTTAAAAATTCTCTCCCAATGCCCAATGCCCAATGCCCAATGCCCAATGCCCAATGCCCAATTTTTTATTCATCATCCACGTCTGCTTCCTCTACCCACTCAGGTGTAGTCATGGAGTCGGAGAATTCTGGGAAATCATCTGCAAAACGGATAATTTGTCCGTTGAAAAATTCTGCTAGACGTTGAGCTGCGATCGCTACTTCGTCAGGTTCCCAATCAGGTGCAGGTGTTCGTTTTGAAGTTGGAGGTAAAGCTTGCACCCCATTTCCATTTACGCCATTTCCATGTGCCCCATTTCCATTTACGCCATTTCCATTTTTTGCTGCTGTCGGTGCTGATGGCGGAGTGGTTGGCTGTGGTACTGGCGCTGAAGGCCGAATTTGCTGGTTATAACTGGGTGTTGGTGGTTGCTGAACGCGAGTAGAGTCTTTTGGGGGAGGATTTTTTTTGGCTGAGGTAGGAGTTGCAGAACTGACTTGTTCCAGATTTACCTGAACTTCACGTTGAAAAGTCTGCTGGAAAGCTGCTTTCATCATCGGGAGATCAGATTTAAGTGTTTCATACCATTTAGCCCCTTTAACAGCAATACGTGCTACAGTACCGTTAAACTCTATTAGCTGGCACATTTGTCCAAGTAAAGCTTGCCTGGAAGGCATCGGAAAATTAGCACGCACCTGTTGCCAAACCTGAGTTAAGTCATATTGTGCTTCCCCAACAACTTCTTCTTCCTCAACAACTTCTGAAGTTACTGGTTCAAGGTTCGCAGGTGGCACGGGTACAGATACAGGTTCTAGGGTTGGTGGTGAAACTGAGTTAGCAGCAGAATTGTGATTTGTTTGCCGTTCAACTGGGGGAGATGAAGTGACGGGCTGATTTTGGGCTGCCGCTAGATGATGGTTTGCAGAATTATGATTTGTTTGCGGTTCAGCTACAGGTAAAGAAGAGACTGCGTGATTTTGGGCAACTGCTGGAGAATAGCTTGGAGATACAGCAGGTGTGTTAACTCGCGGCGTGACACTTGGGGCTTGTGGCTGAATATTCGTCGTCGCACTGGGTAACAATCCTAGTAATGTTACTTCCAACCACAAACGCGGCTGGGTGCTGTTTTTAATTTGCACTTCAGCTTCTCGCAAGTGTTTTTGCCCTGCCAAAATTACGCTCATATCGAAGTATTGAGCAAACTCAACCAGCGCTGTCCAGGTTTGCTGAGTACAAGCAACCAAATCGTGGCGATTGGGTGCGGTTTTAGCAATGAGTAAATCGCGGTAGAAGGCGGCGAGATTTTGCAGAAGAGTTAGTGGTTCTCGACCACGATCTAGAATGTAATGGGTACTATCAAGAATAGCTTCGGGTTTATCTTGAGCGATCGCATTTAAAAGCGCCAGCAAATCCTGTTCACTTACTGTCCCCACCAAATCCCAAACTCTATCTGGTGTCACTTCACCCGCTAACAAACCCAATTGATCAAGTAGACTTTCGGCATCTCGTAACCCTCCCTGAGCAAGTTGGCCTACCAGGGTTACAGCGTCGGGTGAAATATGAATATTTTCTTTAGATGCGATCGCACTTAAATGCTTGACCATCGCTTCTAACTGAATGCGTCTAAAATCAAACCTTTGACAGCGCGAAATAATCGTTGGTAACACCCGTTGCGGGTCTGTTGTCGCCAACACAAAAACCACATGTCTCGGTGGTTCTTCTAATGTCTTTAGTAGCGCGTTGAATGCCTGAGTACTGAGCATGTGGCAATTATGCACTAAAAGTCCATTTGCCACAAAATTATGATTATCTGCTACTTCAATGTCATAAACTCGCTCAACCCCAGCGAGGTGAACAGATTCGACTGTCTCCAAACTTGTAATCCATGAGGATGCCGCATCTACATTCCCCTGACTTTTCACAGGATCGGGAAAAGCTAAGGCGAAACCTAACCTCCCAACCCCCTTCCCTACTAGGGAATAGGAAGGATTTAAAGCCTCTCCCCTTTTAGGGGAGAGGTTTGGAGAGAGGTTTTCCAGATCCCTATTCACAGGGGATAGTATCTTCACTCCTTCTTTTACGTCCAATGCTTGTAGCCATCCCTGGTTTGTCCTAATTAAATGATTACCCGTACATCTAATTTCTCGGTTAGTTGTCTTGATAACCAGGGTTTGCCGTTCTCCTTGATCTAACCACCTAACAACTTTCTTGAATTCCCACTTAAGAGATGAGTCGTTGTAACTCAGAACTTTTTTATCTTTGATTTTGGGGTCATCAATTCTATTAAGTCCGTCATCAGTCAAGACCAGAGAATCTCCAGTTAGGCACTCATCGATTACATAAACCTTGTAGCGACACTGCACAGGAGCAAACTGGGCTTTTTCAATCAACTCCCGGATATTATCAACACCAGTATTACTAGCGGCGTCAATTTCAATTATGTCTAAGGCATAGCCCTTGGTGATTCCTTGACAAACTTCACACACGCCGCAGGGTTCAGCAGTAGGCTTGTCACTTTTGAGACAATTAAGAGATTTAGCCAGAATCCGGGCACTAGAAGTTTTCCCCGTACCTCTAGGCCCAGTGAATAAATAGGCGGGGGCGATTTTAGATGTGCCGATCGCATTCGTGAGGGTGGTAGCGATCGCCTCTTGGCCCACCAGTTCAGCAAAACTTTTGGGGCGATATTTGTGGTGCAGGGGTTCGTAAGACATGGAAATATAGACTTCAATGCCTTTCAAAGTTAATTAGTAGCACCGAGTCGAGTTTAGGATTCAACTATTTTAGACTCTTGTACCTGCTTGGTTTGTACATATTGCCATAGTCCTTGCGCTCAACTAATGCCGTGAATTTTGGCACTCAGGAAAGCAAGTAACCAAAGCTTATCCTCTACTATGATTTCAATATCAAAGTATTGGAATTATAGCATATCATTTAGTACATTTGTTCTATCTAGGGGAGTGGGGAGTGGGGGGTGGGGGGATGAGGGGGATGAGGGAGCAGGGGGAGCAGGGGAAGAATTTCTAACTCTTGACTAATGACTAATGACTAATGACTAATGACTAATGACCAATGACAAATGACCAAAGAATTTTAATGACTGAACTAGCGCCATAGTCCAGTGCGATCGCTACAATCTTAGGATAAGCAAAACTCGATGGTGCAGCAGATGCTCAAGCGGCTATTTCAATGGCTCAAAAAGCTTTTTCAGAGCTTGTTCGGTGGAAAACAGACTGCCTCAAAATCTAGAGGAAATGTGCCAAAAGAACCAGCGCCACCCTTAAGCGATACGGATCTGGAATTTCTCTTCAACGAACTGTTGCAAGGAGTACATCAAGCACGAGGGGAAGCGTGGGCGCAAAAGTGGCTGCATAATATTGAACATCGCATCCCAACTGAAGACTGGGTTGAGTGGTTAAGGCGCTTTGGCAACAGATTGCTAGCATCACCTACACCCAATAATGAAATAGCTGCACGGTTAGTGCAACTGGGTGAGTTGGGCATCGGAGAAATCGGAGATGTTGCCTATAGTATCGGAATGCAGTTGTTGACACGCAATCAAGGCGAACCTATTTGGGAATATGAAGGGCCAGATGCTTTTAGCACGATACCATCTGAGCCAATCGTCCCCATATCAGAGTCAGTAGATACCCCAGAGAACCCCCCGGAGGGAGAATACCAAACTGTCACCCTAGAAGAGTTGTTTGTGATGTTGCAGCAGGATGAAAACTTACGCCAGCAGATTGCTCAACAGCTTGCCGTTGAGACAGATGATCCAGAACTGCTTGTCCAGGCATTGATCAATCAATTATATCCTGCCGGTCAATCGACTACAGAGCAAGCAGAAAATTAACGACTTCGCAAATCAAGAGTCGATGGCAATTGTAACGTTGTAATGCTGTCGTCTTGAAGTTTTGTATATTTTTTGCTAACCTGCGACGGAAGCCCTGTGCCGATCTAATGGATTTTTACGTAATTGATGATTTTTTTAACACTACGATGGCTACAATCTAGAAAAACAAAATCCAATAGTGTGGCAGATGCTCAGGCGGATATCGCAGTCGCTTAGAAGGTTTTTAAAGCGCCTCATTGAAAGTAAGCAGGCTTCTCTCAAGGGTGCGAGAGGACGGAATCTGGTGGAGGTACTACCAGAACTAACCAATGCGGATCTGGAACAATTGTTTATCCAATTGTTAGAAGGCGTGCATCAAGCACGAGGACGACAGTGGGCATTGAGGTATCTGCAACGGGTAGAAAATCGCATTCCGGCTGAACGCTGGATAGATTGGTTGGTGATGTTTGGCGAAAGCTTGCTAGCTTCACCGACACCGAATCCTCTTTTAGCAACAAAGATGGTGCAATTGGGGGAACTTGGTGTTGGCAGAATTGGAGATGTTGCTTATAACATTGGCATCCGGCTGATGCAAAACTCACCTACACAGATAGAAAATGAGGAGAATTATCCAGAAGAGGATTTAGAAATCACTCCTGGGGAAGAACTGCTCCGCAATTTAGGCGAACAGTTATGGGAGTATGATGAGCGAAATGTAATAGAAACGACTCCTGGACAAGAACTGATCCGCAATTTAGGCGAGCAGTTATGGGAGTATGATGAGCCAGATGTGGTACAAATCACAACTGATGAAGAAATTATCCCATCTTCGCCTGGGCAAGAGTTAATCCGCAATTTAGGCGAACAGTTATGGGAATATGATTTGCAAGATGTTGAACCAATAACGTCAGCGCCTGAAAATGCCTCTTTTGAGGAAACATTCACCCAGAATTTAGAGGAACTGGTATTGGAGTATGAAAGGGAAGATGCCCACACAATACCCGAAAATTTCCCTCTCCCCGCCGCAGAAGATTCAATCACTTCATTAGCCCAACTCAGGTTCGATGATGATGATGTTGTTCAAAGTACAACAAAAGCAAATCTCCTTTCCACTAGACAAAGAACTGAATTAACAACTTCTCCCTCAGTGGAAACCTGGGATAACACTTTGACAAATTTAGAGCCAAATGTGGCTAATACATTAGATGAGTTGTGGGTGAGATTGGATCAAAGTACCAATTTAGTCCAACAACTTGCTTCTAATTTGGCAGTTCAAAGCAGCAATTCCCCTGGTATAATTGAGCGACATGGCGATGATCCTGTTACCCAGGCTCAAGGGTGGTTTTACCAAGGTCTAAGCCAAGCGAAAACAGGTGATTTGTTAGGCGCGATCGCATCTTATGACCAAGCCATCAAACTTCAACCAAAATTCTCAGAGTATTGGTTTAACCGAGGCTTGACGCTGTTCCATTTAGAACGTTTTGATGAAGCGATCGCATCTTACGAAACCGCCACACAACTAAAACCCGACTTCTACAAAGCTTGGTATAATCGCGGTGGAACTCTCGGAGAACTAGGATACTTTGAAGAAGCGATCGCTTCTTTTGACAAAGCCATAGAAATCAAGCCAGACTACCAAGAAGCTTGGTCTAGTAAGGGTTTGGCGCTGCTGAAATTAGGTTGGCTACCGGAAGCTATTTCTAGTTATGACCAAGCGCTACATTTGGAACCAGAAGACCAAGAAAACTGGTATCACCGTGGCATAGCCCTAGCTGTAAGCGAACAATTTACAGAAGCGATTATATCTTACGACAAAGCACTAGAAATTAACCCAGAGTATCACGAAGTTTGGATAGATCGGGGTGTAGTGCTGTTTAATTTAGGAAGATGGTCAGAAGCAATCGCCTCCTGGGATAAAGCACTGTCAGTTCAATCCGACTTCTACTTAGCTTGGTACAACCGAGGTATAGCGTTAGACAACTTAGGACGTAGACAAGAAGCGATCGCCTCCTATCAACAAACGATCGCCATTAAACCCGACTTCCACTTAGCTTGGTATAATCAGGCAGTAGCATTGTTTTATTTAGAACAATTTGCTGAAGCGATCGCCTGTTATGACAAGGCTTTGCAAATTAAACAAGATTATTGGGAAGCTTGGATTGGTAGGGGAACTGCGATCGGTCATTTAGTCAATGCTGAGGCATTGCAGATGTCGAGTAGTATAACAGCGACAAATCCCGCCTTACAACAGGGCGGCTACGAGGGGAAATTAGCCAGCTACGAGGAAGGGTTAAAGCATCTGCGGACAGATACCCACCCAGAAGGTTGGGGTAGATTGCATTTTGCGATCGCTAATACTTATTACGACCAAGGCAAAAAAAATACTAATCCCCGCGATTATTGGCGCAAAGCTGCATCTGAGTATCATCAGGCGCTGTTAACCCTCACACTAGAATATTTTCCCCAGCTGCACCTAGAGGTTTTGCAATCTCTAAGCAAAGTGCTGATGGGTTTGGGACAAACAACACAAGTTCAAGAATTGCTGCAACGCGGTACAGATTTATTGCAACAATTACTGAGTGAAGAAACTCGTTCAGACGAAAGTAAAAAACAGTTAGCCCTGAAATTTGCAGGCTTTGATCAATTAGCAGTTGATTTAGCCGTAGAGTCTGGTGATTTAGTTGAAGCCTGGGAAATTGCCGAACAAGGCAAAAATGCTTGTTTAAACTGGCTGCTTTATGGCTGGAATGATAATATTTACTCGCCTTATTATGGCGCAATTCAACAACTATTCAATCCCACAACAGCAATTATTTACTGGCATATTAGTCCAGTCGCCTTACACACATTTATTCTCAAAGACCAAGCGCCATCACCCATCCTCCTCTTTACACCCGTGCAAGATACTGGGGCAATACCTTTAGGAGAAGACGCTATCCGTCTAAATGAATTACCTCTACCCGAAGCAGTACAACGCCTAATTGAATTTGAAAATTGGCTAGAAGATTGGCATCAACAATACCAAGAATATCGCAGCACTGCCCAAGATAAAGAAAGTAAAAGCCAGCATTCTTGGCGAGTTGATATGGAACAGAAGCTATTGCAACTGTATGAAATCCTGAATATTTCTACAATTGCACAGGAACTCGAAGGCATCACCCAACTAGTTTTAATTCCTCACCGTGACTTGTACAGATTGCCAATTCATACCCTTTTCCATCTTCCTTCCCCATCGCCGGAAGAATTGCCGAATGTGGAGTCAAATTTCAGCGTTACCTATCTACCTAGTGCCCAAATAGGTTTATCAATAAGAACTGAGGATATCTGGCAATGGCAAAATCAATTATTGCTCAGTATTGAACATCCAGAGAATACAGGTTATCCCACACTCAAATTTGCCAAACTTGAGTCGGAAGTTGTTAGCCAGATGTTCAATAATATCCAAAGAATTCAGGGTTCAGAAGCTACAAAAAATATTGTTGAAAACGCCTTATTTGATAATTACAATATCTTACATTTTACTGGTCATGTCACTAATAATTTAATTGAACCCAAAAACTCAGAATTAGCATTAGCCGGTGAAGACAAAATTACTCTAGCTGAAATCTGCCAACAAAATCTAGCGAGTTACAACCTTATTACCCTCTCCGCTTGTGAAAATTTAAGTACTAGCAACCACACTATCAGCAGCGAATATGTAAGTTTAGTGACTGGTTTTGTGAGTCAGGGCGTTCCTCATGTAATGAGTACTCTCTGGAGTGTAGAATCTTCAGCTAGTGCCTTGGTGATGATAGAGTTTTACCGACGATTACAGCCCAATAAATCAGCAGTTATTGCCTTAGCTGAAGCAACGCGATGGCTGAAAGAACTAACTGCTGGAGAACTGACAAAATGGTATGAAGATGTCTTAAATAATTTGCATCCTGAAGAATTGCGAATTCAAACTTATTTAGCTACACAACTATATAGAAATAGGAAAATGGCATCAGATAAAAATCTTTATAATCATCCTTACTATTGGGCAGCATTCACGATTACAGGTAAGCCAAATTAATCTTTTGAAACTTAGTCAAAGTCAGAATTCAGGAGTCAAAATAATTCGTAATTTATAATTCGTAATACTTCGGCTACGCTCAGTACAAGTTCGTAATTATTACCCCACGACTGAAGTCGCTTGCTCTGAAATAAGGAATAAATTTATTTGTCTCCATAAACTTTAGTTAGTTGCTCTGTACCTTTAATTACGAATTACGTTAGCGTAGCGGTAGCGATAGCGCAGCGTTAGCGAGGAACGAGCGTCGGAACGAGCGTCATTACGAATTAGTAATTATTTGGTCAGAATAATGGAAAAATCAGCAGCTAACTTACTTTACTTATGAATGTACTTGTGATCAAGCGGTTCTCGGTTGAGTAGGTACTGAACCCCACCCCCTGCCTATTATCAAGCTACCATTTTAAAACTTGCAAAAGCCTTGATCTACAAAACTTTTGACTTTTGATTTTTGAATGAGTGACTTCCGCCTTGCGGTAATGCATCTTGTGGAAGTTCCTCAAATATCGATATCCATAGGAGACTAGAGAAAGAAGAAGAAAATATATCTGATACGTTTTCAAGCAGCGAAGGCTGTAACTAGTTAAGGAGGATTTATGCGTGCAGTACTAATGGCGGGGGGTTCGGGAACGCGGCTTCGCCCGTTAACTTGCGATCTGCCTAAACCGATGGTGCCGATCCTTAATCGACCAATAGCCGAACATATTATCAATCTCCTCAAACGACATCAAATTACAGAAGTTATTGCGACATTACATTATTTACCTGATGTCTTGCGAGACTATTTTCAAGATGGCAGTGATTTTGGCGTTCAGATGACATACGCCGTCGAAGAAGATCAGCCTCTGGGTACAGCAGGCTGTGTGAAAAACATTGCTGAACTTCTTGATGAAACCTTTTTAGTCATTAGCGGTGATAGCATAACAGATTTTGACCTCACGGCAGCGATCGCATTTCACAAACAGAATAAGTCAAAAGCTACTTTGATTTTGACCAGGGTTCCTAACCCGATTGAGTTTGGGGTGGTGATTACCGATAAGGAAGGACGAATTCGGCGATTTTTAGAAAAACCCTCTAGTAGTGAAATTTTTTCTGATACCGTCAATACTGGCACTTACATTCTCGAACCAGAAGTTTTAGAATATCTGCCAGCAAACGTTGAATGTGACTTTTCCAAAGACTTATTCCCTTTGTTACTAGCAAAAGATGTAGCCCTGTATGGTTACATTGCTCAAGGTTACTGGTGTGATGTCGGTCACTTAGATGCCTATCGTGAGGCTCAGTATGACGCCTTAGATCGGAAAGTGCAACTAGATTGTGCCTACAAAGAAGTTTCCCATGAATTATGGGTTGGTCAAAATACTTACATTGACCAGACGGCTGTGATTGAAACCCCAGTAGTGATTGGTGATAATTGCCGCATCGGTGCAAGAGTACAAATTGAGGCAGGAACTGTAATTGGCGATAATGTCACTATTGGCGCTGATGCGAATCTCAAACGTCCGATAGTGTGGAATGGGGCATTTATTGGCGATGAAGCACATCTTTCTGCTTGTGTAATTTCCCGTGGCGCTCGTGTAGACCGCCGCGCTCAAGTATTAGAAGCTGCTGTTGTGGGTTCGCTTTCCACGGTGGGAGAAGAAGCCCAAATTAGCCCCGGTGTGCGCGTTTGGCCCAGTAAAAAGATTGAGTCAGGGGCAGTTTTAAACATTAACTTAATTTGGGGGAACACCGCCCAACGGAATTTATTCGGGCAACGTGGTGTCCAAGGATTAGCTAATATCGACATCACCCCAGAATTCGCCGTGAAATTGGGAGCTGCTTACGGTTCTACCTTAAAACCAGGCTCTAAGGTAACGGTTTCCCGTGACCAGCGTAATATCTCTCGGATGGTGACGCGATCGCTTATTGCTGGTTTGATGTCAGTAGGTATTGATATTCAAAACCTCGATGCTACAGCTATCCCCATTGCCCGCACCGTTATACCCACAATGTCGGTAACTGGTGGTATCCATGTGCGGGTACACCCCGATCGCCCTGACTACATTTTGATTGAATTCATGGATGCCAAGGGCATTAATATCACCAAAGCCCTGGAAAAGAAAATTGAAGGGGCTTACTTTAAGGAGGATATGCGGCGGGCGCTAATCCATGAAATTGGCGATGTGTCTTACCCCAGCCAAGTGAATGACCGCTACTGTACTGCTTTTGAAAAACTATTGCATGTTCATACACTCCGCAACAGCAGAGCAAAAGTGGTGATTGACTATGTTTATGCCGTATCGGGGGCAGTTTTACCCCAAATGTTGGATAAATTTGGTGCTGATGCAGTGGTGCTGAATGCCAGTGTCAATAAAACGGCGATGTCAGTAACTGACCGAGAAGGACTGCTGACTCAGTTAGGTCATGTAGTAGAGGCATTGAAAGCTAACTTTGGTGTGCAAGTCACGGCTAATGGAGAACAACTGATTTTAGTTGATGAATCAGGCTACCCAATTCGTGGGGAAACTTTAACTGCACTGATGGTAGACATGATTCTGACGGCTAACCCCAGAGGAACGGTAGTAGTGCCAGTTCATGCTTCCAGTGCCATTGAACAAGTCGCCCGCCGCCACGATGGCAGAGTGATTCGCACTAAAGCCAACCCCACAGCTTTAATGGAGGCTTGTCAAAAAAACCCGAATGTGGTAATAGGAGGTAGTGGAGATACTGGTTTTATTTTCCCGCAACTGCATCCGGGATTTGATTCTATGTTCTGCATTGCGAAGATAATTGAGATGTTGACTATACAGGAGCGATCGCTTGCTGCTGCGCGGTCAGAATTGCCCCGTGTAATTCACAAAACTTATACAATACGCTGCCCGTGGACAGCTAAGGGTGCTTTGATGCGTTACTTGGTGGAAACTCATCCAGCTCAAAACCTAGAACTCATTGATGGAGTGAAAATTTGTCAACCCTACGATGACAGTTGGCTGTTAGTTTTACCAGATGCCAGCGAACCACTAGTGCATTTGTATGCAAATAGCAACGATCGCGAATGGGTAGATGAGACTGTGAGAAACTACCGCACCCGTGTCCAGACTTTTGTGGAAAGACAACAAGAATATCAACCCGCCGAAGCGTAATTTGTAATGACGCTCGTGGACTCGCTAACGCTGCGCTAACGTAATTCGTAATTCGTAATTCGTAATTGAATTTTTTAATTACGAGCTACGAATTATGTTGACCAACCGCCCAACTATCGGAAGAAAAGTAGGCTTTCACTTTTGCCTCTGTAGTTTGCTCAAAGTATTAACAATTGACCAAAAATATAGATAGTTTATATTTATAAATTAGAAATTTAAAATACTACTAAAGAAAGAATATAGTAAGCTGTTACGCATTTAACTTGTACATTTACCTGATGACTGATGACTGTTGACCGTCAACCGTCAACGATTATAAAGAATGTTTATATAATTTAGACGCATATCAGCTTAATCTTAAATCATTTGTGAAAAGTTAGATACCCGATTTATTGGGGAAGCCGGGCATCTGGAAACTGATAATTTTTAGAAATAAAATAGGATTGCTATAACTAATATGATGTCCGGATAATTAAGCATAATACCTGGAACCCCAAAGAGCCAAAGCTTTGCTTTGTCTCCCCTCCTGAAGAGCGGGGAGGGGTTGGGGGTGGGGTTCTTTTATTATGGATAATTTGGCGGACATGATATAACGCTCCTACAATGCTTTGAGCGGGGTTCAAAATTCTCATCGAGGGCATTCTGGTAAACTTCTCTGGGCGTAATTGCAATCAAAATAAATTAGAGCTTCCCTAGTAGAGGTGAATCCTCTACTTGTGGAGTATGCGTCACTGTTTGGACTTGCTTCAGATGACCAGATTTTCAAATAGTAATGACTATTATCATCGCTAGACCATAATTCATAACGGTAATTACCTCCTGAACCCTGACTATTTAAGTAGTCAGCTAGTACTTTATTTGATGCAGACAACAAGCTCAATACAGTCAAAACAGGAATTACAGCTACTTTTAGTATTTGGATTAATTTCATAAATGCACAAAAAATTTACTTTCTCTAGCTTCCTTTACCGATGTATATTTTTAAATCAGTAACAGCCTGGAATATTGTGTGAGGATATCGTAAAGCACTTACAATAAGTTGAGGTTGAATGAACCGCCGCCTGCCTTTTCGATTTATTCCCTGAAATACTTTACAAAATTTTACTTAAATCAAATGATAAAAACTTTCAATAAGTCTGGTAGGATATTTTCAGGCTTATTGAGATAGATATTCATTAAGGTAAGAATATATTTCAATAAGGCAAATAGGTATCCTGGCGATCGCAAAACTATATATCAGGTGAAAATATGTCGAAAAAAATCGGTCTGTTCTACGGGACTCAAACTGGTAACACTGAATCTGATGCTGAAAAAATTCGGGATGAGTTTGGTGATGAGGTTGTAACATTACATCCCATTTATGAGGCGGATGCTACCACCTTTGATGAGTATGAATTGCTGATTATTGGCTCTCCCACTTGGGATATTGGTCAACTTCAGAGCGATTGGGAAGGTTTTTTCCCCGATCTTGATGAAATAGATTTTAGTGGTAAGCTGGTTGCCTATTTTGGTGATGGAGACCAATATGGCTATGCCGATAATTTCCAGGATGCAATGGGAATTCTAGAAGAAAAAATTTCCCAGCGAGGCGGTAAAACTGTTGGCTACTGGCCAACTGAGGGTTATGACTTTGAGAATTCTAGAGCTTTGAAAAATGGCAAGTTTGTAGGGCTGGCACTTGATGAAGGTAGTCAATCTGATCTAACAGACGAGCGAATTAAAACTTGGGTTGCTCAGTTGAAAAGAGAATTTGGTTTGTAGAGATTAGGGGCGCACCACTGTGCACCTTTATTGAATAGGACTTACGCACACTCTACGAATCATTGGCGTTCTTCTCTACGAGACGCTGCGCGTTGGCAGAAGCCTCTCGTAGAGATGGCGGTTCGAGAAATTAAGCTTTTTGGCAATTTTTGCGTAAGTCCTGTTGAAATTGATAATTTAGAAGTTATAGGTATTTATGTCTGAGTCATTTGATGTTTTGTGGTTAAGTGCGAGTCCTGTTTTGCAGCGTTTTGATAAACCATTACTTGAATATTTATCTGGGTATATAAGCGTCGCCCAGTGGGAATACCAGCAAACCAAAGATGAAGCTAGTTCCATAGATCAAGCTGTGGAGTTGCTATATGAGTTTTTAGAATGGCGCGATCGCCCCGTGCATTTGGCAGGTCATGGGATGGGTGGTGCGATCGCCTTAACCTTTGCCCGTCGATTTCCCCAAAAAGCGCGATCGCTCACCTTGCTAGCTGTAGCAGCTCAACCGGCAAACAATTGGCACGCTCACTATTACTTTCAACGACAACTTTTTAGCATCAGCCGTGAGCTAGTTTTAGCAAGCAGCGTTCGCAGTCTATTTGGAAATCAACCGCCTCACACCACTAAAAAGTTAGTAGCTGCCTTAGATAAAGATTTAGAACAATCTCCCTCGTCACACTCTTTATTTAAGTTGGTTGATTTACCCAAGGGTGGAGTTTTTATGCCAATGATGGTGTGTGGTAGCAAGAGTGATCCGATAGTTAACCCAACTGCATTGCATGACTGGTTAAATTGGTTGAAGCCAGAAGATAAACTTTGGGAATGCCCAGAAGGATATCATTTTTTTCACTACTTCTATCCTCAACAGGTTGGTGAAGAGATTTTAAGTTTTTGGAAACACCACCATCCACATCTAGTAGAAGCATCTGCACTATCTTTTAGCAGTTCTACAAATTAGTAATAAGATACAAGAGTGCGATGCCTACGGCGGGCTACTCGGCGTCGCATTTGTGAAATTAGGTATGATGGGGTGCGATCGCTAATTATTTTACCACTCATTATTGATGGTTTATCGTCTCAAGCTGGGTGTAATCATTCGGATAGGTGTTCTCGAAAATAAAGGCGATATAAATTACAAAGGCATTGAACTTCATTTCCTTTAAATTCAATTAAGCCTAGACTGCGTAATTTAAAACTTTGTACAGAGTCTAACTTCACAGGAATATCACTCTCAATCCTATAACCTTACTCCCATTCTACAAAAATTATGCAAAATCTCACTAGAATTACTCGTAATCCTGAAGTGATGGGCGGCAAACCCTGTATTCGAGGAATGCGTGTCACTGTTGGTACTATCGTCGGCTTAATGGCATCTGGACATAGTAATAGCGAGATTATCAAAGCATATCCCTACCTCGAAGAAGCCGACATCTATGAGGCACTTGCCTACGCTGCATGGCGGGCTGAAGAGATTGAAGTCCCTCTTAGAAGTGCATGAACATTTTGATTGATATGAACCTTTCCCCTGATTGGGTTGCGGTTTTTGAGAGGTACAATATTTACGCTGTCCACTGGTCTACGGTTGGCGATCCCCGTGAGAAAGATTCAATAATTATGGAGTGGGCAAGAACTAATAGATATATCGTCTTTACTCACGATTTAGACTTCGGTTCCTTGCTAGCTGCGACAGGTGTCGATACTCCCAGTGTCATTCAGGTTCGTACCCAGGATGTTTTGCCAAAGAGTATCGAAAATCTAGTCATTTCAGCCCTGAATCAGTTTGAGTCCTCACTAGAGACAGGCGCATTAGTTACTGTTGATCAAAGCCAATCCAGAGTGCGTATTCTACCAATTAGACGTGGATAGTATTAGGGAAATATTGCTAACTCAGTTTCTGGGTCAAAAAAGTGAATTTTCTCTGGAGTTAGCGATAACCATAGTTGCTCACCAACTTGTACAAATCGGTTATTAATGAAAGCCGTCCTAGAAGTGCGTAGCTATAGACTCATTTTTTCGGTAATAGCCAATCGTATAAGTTCGTAGTTGGTGCTTTAGCGCTAAAGCCCTAACTACGAACCATGCCTACCCCTCAATCTAACCAATTAATTTCTGCCAGCTAGCAGGGCCGATAATCCCATCAGCATCTAAACCATTTTGCTTTTGAAAGTTCTTAATAGCAACCTCTGTTTGCGGCCCGTAGACGCCATCATTCTCAACACCTAAACGGTATTGCAAGTATCTGACAACTGCACCACCGGCATGGTTTGCTCTGATAATTCGTTTTGCCAAAATTAGATTTATGGCATTCCATGTAGTTGAGTCAGCAATTCCAGTCGCTTGAACTTCAACAATAGTCTGAAATTTTTCTACGGCAGATTTTGTATTAGCCCCGGTGAAGCCATCTTCTACTAACGCCTTACCATTTCTATCAGTTATTTTGAGCCGATTTAAGGATTTTTGCAGTCGGAGAATAGTGGCATCTACATTATCTTCTTCATCTTGTACAGGGTTAACAGGAACACTTGGCAATTTACCAGTTAAGCCTTTGACGATCGCATTAGCCATTGCTTCAGGATTAAAAAGATTCATATCTTTTTGCGAATCGACAAAGCAACATTCTATCAAGATAGCAGGCATATCTGTATTTTTCAGAACATACAAGTGCGAACCACTCTTAACGCCACGATTAAAAAATCCTAACTTGACAATTTCATCTAATACAGGTTTAGCGATTTTTCTTCCATTTTCGCTAGTTGCAAAAACTTCTGTGCCATTAGCTTGTCTGTTAAAAGCATTAAAATGAATTGAAACAAAAATATCTACTCTACTCGCATTAGCTGTAGAACATCTTTTTGAGAGTGAGTCACGGACTGTACTAGCACTACTTGGTTTACATACTACGACTTCATTTCCTAAAGCTCTTAACTTGGCTATAACTCTATTACCTACATCTAAAGTTAAATTATCCTCAACTTTGATGCCTCTAGCTCCTGTGTCTGGTGGACAATTGTGCCCACTATCAATTCCAAATTTCATGATTTAATCCTTAACTTACTTATTTTGATACTGCTTCAAAACTCTTCAAGTTTGAGAGGAAAAGTTTTGTTCCTAAATTTGTTTAGCTACTTATATCATGTTCGCATAATTAGTTATGATTTCCACAGTCATTGCACCCCACACGCTATCCGGCTCCACGCAGGTGAACCCCAAGACCGCACTGGCTCCCCAAAATCTCCCCTCCCCGCAAGCAGGAGGGGAGACGAAGCGACGATTGTCTCTTTGGGGTTCTTCGGGTTTAATAAGTAATCAAGTGAACATGATATTATTGGCAACCTCGGCATTATTTTAACCATTAACATACTGATAAATAAAATAAGTTTTTTGCAAACTTTTTAAGCAGATTTTATGTGGCAAAGCCCGCTTTTTGCAAGGTTTATTGGAAGAAAAAACACAACCCTCATAATTTATCAAAATCAGAAACAATATAGTGATTGTTGCAATAAACTGAAATGCAGCAATTACCCCCATCCTTAAAATAATAACGCTTCGTAAAAGTAGAAAGCTATGACAAATGTACCTAGTACAGCTTGGCGGAAGTTAAATAATTCGTAATGACGCTCGATGACTCGCTAACGCTGCGCTAACGTAATTCGTAAATTTTGTTTTGTAATGGGGATTTAACCCCAACACAAAACAAAATTTTTATTGAACCGGGGGACTTAAACCCACGGAACTAGTTAAAAGTCAAAAGTCAAAAGGCTTTCTGGCTGTAATGAAATGGTAGGTTTATTTGCGCCGAGCTGTATTACTGCAAGAAGGCAGAGGGGTAAAAGCAAGAAAACCGATAACACAGGCTTTTGTGCCTGAATAAATAGGATGTTTATTTCCGCCATTCTGTACTAGTACGGCTAAATGACCAAAATCTGTTGGTAGATATTTAACAATCAGCCTGAAAGCAGGTTTAAGATCAAAGTAAAGAAATATTTCGTAGCTTACAGGCATGAAACGCATCGTCTTGGTTGCTGGGTTTGAATCGTTTAACGCTGATTTGTATAGAAAAGCAGCTTTTTTGGCTAACTCTCGCTGTCCTGAGTTGGATATTCGGGTATTTAGCGATCGCGATCTTACCAACAAACGCACTGAGGTAGAAGCAGCACTTGATGGCGCTGATGTGTTTTTCGGTAGCCTACTATTTGATTATGACCAGGTTGTGTGGCTGCGCGATCGCATTGCCCAAATTCCCATTCGCCTAGTCTTTGAGTCAGCCTTGGAATTGATGAGTTTAACCAAGGTGGGTGACTTTGCCATTGGCGACAAACCCAAAGGAATGCCCAAACCAGTCAAATTCATCCTTGACAAATTTAGCAACGGACGAGAAGAAGACAAACTCGCTGGTTACATCAGCTTCTTAAAAATTGGCCCCAAACTATTGAAATATGTCCCAGTGCAAAAAGTCCAAGACTTACGCAACTGGTTAATTATCTATAGTTACTGGAATGCTGGCGGCCCAGAAAACGTAGCCTCATTATTCTGGACACTGGCAGAAAAATATTTAAATTTAAAAGTCGGCGACATTCCCCCGCTAATTGAAACCCCCAACATCGGATTACTCCACCCCGACTATCAAGGGTTTTTTGAATCGCCCCGCGAATATTTGGAATGGTATAAAACCCATTGTAGAGACGCGATTCATCGCGTCTTCCCAAATCGCGTATCCCCAAATCGCGTATCCCCAAATCGCGTATCCCCAAATCGCGTATCCCCAAATCGCGTATCCCCAAATCGCGTATCCCCAAATCGCGTATCCCCAAATCGCGTATCCCCAAATCGCGTCTCCCCAGTTATCGGAATTCTCCTCTACCGTAAACACGTCATCACCAAACAACCCTACATTCCCCAACTAATTCGCAGTTTTGAAAAAGCTGGGTTAACTCCTTTACCCATCTTCATCAACGGCGTGGAAGGACATGTGGCGGTACGAGATTTGATGACAACCGACCATGAAATTCAGCAACGACAACTAGGCAATATAGAGACTCCCTCACTATCAAGTGAAGCAGCAAAAGTAGATGCGATCGTTTCGACAATCGGCTTTCCTCTGGTGGGTGGCCCGGCTGGTTCAATGGAAGCAGGGCGTCAAGTGGAAGTAGCAAAACGCATCCTCACTGCCAAGAATGTACCTTATATTGTTGCTGCACCACTATTAATTCAAGATATTTCCTCGTGGACGCGCCAAGGTGTCGGCGGATTGCAAAGTGTCGTGTTGTACGCATTACCAGAATTGGATGGGGCTATTGATACCGTTCCCCTCGGCGGTTTGGTGGGCGAAAATATTTATCTGGTTCCCGAACGGGTGCAGCGATTAATTGGTAGGGTAAAAACTTGGGTGGCTTTGCGGCAAAAACCTGCATCGGAACGCAAGATTGCCATCATTTTATATGGCTTTCCTCCGGGTTATGGTGCTGTGGGTACAGCTGCATTATTAAATGTGCCGCGTAGTTTGCTGAAGTTTCTCCATGCACTCAAAGAACAAGGTTACACCGTCGGGGATTTACCAGAAGATGGGGAAGAATTGATTCGCTGGGTGAAAGAGGCGGATGAAATTGATGATGCAAAGAATATCCCTGCGTCCGTTAACGCCCGTACCTTAGAAAAATGGCTGGGATATCTGCAAACCTCCCGCATCGAAAAACAATGGAAATCTCTCACGGGGACTGGTATTAAAACTTATGGCGATGATTTTCAGATTGGCGGTGTGCAATTAGGAAATGTGTGGATAGGTGTACAACCACCTTTGGGTATACAAGGCGACCCGATGCGTTTAATGTTTGAACGGGATTTAACGCCTCATCCGCAATATGCTGCTTATTATAAATGGCTGCAAAATGAGTTTGAAGCTGATGCTGTCGTTCACTTTGGAATGCATGGGACGGTGGAATGGTTGCCTGGTTCTCCGTTGGGTAATACGGGTTATTCTTGGTCGGATATTCTGTTAGGAAATTTGCCTAATCTATATATATATGCGGCGAATAATCCGTCTGAGTCTATGTTGGCAAAACGTCGCGGTTATGGTGTATTGATTTCTCATAATGTACCTCCTTATGGGCGTGCAGGTTTGTATAAGGAATTGGTGGCGTTGCGTGATTTGATTTCGGAGTATCGTGAAGATCCGCAAAAGAATTATGTTTTGAAGGAAGGGATTTGTAAAAAAATTGTAGACTCTGGGTTGGATGCAGATTGTCCGTTTGAGGATGCTAAACGGTTGGGGATTGCGTTTACGCCGGAGAATGTGCGGATGTTTAGTGGTCATGCTTTTGATGATTATTTGGTGGAGTTGTATGAATATTTGCAGGTTTTAGAAAATCGGTTGTTTTCTTCTGGGTTGCATACTTTGGGGGAAGCACCGAATGAGGAGGAGTTGGGGTCGTATTTGGAGGCTTATTTTGGGGGGGAGGATGGAGTAAACGAACCGCAAAGGCGCAAAGGACGCGAAGAAGAGGAAAGGCTAATAAGGGATTTGTTGATGCAATCTACGGATGAGTTAACGAATTTGTTAAGGGGGTTGAATGGGGAGTATATTCCGCCTGCGCCTGGTGGGGATTTGTTAAGGGATGGGGCTGGGGTTTTGCCTACGGGGAGGAATATTCATGCTTTAGATCCTTATCGGATGCCTTCACCTGCTGCTTATGAACGGGGACGAGAAATTGCTCAAAAAATTATCGCCCAGCATTTGGATGAATATGGGAAATATCCGGAAACGGTGGCGGTGATGTTATGGGGATTGGATGCGATTAAAACTAAGGGTGAATCTCTGGGGATTCTTTTGGAGTTGGTGGGGGCTGAACCTGTTAAGGAAGGAACTGGTAGAGTTGTTCGTTATGAATTGAAGCCGTTGGCGGAGGTTGGACATCCCCGCATTGATGTGTTGGGTAATTTGTCTGGAATTTTCCGGGATAGTTTTGTAAATATCATCGAATTGTTGGATGATTTATTTCAACGGGCGGCTGATGCTGATGAATCAGATGATCAAAATTTTATTAGAAGACATGCTTTGGCTTTGAAAGCCCAAGGTGTAGAGAATGCATCGGCGAGATTGTTTTCTAATCCGGCGGGTGATTTTGGTTCTTTGGTGAATGATAGGGTGGTGGATGGTAACTGGGAATCTGGTGAGGAGTTAGGCAATACTTGGCAAAGTCGCAATGTATTCAGCTATGGGAGAGAAGATAAAGGTCAAGCTAGACCGGAAGTGTTGAATACGTTGTTAAAAACTAGCGATCGCATTGTTCAAGAAATCGATTCGGTTGAATATGGTTTAACTGATATTCAAGAATATTACGCTAATACTGGCGGGTTGAAAAGGGCAGCAGAAAAACAAGGCGGGAAGAAGGTTACAACCAGTTTTGTGGAAAGTTTCTCGAAGGATACTACACCGCGCAATTTAGATGATTTGCTGCGAATGGAGTACCGCACTAAGTTGGTAAATCCCAAATGGGCGCAAGCGATGGCGAATCAAGGTTCTGGTGGTGCTTTTGAAATTTCCCAACGAATGACGGCGTTGATTGGTTGGGGTGGTACTGCCGATTTTACCGATGATTGGGTTTATGACCAAGCGGCTGATACTTATGCGTTAGACGCAGAGATGGCGGATAAATTACGCAAGGCAAATCCTGAAGCTTTTCGCAATATTTTAGGGAGAATGTTGGAGGCACATGGGCGGGGTTTCTGGGAAGCTGATGGTGATAAGTTGGATAAGTTGCGTCAATTGTATGAGTTGACAGATGAGGAGTTGGAGGGTGTGACGGTTTAGAAAGTAGATGCGTTAAAAGTTCAAATTAAGACACTAACGATTAATAAAAATTATGGAAAATTCTTTTACTGCTGTATACGAAAAGTTAGATGACTGGTATATTGGCTACGTTCAAGAGTTACCAGGTGCAAATGTCCAAGAGAGAACGCTGGAAGAAGCTAGAGAAAGTCTACGGGAAGCGATAGAGTTGATTCTAATATCAAATCGGGAACTCGCAGAGCAACAACTCTCCGGTAAAGATGTCGTCCGTGAACAGATTAATGTCAAATTATAGTGAAAAGACGTGAATTGATTCGCCATTTGGAAAAGAACGGCTGTTTGTTTCTTCGAGAGGGTGGAAGGCATACGATTTATTACAATCCATCAAACAACAGAACCTCGGCAGTTCCAAGACATACTGAGATTGTTGATATTCTAGCTATCAAAATTTGCAAAGATTTGGAGATTTCCCCACCCTAGTGTTGTAAATGAAGCGTAAAGCCTTCTCTTGTCCTTCCGTTCGGGACGCTGCGCGAACAAAAACGCACTCGCGTTCGAGAGGCTTCTCTTTCAGAGACGCTAACGCGAACGCCTTCGGCATAGCTTCGCTTAAGGCGGTAACGTCTCGTAAGAGAAAAAGCGTAGCTTTGGGGTTCTTATTTTTAATTTATGCAAGAGGTATTATCTCAGACAACAAGCAAAACGATCGCTCCTACGCTTGAAACTGTGAAAATTTAAACCTTTGCAGCTAAGATTACTTCATCTATAAGAAAGGCTTAAGTTTTTATTGCAAATGTATAAGCAGTTGCTACAAATGCTTAATACTTTGCAACAAATGTTCTTCCATGTATAAGAAAGGCTTAAATCATTGCAGCAAATGTATAAGTCGTTGCTGCAAATGTTTAATACTTTGCAACAAATGTTCTTCCATGTATAAGAAAGGCTTAAATCATTGCAGCAATTGTTGTAACGAACTTATGAATCTATCGAACAAAGGCAGAGCGCAGTGGTTCGGCTTCGCTCACCAACCAGGCAGGTTAAGAAGATTTGTAGGTCAATACAGTTCAGTTAAGCTTTTTTTCTCCCCCTGCTTCCTCTGCCTCCCCTGCTCAAGAACAGCCTGCCTTAACAGATAAATTTGCTTAACTGAACCGTATTGATTTGTAGGTTGGGTTGAACTTTAGTGTTACCCAACAAATCTTTGAAAATGTTGGGTTTCGTTCCTCAACCCAACCTACATTAGAGTTATTTTTTAGGCTTAACCGAACAGTATTGGAGGGCAGTGGTTCGGCTTCGCTCACCAACCAGGCAGAACAAATTTATTTACTACCTATAGTAAGATATAGCCTAAGTGAAATTAACTAAACCTTTAGAGATGCAATCGCAACTGATTTGATATATTTCCCCATGACAATCAGAAATCTTTTCGTATAAAACAGTACTAGCAACCTAGTAACAGAGATGCATTATGGCACGTCGTAAAAGAAATTCCAGCGTTTTAGAACGAGCCGATCGCCGGATTGAAAGTTTACAATCTATCAGTGTAGAACTTGACTTTGGCCAAGGATTGACTATACAAGCTTACACCATGACAATTAACGATCTCCGGTCTAAGCTTGCTGCCTACAACACTACATTATCTACCATTGACAAACTCACAGATGACCTGAATAACGCAGAACAGGCTGTAATAACGATGTCAGAAAAAATGTTACTAGGAGTTGGCAGCCGTTACGGTAAAAACAGCCAAGAATATGAGATGGCGGGTGGTGCTAGACGAGGTAATACCAAGAAGAAGCAAAGCTTAATAAGCAATTCCCAAGTCACCAATTCTTTAGCAGCCGATTCTGTTAACCTTTCTTCTGTCAATGGATCTATGAATGGGGCGTTGGGTGCGATCGTGAGTTGAGTAAAATCCAATAGGGTTTAGTTATACGTTAAATTGACGCCTATGGGCACTGCCTATTAGTGTCAACAAAAGCCTAGAAATAGCTTATCTGTTAGCTTCCTCACCCGCCTGGGAATCAATTCCCAGGCTAACAGCTAAAGTCTACTAAAGTAGACTAAATATTTTTGAGTATATTTAGTCATCTTCAGATGACTTTTGCTATTAGCAAGGAACTTCAGTTCCTTGCGGGATATCAATTTTACCTACTATTTGACCGCAAGTCCCTTATTCCTCAATACGCTTGGGATAAGCTTTTTTCTCCCCCCTGCAACGCCAGCATCCCCTGCTCAAGAACAGCCTGCCTCAACGGACAAATTTCTTAACCCAAGCGTATTGCCTTATTCCTATTTCTTCAACTGCTGCACAAACGCATTATGTTCCGGTGACTTCAACCCCGCTTGCACCACCTCCAACACTCGCACCATCTGATTGTTTAACAGCGCCTCCACCGCTAACCACAAACCCGGAAACACCCCAGAGCGAATAATTCCATCTGCACTGGGAGATAGCGATCGATAGTCGCCATCAATTAGGCAAAACCATTCAATTTTATTCTCGTAAGATTGCCAGATTACGTACTCCAACACCCCATTACGGCGATAAACCTGCTTTTTGCTCCCTGTATCGATCGCAACGCTACTCGCTGCAATTTCAACAATCAATTCGGGAGATCCTTCAATGTAACCGTCGCGGCTCAAACGGGTTTGTCCGCCTGCGTCTGGTTCAATAAACAGCACTACATCTGGCTGGGGTTCATTGTCTAAATCTAGTCTGACTGTTGGTTCAACGCTTAAGTCAACGCCGGGAGTCAGTGATTGGTAGACTCCTAACCAAGTTATGACCCGACTGTGGGGTTTGCCATGTTGCTCATGTCTTAAGGGAGATGCCACGTAAACGATTCCTTCAATCAGTTCTGCTTTCTTGATATGGGGTGCAGCCGCATAACGCCGTTCAAATTCAGGGCGAGTTAGGCGATCGCCACTTTCAAGCGGAGGCAGATGTCTCTGGGCTGAGTACTCTCTAACCATTTGCCAATCCTTGGAGTTGCCGGATATTTCTGACTTTAGCAAACCTTCAGTTCTCAGTTAGGATTTCTTGATTTGCTGCTTTCCTCAAATTCCAAAAATCATAAAACGTAATGTTAATTGTCATCGTGTGTTCTACCGCAGGGCTATTTCGTTCTAGACATAAACCGCCCAGAACTAAAGTTCCGGGCTAATAGCAAAAGTCGTCTAAAGACGACTAAAAGCCTTTATTAGTCGTCTTTAGACGACTTTTGCTATTAGCCTCAGAATTTATTCTGAGGCGGGCTAGATGAGAATGAAATAGCCCTGGTTCTACCGTGCGATCGCTTACTCGCCCAAGTTAGGCATCGCCGACAATTGATGCTGCATAACAGAGTCCAACTAGCTATCATTAGCTAAGTGGTATGCCAGATACATCGACGGCAATACCATTTAGTTAGCAGTCTTTATCAACTGCTTACACTCGCACCCATTAAAAATTAGTTTGATCCACTTTCTATTCCCTACTCTCTATTTTGATCCGCATTACCTAAAAGTTATCTCACGAGGTACGGGGTGCAAAAAATACAAAAAATTCCTCAAGATTCAAGATTAAGGATAAGGCTATGGCAACCGAACAGTTAACTAGAGACAGCGATAATCTAGATTTAAATCAGCTACTAAGAACGCTGAATGCTGTTAAACAGGGTGATTTCTCTGCTCGGATGCCTATAGACCATACTGGTGTAGCGGGTAAAATAGCTGATACGCTTAATGATATTATTGATCAAAATGAGCGGATGGCGGCGGAGCTACAGAGGATTGGTAATGTTGTCGGCAAAGAAGGCAAAATTGCCGATCGCGCCTCTCTCGGAGATGTTCGTGGTTCCTGGTCAGATTGTGTTACTTCTGTCAATAGTCTAATTACAGATTTAGTTCAACCAACAGCTGAAACTACTCGCGTAATTCGATCTGTCGCTAATGGTGACTTATCCCAAACGATCGCAACAGAAATTGACGGCAGACCCCTCCAAGGTGAGTTTCTCCAAACTGCTAATATCGTCAACACGATGGTAGATCGTCTCGGTTCTTTTGCATCGGAAGTAACAAGAGTTGCCCGTGAAGTAGGAACCGAAGGGAAGTTGGGCGTTCAAGCCGAAGTGCAAGGTGTTGCTGGCACTTGGAAGGATTTGACTGATAACGTTAACTTGATGGCGGGTAATCTCACCGGACAAGTTCGCAACATTGCCGAAGTTGCAACTGCGATCGCAAATGGTGACTTATCCAAAAAAATCACTGTCGATGTCAAAGGCGAAATTCTAGAACTAAAAAACACCGTCAACACGATGGTGGATCAGCTTAATTCTTTTGCATCGGAAGTGACGCGGGTGGCGCGTGAGGTGGGAACTGAAGGTAAATTGGGCGTGCAAGCCGAAGTTAAAGGAGTAGCAGGTACTTGGAAGGATCTGACAGATAACGTTAACTTAATGGCAGGGAATTTGACAGCCCAAGTCCGTAACATTGCGGAAGTGACAACGGCGGTAGCGAATGGCGACCTTTCCAAGAAAATCACTGTTGATGTCAAAGGCGAAATTTTAGAGTTGAAAAACACCGTTAACATCATGGTGGATCAACTTAATTCCTTTGCATCGGAAGTAACAAGAGTTGTCCGTGAGGTGGGTGCAGAAGGAAAATTAGGCGGTCAAGCAGAAGTTCGCGGGGTAGCGGGTACGTGGAAAGACCTGACCGATAGTGTGAATTTCATGGCGGGAAGCTTGACGGCACAAGTGCGGAATATTGCCGAAGTGACAACGGCGGTTGCAAATGGCGACTTATCTAAAAAAATCACTGTCGATGTGAAAGGTGAAATTCTGGAACTCAAGAACACCATCAACACAATGGTGGATCAGCTTAATTCCTTTGCATCGGAAGTCACAAGAGTTGCGCGTGAGGTGGGAACTGAAGGTAAATTGGGCGTGCAAGCAGAAGTTAAAGGAGTGGCGGGGACTTGGAAAGATTTAACTGACAACGTTAACTTAATGGCGGGTAATCTCACCGGACAGGTGCGAAATATTGCTGAAGTTGCCACTGCGATCGCAAATGGCGATCTATCTAAAAAAATCACCGTCGATGTCAGAGGTGAAATTTTTGAACTGAAAAATACCATCAATATAATGGTGGATCAACTCAGTTCCTTTGCAAGTGAAGTCACAAGGGTTGCCCGTGAAGTTGGCAGTGAAGGTAAACTGGGTGTGCAAGCCGATGTGCGCGGTGTGGCTGGCACTTGGAAAGATTTAACCGACAGCGTAAACTTCATGGCGGGAAGTTTAACGGCACAGGTGCGGAATATTGCCGAAGTGACTACGGCGGTTGCAACAGGCGATTTATCTAAGAAAATCACTGTCGATGTCAAAGGTGAAATTCTGGAACTCAAAAACACCATTAACACAATGGTGGATCAGCTTAACTCTTTTGCATCAGAAGTCACAAGGGTTGCGCGTGAGGTGGGAAGCGAAGGGAAGTTGGGCGTGCAAGCAGAAGTGCGGGGCGTGGCTGGCACTTGGAAAGATTTAACTGACAGCGTGAACTTCATGGCAGGAAGCTTGACGGCGCAAGTGCGAAATATTGCCACCGTCACCACCGCCGTAGCAAACGGCGACCTTTCTAAGAAAATCACCGTTGATGTCAAAGGCGAAATTCTGGAGTTGAAAAATACCATTAACACAATGGTGGATCAACTCAGTTCCTTTGCAAGTGAAGTGACGCGAGTCGCCCGTGAGGTGGGAACTGAAGGTAAATTGGGTGTACAAGCGGAGGTGAAAGACGTTGCTGGTACTTGGAAAGATTTAACCGACAGCGTGAACTTCATGGCAGGAAGCTTGACGGCACAGGTGCGGAACATTGCCGAAGTTACAACTGCGATCGCCAATGGTGATTTATCTAAGAAAATTACTGTTGCTGTCAAAGGCGAAATTCTGGAACTTAAAAACACCATCAATATAATGGTGGATCAACTCAACTCCTTTGCAAGTGAAGTAACGCGAGTGGCGCGGGAAGTGGGAAGCGAAGGTAAATTAGGTGTACAAGCAGATGTGCGCGGCGTAGCTGGAACTTGGAAAGATTTAACTGACAGCGTGAACTTCATGGCGGGAAGCTTAACGGCACAGGTGCGAAACATTGCCGCCGTTACCACAGCTGTAGCTAATGGCGACTTATCTAAGAAAATCTCCGTTGATGTCAAAGGTGAAATTTTAGAGTTGAAAAATACCGTTAATACAATGGTGGATCAACTCAATTCCTTTGCAAGTGAAGTAACGCGGGTGGCGCGGGAGGTGGGAACTGAAGGTAAGCTGGGTGTACAAGCAGAAGTTAAAGGTGTAGCCGGAACTTGGAAAGATTTAACTGACAGCGTAAACTTCATGGCGGGAAGTTTGACGGCACAAGTGCGGAATATTGCCGAAGTTACCACAGCCGTAGCTAACGGCGACTTATCCAAGAAAATCACCGTCGATGTGAAAGGTGAAATTCAGGAACTCAAAAACACCATTAATACAATGGTGGATCAGTTAAATTCCTTTGCATCAGAAGTTACAAAGGTTGCCCGTGAGGTGGGAACCGAAGGTAAATTGGGCGTGCAAGCTTACGTCAGGGGAGTTGCAGGGACTTGGAAAGATTTAACTGACAACGTTAACTCGATGGCGGGGAACCTCACCGGACAAGTTCGCAACATCGCGGAAGTTACCAAGGCGGTAGCTAATGGCGACCTTTCTAAGAAAATTACCGTCGATGCCAAAGGCGAAATTTTAGACTTGAAGAACACCACCAACACAATGGTGGATCAACTTAGTTCTTTTGCAAGTGAAGTAACGCGGGTGGCGCGAGAAGTGGGAACTGAAGGGAAGTTGGGCGGACAAGCGCAAGTCCAAGGTGTTGCAGGGACTTGGAAAGATTTAACAGATAATGTTAACTCGATGGCGGGGAACTTAACGGCACAAGTGCGCGGTATTGCCAGAGTTGTAACGGCAGTTGCTAACGGTGACTTGAAACGGAAACTGATGTTAGACGCCAAGGGAGAAATTGAAACCTTGGCAGAGACAATCAACGAGATGATTGATACTCTAGCGACATTTGCCAATCAAGTAACCACAGTAGCGCGGGAAGTGGGAATCGAAGGGAAGTTGGGCGGACAAGCTAGAGTCCCTGGCGCGGCTGGGACTTGGAAAGATTTGACAGATAATGTGAACGAATTGGCTGCTACATTGACAACTCAGTTGCGAGCGATCGCAGAAGTTGCTACAGCTGTAACTAAAGGTGATTTAACTCGTTCAATTGCCGTCGAAGCATTAGGTGAAGTTGCCATCCTCAAAGACAACATCAATCAGATGATTGCCAATCTGCGGGAGACAACGCAGAAAAACACCGAACAAGATTGGTTGAAAACTAACCTAGCCAAGTTTACCAGAATGCTGCAAGGGCAGCGAGACTTGGAAACTGTATCTAAACTAATTCTCTCAGAACTGGCACCTTTAGTAGGAGCGCAACACGGCGTATTCTTCCTGATGGAGTCTGGAGAAAATGTACCGTATTTGAAATTAATTAGTAGCTACGCTTACCGCGAACGCAGACATCTAGCTAACCGCTTCCACTTGGGTGAAGGTTTGGTGGGACAATGCGCTTTAGAAAAAGAGCGAATACTGCTGACGGAAGTGCCAAGTGATTATGTCAGAATTGCCTCTGGTTTAGGAGAAGCAACTCCACTTAATGCCGTGGTGTTACCTGTACTTTTTGAAGGACAGGTGACAGCAGTCATAGAATTAGCTTCCTTCCGTCGCTTTAGCGAAATTCATCTGACATTCTTCGACCAACTTACCGAAAGTATAGCGATCGTCCTCAACACGATCGCAGCATCCATGCGAACTGAAGAATTACTCAAGCAGTCGCAATCTTTGGCTGAAGAACTCCAAACCCAGCAAGATGAACTCCGGGAAACCAACAAGCGCTTAGAACAACAAGCCCAATCACTCAAAACCTCGGAAGATTTACTCAAAGGACAGCAAGAGGAGTTGCAACAAACCAACGCTGAGTTAGAAGAAAAGGCAGAGTTGTTGGCGATGCAAAAGAAAGAAGTCGAGCGCAAAAATCGAGAAATTGAACAAGCAAGACTCTCTTTAGAAGATAAGGCTGAACAACTCGCCCTTTCTTCAAAATACAAATCAGAGTTTCTCGCCAACATGTCCCATGAACTGCGGACACCGCTAAACAGCTTGTTGATTTTGGCAAAGTTGTTGTCAGATAACATTGATCACAACCTCAGTGCCAAGCAAGTCGAATACAGCCAAACAATTTACTCAGCAGGTAATGATTTGTTGGCGTTAATCAATGACATTCTGGATCTCGCCAAAATTGAATCTGGAACTATGTCGATTGACATGACCCAAATGCCATTGACAGAATTGGGCGATCAGATTGAGCGCACCTTCCGACAAATCGCTCAGAGCAAAGGACTTGCTTTCACAATTGAATTGACTCCCGAATTGCCCACAACCATCTATACAGATGTCAAACGCTTACAACAGGTGTTAAAAAATCTCCTCTCCAACGCTTTTAAATTTACAGAGCGAGGGGAAGTACGCTTACAGATTGCGGTGGCGAAGCAAGGGTGGAGCAACGACCAAGTAACTTTAAATCGCGCCCAAAATGTCATCGCCTTCTCAGTCAGCGATACAGGCATTGGCATTGCCCCCGACAAGCAGAAAGTTATTTTCGAGGCATTTCAGCAAGCCGATGGCTCTACCAGTCGCAGATACGGCGGTACTGGATTGGGCTTATCAATTAGCCGTGAAATCGCCCGTCTCTTTGGCGGCGAAATTAAACTAATCAGTCAACCCGGTCAAGGTAGCACCTTTACATTCTACTTCCCCCAATTGAGTCCAGAGTTCCGAGTTCCGAGTCCTGAGTCAACATCAACACAATCTAGTACAGACGCGATTAATCGCGTCTCTACCCACTCCTCACTCCTCACTCCTAACTCCTCACTCCTCACTCCTAACTCCTCACTCCTCACTCCTAACTCCTCACTCCTCACTCCTAACTCCCCACTCCTAAATGACGATCGCACTACTATCGGCATAGGCGATCGCGTGTTACTAATTGTTGAGGATGACGTTAATTTTGCGCGTATCCTGCTAGATATGGCACAACAGCAAGGATTCAAGGTGATCACTGCCCAAACAGGCAGTACAGGTTTGATGTTAGCGCAGCAATTCCAGCCTTCAGCCATTTTGCTAGATATCAGGTTGCCAGAAATGGATGGTTGGACTGTATTAGATCGTCTGAAGCATGACCCAAATACCCGTCACATTCCTGTACATATCATGACAGTTGAGGAAGGGAGACAGCGCGGTTTGCAACTAGGAGCGATCGCATATCTGCAAAAGCCCTTAACCAGCGAGACAATATCCGAGGCGTTGGCCAAAATTAAAGGTTTTGTTGAGCGCCAGGTGAAAAATTTGTTAGTAGTCGAAGACGACGACACTCAACGGCTGAGTATTGTTGAGTTGATTGGCAACAGCGATGTTTCTACCACTGCTGTGGGCACTGGTGCAGCAGCTTTAGAAGCCATCCGCTCACAGCATTTTGATTGCCTCGTTCTCGATTTAGGGCTACCCGACATGACCGGGTTTGAACTTATCGAGCAGATAAAGCTTCTACCTCACGGCAAAACTTTACCAATCATTGTTTACACAGGTAGAGAAATTAGCAAAGCTCAAGAAACCGAACTCAGACGAATTGCCGAAACAATCATCATTAAAGATGTGCGATCGCCCGAACGTCTCCTCGATGAAACAGCATTATTTTTACACCGAGTCCAAGCAAATTTACCAGCACCCAAGCGAGAAATACTTGAACAACTGCATTCCATAGACCACTTACTCGCTGGCAAAAAAGCGCTAATTGTAGACGACGATGTGCGTAATATCTTTGCGCTGACAAGTATGCTGGAGCGTTATCAAATACAAGTTTTATATGCTGAAAACGGCAGAGAGGGGATTACCCTGTTGGAAACTACATCAGATATTGATGTCGTTTTGATGGACGTAATGATGCCAGAAATGGATGGTTACGAAACAACACGCTTAATCCGCCAAAACGAGCAATTTAAATCTTTGCCGATTATTGCACTGACCGCTAAAGCCATGCAAGGCGATCGCGAGAAGTGTATTGAAGCAGGCGCATCAGATTACATTACCAAACCTGTGGATACTGAACAACTGCTTTCACTATTGCGCGTTTGGCTATACCGTTGATAGGGGCAGGGGGCAGGGGGAGATGAGGGAGATGAGGGAGATGAGGGAGATGAGGGAGATGAGGGAGATGAGGGAGATGAGGGAGATGAGGGAGATGAGGGAGATGAGGGAGATGAGGGAGATGAGGGAGATGAGGGAGATGAGGGAGAATAATAATTCCTAACTCCTAACTCCTAACTCCTAACTCCTAACTCCTAACTCCTAACTCCTAACTCCTAACTCCTAACTCCTAACTCAGCACTAAAAAAGACGGCAGAGGAAAGCGATTATGAAACACCTTGAGGGTAAAGTGGCGTTGGTAACAGGTGCTACGCGGGGAATTGGGAGGGGAATTGCTATTGGCTTGGGTGAGGCTGGTGCAACTGTATACGTCACTGGGCGCAGCCTCAACAAATCTTCCAGTGATGCGGTTTTTGGGAGTCTTAGCGAAACCCAATCAGCTATAGAGGAAGCCGGTGGTGTGGGCATTCCTGTGCAAGTAGACCACAGCGACGATGAGCAGGTGCGTCTACTGTTTGAGCGCATCCAAGATGAGCAGGATGGACAACTAGACCTACTGGTGAATAATGCTTACTCAGGAGTTCAGGCATTAAAAGACGCTTATGGGCAGCCCTTTTGGGATTGTGAACCAAGTATTTGGGATGCTAGCAATAACGTTGGTCTTCGTAGCCACTATGTTGCGAGTGTTTTTGCTGCTCGAATGATGACCAAGCGTAACTCTGGACTAATTTGCACCATTTCCTCGTGGGGTAGCATGTCTTATATCTTTAATACAGCTTATGGTGCTGGTAAAGCAGCTTGCGATCGCCTAGCAGCTGATATGGCTGTTGAGTTAAAACCCCATAATGTCGCTTCTGTTTCAATTTGGCCAGGTATTGTTGGTACTGAGCTTTTTTCCCGTTTTGCTTCTGAAGTGAATCAAACCAGTGATACTGACCAAAAAAGCTCATTTCTTAGCGATCGCTACAACTGGGAAACTCCCTTACTAACTGGACGGGCGATCGCTGCACTTACTGGTGAGCCAAATGTCATGCGCCGTACAGGACGTGTGCAGATTGTTGCCGAACTAGCCAAGCAATATGGAATTGTAGATGAAAATGGCGATCGCCCGGCGTCGCTACGTTCTCTGTGTTTTGTGCTGCCAGCTGCATTACCTGTACTGAGAAAGTACTCATGGCTCATACCTGATATTAAAGTACCGTGGTCACTGCTGCTATTAGGGGCACTTAGTTCGCCTAAGATTTAATGAGCATAGGACATCGGGCATAGGGCAGGGATACTCGTAAATGAGTCTTTGATACTCGTTCATCCACCTTTAATACTCATTAATGAGTCTTTGATACTCGTTCATCCACCTTTAATACTCATTAATGAGTCTTTGATACTCGTTCATCCACCTTTAATACTCATTAATGAGTCTTTGATACTCGTTCATCCACCTTTAATACTCATTAAT
>NZ_JAIVFQ010000040.1:0-20133 GCF_020829495.1 Nostoc favosum CHAB5714 | reverse complement strand
AATGAGTCTTAGATACTCGTTCATCCACCTTTAATACTCATTAATGAGTCTTAGATACTCGTTCATCCACCTTTAATACTCGTGAATGATATCATGTCCGCCAAATTACCCATAATAAAAGAACCCCACCCCGCCAAAGCTGTGCTTTGTCTCCCCTCCCCGCTCTTCGGGAGGGGTTGGAGGTGGGGTTCTTCGGGTTTAATAAGTAATCAAGCGGACATAATATGAGTCTTAGATACTCGTTCATCCACCTTTGATACTCGTGAATGATATCATATCCGCCAAATTACCCATAATAAAAGAACCCCACCCCGCCAAAGCTGTGCTTTGTCTCCCCTCCCCGCTCTTCGGGAGGGGTTGGGGGTGGGGTTCTTCGGGTTTAATAAGTAATCAAGCGGACATAATATGAGTCTTAGATACTCGTTCATCCACCTTTAATACTCGTGAACAACCATAAAAACTCCACTTGCCCCCATCCTCAATGCCCAATATGCAAATTCTGTCGCCCCTTCACCAAACAAGCTGCTTGAGATCATAAAACTTTGTATGCTGAATTAATAGGTCTTAATTAATAGTTCTTTTAAAACTGGTGCAAGAAGATTTTAGGCTAATTGTTGATTTAGTTTTAGTTTTAGGCGTTGCCGCCTGCGGTGGACTGTTGGCGGCACTTTTGCGACAACCCGTGCTGCTAGGGTATCTCATTGGCGGGATGATCATTGGCCCAGCCGGACTGGGACTGATTAAAGAAGTTATTCAAGTAGAGACTCTGGCACAGTTCGGCGTTGCCTTTTTGTTATTCGCCTTGGGTGTGGAATTTTCCTTTGGGGAACTTAAGAAAGTAAAAGCGATCGCTCTTGGCGGAGGTGGACTCCAGATTGCTCTGACAATTTTAGTCACAGTTGTGGTATGCGGGTTAACCGGAGCCTGGGGAACTTTACCGGCTAAGGGCATGTTCTTGGGGTGTATTCTATCCTTGTCTTCGACAGCAGTTGTCCTCAAATGCTTGATGGAGCGCAATGAAACAGAAACGCCTCATGGGCAAGTGATGCTAGGGATTTTGGTAGTACAGGACTTAGCACTGGGACTGATGTTAGCAGTCTTACCAGCCCTCAACCAACCCGCAGAAACTATTGGCATCGCTGTACTGACAGCACTGTTGTGGATTGCTTTATTCGCTGCTGGTGCAATAGCTGCGGGGATTTGGCTGATACCGCCTTTGTTGCGACTGCTAGCCCGTACCGAAAGCCGAGAACTATTTTTGTTAGGGGTTGTAGCTTTATGCTTGGGCATTGCTCTGTTGACAGAGCATTTGGGGCTGTCAATTGAAATGGGGGCATTTGTCGCCGGTTTGATGATTTCTGAGGTGGAGTACGCCGATCAAACCCTGACTTATGTGGAACCACTGCGAGATATCTTTGCCAGTTTATTTTTTGCCGCCATTGGCATGTTAATCGACCCAGTGTTTTTGTGGAACAACCTGGAATTGATTTTAGGACTGGTGGCACTAGTTTTCGTAGGTAAATTTTTGATTATCACCCCCCTAGTAAAGCTGTTTGGCTACCCTTTGAAAACAGCGATAATCGCCGGTTTGGGACTGGCGCAAATTGGGGAATTTTCCTTTGTTCTCGCTAGTGAAGGGCAAACTTTGGGGCTGGTGTCCCGACAAATATACTTATTAATTTTGGGAACCACCGCAGTTACTCTCATGCTTACTCCCTTTGTCCTGCGGTTAGTGCCATTTTTATTTAATTTTGCCGAATCAATGCCCTGGTTGAAACCGTACTTAGAAGAAGAAGAGGCGCGGGATGTGTCGGAAGATTTGCCTTTCAAAGACCATCTGGTAGTCTGCGGCTATGGGCGAGTCGGCAAAAATTTAGTGAAGTTGTTGCTGCAACACGACATACCTGTGGTGGTAATCGACCAATCAGAGAGTAGAATTCAGCAGTTGCGTGAGGCTGGGGTGTCTTATGTTTATGGCAATTGCGTGAGTTTACATGTTCTAGAAACCGCCGGGGTGAATCATGCCAAAGGAATGGCGATCGCACTTCCAGACCCCATGAGTACCCGTCTTTGCTTGAAACGCGCTTTAGAATTGCGCCCAGAATTAGATTTGGTTGTCCGTGCTACCCAGGATAAAAATATTGAGGTGCTGTATCAATTGGGAGCGAAAGAAGTTGTGCAACCAGAGTTTGAAGCCAGCTTAGAAATGGCAACTCATTTATTAACTAGCTTAGGCTTGTTGTCGCCAGCTGTCGTCCAACGCGAAATGCAGCAAATCCGCAACGATCATTATTTAGACTTTCGCCCAGAGCGTTCTGCTACTGAAGTTGCTCGTGATTTGCGCCAAGCAACTCGCGATCTAAATCAACGCTGGTATCCTCTACCATCTGCTTCGCCCTTAATTGGCATGAGCATAGAAGAAGCAGATATGCGCTACTTAACAGGAGCGAGTTTGATGGCAATTCGCCGCGCTAACGGCGATGAAATCGATTATCCCAATAATCAAACCAAATTGGAAGAAGGCGATCGCCTGTTGGTAGTAGGGGCAGATGAAGAACTGGCGGCTTTGGCAGAATTCGCCAAGGGACAAGCTGCTGTTCCCGGAGAAAATAGTGCTTGCCAGTGGGTTACAGTGAATGCAGATACGCCAACGTTAGGTAAAACCCTTGCAGATTTAGATATCAGCAAGCAGTTTGGAGTACAGGTACAGGCGATCCGGCGAGATGGCAAGTTTATCCGCTATCCTGATGGCAGCATGGACTTGCGAGTTGGCGACCAAGTATTATTATGTGGTGGTTTGACAGGTCTAAGTCAACTACAAAAGTTATTTGCGATCGCTACTTCAGTACCCCTTTCTATCCCAGTGGTGAAAGCTGCCTCAGCAGAAGCGCTCAAAGAGTTTCTCCCTGCCGATAGTGTGACTGATTAAGCTTTAAGACTCCCCTAGTACCGCAAGGCGGAAGTCACGCATTCAAAAATCAAAAGTTAAAAAGCTTTAATTTTGGGCTTTCTGGCTGTAATGAAATGGTAGGTTTATTTACGCCGCCTTGTACTAGTTGATAATCGACTGGCGCAAGTAATATCATGTCCCCATAATATAGTTTGCTAACCACAGCCATTACACCCCACCCCCAGCCCCTCCCCGCAAGCAGGAGGGGAGACAAAGCGACGATTGTCGGGGTGGGGTTCTTCGGGTTTAATAAGCAATCAAGTGGACATGATATAAGGGATTTCCAAGAAATAAATTATCCAAATAAACGTAGACGCAAAGCGGCTTGCCGAAGGCTACCACTCCAGACGCAGAGAACACAGAGACAGGAGAAATGGAGAGGATTTTTGGGTCAGTTTTGGGATATTTTTTTATCTGGAAGTCCCTAAGCGGCTCAATCCAGCGATCGCGCCTTATCGATTGAGCAACTTGCAGCCCAGTTTCAGTAACAGCCCATCCGTAAGAGTTTAAGGTAATTGTACTATTGTCAAGTGGGTGCGGGAAAAGGGGACAAATCAAGCTTGGGTGCTTTATCCAAAATCCTTTGTGAGCAAGCTGTTTTAAGACTTACAGCAGAAATCATGTATTTGAACCACATCTGTTGTAAGGGCTAAGCTTTGCTGTGCCCCTACCGCGTGGTCTATTTACCTGAAAATAGCTGTAATAGCAAAAGTCAGATGGAGAGAAGTGACCACGAAACTTCCTTACGCGATAATGGCTATAAACTACGAAAAATTACGTTGTTACAGCGTTGTCGCTGTCTTTTTTCATCTATAAAATATTACTGAAATTATCTTTATAATGTTTTATAAAAATTTGCATATTATTCCGAAAGTATCTGCTAATCTACTCTGTAAGCTTTTAGGACAGCCTAGTGTTAGTAATTTAGAAACTCAACTGCATGATAAACAAGTTCAAATTCAGCAGCTAGAAAAGCAAGAAAGGGCGCTTTACCGAGTTATTAGCAAAATCCGAGCTTCTTTTGAGTTAGAAACAATTTTTCGTACAACTACCAAGGAAACTTGCAAGTTACTCCGCGTCGAGCGGATTGCCGTCTATCGTTTCTATGAAAACTGGGGTGGAGAATTTGTCAGCGACTTTGAGTTTGCAGAAACTGGATGGGATGATGTAGAGACATTAGGAAAAAATACAGTTTGGAATGACTCTTATCTACAAGAACATCAAGGTGGACGGTATCGTAATCATGAAACTTTAGTTGCTTCCGATGTCTACGCAGCAGACTTGTGCCAATGCCATTTAGAAATTTTAGAACAGTTCCATATTCGAGCTTATGCAACTGCACCAATTTTTGTTGGAAAAAAACTGTGGGGAGTGCTTGCTGCTTATCAGCACTCACAGCCACATGAATGGAAAAAATTAGAAATTCAGTTTCTGTCTCAGATTGCAACGCAGTTAGGATTTGCAGTTAAACAAGCAGAATTTTTAGCTCAAGCAAAACAAAAAGCAGCAGAACTGTATAAAGCCAATCAGCAGCAGGATATTTTGTTTAATTTAGTTGCTGAAATTCGTGAATCTCTTAATCTAGACACCTTATTTAAAACTACTGTACGAGAAGTTCGTAAGGCTCTCCGTACTGATCGCGTCAGTATCTTTCGATTTGACCCGGAATCGAACTATACCTGTGGAGAATTTGTCGCCGAGAATGTATTGCCTGACTACGATTCTACGATCGCCATAAAGGTGAAGGATGATTGTTTTGGTGAAAAATATGCAGTTGCTTATCACCAAGGGCGTATACAGGTATTATCAGATGTTTATCAAGCTGGACTAAAGGATTGCCACATTCAACTGTTAGAGCAATTGCAAATCAAGGCGCAAATTATTGCACCTCTAATGAAAGGAAAAACTTTATGGGGATTACTATGTGTTCATCAGTGCCATTGTTCACGCGAGTGGAAAACGTCGGAAATTCAATTTATCCAACAGTTAGCAGCTCAGTTTAATGTAGCTTTAGAACATTCTGAATTATTAGAGCAATCCCGCTCTCAAGCTAATCAGCTTGCTCAAACAAACCATGCTTTAGAACTTGCAAATTCTCAGCTAGAAAAACTTAGTAAGCTAGATGCTCTAACCCAAATCGCAAACCGTCATTGTTTTGAACAATTTTTAGAGCAGGAATGGAATCGACTAAGACTAACTGAAAATTATTTATCTTTAGTTTTATTTGATATTGACTATTTCAAGGATTATAACGATTCTTATGGACATCTAGCTGGGGATGAATGCTTAATACAAGTTGCTCGTGCAGCCCAAGCTGTATTAAAGCGTCCTACCGATTTACTAGCTCGTTATGGTGGTGAAGAATTTATTGTAATTTTGCCAAATACGAACGAATCAGGTGCTATTAAAGTAACTAAGTTGATTCAAAAGTCTATTCAAGAATTAAAGATTCCCCATAAGAAGAAGAATAACTTTCAATATTTTGTGACCGTCAGTTTAGGTGTTGCGATTGCTATTCCAACAGAAAAAAGTTCAATTCAAGAGTTGATTAACGCAGCCGACAAAGCTTTGTATAAAGCTAAAGAACAAGGACGCAATAGGTGGGTTTGTGCTGGAAAACTCTAAGTCCAGTAACGAGAAATAGGGGTTCAAAAAGAGGCCGGGGAGCAGGGGGAGGTTCAGACGGGGATTGTACCCCGACTGAACGAAAACCACTCTTGTTGAAGTGGGGGATTGAAACCCTTGCTCCACTTCGTTTTGCGGCAGGGCAGAAGGAGCATTCCCTCTGCCCCCTGCTCCTGTGATTTTTCTGCCTCACTCCTAACTCACTTTCGGCTTGATGTAGGCGATCGCTTGTTTCCAAACAGTGGTTTGCTGACTGTTTTCATCAGCAATACAGATACACTGTGGATCTTGCCATAAAACCTTTCCTGTCAGCACATCCTGAGTCAGCAGCTTTAACTCTACTGGCGTTGTTTGTTTAATCAGGTTTTGGACTTGTATAATACTAGGCAAAGTGGTGTCAAATTCGGTAAGCATAGTCATTAGTCATTGGTCATTGGTCATTGGTCATTGGTCATCGGGCATTGGTTATTCACAAATGACAAAGGACTAATGACAAAACACAAATATAATTTATTGATTTTGGAAATGGCAATCGAATTTACTAAGTATCATGGTCTAGGCAACGACTTTATTTTGATTGACAATCGCTCGTCATCAGTGCCTGTAGTGACTCCAGAGCAAGCCATCAAGTTGTGCGATCGCCATTTTGGTATCGGTGCTGATGGTGTAATTTTTGCCCTACCTGGAGAAAATGCCACTGACTACACCATGCGGATTTTTAATTCCGATGGTTCTGAACCAGAAATGTGTGGCAACGGCATTCGCTGTTTAGCTGGCTTTTTGGCTGATTTAGAAGGTGAATCCCGAAATAAAGACTCATATCGCATTCATACTTTGGGTGGTGTGATGATTCCCCAAATCCTGCCTAATAGTCAAGTTAAAGTAGACATGGGTTTACCCAGGTTACTCGCTGGCGAAATTCCTACTAATCTTGCACCCGATAAAGAAAAAGTAATTTCTCAGCCGTTAGAGGTGGCGGGGCAAACTTGGGATGTCACCTGTGTAAATATGGGAAATCCCCACTGCATTACCTTTGTAGAAGATGTAGCAGCAATTGAGCTAGAAAGTATCGGCCCAAAATTTGAGCATCATCCAGTTTTTCCGCAACGCATAAATACCGAATTTATTCAAGTGGTGCGTCGTGACTATTTGAAAATGCGGGTATGGGAGCGGGGTGCTGGGATTACATTAGCTTGCGGGACTGGTGCTTGTGCTTCTTTAGTAGCTGGAGTGTTAACTGGGAAATGCGATCGCGCCGCAACTGTAGAATTACCAGGTGGCCCCTTGCAAATTGAATGGTCAGAAGTAGACCAACGGGTTTACATGACAGGCCCGGCTGAACGAGTATTCACTGGGAAACTGTAACCGACTTACTATTGGCATTACTCAAGTAGTAGTGCCATATAAATATCCTGACAGGTGTAGGTTTATTACAGATGTGCCTAAAATGGGCTTTTTACGTTGCTTGAACACTCAAATTTTAGTCTTTGATTTTCCGCTAAAGAACGAAATTTCGTTCTTTGAACCATGTAGGACTTACGCAAAATATCTCTCAAACTCTGATTTCTCCGTGCCGCGCCAGTTGCTAAAGAGCGGGAACGCTAAGAGCGAACAAGTCTCTTAACCGCAAGGGCGCACTGGCTTCTCTGTGCCTAATAAGGTTCGTTATTCCGTAACTCGTGCGTAAGTCCTACCATGTTTAAAACCCTGCTTGAGAGTGTCATGCATCAGACAACTTTTTGACCCAAAAAATGAGGTAGTACCGAGTTGAAACAAACGACACTTGACGCATTGCTAAAAGCTTACGCACAATTACACCAAATCATTGAAGATTTATACCAAGCCCATGATAATGCAGTAGCAAATAACGATGATGAAGACGCTAGCTTGTTAGTTAGTAGAGCCGATAGACTTTATGAAGAAGTAGAAAATTTAGAACTTGTCATCTCAGAACTGGAGGAAAAATGAAAACAATTGAAGATTTAAGAACTCGTATTAAAGAACTTAGTACACAAGCAGTTGAATTGATGCGTAAAGCGACGGAAGTATGTTTAATTGACCGAGAACAAGCCAAACAGTACAGACAACAAGCAAGAGAAGCTGTGAAACGATGTGAAGTATTGAGACAAGAAATTAAACGTCAACAAGCAGTTTAATAAGGAGTTAAAATAATCTCTCGAACTGTTGTAACTTATGGGTTGCAACAGTTTTTATTATGCACTCAAGTAGTAGTGCCATAGAAGTCTTGCTGCAACTGCTCGCCACGGTCGCCAGTGCTGTGTCATTGCTTCTAGTTGAACTGGTGTTGGACGCGTCGCCAAGTTTTTGAGTTTTTGGAAAGCGATCGCGATCGCCAAATCGCCTTTAGGAAAGACATCAGGATGTTGCAGCGCCATAAGCAAGTAAATATCAACTGTCCAGTCTCCAATACCTTTGAGACGCTTTAACTCAGTTCTGATAGTAGTTTCGTCCATTCTCTCCAGCTTGGTTAGGTCAAGCTGACCACTTGTTATTGCATTCGCCAACCCACGACAGTATAGAATCTTTTGCCGACTGAATCCAATCCCTCTCAATTGAACATCATCCAATGTCAGAAAATTTTCTGGCGTCAGCAGTACAACAACCCCACATAGACGGTTAAATACAGCCCTTGCAGCCGCTACGGAAACTTGCTGTTCCAGAATTATGCACAACAGCGTTGCAAAACCTGGTTCTCTTTGCCAAATAGGTGGAGGCCCCAGTGTTTCTAAAATCCGAGCCAAATCGCTATCAAGATTGGCAAGCACCATTAAACCACGGGTAAGACTTTCTTGAGTCAGCGATTCTAATTTAGGTGTTTGTGCGGCTGTTTCTTCCAATAGACATCTCCAGAAATTAAATATGCGTTATCCAGAACCCTTGTAGAGACGCGAAATTTCGCGTCTCTACATTCTTTTTCACTCCTATGTCTAATGTCATCTTTGTAAAATTTTGACCGAAAAAGGGACTGGGGACTGGGAACTCGTTCATCCACCTCAAAGACTCGTTCATCCACCTCAAAGACTCATATCATGTCCGCTTGATTGCTTATTAAACCCGAAGAACCCCACCCCGCCAAAGCGTAGCTTTGTCTCCCCTCCCCGCTTGCGGGGAGGGGTTGGGGGTGGGGTGTAATGACTGTAGGAATCATAACTAATTATGCGGACATGATATCATTCATCCACCTCAGATACTCATTCATCCACCTCAGATACTCATTCATCCACCTCAAAGACTCGTTCATCCACCTCAAAGACTCGTTCATCCACCTCAAAGACTCATTCATCCACCTCAGATACTCATTCATCCACCTCAAAGACTCATTCATCCACCTCAAAGACTCATTCATCCACCTCAAAGACTCATTCATCCACCTCAGAACTCCGTTCATCCACCTCAGAACCTCAAACCTCCCAATCCCCAGTCCCGCGCGCAACGCTCTGACTCTTGTACAAGCAGTTTTTGTTTGCGCTCAATTCCCCAGCGATAACCACCAAGACTGCCATCACTTTGCAGCACTCGGTGACACGGTACAATCAGCGCTGTTGGATTAGCTCCACAAGCATTACCTACAGCGCGGACTGCCTGGGGTTTGGCAATATCACGGGCAATATCAGTGTAGGTGCGGGTTTCGCCATAGGGAATTTTCTGTAATACTTCCCAAACCTGTTTCTGAAATGCTGTCCCACGGACATCAAGTGGTAAATTGAGATGTGCCTCGCCTCCCGCAATAAAGCCAAGGATTGCTTGTATCCATTCCTTGTGTGTGTGGTCATCACGTATGATGTGCGCTTGGTGAAATTCCTGGTTCAAAATGTGTTCAAGCTTATCTGCTTCATCACCTAGTTTAACGGCACAGATACCCTTCTCTGTTGTTGCCACAAGCAAATATCCTAGTGGACATGGAGCGATCGCATAAACAATACTCATTGTCTTTCCAGCTTGTTGGTAAGTCTTTGGTGTCATTCCCAGTTGTTTAGGTGCTTTCTCATACAGTTGGCTACTTGAACCATATCCAGTGTCGTAAACTGCATGAGCAATTTCCTCGCCTGACTGAAGACGCTGCTTCAATCGTTGGCTACGCAGCGCATCTGCATATTGAAAAGGCGATACGCCAATTATTTGCTTGAATACCTTTTGCAGATAACTGGGACTCATTCCCACTTGAGAGCATAATTCTGAGAGGGTTGGGATGCGATCGCCTTGTGCTTCAATGTATCGACATACTGCTAAAACTTTGGATTTAGCTGTATTTGGAACTGTTTCAAATTGTGGCTGACAGCGCTTACAAGCTCGAAAACCTGCAATTTCAGCCTCTTGTGCCGACTGGAAGAAACAAACTTGATTGCGATTCGGTTTGCGACTAGGGCAAATAGGTCGGCAATAAATGCCTGTAGAGCGAACACCATAGAAAAACTTGCCGTCAATTGTGGGATCTCGATTCAGAACTGCTTGCCAAAGAGTTTCTTCCAAAACTGGTGTTTGTTGTAATTGCATTAATGCTTCCTTCAATATATTTTTTATTAAAGAATTAATTTACTTTCATCACCCTACCGTCAATGACAACTAGATCCGCAAAGATGAGCGTGATGCTGGTAAATGTTCACCGAAGATAAACGTAACCGTTCACAATAACGAATAAAGTAATGATAATACGTCGTTGAGTGAGATCATGCACAGTTTAAGTCTACGCAAAACACAAGAAGCTGATCTCGATTATGTTCTACAAGCCGAGTATGATGACGATAATCGACAGTACATCACTCCTTGGTCATATCAACAGCATCTTCAAGCGATCGCTGATTCTGATATTGCTCATCTGATTGTGCAAACAGAAACAAAAATTGGCTACGTTATTTTGGCTGGACTGCTTAATTTAAATCAGAGTATTGAGTTTCGTCGCCTTGTCATCACACAGAAGGGGCAAGGTTATGGCAAAGACACTGTTGAAATGATTAAGAAATTGGTGTTTGAGACATACAAAGCACATCGGTTATGGCTAGATGTTAAAGAGCAAAATCATCGTGCTCAGGCTGTCTACAAAGGTGCTGGTTTTGTTGTAGAAGGAAAACTACGCGAATGTCTAAAATCAGAAAATGGTTATGATTCCCTGATTATCATGTCAGTTTTACGACCTGAATATGAAAGACTGGCTAGTGAGGCAAATGGTAGGTTTTCCTCCTAACCTCTGCGGCTCTATTGAGCCTTCGCCGAACGTCCTCCTGCCTTTCTTGATAAAAAAGACCGAGCATCGCCATAATACAGAAACTATCCACTCCCAAAAACCTATTATTAATTTCTCCATGTTAGTAAATCTATTCATGTTCTAAGTGAGAATAGATTAGCTGTATCGAGAAACTACTTTCTATCTGATTCTTGCGATCAAAGTTGATTATCTCAGTTTTTTAATGTACAAACTCGTGAGCGCAGATCCCCGACTTCATAAAAGTTGTCGGGGTTATGGTTTATTATGAATGATTCAGGGTAGGAAATTACTCACCAAATTTCCGCCAAATCTAAAATAAATCCTGGCAAAACATCTTCTCCCGATAGAGTTTTAGGACTTTGTAAAATCTCAACTTCTCGATTGGGACGATAAATTTCTACCTGTTGCTGTCCTCTATTAATTAACCAGCCTAATCTGGCGCCATTCTCCATATATTCCCTCATTTTGGCTCGTGTTTTTTCTAAGGAATCACTTGGAGACATTAACTCAACTACAAAATCGGGACACAAAGGAGCAAATCTTTCTTTTTCTGCTTCGCTTAAAGCATTCCACCGTTCCATTTTCACCCAGGAAGCATCTGGAGAACGCTCTGCACCGTTTGGAAGTTTGAAACCACCAGAAGAGTCAAAGGATTTCCCTAGCTTATTTTGACGACTCCAAGCTCTTAATTGATAAGTTAAATCGGCATTACGGTCACTAGTACTACTCCCCGTAGGTGGCATAATAATTAATTCCCCTGAAGCTGTCCGCTCAAACTTTAAGTCTCGATTATTTTGGCAAAGCTGAAAAAATTGCTCGTCAGTCAAGTCGATATTTAATTCGAGGGTAGGAGGTAAACTGACGGTGGTAGTATTCATGTTATCAGTTTGGGTGGAAGCAATATCTCTATTCTAGTAGTCTGTCAATTCAACGATGCTAGGTAAATAAGTTTGTAGTAAGGATTTTAGTCCTTATATTAAACACAAAGCGTGCTTACTAAGTACCAAGCTTTCGTTAGCTTGATGGACTAATATAGCAATCCTGAATCAAACGCGCAGAAACAAGATCCCCAACTTCGTAAAGTTGTCGGGGATTTGCGGGTTACAATTCTCAAAGGCTTGGGCCGAAACTTCTCCCTTCTCTACGAGACGCTCCGCATTGGCGCTAGCCTCTCACGAATGGGATTTCGGAGAGACGCCAAGTGGAGCATCTGGTGTGTGGAGTGCAATGACTATGGAATCATAACTAATTACCCGGACATGATATAACTCAGCACTCCTGAAATGATTTTCCCCCTGGCAAATCGTTCACCCGATTGGGGGAATGCGATCGCCTCACCAGGAACTACTCTGAAAGAAGGTGCAGTTTTAATTCTGTTAGCGATTCTGCCTACAGAATTAAAACTGTTAAATTAGTTATTCTGGCTTTTAATTGTACATCAATAGCTTGTGTATCAAAGGGTCAAAGAGTGGATGAAACCGTTGTAAAATCGCTGTATACACCAAATTGCCAGCAAGACGCTATTAACTTGCTCTCAAAACTTGCTGTCAATTTACCAGGAATGATTTTCCAAGTTCTGCAACAGCAGGATAGTTCTGTGTTAGTCCTTTATGTTAGTTCTGGTTGTGAATATTTGTATGAATTAGAACCAGAAGCTATACAGAAAGACTTTCGGGTGCTATACAAACTGATTCATCCACAGGATATAAAAGCTTTTACAGAATCTATAGCTTATTGTACTACAAATATTACACCTTGGCATTGGGAAGGTCGCATCATTACGCCTAGTGGGAAACTTAAATGGATTCAAGCTACTTCGCAACGCGAATTACAAGAATCAGGCGATTTGTTTTGGAATGGCTTGGTCATGGATATTACAGACCGAAAACAAGCCCAAGAAAAATTGCTTGAGAGTGAGGCGCGGTATAAAGCAGTTTTAGATGCTATCCCCGATTTAATGTTTCGCATTAGCCGTGATAGCGAATATCTAGATTTGAAAAGTGAGGGAGCAAATGTCACTCTCTCCAAAGAAAAAATAGTTGGGAAACATGTGCAAGAGTTATTGCCTAGTGATGTTGCCGCAATTAGCTTGGAAGCGATCGCTAAAACTTTAGATTCTGGAACTTTGCAAACTTGCGAATATCAACTACCAACGCTTTTGGGAGTCAAAGATTATGAGGCGCGGTTGGTAGTCAGTGGTCAAGATGAGGTAGTAGCAATTGTCCGAGACATCACAGAACGCAAACAAGCAGAAGTTGCTTTACAAAATCTTGCCCAAAAATTTGCTAAAGCTTTTAGTTGCAGCCCTGATTCAATTACCATCAGCACACTCCAAGAAGGACGCTTCATCGAAGTTAACGACAGTTTTGTGAAACTCTCAGGTTATGAGCGAGATGAGGCGATTGGTAAAACTTCTTTTGAGTTAAATCTTTGGGTAGACGATCGCTATCGCCAGAATTTGTTACAGAAGTTGCAAGCCACAGGAGTTGTTCGCAACTTGGAAGTTGAATTTCGGCAAAAGTCTGGCAAGATAATTACAACGCTGCTTTCAGCCGAAATCATTGATTTAGATGGTCTGCCTTCGATCCTAGCAGTCCATCACGACATTACAGAACGCAAGCAGGTAGAAGCGCAATTACGTCTATCAGCAGAACGCGATCGCTTGTTGGCAGAAACCTTAGTACGAATTCGGTCTTCGCTTAAGTTAGAGGAAATTCTTCAAACCACCGTCACCGAAGTCAGGCAATTTCTGCAAGCAGATCGAGTTTTTATTTGTTTAAATAATACCAAATTAGGAGCCAGAACTCTTGCAGAATCAGTAGCTCCCAAGTATCCATCAGTCACAGGATGGTCTACTAATGATGAAGCTTATCTACAAGAATTGAGAAACTTACTCAAAGATAATGTTGTGGGTGTCATTGAAGATATAACGCAAGTAGCATTATCTCCCAAAGTCAAAGCGCACTTTCAAAAATTCCAAACGAAGGCGACTTTGACTGTACCAATAATGCTAGGTAATGAATTATTTGGGGCATTAATTGCCAATCAATGTTCAGGGCCGCGTCATTGGCAACCGATAGAAATTGATTTGTTACAGCAGATGTCAGAACAGGTAGCGATCGCCATTCAGCAAAGCCAGATATACCAAAAACTCGCAGAACTTAACACTAATTTAGAACACCAGGTACAAGAACGGACAGCACAATTGCAGCAGAAAATGCAAGAAGTTGAAGAATTGCATCGGGTAAAAGATGTTGTTTTGCACACAGTTGCTCACGATTTACGAACTTCGGTGATGGGTAACTTGATGGTGTTAAAGAATTTGTTAAATCAGGGAGTGCGTAGAGACGCGATTAATCGCGTCTGTACTGGGGAAGAAGCAGGGGAGCAGGGGGCAGGGGGCAAGGGGGAGAATAAAAAATTACCTCTTTCCCCTCTGCTTCCTGCTAAGTGCCCCTCTGCCTTTTCCCAACCCCCAATTCCAGTATCTCGGTCGATAATTGAGCGGATGATTCAAGGCAACGATCGCCAACTGACGATGATTAACTCATTGCTAGAAATTAATTCTTATGAAAAAAAGGGTATTGACATCAAACCCGAACCTATGGATTTTAACACCCTACTGGGAGCAATTTTCACCCAGTTGGAACCCACACTGGCACAAAATCAAGCAACTCTGAAGAACTTGGTTCCCGCCGATTTACCATTAGTAATGGCAGATGCAACTCGGTTGGAGAAAGTTTTGGCACATTTGGTAACATATAGCTTGCAAAATAATCCACCAGGATTAAATTTTATTCTGAGTGCCAGCGTTGAAGGCGGAATGATTCGCACTCAGATTCAAGATGACGGTGTGGTAATGACTAAACAAGAGTGCGATCGCCTTTTCGATCTGCATGTCCGCGATCCCCAAGATTGTTGTTCCACAAGCATTGGCTTAAAAACGTATCTTTGTCGGAAAGTTATTAAAGCACATGGCGGCGAAATCGGTGTTATTAGTAACCGCAAGCGTGGGTTAACTTTCTGGTTTACACTACCTTTAGCAACATCCGCAACAAATCGCCCATAAATCACCAAAAAATGAGAGGGTGTTATTTATGGCAATGTTGAGTTAGGGAAACACCCTCAAGGTATGGGCAAAGTTGCTCGGATGCTAATGGCTACTCCGTTTACAACACTGCAAAGGTGGTGCAGACAAACCTTTTCTGCACCAACAAGAGATGAAACGACTACTCTTTACAGAGATTGGCGTAACCTTTTTTTGTGGCAGAGATTGCGTTTATGGTTATGGCTGGCGCTGATGTGTCTGTTGTCTTTTACTTTGCGAGACATTTACGGCTTGTTTTTTCCTTTTGCAGAGTTGCAGCATCTTCCAGAAGTGCTTAGAACTCAGCGCCTTGTAATTAATATTGCAATGTTGCTGAATATACTAATCTGCCTTGCCTTACATAAAACTAAGTTAGGTCGTCATCGTCCAGATTTATTATTTTTGGGGTCTTCTTGGTCAATTAGTCTAGCATCACAGTTGTTTGCAACCATCAGAGGTTTCGCGCTACCTGATACTATCGGCTGGTCGCTGCTGTTCTTGAGCCAAGCTGTGTTGATACCTGTCTGCTGGATTCTTCACTTGCTGACTCAAGTGAGTGTGCTAACTTACTATTTTGGTGTGAATACAGCACTTGGACTAAAAACACCAATTCCCGACCATCCAGAAATATATAATGTAACGTTCATTTTATACATTTTTTGGTTTTGTGCTATATGCGACATTGGTGTTTATCTGTACGATCGCCTGCAACGTTCTGAATTTTACGCCCGTCAAGAACTGGAATCTGCCTACCAAAAACTCAAGGTTGCAGAAGCTAAATATCGCAGCATTTTTGAAAACGCCGTTGAAGGGATTTTTCAAAGCAGTCCAGATGGACGTTACATTACAGCAAATCCGGCTTTAGCACGCATTTATGGCTACTCTTTAGCGGAGGAAGTGACAGCAAATTCCACTGTTATTGAACAATTGTACGTTGATCCGAACCGCCGTGCAGAATTTGTCCGCCTGATGGAAAAGTATGGCAGCGTTTCCGAGTTTGAATCCCAAATTTATCGCCGAGACGGAAGTATTGTCTGGATTTCGGAAAAAGCCTACGCAGTGCGTGACGAAAAAGGAAAGCTACTTTACTACGAAGGTTTGATTGAAGATATTACCCAACGCAAACAAACTGAAGAAGAACTACGAGTATTTTTCCATGCAGTGTCTCACGACTTACGCAACCCAGTGCTGGGTACTTTAATGGTGCTGAAAAATTTGCTTGCACGTCCAGAAGAGAATATTTCGATTTCACGCTCAATTTTAGAGCGGATGATTCAAAGTAGCGATCGCCAACTTAATTTAATTAATTCGTTGATGGAAGCTCATGTCGGCGAGGTGCAAGGTGTTATTTTGCAGCGTCAAACCGTACAATTACTGACAGTTGTCGAAGCTGCGATCGCAGATTTAGAGCCATTGCTAGAGCAAAATCAAGCCAAGCTCACAAATCTAGTATCCGCAGATTTGCCATTAGTCAATGCAGATCCCACGCAACTATGGCGAGTTTTTTCTAACTTAATTGTGAATGCGCTTAAACATAATGCCCCTGGTTTGCTCCTGACAATCAATGCTACCCGTAAAGATGACAAAATTTATTGTACTGTTAGTGATAACGGCGTGGGAATTAGTCAACAACAAAGCGATCGGCTTTTTGACCTTTACTTTCGGGGTGCAAGTATCCGCAATTCTGTAAGTTTGGGATTGGGCTTGTATTTATGTAAGCAAATCATCAATGCTCACGGCGGCGAAATTGGTGTGAATAGTGCATTGGATGCAGGGGCAACATTTTGGTTTACATTACCTATTAGTAGCCCATTCACGGGATGAAGTTGCTAATTAAACCTTTTTGTTACCAAAAATCTTTTTTTAACTAACCACGAAGACAAAGAAGTAATTTTGTGACGAAAGAGAAGAGGAATAATTGTAAATTTTATCATTCATCAGCCTCACAAATAATATCATGTCTGCATAAATAGTTATGCTAACCATAGCCATTACACCCCACCCCCAGCCCCTCCCCGCAAGCGGGGAGGGGAGACAAAGCGTAGCTTTGGCTCTTTGGGGTTCTTCGGGTTTAATAAGCAATCAAGCGGACATGATATAACTTACCTAATGCAGATTTTTACCAAATTATCTGAGGCTTTTTAAACAGACGCGATAAAATTTTTCCAATATTTGTAAGCATCTATAATCTGGCGGTTAGATTTTCATAAATATTCTAAAATTTGCTATTATTCAGGAAAAAATAAACCAATAGAACAACAAAATCCGGGTAAAAGTGGCGATGTTATTTCATCATCACCTAGCAAAGTAGCAACTAAAACCAACTGTGCTTTTTCTCGCCGATAAACTTCAACTTGTTTAGTAAAGCGATCAACAATCCAATACTCACGCACGCCTTGAACTGAATATAGTTTCAGTTTTGCTTCTTTATCTCGAAATTCATTTTGTTTACCAGGGGATAAAACCTCTACTACTAACTCTGGTGCGCCTGTCAAATGTCCCGCTTCATCTTCAATTTGCGCCAGTCGTTCTCGACTTACCCAAACTACATCTGGTATGACGCTATCTGCTTGCGAAAAAAGCACCCCTGGAGCCACAATTGTTTCCCCTAAACCACTCGAATCTGACCAAACATCGAGTTGTCGAAAGATTTTGCCACAAACTTGTTGATGACGGCGGTGAGGAGTGCGAGTCACAAAGAGTTCTCCATTAATAATTTCATAGCGTGTCCACTCATTTTCGGGTAGAACCTCTAAATCGTGAATTGTCCAGCGTACTCCCTCAACGGCTTGGTTCATGATTGTCCCCGTTTTGTTGCCTTTATTTGCTTAATTTTATCTTTCCTTCGGGCAAGGCAACTATGGTGTTTAAAATAATTCGTAATTCGTAATGACGCTCGTTCCGACGCTCGTTCCTCGCTATCGCTTTGCGCGTCGCTAATGTAATTCATAATTAAAGACTGTTATAGCAGTCCTATCTGATTCGTTAAAAATATAAATAAGAAAACGAACCGCAAAGTATTGGCTTTGGGCGCAAAGGGAAGAAATAAGAAAGAGATATATAATTTTTACAAATTATTTAGGACTGCTATATATGGGATTAAAATAATTCGTAATTAGTTAAATTAGAAGCATAATGAAAAGCGGAAGATAAAGCGAAACTCTGTATGCTGACATTTACCCAACTTAAACCACCTAATCGCGATGCCGCAGTTACTTTTACTCTGGCGCTAACAGCAGAAGAACGCACCCGCAGTCGTCATCGCTTTGAAACGGAAGATGGTATTGTGTTTTTACATTTACCCAGAGGAACTGTTTTACACGATGGTGATATTCTGCAAGAAGAAACCCATAGTAGTTTAATCAGAATTACTGCTAAACCAGAACTAGTACTGACTGCCTTTGCCCAAACTCCACTTTTATTATTACGGGCAGCATACCATTTGGGAAATCGCCATGTACCTGTAGAAATTACCCCAACTTATTTACGCTTGTCTTCAGATTCGGTTTTACGCACCATGTTAGAACAACTAGGGTTAGAAGTTAAAGAGGAAATTTTACCGTTTCAGCCAGAATTGGGAGCTTATGGACAACACCATCATGCTCACTGATAGCCATCTTTTGAGTATTTTGCAGTTGGCTAGCCCCGCTTTGCCTGTGGGAGCATATAGTTATTCTGAAGGTTTGGAAATGCTGGTAGAAAATGGTACGATCGCTAACCACACACATCTCAAAGATTGGTTAAAAGCAGAGTTGCTCTACGGGGCAATTCGGCTAGAGGCAGGGGTGATGGTACGATCGCAGCAAGCTACAAAAATGGGTGATATTGAGTCGCTATGCCGTTGGAATCTCTGGTTATCCGCAGCTAGGGAAACAGAAGAATTACGCGCCTCTAGTTGGCAGATGGGGCGATCGCTGATCCAATTACTTGGTAAACTAGAACCGCAGATTATACCTATTGCCAATGCTGTCGGTAATCCTTGCAATTATGCGATCGCTTTTGGTATTGCAGTTGCCCATTGGCAAATCAGTATCCAAGCCGCATTACTCGGATATCTGCATAGTTGGGCAAGTAATTTGATTACTGCTGGCGTGAAACTTATCCCCCTTGGACAAACAGCAGGACAGCAGTTATTACTAGATTTACAACCATTATTTAGCGTTGCGGCATTGGAAATTCTCGCATTGGAGGATGATGAACTCGCCTGTTGTAGTTGGGGTTTATCGCTGGCAAGTATGCAGCATGAAACGCAGTATACAAGGTTGTTTAGGAGTTAGTCATTGGTCATTAGTCATTAGTCATTAGTCATTGGTCAAAAACTAAGAACTAATAACCTGTACCAAGGAAAAGTGACAACTGACAAATGACAAAGAACAAAGGACAAAGGACAAATAACAATGAATGCATTTCGAGTAGGCGTTGCTGGCCCGGTGGGTTCGGGGAAGACGGCATTAGTTGATGCTTTGTGTAAGGGGTTGCGTGAGCAGTATCAGATTGCGGTGGTGACGAATGATATTTATACTCAGGAGGATGCTCAGTTTTTAGTGCGTTCTCAGGCGTTGGCAAGCGATCGCATTTTGGGTGTAGAAACTGGTGGTTGTCCCCATACTGCCATCCGCGAAGATGCTTCGATGAATTTGGCCGCAATTGAACAGTTAGAGGAACGTTTTATCGATTTGGATTTGGTATTTTTGGAAAGTGGCGGTGATAATTTAGCTGCTACCTTTAGTCCAGAATTGGTGGATTTAACGATTTACGTTATCGATGTTGCGGCTGGTGATAAAATTCCCCGCAAGGGTGGCCCCGGTATTACTAAATCTGATTTGTTGGTGATTAATAAAACTGACTTAGCACCATACGTTGGTGCAGATTTAAGTGTGATGGAACGAGATGCTAAAAAAATGCGCGGCGATAAACCTTTTATTTTTACTAATTTAAAAACTCAGTCTGGACTTGCAGATGTAATTAATTTTGTTTGCACAAATATTTGTTAAAAATAATTTTATAACCCACGGAGGTGGGTTTTGCCTGTATAGACGCGGTTTATGAGCCTTTTTACTCGGCAGTTGAGCCTTTGAACTCGCAAGTTGAGCCTTTTTACTCGCAAGTTGAGCCTTTGAACTCGCAAGTTGAGCCTTTGAACTCGCAAGTTGAGCCTTTGAACTCGCAAGTTGAGCCTTTGAACTCGCAAGTTGAGCCTTTGAACTCGCAAGTTGAGCCTTTGAACTCGCAAGTTGAGCCTTTGAA
>NZ_JAIVFQ010000003.1 GCF_020829495.1 Nostoc favosum CHAB5714 | reverse complement strand
CTCAACTGAACGGCTATGCTTTTTAAACTTGGGATAACCTTTCAATCCCTGTTTATTTTTTTTGCAGTTATCAAAAAACCTGTTAATAGCACGTTCTACGTTTTCTACTGATGCTTGGCAAGCGTGGCTATTTAAATCACTGACAAATTTAAATTCTGAACGTAACTGAGTGTTGTACTGGTACAGTTCTTTTTTGCCAACGCCACGATTATCTATCCAATATCTAAGCACTTTGTTTCGCACAAACTGACTTGTACGAATAGCTTCATCTATTGCGGTTGACTGAGTTTTCTTGATGACAGCTTTGTACTCCAGTACCAACACTCTTGAATCACCCCCTGATTAGTTTGATTTATCCTATCATATAGATGTGGAGTAGTAAACTATTGTTACCAGAATGACTGAAAAATTTCAATCAAACAACAATATTGTCTATTCTTGCAAGTATCATATTATTTTTTGCCCCAAATACAGACGAAAAGTACTGGTTAGTGCTATTGCATCCAGACTCAAAGAATTGCTTGCGACTATCGCTATTGAAATTAAAGTTGAAATCCTAGAAATGGAGATAATGCCTGACCATGTACATCTGTTGATAGATGTTGATCCTCAGTTTGGAGTACACCGAGCGGTGAAAAGATTTAAAGGTGCAACATCTAGATATTTGCGGTTAGAATTTCCTGAAGCTTTAAAGTCGGTTGCCTTCGTTATGGACTAATTCTTACTTTGTGTCCACTGTTGGCGGTGCGACTTTAGACACTATTAAAATGTACATTCAAAATCAGAACGAAACATGACGGCGAATAAATTCGCCTGCGGCTTACCCCCATAAATAAATTTAGGGGCTTGCACGCCGCGACTTATCCGGTCAACATTTTTGGAGTTGCCATTGATAAAACAGCAAGTGGGTTATTTTCACGTACCTATCAAGGAGGGCAGGGAGGAAACATTATTATTAATACCAATGCTTTTCGGGTAGCAGACAATGGGGTTGTAGATGCCCGCACTTTTGGTGAGGGAAATGCTGGCAATATCACAGTGAATGCGAATACTTTGGAAGCGGTTAATGGTGGACAAATCCTTGCCAATGCTTTGAAAGACAGCAGTGGGTTTGCAGGTGATATTACAGTTAATGCTACTGATAGGGTGAGTATATCTGGTAGTGCTCCCTTCAAACGGCGTGTCCGAAAAATTGATGGGAGTTTGGTTGAGGATGAGTCTGTTAACATTCCTATCCGTCGAACTCACGTTAACAGAGGGTAGGATAGCTCTTAGCGAATTGGGCAATTCCCGATCAATTACTGAACTCAAAATTTTCCTAAATACGCCGATTTTGGACTTGAAATATGCTTGTTTATTAGCGCTAGACCGTTTAGAAAACTTGTCATACCCTTTCTTGTCATACTATTTCTTTGTGAGGGTGCGCCAAACCCTTTTAACTTCTTTCTTTCTTTCTTTCTTTCTTTCTTTCTTTCTTCGTGTCCTTTGCGTCCTTTGCGGTTCGTTTTTCTTTCTTCTTTCTTGCACTTAAATATGATTTAGCGCATCTTCATACAGAATTGGTATCAGGTAGGGAAATTGTGACTGCTTAATTAAGGCGAAAGCAACGAGTAATCAATAGGGAGTAGAGACGCGATTCATCGCATCTCTACAGGGATTGGGATTAATACAGTTAAGCCTGATTTAAACGTCTATTTTTTATCCAAGACATGATTAGTTTTCTAAACTTGTCTGTTTTTGCTTCAGTAAAATGTGCGATTACAACCGCATATAAAAATACAAATGCAACTATAATGAGTGCCAATAATAAGTGCAAAATATCTGGCTCCCAAGGGCGATCGCCAATTACACATGCTCTGATAAAGCACAGTATCGGCATGTGGACAAGATAAAGAGTGTATGAACATCCTGCTAAACCTTTAGAAAATTTTTCGTATGCTCCCTCTCGTGTTATCTGACTACGACTATTAACTAAAAGATATATCATACCAGCAGTATAAATTCCTATTAAAAAATCTGCTATCTTTGGGTTAGATATAAAACGTTCACTTATTAAGGCAATGCACAGGATTAGTATAGACAAAATAATGAGTGAATTTAGGATATTCTTGTTCTTCAGATATTTAGAAGGATGACATATACTAACCAACGCTCCCATCAGCCAAACCAGAAAATAAATTCTAATTTCCGAACCAACCATTAATAATATGCCTGAAGCCAAAAAAGCGTAGAAAACACGCGCTTTTAAGGATTTAACACAAAAGAATAGGATGATTGAAGGAAAAAGTATATAGTACCAAAATTCATAGGCTAAACTCCAAACTGCCTTATTTGAACCGAATAAATCTACAAAAATTGTTTGCACAAAAGCTATAGTTCCCAAAGCATTTTGAAATGTGAAATTTTCCAAAATTTTATAAGTGGCTAAATGACCGTTGTGAAACTTTTCTCCGTAAAAGCTGTCTTGTCCAGTACCAAATATTTTTATACCCAGAGAATCCCAAAAAGAAGACAGCAATAAAGCAGGAATTAATACTATATATAAGCGTGTTAAACGATCTACTAAATAATTAACCCAAGACCATTGCTTTTGCTGAATTCTCCTTATTACACTAGATGAAATAAAAAATCCACTTAGGACAAAAAAAATCATTACAGATTGATGACCCAAGACTGTTAATGAATTTAACCTTTTTATCAAAAAACTAGGATTACTAATTTCTAAATATTCTATAAATAATAAAAGTCTCATGTGACCAAGAAAAACTAATAAAGAAGCTAGTCCTCTTAATAAATCAAGATGAATTGACCATCGAAAATCCCTGATTGAAGAAATATTATAAATAGGCTGCGTCTGAGTTTTTTCTACTTGCATTTTGGTTATATAACAAAGACTAAATTGTTATAAAAGAGAATCACTAATCAAAATTATGCAACGTCTTATGTCTCACTTATAATCGTGAGTTGTGCCACTTGAAAAGTATATATAGAGACGTGCCAATACATCAAAAAAAGCCAAAACTAATTCATCTTCTAGAGTTATTAACTGAGCTATATAGAAAAATATTTCCCTAGTTAAAGTTTTAAAACAAGGGAGAATATAAAAAGGACAATTGTTAGCTCAATACAACAAATAATATACAATTATCTATATATGAATACTTACAAGTTTACAAAAAGTTTTTTTAAAAGTTCATAGCATCTTCATCAAACTCAAATAAGAAAGATGAAATACCTTAAGCAAAGCTCAGGAATCTCACGGGCTACCCAATACGGTTCAGTTAGCGCCAAAAATCTTAAACTGTGTAGGTTGGGTCGAGGAACGTAGACTCAAAGGGGCTTTCCGCAGGGTAACCCAACATTTCCGTGGCTTTGTTGGGTTGCGCTTTGCTGAAGTCAAGCTACCCCTACCCTACATGTATAAAAACTAATCACAACAAAGGTTTCTGATTTTTATCTGGTGATACCAATTCTGTATGAAGATGCGCTAAACCATATTTAAGTACAAGAAAGAAGAAAGAGAAACGAACCGCAAAGGACGCAAAGGACACAAAGAAAGAAAGAAAGAAAGAAAGAAGTTAAAAGGGTTTGGCGCAGCCTCACAAAGAAATGGTATGACAGTAATAAAGCAGTTTTAGATACTTACAAAGAAAAAATTTTTTCAAAAACAAAAAAAACTCATGATTAGCATCTTCAGATATCAGGTTAATCTGAACAATGCTATCATGAGTTCCAAAAATTAGGTTCATATATCTGTACACCCGTACAGATGTTTATGACTTGCTATTAGCCATCGCTTCGTTTAAGACTAACTCTGGTTGTGGTGTCTCCTCTTCTTCTGGCAGACCGTAAATTGACCTGTATAACTTCACGTACTCTTTGGCAGATTGATACCAACTAAAGTCTTCACTCATGCCCCGCTTTTGTAGTTCTTGCCATTGTGGTTTGAAACGGAAGCCTTCCCAAGCCCGGATCATACAGGTGAAAAGGTCTAGCGGTTCATAGCGGTCAAAGCAATAACCGGTGCCTGCTGCATTTTCGGGGTCGTGATGGCTTACGGTGTCAACTAATCCACCTGTGCGGCGGACAATGGGCACAGAACCATAGCGTAAAGACATCATTTGGCTGATACCGCATGGTTCAAAACGACTAGGCATCAAGAAAGCATCAGTACCAGCGTAGATGCGGCGAGACAGGGCATCGTTATACAGTAGGTAAGTTGCCATGCGTCCGGGAAAGCGGGATGCTAATTGCCACATCTGAGTTTCATAGTAGCGATCGCCTGTCCCTAACAGCACAAACTGTGCATCTGTATAAGAAAGGAAGCGATCAAGGATTTGCAATATCAAGTCAATGCCTTTTTGTTCCACTAATCGGGTCACAATTCCAATGAAAAAGGCTTTGGAGTTGACTTCTAACCCTAGTTCTTCTTGCAAAGCAATTTTGTTGGCCTTGCGTTTATCTAAAGTATCAGTAGTGAAGGTTTGAGTAATGTATTTGTCATTTTCTGGGTTATAAACTTCGGTATCAATACCGTTGATAATCCCAGATAATTTCCCGCTAATAAAGGACAGCAAACCTTCTAATGTTTCACCGTAAGTCGGTGTTTTGATTTGCTCGGCATAAGTGGGCGAAACTGTATTTACCTTATTGGCAAATTGCACCGCCGCTGCCATTGTGTTGTGTCCTTGCATATACCAGGGACACCAAGTAATTTTTTCTAAATACCAACGCCACGGCCCTTGATAAGCCAGATTATGAATGGTAAACACTGTGCTGATATCAGGATCTTGGTGCATCCACACAGGAATCATCCCCGTATGCCAATCGTGGCAATGGATAATTTCTGGCTTCCAGTAATTCCAGGCAAACTCGGCTGCACCATTAGCAAACAAAGTGAACCGCCAATCTTCATCTTCTCCAGAATAAATGCGGCGGGGCATGAAGGCGGGATGTCCGAATAAGTACAAGGGAACATCAGTACCAGGCAGAACACTTTCGTATACTGCAAAGTGCTGGAACATCGCATCTCCCCACCAGATGGGTTCATAGGGAATTTCCATTTTGTCTGGCAGGAAGCCGTAGTAAGGCAAGAATATCCGCACATCATGCCCCATTTCTCTCAGAAATTTGGGTAATGCCCCAACAACATCACCCATTCCTCCTACTTTGGCAATGGGTGCTGCCTCTGCTGCAACAAATAGAATCCGCATGGTAATTTTTGCTTCCCCGGTTCTGTCTATATTGTCAAATTAACTCTATGATGCCGACAAACGCGATTTGTCGCGTCTGGCACATCTTTGGTGCAAAGGCGATCAATTCTTATCTAATCACATCTGCTTGCCCAATTGCTTAAGAACCGCGCCCAATCACCGCAAAAATTTCTGCTAAAATTTCTTGCGCTCCTTGTTGCCGCAACACTTGTGCTAGTTCTATGCCTAGCGCTTCAGCATTATTGGCAATCCCTGTGACGGTATCTTTTACGAACTTTTGACCATCTACACTAGCGACTATCCCTGTTAAGGTCAAATTATCACCAGATATTTCTGTATTTACACCAATAGGGACTTGACACCCGCCCTCTAAAGAGCGTAGAAAAGATCGTTCGGCGAGACAGCGATCGCGTGTTTCGGAGTGTTCGATCGCTTTGAGTAAAGATAGCACTTCACTATCATCAGCACGGCATTCTATACCCAAAGCTCCTTGTCCAACAGCGTGAAGGGAGATTTCTTTGGGGAGAATTTGATGAACGCGATCGCCCATTCCCAATCTCTCTAACCCTGCTGCTGCTAAAATTAGGGCATCGTATTCGCCTGCATCCAGTTTTGCCAATCGTGTAATCAAGTTTCCCCGCACATCTTTAAAGGTAAAGTGGGGGAAGTGATGGCGTAACTGTGCTAACCGCCGCAGCGAAGATGTACCAATTACTGCACCTTCTGGCAGTGTATCAATTTGTTTATCTTTGTGCTTTTCATGTACAACTAATGCATCTGCTGGATTTTCCCGTTCAGTAATTGTTGCTAGTGTTAACCCTTCTGGTAAGTGAGTGGGCAGATCCTTGAGGGAATGAACGGCAAAGTCAATCTCTTGATTGAGCATTCCGAGTTCAAGTTCTTTAGTAAAAAGTCCTTTATCGCCAATCTTAGCTAATGCTACATCCAAGATTTTGTCGCCTTGGGTAGACATGGTGTGGACTTCAAAAGTGAGATCGGGAAAGGCTTTCTGGAGTTGCTCTTGTACCCAGTAGGTCTGAACCAGAGCAAGTTGGCTTTTGCGTGAACCAATCCGAATAGTGCGTGGAGGGCTAGAAACAACTGAAGTCATAAAACAATATATCAAACTAGGCGAGAAATTCACTCTCATCTAGACTACCGTAGTCAGGGACTCATACCAATTTTGGGGTTTCGATTTTGGATTGGGGATTACAATTCTTTACCTAACGCTGGTTTCAGGAATCTCAAACAGTACTACTTAATTCAGCACTATTACGGTACAAGCCGCTTTATTTATCACTCGAAAACAATAAAAATGTCCAGTACATCGATTGAAAACTGCTATAATTTATTCGACTATTTAAGGGTCAGATTTGAGAAATTCTTGTAATTCTTGGGTACGTAATTTTGTGGTATTTTCTAGACAACCAGAATAAATGCTAGGGGCAATACTTCCTCCCTCATATTTGCTTCTCTCAAACTCACAATTGGTATCTCGGAACTTAATCCATGCTAGTTGTGCAGCAATCAATTTCTGTTTCCTAGACCTTTCTAAGGTAGGTAGCAATTGTTGATAAAATCGATTCAGTTTTTTGTCTGCATTCTGATAAGATAACTTCGCGCATTCATTAATTGCTGTTTGAGTTTGAGGATTATTGCAGTTGACCCTTTGAACTAAGCGGATCTCGCGTAAATCAGGCGTTGTGCCTGCTATTGTCATGGTGGGAGTATCTAAACTGCTGAGAGTTAGCATACCTGCTAAAACTAGTAATAATTGACGCATAGCAAAATTTTTATTGTTTAATTAGAGACAAAATATACCAAAATACGCATCAGTATTGGCATGTTCTGACGCAGAAAACTTCTAAACTTCTTATAAAAGACAAACCAGCCGCCAGAAGGAAGCCGAAATTTCACAAGAATGCTAAAAAGAATTTAGTATTTTAATGATCTAAGTTTAGCGTTTATATTTTATGAATCGTTCCGCCTGCCTCATTTTCAATCCAGTTGCGGGTCAGGGTGACCCAAATATAGAACTGGCAGAAATTCGGGCAATATTAGAGACAGAAATTGACCTAGATATTTATCTCACAACTGAAGAAATCGACGCTGATGAACTGGCTAATGCAGCAGTAGCGAGGGGAGTAGACGCAATCATTGCTTCGGGGGGAGATGGCACTCTCTCGGCGGCGGCAACGGCTTTAGTGGGTACTGATATTCCATTTGGAATTATTTCTAGAGGAACAGCAAACGCTTTTGCCACAGCTTTAGGAATTCCTGACACGATCGCAGATGCCTGTCAGACAATTTTGCAGGGAGGAACCCGCCATGTAGATGTAGCCTATTGCAATGATAAGCCAATGGTACTCTTGGCAGGTATTGGCTTTGAAGCTGAAACTGTACAATTGGCAGACCGAGACGCCAAGAATCGCTTTGGGATGATGGCCTACGTTTTGGCAGGAATTCAGCAACTGAGAAACTTAAAAAACTTTGATGTTGAAATTGAAACAGAAGACCGGATAATTAAAACTAGTGCCTGTGCAGTTACAGTAGCAAATGCCGCGCCTCCCACTTCAGTCTTAGCCCAAGGCCCAGCAGGTTTGATTTATGATGATGGGTTACTAGATTTAACGATTGTAGCTCCAGCTAACAAAGCAGGAGCGATCGCAGCTACATTTCATCTATTCCAAACGGCTTCTACAGGTAACGCCGTAGAACGGAATGATATTGGCTTCCTGCGAGCCAAACAATTTAAAATTACAACTAACCCACCGCAAAAGGTCGTTCTAGATGGTGAAATAATGGGCACAACACCAGTAGAAATTAAGTGTGTACCAGCAGGTTTGAACATTTTTGTGCCATTAGTAGAAGAAGTTGAGCCTACCGAAAAACTAGAGGGACTCCCTAATCTGACTATTGAGATGAAAGACACAGTGGAGGAGTGAGGGCAAAGGAGGTAGGAGAGGCAGGGGTGGCAGGGGAGGCAGGGGAGGCAGGGGGAGAATAACAAGTTAGAAATGACTCTTGCCCGATTCCTAATTGAAAATTCAGGAGTAGGTTGCATTGAAACTTGTATCTGATCCAGCGATCGCTAACAAAATTCGTAAAATGAATCAACGGGTACGGTGGCAAGATCCGTTAATTGTGGAACGGAACATCGACCAAACTCGGCTGGTGTTGGAGGATGGTCAAACAGACAATTCTGAGTTCTCATTTTTAGTTGTAGGTGATAGTGGTTCCGGCAAGCACCGGGGACATAACCCCCAGCGAAAGGTGGCAGAACTCATGTTGCCCCATCACAGCGAATCCCGTTTTATGCTGCATACCGGGGATGTGATCTATTTAGTGGGGTCGAGTGAATACTATCAGCAAAACTTCATCCAGCCTTACCGAGAGTTTATTTTGGGGGGAGAGCATCCCCAACGGATTGCTTATGACCAGATGATTTTTAAGCTGCCCATTTTACCTGTACTGGGAAATCACGATTACTATAACTTGCCGATTCTATTGAGCTTGGCCTCTCTGACAACATTACCCATTCGCCACCTGTTGCGATCGCGGTTAGACCTAGATGTAGGCTTGCATGGTTCAGGAACGGGTGAAGCCTACGCACGGGCATTTATGGACTATCTTCAGGCGTTTCAGCTTCCAGGAGAGTTAAATAATCATTTAAATCAGTATTACACAGCCAAGACAGATACAGGTTATTGTCTCAGCTATGAACCTGGGCACTTTACTCGCCTTCCCAATCGCTACTACACTTTTCGCTATGGCGGGATTGATTTCTTTGCCTTGGATTCAAATACATTTAACGATCCACCGCCCCTGCCTAAAACAAAACAAGGCGATGCCGATCGCAGAATTTTAGAAAAACGGCGTGAAAATTTAGAGCAAGAAAAGCAGCAAATCATTGAAACCTCAGCCAAGCTTCGTCCAGAAAACCCCAGCGAAGCCGACCAATTAGACGACTACCACGCCAAGCTGTCACAAATTGAAGAAATTATTGTTGATATCGACAAGCAATTAGCTGCTGATAAAACAACGCTGACTGACACTGAACAACTAAACTGGCTTAAGCAAAAATTAATTGAATCTTGGAATAACTCTGAAGTTCGGGGAAGGGTGATTTATTTCCACCATCCACCTTATGTAACTGAAGCAACAAAGTGGCAGCAAGCACAAACTCTGATAATTCGCGATCGCCTCCGTGGTGTGCTGGATGCGGTAGCTAAAGAAATAGGTTCCCTAACTCAGGGGCGTCCTTTGGTTGACTTGGTATTAAACGGTCACGCTCACTGCTTGGAACACCTGGAGACAATGGATACAGGACACGCTGATTCTCATATCCACTGGATTGTTTGTGGCGGTAGCGGGTTTAGTTTGCGACGCCAACGGATTGAGGGAGCAGATTTGATGGAGACTTTTGGAAATGAAAATAGATTAGTGGCGCGATCGCATCTCTTCATTGGTCGCAACGGTGAAGGTTCTCGGAAGCGACGACCTTACTCAGGTTTACGCATTGACGTTAAAGGCGATGGCTTTGCCAACGCCAAGGGCGAACGCCATCCCAAGTTCATTGTCCGTCCCTTGGTTGCCGAATGGCATCAGCGGCAATGGCATAATCGTAAGCTTGAGCCGCTGATTATCTATTGACATACTTCTCGAAACTATTAGCCCATACATACAACAGATTGCAACAGGCGTGAGGTACAGATAATCGTAGGGGCACAACATGTTGTGCCCCTACCCGTGTACTTCATTTACCTGAAATACGCTGTATAAGTAGAGACGCAATGATTGGGTCTCTACAAAGTGCTTATTTAACCTTCTTACGTGTAATTGCACCCAGCAAAAAGGATGGTTGTAATTAAACTATTCCTGGGCCTCTACCGCGTGCATCACCCTTTTCGGTCAACTTGCCTTCCTCGTCCTGATTAACTTCTGCGAGTTCTTCAATACGTTGAGCTGTATCTTCTGCTGCTGCTTTGCGTGCATCACCCGGTTCTTCGTAGTACATTTCCGGTTCAACTGCATAGTTGTTTAACAAACCTTCTTTGTCCACGGTGTATCCATCAGTGGTGCGTATACTTTCCGGATCGGTTTGGTCATCGGTAGGTGCATCCGCCTCCCTTTCTTCTGTGGGGAGTGTTTTGTACAGAGTTCCCTCTCTTTCCATACGAGCAGCTGTTTCAGCTGGGATAATCCCGCGATCGTATGTATCTACTTCGGCTCGATCAGATGAATCTATACCTTTATTAACTGCTTCATTAGCCATAAATTATGTCCTCGTTAAAGAATCTATTAAATAACCTCAAAGCCTAGATTAGGTTGTTTTTCATCTTCGATCTACTATCTTTAGAAGTGATTTAAAATTAAATATAATGTTATGCTCTCTATCTTTTGATGTATCGAAAAGACTAATATGAAGTCCGGCTAAATCCATCTAATTTACGTTCATGTTGTAAAACAAGCGTTTTAGCTGAAGTTGACACTGACAGCAATGAACATTATTGTGTCCCTACTGCCTTTTGTATCCGAAATAGGATAATTACAAAATTCCCGACTTGTCTAAAAAGTCGGGAATGTGAACATTTAGATTGTATATATTTAATTAGCAAACCATACAAACTAGTACGATGGCCGCGTAAATAAACATACTATTTCTAATGGCGCAAGAGCTTGGAATACAATACTTTTGACTTTTACCTTGCGGTACTAGTCTGCTAAGGCTAGTAAAGAGACCTCTTACAAAAGTCCCTAACACCCCACCCCCAACCCCTCCCCAAAGCATCGGGGAGGGGAGCGTTTGCTTTACTCAAATGCGGGGTGGGGTTCTTTATTTTTGATTTATGCAAGAGGTCTAATACCAATTCTGTATGAAGATGCGCCAAACTATATGAGGAACGAACCGCAAAGGGCGCAAAGGACACAAAGAAGAAAGAAAATTTGGCGCAGCCTCACAAAGAAATGGTATAAGGTTGGCAAACTTACGCCACAGTGTACTAGTTTAATGGTTGATAAATTTATTCGCCTACAAATTGGTTTTTCAGTGATTGAATTTCATCGGCTAATTCTTGCCGGGTTGAAGCCTTCAGTAGATAACGGGAAGTAAACCAAGTGGCATAACCAATTCCAATTAACTCAAAAGTCGGTGATAGTAATGGAATATCATTGATTGCAGCCAGTGCTGCTAGTACTACCTTGGCTGTAACAATCGCCGCCAAAATCAAACCAACTGTTGTTAAAGGCTGCTTGTAGTTGTTAAAAAAGCTACCTAAATATTCGGGCAATTGCTCCAAAAATTGAGAAACTTGTCTACTAATTTGCTGCCATTGAGATTCCGGTTCAGGTGCTGGTGGTAACTTTGGCAAGTTTGCAGTATCTGTACCTTCAAGCGCTAGCGTGCCTTGTGATAAGGAGGCATTGATGGATTCACGTTGCTGTTGTTCAGTTTCCATAGTTTTTATTTTCGGCAAGTACAAGAGTTTCTATAACTGACATAACGTCAATAAATATAATTATTAAGACCGTCAGTTGTCAATTATTAATGGTCAGTAATAAATATAACTGACCCCTAAGACTGAGCAGGGGCATCTAAATTTATTTATGCCTACCTACTCACTTGGATTGATGTTAGCTATCTTACCTGGTTGGTGGGGCAACTGTTGCTGTAACAACTACAGCTTTGACACCTTTAATTTCCTTAGCTAAACGTTCAATCTTAGCCAATTCCTGCTGATTGTTCACAGTTCCTGCAACAGTGACAGTTCCATCTTCTGCTGCTTTAACTGTTAGTTGACCCTTGGGTATGTTTGCCTCCAGCTTGGAGCGAACTTCACTTGCTAGATCACCTGTAGCTCTGTCTGTATCGCCACCAGTTGTATTATTGCGCTGTTCGCGGGCACGGATATCAGAATTAAGTTGTCTTCTGCGAACTTCACTTTGAGCGTCTTGTTGAGCAGCTTGTGTTGTTTCTACGCTTGGCGCGGTTGGTGCTTCATTAGGATCGGGTGCAGACACAGTTGTTTTAGAAGCGTTATCACAAGCAGCTACACCAAAAATTAAAAGTGAACTAATTAAGAAGGGAGTTAGCTTTTGCATAGGTTTAATTCTGAATCGGAAAGTGAAACTTGTCGAGTTTGTGGATATTCACGGCAGAAGTGAGGAGCAAGTTTCTTAAGTGAGGAGCAAAGTTTTTATCTTCTTGCTCCTGCAATTTTTTTTGGATAATTAGTGTGAGTGACAACTACTTTGGGTTAAAGTGTTTCATCACGACGGTCAACAATGATTACAGCAGGATCGTCTCCATGAAGGCCGGTTGAATAATTGGTGCGATCGCTATTCACAACTGCTGTATCGTGATGCGTTCCTCGGTCTAAACCTGGGCGATGTTCGCCTAAATCAGTGCCATCATAAATAGCAAATTCTTCAATACCTCTACGTCTGAGAATCGCTTCAGCTTGGCGGATTTCAGCTTCCGTACCATCGATAATTACCAAGTAGTCGCCTTTTTGGAAGCGATCGCTATAAACTCGCGCCTTGTCTTCAGGAATTCCCAAGCCAACGAGTCCGCCAACAATACCGCCAGCTGCTGCACCGATCGCACCGCCAGCTACTGTTGATGCTAAAGCCGTCGCTGCTGCACCACCTGCAATTACAGGCCCGATTCCAGGAATTGCTAAAGTTCCAAGACCAACTAATAAGCCAGTCAAGCCGCCTACAACTCCGCCTGTAGCTGCTCCAGCTTTTACACCTTCGTCCGCTTTATTACCTGTGCCGACATTTTTATCTACATCTACACCAGCGATCCCATGACCGTTTGTATCCTTGGCTATGATGGAAACTCTACTTAAGGGAAAACCTGCATCTCGTAATTCTGTAATTGCTGACTCTGCATCTCGGCGATGAGAAAAGACTCCAATCGCGCGTTTGGCAACACTACTATCAGCAACATTAGATGTTGGAGCGACATAATCCGCAGTTGCATTTCTAGCATCTGGATTTTCATAAATGCCAAACTCTTCCACACCACCCTGATGTAGAATTGCTTCTGCTGTGGCAATTTCTGTATCTGTGCCATCTATGATGACTAAATAGTGTCCCCGTCTCACGCGTTCGTCGTAAACTCTGGCTCGTTCTTCGGGAATTCCTAAACCAACTAATGCACCAAGCAAACTACCAGCTACTGCACCAATACCAGCCCCAGCGAGAGTGGTAGCTAAGGTTGTTGCTGCGGCTCCAGCCAGCATAATTGGCCCGATTCCAGGAATTGCCAAAGTACCAAGACCGACTAATAAACCAGTCAATCCGCCCAAAGCACCGCCTGTAGCTGCTCCGACTTTAGCACCTTCGTCAGATTTATCACCAACGCGATCGCGTACTTCAGCCCCAGAAATATCATCTCTGTCTCCATCCTGGGTGATGACAGAGACTCTGTTCATGTCAAAACCAACTTTTTTTAATTCATGTAGGGCATGTTCAACATCTCGACGATGAGAAAATACACCTACACCACGTTTATGTACACCTACAACCATTATTCTTTCTCCTCAGCAAAAATAAATTATTCACTAAATTTATAGCTCCTAATTCCCTTATTAATACATGTTTCTATTTACATTTCATCAATCTGTTGGAAGAAATTTTATCTCTATCATTAGACATACGTGGTTTTATCTAAAGATAGCAACAAATTTTAATAATCAAATAAATTATGCCTGATGAAAATTAGATGCTGATTATTTGATTTATCAAAACAATCTCTAAAATATTAGTTTTAAAATCAGCTAAATTTTTGTTACAAACCTATCTATTAAATGTAAATTATAATAATAAAGATATAACTATGTATCAGTTTAAAGTTTTGGAGGAAAATTTTACTAATACCAAGCAGATTGAATTTTATCAAATAAATTAATCTAAAATTACCAAACTTCACATTATTTTCTTTAGGTAAAAATTAATAAAAACATTTGTTTTTTGTAAGATACGACTTTTGGCAACCAAGCTTCTTACCTAAGAAAGTGTCAATTTATATAACTGGCAAGTACATTGATGAGTAAGCCATTTTATCAATGGTTATTTAATTGACTACAAGTGGGAAAATACTATGTTTCAAGGTGTTTTAACTATTTGGGCATGGAACTGGCTATCTGTTGGATTAGCGCCAATAATAGCTCAGGAAGCACTAACTCCAGAAGAAGCATCAGTTCTTTTTTCTGGGCCTAAATTCTTGGTAGCATTGCTGGCTGGAGTCTTAATGGCATTTGCCTTTCAATTATTATTGACTAATTTTTCAGTCGCTGTCGGAATTTCATCTTGGGAAATTGACTCAGATTCTGATGATGATTCAGAAAGTTTGGGTAGTAAAATTCGTTCAGTTCAGACTAAAATTGGTGCTTGGGCGTTACTAACCGTTAGTATTGCATTATTTATTGCTTGTTTTCTAGCGGTAAAACTTAGCTTAATCGAAAGTGAATCTCTAGGTGCAATTATCGGTGTAGTCATCTGGGCTACCTATTTCTCACTGGTGATTTGGTTCGGTTCATCAGCAGTAGGTTCTTTTATTGGTTCTATCGCTAGTACTGTCACTTCTGGTTTTCAAACTCTGATGGGTACAGCAACTGCTGGCATCAGTGCTAATACTGCGAAAAAACAGTTAGTTTCTACTGCTGAAGATATTACAGCCGCAGTCCGGCGAGAATTAACTTCAGGCTTTAATCCTGAAGATATTAGAACTACACTCCAAAGTTCTTTAGGTTCTCTGCAATTACCAAAGCTTGATATCACAGAAATTCGTAACCAATTTGACCAGCTTCTTAAAGATACAGATTTGCAATCTGTAGCTAATAACGACCTATTGCGAAATATCAATCGTCAAACATTTGTTGATTTAATTAGCAGTCGCACAGATTTATCTCAAGAAGATATCAATCGTATTGCCGACCAATTTCAAGGTGCTTGGGAACAAGCTTTGAATCGCAGCAATCCCACAGAACAAGTAATTAATTTGCTTAAGTCTGCTACTCCCGAAGAATTGAATTCAGAGCAATTAGGTGAACGCCTTCAAGAACTGGTTACAGTCGGAGGTGGGAATGGCAAGCAAACCAATGGTATAATCAAGCAAGCTATTCGCTATGGCTTGAGCGCGGCTGTACCAGCAGTGCTGGATCAGACCAACTTTTCCAATATCGATGTCAACAAAATTACTAATCAGTTGCAAAAACTGAAAGAAAAAGTTCAAGATGTCGATGTCAATCAAATCACAGAACAACTTCAAAAGTTCAGAGATCAAGCAACTGAACAAGTATCTGCAAGGTTGCCGATATCACCCGAAAACACAATTAAGGCGGATGTAGAAGACTACATATTGAATTCGTTCCCTTGGCATTTTAACCGCATTACCCTAAGAGATGAATTTAAAGAACTCATCTATGACGTTAATGCAGATCCGACAACTGTGAGACGGGAGTTGGAAGAACTCAATCTTGAATATTTCGCCAACTTGCTGAAGCAGCGAGGTGATATCAGTGAAGCTAGGGTGAAAGAAATTTCCGAACAAATGGAAAGCGATCGCTCGGAAGTTTTAGAAACTGTAAAACAGGCCCAAGCGCGAGAAAAAGGGCAAGATTTCCGCACCCGCATTGAAGATTATCTGCGTTCGACGGGGAAAGAAGAACTCAACCCTGAAGGTATTGAACGTGACTTTGCCAAATTGGTGGAAGATCCAGAAGCTGGGTTTGAAGATTTAAGCGATCGCTTCGGGCAATTTGACCGCGATACATTAGTACAATTGCTCAGTCAGCGTCAGGATTTGAGCGAAGAACAGATAAATCAAACTCTCGATCAGCTTGAAGCAGTCCGAGATAATATTTTGCAAGTACCGCAGCAGGCGAAAGAACAGTACGAAAAAACTACAAAAGCGATCGCCGAATATCTCCGCAATACCAACTTAGAAGAACTTGATCCCGAAGGTATCAGGAGGGATTTAGAAAAATTACTCGATGATCCAAAAGCTGGAGCTTTAGCACTGCGCGATCGCTTGTCTCATGTGGATCGAGAAACCTTGGTTAAACTCGTAAGTCAACGGGGAGACTTGAGCCAAGAGCAAGTTAATCAGATCATTGATCAGGCACAAGATGCGATCGCTAGTATTGTGAGAGCGCCACGACGTTTAGCCAAGCGTACTGCTCAACAAGCTTTAGATTTTGAAGCCAATCTCGAAGATTACCTACGTAACACTAACAAAGAAGAACTCAACCCAGAAGCAATTAAACGCGATTTGCAATTGCTGTTGTCTTCTCCCCGCGCTGGAATTGGGAGTTTAAGCGATCGCGCCTCCAAATTTGATCGTTCGACAATTGTGGCGCTGTTATCCCAACGGGAAGATATCTCAGAAGAGGAAGCGAACCGGATTGTGGATCAAATTGAGTCTGTTCGCACCTCCATTGTCGAACAATTCCAGCAGATCCAGCAAAAAGTGCAATCAGTGCTTGATGGAGTTTTTGCTAGAGTTCGCAACTATCTCAACTCGCTTGATCGTTCCGAACTCAACTATGAAGGAATTAAGCAAGACTTTGCGAAAGTGTTCGACGATCCGCAAGCTGGATTTGAAGCATTGCGCGATCGGCTCAGTCAATTTGATCGTGATACTTTAATTGCTGTATTAAGTTCTCGTGAAGATATTTCTCAACAGGATGCTAATAGAATCATCGACCAAATAGAAGCGGCGCGGGATGGCGTACTACAACGAGCTGAACGCATTCAACAAGAAACAAAAAAACGCTTAAAAGCGATCCAAGAGCAAACTAAAAAGCAAGCCCAAGAAACCAAAAAAACCGTTGCAAACGCTGCGTGGTGGTTATTTGGGACAGCATTAACTTCCCTTGCAGCCAGTGCGATCGCTGGAGCAGTGGCCGTTACAGGGTTACCTTTACCTCGTTAAAATTCATCAGAAATTTATAAAAAAAAGTGGTAATTAATGCCACTTTTTTTATAAATAAAACAAACTACCCTCAGGGCACTATCATGGCCTTATTATTCAGATATAAATTACAAAACCCCGTCTGAGCAAAGGTTTCAGATTTTTTTATGGCGAAACAAATAAAAGAGGATTAATTATTATTTCTTATAGATAGAAAAAAGTACCCTTCAGGGTAATATTATAATCTTGTGATTGTGAATACAGTAAAAACATCGTAAAAGCTATGCGATTCTGTACTAGAAAATCTGCTTGTTCCCTAGCAGCCTAGTACTGTAACCAATGAATACATAAAGCATAAGGATATAGAAATGATTCTTGGCACGATTTTGATGCCAAAATCATCAATATATGCAGTGCTTTTCAAATCTTTGGACTTAACAGTAAAGACCTGTTCCAATCAGGTGTAGTTCATTTATCTCTTACCACTTGTTATTTCTCCACCTTCTTTTCTCGGCATTGCTAAATAAAAGTGTGAAATTCAAAAATTTAATGTTTGAAACTGTTTCCTTTGCGCCTTTGGGGTAAAGGAAATTCATACTCTTAATTAGTAACACCGTTTTCTGATGGTGAAGTGACGAGGTAATTTTTACCCTCTAAATTCAGGAGAAGCTCATTTATGGCAGTCATTCCCGATCTCTCTAGCATTATTCCCGACATCGACAACCTTACCGTCAATCCTCCTAACAACTCTGTCCAGCTCGGCGGTAGTGGTAACAGAGTCATTAACGGCACTAGTGGCAGTGATGTCCTTCTCGGTGGTAGTGGCAACGATCGCATCGATGGCGGTGGTGGCAACGATGTCATTACCGGTGGTGCTGGCAACAATACCCTTATCGGTGGTGCTGGCAACGATGTCATTACCGGTGGTGCTGGTAGGGATAGTATCGTTGGCGGTGCTGGCAACGATGTCCTTGCTGGTGCTGGTGCCGAAGATCGCCTCATTGGTGGTGATGGCAACGATACCCTTGTCGGTGGTACTGGCAACGATACCCTGCTCGGTGAGAGTGGCAACGATAGCCTCATTGGCGGTAATGGCAACGATGTCATTGGCGGTGGTGATGGCAACGATGTCCTTGGCGGTGGTAATGGCAACGATCGCCTCGTTGGCGGTAGTGGCAACGATCGCCTCGTTGGCGGTAGTGGGACTGATGCTCTCAGTGGAGGATCAGGTAACGATAGTTTCCAGTTCAACTCAATTTCAGATAGTCCTGCTGGTTCTGCACGGGATATTATCAATGACTTTTTTGGAAACGGTAACTTGCTAGGTGACATAATCGATATATCTAACATCGACGCCAACTCCACTATAGGGGGCAACCAAGCCTTCACTTTCATTGGATCTGGCGCATTCACCGCAGCTGGTCAGGTTCGTTATTCAGGAGGTATTCTTCAAGCTAGCAATGATGGGGATCTATCGGCTGAGTTTGAGATTCGCCTAGCAGGAGCACCACAACTAGTCGCAAGCGACATTAACCTTTAATTTAATAGACCTGTCTTGAAAATAAAGCACAAGGCAGAATTCTAATAATTTAACAGTCGCGGGAAGAGGTAAGCTTAACTTACCTCTTCCTTTTATATAGGAGTTACGCACTGTACAAATGTATCGTGATGTGCATTACCTAAAATAGGTTGTTTTAGGCTTTTCTTAATTATTCTGCGATCGTAAATAGACCATGCTGTAGGAACACAGCAATGCTGTGCCCTTACGAAAGATATGGTTTTTAACCTTGATCCATATTTAATATTTCTTGTCAATGCGTAAGTCCTATTATAGTGATTATTGTTATGCAAATTGATTTTTGTATTTAGGCAAATTGACAAAATGCACTCGTCTTTAAGTTGTCAAGGATGGTATTGCTGTAATCAAGCACAGTTAAATACTAAGAAAGGATATTTAACTAAAAAAGTAGCTCATATTGGCTTCATCCTTAAGATTAAGATTGCTAATCTCTTTAATTAGTAACAGAAGCACATCTGAGAAATAGAGAATTACCAATGCTTGCTAAGGTTTGATCGCACCGGCTATGCATGAGAAAATCAAATAATAGAATCGCAACACTGGCGATGATGCCACGGAAGTAAAAAAGATGTCGGAGAATTTGAGAAGCTCAATTTTAACGCAACGGTGCAGCGATGCCTACGGCGGGCTACGCCTACGCACTTATCAACAAGGCTTTTAACGTATTGGCAATTACTTCCTTATACATAACTACATAAACAACCCAACAAATCTCAATATGCAAAACTAACCCTATCTAAGCAAAGGTTTCAGATTTTGCTCTGGCGAGATAAATAAAACAATATTAATTACTCTTTCTTATAGATAGAAAAAATTAGCCTTGAGGGTAATATCATAGTCTTGTGATTCTGAATAGAATCAAAACGTTCTAAAACCTATGCAATTCCGTAGGAGGAAATCTGCTTGTTTTTTAGCAGCCTACTGTAATCAGTTAAGACATCAGGTACAAGAATATAACATCAAACATCACTCTTGGCACAATTTGGATGCCAACATCATCAATACATCCAGTGCTTTTTTAATCTTCTGAAATCTTCAGGCTTAACAGCAAACACCTGTTCTAATTAGGTGTCATTCAGTTATGTCTTCCCACTCGTTATTTCTTTGCCTTGTTTTCTCGGCGTTGCTGGATAAAAGTGTGAAATTCAAAAATTAAATGTTTGAAACTGTTTCCTTGCGCCTGTGGAGGAAACCAAATTCATACTCTTAATCAGCAACACCGTTTTCTGATGGCGAAGTGACGCGGTTATTTTTTTACCCTCTAAATTCAGGAAAAACTCACTAATGGCAATTATCAACGGTACCATTTTCAATGACAACAATACCGTCAACGGTTCCCCGCTAATCTTGCGCCCTGCTCTAGATGGGGGTGCTGGCAGCGATATCCTCAACGGCAATGCCGGCGACGATATCCTAAATGGGGGTGCTGGCAGCGATATCCTCAACGGCAATGCCGGCGACGATATCCTAAATGGGGGTGCTGGCAGCGATATCCTCAACGGCAATGCCAGCAACGATATCCTAAATGGGGGTGCTGGCAGCGATAGCCTAAATGGAGGTGTCGGCAGCGATACCTTAAATGGAGGTGCTGGTAGCGATACCTTAAATGGAGGTGCTGGCAGCGATATCCTCACTGGCGGTGCAGGTAGCGATAGCCTAAATGGAGGTGCTGGCAGCGATATCCTCACTGGCGGTGCAGGGAGTGATTCTCTCACTGGCGGTGCAGGGAGTGATATTTTCGATTTCAACTCAGTTTCAGATAGTCCTGCTGCTTCTTCACGGGATGTTATCACTGACTTCGTTGGAAACGGTATCTTTGCAGGTGATCAAATCGATCTATCTACCATTGACGCTAACTCTACTGTAGGGGGCAACCAAGCCTTTACTTTCATTGGGTCTGGCGCATTCACCGCAGCCGGTCAGGTTCGTTATTCAGGAGGTATCCTTCAAGCTAGCACTGATGGGGATCTGTCGGCTGAGTTTGAGATTGGGCTGACAGGAACACCACAACTAGTGGCAAACGACATTATCCTTTAATTTAATAGACCTCTTGTAAAAGTGGCTAACACCCCACTTCTGAGCGCTTGCTCTTAGGAGTGGGGTTATTATTTTTGATTTATGCAAGAGGTAACACAAGCACATCTGAGAAATACAGAATTACCAATGCTTGTTAAGGTTTGATCGCGCCGCATATACATGAGAAAATCAGGTTTGATGAAGAAGTGACTAACACCCCACTCCTAAGCGATCGCTCTTAGAAATGGGGTGTGATTTTTTATTTACGCAAAAAGTCTAATGTTGAAGAATTCAGGTGCAAAGCCAAACATGCGCCAACTGTGACAAAATGCACTCGGCTTTAAACTGTCAAGGATGGTATTATTATATATCTCTTTCTTCTTTCTTCCCTTTGCGCCCAAAGCCAATACTTTGCGGTTCGTTTTCAAATTTTATATTTTTCACGAATCAAATAAAACTGCCTCTTAGGGCGGTTGAGCGATGTGAAGTCGCTCTGCGGCTTTACTAAAGTGTAGTTCCTCAGCTACAGCAATGAAGTAGCGCAGGTGTCGCAGTTCCATAGTTTTGATATTTTATAAGTCTCAAATATTCATAAATATATATTGGACATGTCAAAAATTGCTACCTATCATACTTATACATGCAAGTCAGAGGATGATGTAACTATGTCGGAGAATTTAAGAAGCCAAATTGTGACGCAAGGGGTGCAGCGATCGCCTAATCGAGCTATGCTGCGTGCAGTTGGTTTTAAAGATGAAGATTTCAACAAAGCCATTGTGGGTATTGCCAATGGCTACAGTACAATCACTCCCTGTAATATGGGGATAAATCAACTAGCGCTCATAGCAGAAGCTGGGATAAAAACCGCCGGAGCAATGCCACAAATGTTTGGCACGATTACCATTAGCGATGGGATTTCGATGGGAACTGAAGGGATGAAATATTCCCTAGTGTCGCGGGAAGTTATTGCCGATTCCATTGAAACCGCCTGTACTGGACAAAGTATGGATGGTGTGCTGGCGATTGGTGGTTGTGATAAAAATATGCCCGGGGCAATGCTGGCGATCGCACGGATGAATATCCCTGCTATCTTTGTTTACGGTGGCACAATTAAACCCGGTCACTATAACGGACGCGATTTGACTGTTGTCAGTTCTTTTGAAGCTGTTGGTCAATACAGTGCTGGAAAAATTGACGACAAGGAATTATTAGAAGTCGAAAGTCGCGCTTGTCCTGGCGCTGGTTCCTGTGGGGGAATGTTCACGGCTAACACCATGTCTTCAGCATTTGAAGCGCTGGGAATGAGTTTGCCCTATTCTTCGACAATGGCAGCCGAAGATGCCGAAAAAGCCGACAGCACGGAAAAATCGGCATTTGCGTTAGTCGAAGCCATTCGCAAACAAATCTTGCCCCGGCAAATTATCACCCGCAAATCTATAGAGAATGCCATCTCTGTGATTATGGCGGTGGGTGGTTCGACGAATGCAGTATTGCATTTCTTAGCGATCGCCCGCGCCGCTAATGTAGAGTTAACGCTGGATGACTTTGAAACTATCCGCGCCCGTGTTCCCGTTTTGTGTGATTTAAAACCAAGCGGTAAATATGTGGCTACAGATTTGCACAAAGCTGGTGGCATTCCGCAAGTAATGAAAATGCTACTTGTGCATGATTTATTACATAGTGATAGCCTCACAATCACTGGTCAAACGATTGCAGAGTTATTGGCAGATATACCAGAAGAGCCATCTGCCAATCAAGATGTGATTCGGACTTGGAATAACCCGATGTATCCTCAAGGACACTTAGCTATTCTCAGAGGTAATTTGGCAACGGAAGGGGCTGTAGCTAAAATTACTGGTGTTAAAAAACCAGTAATTACCGGCCCCGCACGGGTGTTTGAATCGGAAGAAGCCTCTTTAGATGCAATTTTGGCCGGTAAGATTCAAGCTGGTGATATTCTAGTCATCCGCTATGAAGGGCCTAAGGGTGGGCCTGGGATGCGAGAAATGTTGGCTCCCACCTCAGCAATTATCGGTGCTGGTTTGGGTGATGCTGTGGGATTAATTACCGACGGACGCTTTTCTGGCGGTACTTACGGCATGGTGGTTGGTCATGTTGCTCCAGAAGCAGCCGTTGGTGGTGCGATCGCTCTTGTAGAAGAAGGCGATAGTATTACTATTGATGCACCTGCTCGTTTATTGCAATTGAATATATCTGAAGAAGAATTGGCTCGTCGTCGTGCCAACTGGCAGCCCCCCGCTTTGCGTTACACTAAAGGCGTGTTGGCGAAATATGCCAAATTGGTATCTTCTAGCAGTATTGGTGCTGTAACAGATTTGGACTTGTTTTAGTTAACTTGACATGATGTTAACTACCTACACTGTACCGTCAGGTCAGTGTAGGCTACCCAATTTATTCAAAGTACTTTGCGTTGAAATTTTACAAGAATAAACCGGGAGAATGAGCGCCCTGTCTCTTTAGAGCAGGGATGAAAAACGACACGAGCGGTTTTAACCGCCTTCAGAATTTTCTTTAAGTTTTAGACTGTCTATCCATTCTTCAATAAGACTAGTTATTGTTCTATCGTTTTGAGCAGCGTATAATTCTAATTTATATCTTCTTCTTTCAGACAATCTAATTGTTATTGATTTTGTTTTCATAATGCACTAACATTATTTGTGCTTTTATGCTAACATAGACGGAAGGAGTTAAAACAAATGTATGGATGTCAGCAAATTAGAATAAATCCCAATTCAGAGTTAAAAGCAGTTTTAGAATTTTTGTGCAGTGAATCCACAAAGCTTGCTAATTGCGGAACCTACTACGCTAGACAATTGTTTTTCAAAACAGGCAAGATTCCGAGTAAGTTTGATTTGCATCGTGAGTTAGGAAAGAATTCGCACTTTGGTGCAATGTATTCTCAAGTTGCACAACAATGTTTAACTACAGTTGCAGAATCGTTTAAGTCCTATGTCGGGTTACTAAAAGGCATTAAGAAAGGAATTGTAACTCAAAAACCTAAATTACCAGGCTATAGGAAAGGGGGTTTAAATTTAGTAACTTTTCCTAGTCAGGTTGTCAAATTAAAAGACGGGAAGCTAAGATTTCCGTTAGGTAGCAAAGTCAAGGTTTGGTTCGGGTTAAATGCCTTTTATATGCCGAAGGTATTTCATATTCGTAGCGAGAGACAAAATAAGTACCAACTTGTCTGTCGCTGTGGTGACGGAAACCAAAGCCTTCATATATCGCTCTTAAGCGCAGACGCGAAGCATCACAATCTAAACGTAAATAATGTCTACCAAGTGTTTGTGTATGCTTGACTGCCCAAGTAAGCAGTGCTGAAGAGACTTTACCACCAGAGTAATGTCGCCGAATAGCAAGACGATGTAGAAATGCTGACTCCTCCTGAGAAATGTCGGGCCAGAAAAGTAAATCCTCAAGCTGAAACTTGATTGTACCAACTGGTTCACCTGCACATTCAGCAATAAAAAACAAGCCATTAGCAACATCTTCCGAGATACTTTCTGGCGAAACCTCGCTATCACGCCACAGAGGCATACCACGCTTATGGAGCCACAAAGCTGCTTCTAACAAGACATCCGAGACTATCACCGTATCTTGTATGGTTGCTTGGCGAATTGAGATGTACATTTAGTTATCAATTGCAGGTTCAGTTAAATAATAGTAAAACTTCACAAATATTAGTAGAAATGTTGGGTTGTATTTCGCTTTTGGCAATCTATCCTTTATTTACCAATACAAAATTTGCTAAAAATTTTATCTAAAACTGATTCTGTAACTTCTTCACCAGTAATTTCTCCTAGTGCCTGGATTGCACCGCGTAAGTCAATTGTCCAGAAATCAAGAGGTAGTTGCTGGGCAATTGTTGCTTGTACTTGTTCCAAGGAAATTTTAGCTTGAGTTAAGGCTGCTGCTTGCCTTTGATTAATGGCTAAATCCATATCAGCAGCTTGCAATTCTCCTGTTTTAACTATTTCTAAAATTGCTGTTTCTAAAGCATCAATCCCTTGATTTTGGGCTGCTGCTGTGACAATTTTAGATTTTAGATTTGGGACTTCGACTGAGCGAAGTCGAACGATTTGGGATTGAAGATTTTTGCTTTCGCCTTCTTCTACTAAATCAATTTTATTAATAACTAGAATTAATGGACGGTGTTGCACTTGTTCATAAATTTTTTGATCGCCTTCCGTCCAACCTGCTGAAGCGTCGATGGTAAGCAAGACTAAATCAGCTGCATTGGCGGCACGACGCGATCGCTCTACACCAATTTTTTCCACTTGGTCTGTTGTTTCCCGAATCCCCGCAGTATCTAGCACTTGTACGGGAATTCCCCCGACAACTAACTGCGATTCGACAACATCGCGGGTTGTACCGGGTAAATCAGTGACAATGGCGCGATCGCTCTGGCTCCAAGCGTTCAATAAACTCGACTTACCCACATTTGGACGCCCCACAATTGCCACTTTTAAACCTGTGCGTAGCAACTCACCTTTGTCTTTGGTTGCCAATAACCTACTGATTTCTGCGGCAATTTTCTCGATTTCTGATATTATGACTTTATCATCCAACGGAGGCAGGTCTTCCTCAAAATCGATTCGAGCTTCGATTTCAGCCAAAATATCCAAACAGTTAGCGCGTAACTGCCGGATCGGATGAGCTAATTTTCCCTGCAAACCAGCTAAGGCAGTTTGGGCAGCTTGAGGCGATCGCGCTCCCACTAAATCAGCAATACCTTCGGCTTGAGTTAAATCCAATCGTCCATTCAAAAAGGCGCGGAGAGTAAATTCTCCAGGTTGGGCTAGTCTTGCACCGTTTTCCAAACACAGTTGTAATACCTGTTGCACTGCCATAATTCCCCCGTGGCAATGGAATTCCACCACATCTTCACGCGTGTAAGAACGGGGGGCTTTCATAATCAGCAACAGGGCTTCATCTACCAGTTGTTGCGTCCGGGGATGGCGAATGTAACCGTAGAGAATCTGGTGACTTTCCCAAACTTGTCGCCCTGGTGCGTGAAAAAGAGTTTGGGCTAGAGCCATTGCTTGAGAACCGGACACCCGCACAATCCCAACACTACCCTGTTGGGGGACAACAGCAGTGGCGATCGCAGCGATAGTTCCAGTAGTAGCAAAAACTTCTGACATGAGCGCCTTTCATAAGAGTGAGGAGAGACGCGATTAATCGCGTCTGTACTTAGGAGTCCAAATCATAACTCATAATTGATAACTTTCTAAATGGTAAGTATTTAGACTAATGGGATGGCAACTGGCAAGGTAAAATTTACCTGGAGGGTAATGCCTGATAGTAAAGAGTTAGGAGTGAAAATTATAACTCCTGTACAGACGCGATTAATCGCGTCTCTGCTCATAACTTTTAGAGAGAGGAATTTACTGTGGAGCAAAACATTAACTGCGCTGTAGCCTGTGTTAACGGGTGTGTTTTAGGGGATAAATGCCCGAATATCGAGTTTAGAGACGCCGCTGCAAAATTTATTGAAGAGACTCCCTTAGACAAAATGTTGGAGTTGGCACAAGAACGTCTGCGAAAAAAAATGACGGAACCGCCAAAATGGGTTTTTCCTGAAGATCCATAGCATTCGCGCCAACAGGCTCAAGCAAGATAGCGCAAAGGTTAAATAGTATCTGGATCTATATTTAATTCTCGCAGTTTTGCCGCCAAGCGATCGCTACCTTGCTTCGCCTGTTGTGCAACTTCTTCCGGTGTTGGAACCAGTTCTGCTTCAGGAGTGAAAAAACGTAAATTTTCTTGAGAAACCCCCAAATACAAACCTAGCTGTTGACTCCACAACCAGCCTTGGGGATTGGGTTCCAAGGGTTGATATTCACCATCAAGCAAATGGAACCCTGTAAATTCTAAGGTTTCTGGGTCAAACTAGAAGTAATCTGGTGTGCGAAAGATATCTTGGTAAATTTGTTTTTTTAGGCCCTCTCTTCTTAGATTTGCCTTGTAAATACAGTTGTAGCCACTCTACTGCGTCTGTTCCCAGATTTTCTTGTAAATAATTTTCAAATTCTTTTTGTACTGACTGACGCAGCACAAGTTGTTCCTCTAGCTGTTATGCTTCAATAAATTCTGCGATCGCCTGACTATCCACTAAGCTAATCGTCGTTCATTTTTCCACGTTGATTAGCTTGTAGTAAGCGGCTCCAGCCCTGCTTTTATGCAACTTAAATGCTCATTAGCTTAAGTTAACTCGATTGTCATTGTTGTCTGTGAGAACTTCTTCTGACAGCAGTCTAATTAAGTCACGGCCCGGCACTTGGGTTAAGCCACCACGCTGAGTGCGACGCAAATAATTCACAAACCGATAAGCTAATAAGGGTTGATTGCGTATTGGTCGCAGACAATATTCTTCTACACTGGCAAATAGCAGAGCATCCCTCAATCGTCTATCAGTTGTATATTTGGCAATATCAGCCATTTGTTGTTGCATGTAGGCATCAGTTTGCAGTAATTCTTGGAGTACTGCTTGCAATATATCCATCACACTACGCTGGCGATCGCGGCTGAGGGCAACCCAAGTCTGAATTTTATTCCGTAATGTTACTAAACTCCCCAATCGCGTTATCAAGTTCCGATAAGCACGTTCTCGCCCTAGTCCCAAATAGCGTTGACGTAAAATTCTCCAGCGATATTCCATCGCTTGTTTGGCGATATCGAGTTCCTTAGGGTTAAACAGATCAAACCGTTTTGAGTCAGATCCCAACAGCCAGAGAATAATACTTTGCCTAGCAGCTTCATTTTGGTCTGGATATTCCGCAGCCAAGCGCTTTCGCCAATCTAGAGCTAGTTGTTCCACATCTGTTGTCATAGTGAGATTGCCCTCCTCGGAACCCTGTTTGAGAGTGGCGATTCCCTGACTCTCAAAACCTGCACACTCTATATACTCGACAATAGTTTCCTTTTACTCCGAGTTTGTCGTCAATGTTTTAAGTTGTGGGGTAGCGATTTGCTGTTTTGAAAAAGCTACAACCTGCACATCCTGAACAGGAATACCCAATATCTCAGTCAGCTTCCCTTATCTCAACAGAGGCAAAAGTAAGTAGGCAACATAAAACCAAATTATGTGAAAATAAGGAAATCCGAAGAAGAAATCTACTAACGTAATGACAATATGGGCGCTTGTTTAAGGTATTCCTGATTATTATGGCATTATTTTTGATTTAACTTAGTTCAAAACCTCATATAAAACCTCATATAAAACCTCATATAAAACTCATGATTGTTATCAAAAATATAATTAATTTGTAACAAAGGGTTTTTGATAAATTGTATCCAATATTTTTGGGGAGCATCCCAGTTTTTGCAAAGAGGGCGAAAATCAATAAGCTGAACAAATTTGTTTGATTGGTTCTGGTTCGGTTGAATCTGCCGTTAAACAGGTTGACCGTAGAACAAAGATTTAGGGGCACAATGGAAACGAGAAAATGTGCCTCAAGTCCTTGCTCATCGCTGTGCCTACCTCAATGGATTATGGTCTGTTTGATCCACCTTAAAAAGTGAAATGCTCGACCAGAAAAATGTACAATATTAGGCTCAAAATCCAATACAGTTCAGTTAAGCATTTCTTCCTTCTCTTTTTTCTCTTCCTTCTCTTCGAGACGCTGCGCGAACGCGTCCTTCTCTAACGAGACGCTGCGCGAACGCGGTTCGTTAAAAAATAACTTTGACAAAAAGTTTTAGCCTTAACCCAAGCGTATTGATTTATAATCTAAATGTCTAACCCAACAACCATTAATTCAGGCGGATGCTCAACAATGAACTGGTAATATATCTCTCGTCGCTCCTGGGGTGGAAGAGTTAACTGCCATTCTAAAATCCCCATTTCACCAAGTTGAATTTGCGGGTTGCTGCGGCTCAGACGCACTTTAATTTGCTCGTTGCGACTAACTGGTAATTGTTCAGTTACTTCTAGATTTACTTCTTTCTCTAATAAGTTAGTAATGAACAACCGATAACTATAAGTAATCCGACGCTGGTTGCTAATCAATCTTTTGTCTACCAGACGTTCAACTAAATCGCGCTCAATTTTCAAACCTTCATCAATCCCTAAGTTCAGTTTGAACTCTTGCCCTGGTGCAATATTTTCTAGCTGAGTTGTCCCAATAAAAACATTCTCGCGGAAAATATTCGCTTTGCCTGGTAACAAAGTTGCACCGTTGAGACTATTTTTTACATTGGCTTGCAGATAAGCAAAGCTTACTAAGCGTGGCATTGCCACATAATCGAAGCTACAAGGATAATCATCATTGAAAATTGTAGTTTTATGAGGTGCGCCGTCACTGGGAATGTTACCGCCACCATTCAATTTAAAGATAACTACACTCCCTTCTTTGGATACTTCTGCTGTAACGATTTCTGCTGGGATAAGACTATCCTCTATAACTTCGTCTTGTTCTTGCCAATTTTCTTCACCAGCAGAGGCTGCTATGGTAGGCAGGAGTGGTGGCTGGGCAGAAAATCGTCGTTGTCGTAAAAGTTGTGGACGGGGGGCATCAATATACCAGGGTTCAAGTTTGGGTGGGAGTGTACCTAATCCCGGTTTAGCGGTAGAAAGGGTGAGATTTGCACCAATCCAATCTTCGCCAGTGCTTTGAGTGATTTCTGCAAGGTAGCTCAGATGGACAATATCGCTGGTGGTGCTAAAGCGCAAGTCATATAGCGGAGTCCAACTGGCGCGATTCACCAAATATGATACCTCTAGCTCAAACTCGCCTTCACCTGCAACTTCAATTCCTACAACTAAGCTAAAACTCTCTTTAGGATGGGGTGTTTGGATTATTTGCAATGAGGTGTGGAGAGCTTGCAGTTGTTTGTCTAATTCCTGCTGTTGAGTTTTGCACTCTCCAGATGCGATCGCATACTCACTATACTGGCTTCCGAGAAAGTTCAAAAAATCCAAAGTTTCGCTAAGGCTGAGATTTTTCCGAGACAAACTCTGTGCAAAGGGTTCCTCTGTTTTTTCACGCAACCCGTCGATAAAACTAGACTGTAATGCTAAAGCATCTACTTGGGCTTGCAGGTGGCGTTTTTCTGCTTCTAGTTGCTGAATTTGCCTTGTCAAATGTGCGACTCGTTCCGCTACAGGTTCAGTGGTGTAGATGCGATCGCTACTTACTCCCACTAAACGCACCCCTACCGTACCTGTACCACTAACCCTAACAGACTCACTTTCCAGAGTCTCTGGCACTGGGCTAATTACTAGTTCCTGTTCAATTCCTGTTAAATCAACTACACCTCGCCGTGTAACCAATGCTCTGTCAGCGTACACTGTAACAGCTACAATCTCGCTTTGTACTGTTTTGCGCCAAGACGGTATTTCCGGGTTAACCACTGCCAGTTTTCCCCCATTTTTAATGGTTCTGCTGGTTAATTGTCAATGCTTCCCAGTCTAGCCGTCAACCCCTTTAGGTAATTCGTAATTCGTAATTCGTAATGGGCTACGCCCCGCTACGCTAACGTAATTCGTAATTATGAATTACCCGTGAGTTGGTTCAAGGGTACTAGAAGCAATATCAGCGTTTTGCTCTACAAAATTCTTTGCCGCAGCTAGGAGATATTCATAATAGGCACGAGCGACGATAGATAGCTGCTTGCCAGATGGGTAAACCATGTACCAATTTCGCTGAATGGGGAAGTGTTGTACATCTAAAATGCTAAACTCTGAGGCGTCTAATAGTAAAGTATGACGGGATAAAACAGAAATTCCTAAACCACCTGCGATCGCTTGTTTAATTGCTTCGTTACTTCCCAATTCTAGCTTGACTTTTACTATAACCCCTTGTTCTTCAAATAGACTTTGGACGGCGCGACGAGTTCCTGAACCTGGTTCCCGCATAATAAAAGGTTCGTTAGATAGGCGTTGGATCGGAATATTTTTTTCCTTGGATAACGGATGATTAACTGGTGCAAAGACTATCAAAGGGTTTTCTAAAAATGGTTCACAAGTCACATCCATATTGTCTGGAACTTGGCTCATAATATATAAGTCGTCCAGATTATTATTCATCCGTTCCAAGATTTGTTCGTGATTCGTTACTTGCAGAGAGATATCAATCCCTGGATAAAGTTGGCAAAACGGCCCTAACAAACGTGGGATAAAATATTTTGCTGTTGTAATTACTGCCAAACGTAATTGTCCCTGTTTTAGCCCTTTTAAATCTGCAACCTTCATTTCATACTGGGCTATATTTTCAAAAATCTGCCGACAAGTGGCAAATAATTCTCGTCCTGCCTCGGTGAGATACAACCGCTTCCCCACTTGCTCAAATAATGGCAACCCTACAGATTTAGTGAGTTGCTTGATCTGCATCGAAACGGTAGGTTGGGTGAGAAACAATTCCTCAGCAGCGCGAGTAAAGCTACTGTGCCGTGCTGCCGCCTCGAATACCTTTAACTGGTGCAGCGTCGCTTGCTTCAAAGGTGGTTCTCCTGTAAATAGCTATTCATCAATATAAAACTAGATTACTGAACACTTGCAAATGCTATAGTAGTTCGCTTTGATTTTTGAAATTATTTGTGTGCTGCGCGTTCGCAAAGCGTCTCGCAGAGAAGCGCAGCACAAGCGCGATAGGCGGGGAGTAGGGAGTGGGCAAGAAGCCTTTTCGGGGTGTATTGATTTTTTCAAAAATCAAATACGAGTCCTATATAGCGATGCTCATAGAAAGTTATGAGTTTTAATATATTATAGACAAAACTCTATTACTTCTATTAAAAGAAAGGTATTTTATTTATGGATTTAAGAAGCTATTATCAGAACAACAAGAAAAGCGTAAGATTCCTTTCACTTCCCGATGAATGCTGAATGATGATTTTCGCAAATTCATCTATCATCATTCATCATTCCATAATTCTTCTGCAATTTTTGTCGGTAGTTTGGTTAAATCTGGTAATCTTAGTACCTCAATTTCGGCAACTTGTTCTTTAATATTCACTGGCAAGTTTAACGGTTCGCGTTCTTCTATCCAGCAGCTTGCTAATGGCAAAGTTTGCTCCATTTCATCTAGCGGTCGGGGAATTACCATTACTGCATTTAATTCCCCAATGCGTTCTGCCTCAAACATCCCTGCTTCCACTGCTACTGCTACATTTGCTACGGAACCCCGAATAATCGCTGTACACAATCCCCCACCAATTTTTTCGTATGCTGCCAAATGAACATCAGCAGCTTTAAGCATGGCATCACATGCTCCTACCATCGCCGGAAATCCTCGCGTTTCTACCAAACCAATTGCTTGGTTACTCAGACGGCTGTAATTCCCCTCTTCCATCAATTTAGTAAAACGGGTTGTGATGGGAAGTACTATATCTAGGTTGGGATAAGGTCGGGGAATCACTAAGCTAGAAACCAACTGACCAAACTGTTCAGCCGTTTGGACACCAGATTCTACCGCAAGACGCACGTCAGCAATTCCACCTCGGATGATCGCAGTACAATGCCCGCCACCAATTTTTTCATACCCAACTAGGTGAACTCCTGCTGATTTGAGCATCATATCCGCCGTCCCAACTATTGCTGGAAAGCTGCGGGTAGAAACTAAACCCAAAGCAGTGTCCTGAAAGGTTTCTTGACTACTCGCTCCATGCATGGTACTCATAGACCGTTGATTAGATGTTTCCATTATGAACTTTCCCAGATAATCACAAAGCTGACAACTTACAATTAACACTTACTCGGACTAATCGTCAGAGTTTGGGTCGCTCAAGGATTGTCTATGGGGAAACAATGTAGTCAACAGCCTGTGTATGCTCCCTTGCCCATAAATTTGAGTCCCGAAACCGTTAGCAGATTCTGTGGTTAGCTGATTGGGGTCTGAGTCATGTTCTGTAGACTCTTGGGCGGATTGTTGCAAGGTCAAGTCAACATCATTGGCGGGTTCTTCTACGGGAGGAGACTGGCTTTCTGGAGTGGCGGGAGATTTAAAATAAGAAATCGACTTATTTTGTTTGAAATCCACAAAAGCTGAAGCTGAGAATTTAGTTGAGGAAACTTCTTTTTCCTTACCTCCCCCTGAGCCATTTTTCTCTTCCTTCTGCGGTGGCGCACTTGTAGCCGTAGGGTTATTCGTGGATGATTCTGGTTGCTTGGTTTGAGCAACTTGCCGACTGGTGTCTCCTAAAATTGAACCAGGCGCAATTACTTGTCCAGGTTCAACTGAACAGTTAAAAACTGTTGTTGCCGAACCAATGCAAGCATTTGCTCCAATTTTGCCCTTGCCAACCATCAAAAAACCGGCTCCCAAGTTTGCGCCTGCTTGTACCTCTAGGGTTCCTTCATGGACTTGGAGAATTGCTCCCATCCCAATACAGACCCCTGGCCCAATGATGATCTTGCTGTTCACAGCCGCTTGGAGGATCACCCCAGGTGCAAGTACTGCGCTTGGATGAATAGTCACCTCACCACTAATATAAGAATCAAAGTTATTGCTGAGGCGCAGTAGCGGCACAGACATGGAAATTTTAACCTCGGAAGCCGGAAAATAGAGAGTTAGGAGTTATAAGTGAGGAGTTAGGAGTTCATTAAAAGTAAGAAGTTATAAATTTTAAGTTTAGAGTTATGAATTAACAATTTTTTTCAACTTCTAACTCCTAACTCCTAACTCCTAACTCCTAACTTTTTAAGGCCGTTGGATAATCGTTTCTAATACCCGACGCTTGGCTTTGGGGTCAATACCAATTAGGCGCACATATTCCCCTTGGTATTCGCCAAGGTGTCCTTCTACGGCTGCGATCGCTTCTCTTTCTGAGGAGGCTTGAATTTGACCGGTACTAGTCCAGGAACCTGTACGGAACCGCCGTTGGTCTACGTGTTCAAGGCTAATTTTAGAGCCGCCAGCCAATAATTGTCGGAGTTGGTCTACAACTTCAGTACTCAAGCGGGTACTGGTAGCTGTTGCTGTTGCTGTTGCAGAAGGCGCACTGCTAGTAAATGATTTCTGACTACCAGAGGAGGCTACTTGACCATTTGGACGTTGGATAATTGTTTCTAATACCCGCCGTTTGGCTTTGGGGTCAATACCAATTAAGCGTACATATTCCCCTTGATATTCGCCAAGGTGTCCTTCTACGGCTGCGATCGCTTCTCTTTCTGAGGAGGCTTGAATCTGACCAGTACTAGTCCAGGAACCTGTACGGAACCGTCGTTCATCTACGTGTTCAAGGCTAATTTTATACCCACCGGCCAATAATTGCCGGAGTTGGTCTACCACTTCTGTACTCAAACGGTTGCTAGTAACTGTCGCCGTAGCATTAGCAGAGGCCCCACTGCTAGTAAATGATTTCTGACTACCAGAGGAGGTTACTTGACCATTTGGACGTTGGATTATGCTCTCTAATACCCGTCGTTTGGCTTTGGTATCAATGCCGATTAAACGCACATACTCGCCTTGATGGCTTTCTATACATTCTTCCAAGCCGGAAATTACTTGATTTATAGAAGTTGCTTCAATTGGCTTGCAGCTAGTCCAGGAACCAGTGCGGAAACGGCGCTCGTCTACGTGTTCCATGCCAATTTTGTAACCACCTGCCAAAAGTTGGCGGATTTGCTCTACAGTTTCGCCATTGACTTTACCACTGCTAGAGCCGTTACCATTACCATTACTGCTGTAGCTACTGCTGTAGCTGCCATTGCTATGACTACTAGCCGGAGCCTTAAAATTGGTAGCTGGTTTAACATCACCATCCGGGCGTTGGATGATGCTTTCTAACACACGTCGTCTATCTTTGTCAATACCAAACAGCCGGACATACTCGCCGCTATGGCTTGTTACACAGCTTTCTAATGCTGCGATCGCTTCACCGATGGATCTCGGTTCAATTGGTTGGCAACTAGTCCAAGAACCCGTGCGGAACCGTCTCTGGTCTACGTGTTCTGTACCAATCTTATACCCTTGTTCCAATAGATAGCGCAACTGCTCTATTGTTTCTGCACCCAAGCTATTGCTCGACACTTCACTACTCCTTTCTAGCTCTAAAACAGTAACACCATTACCTATATAAGATTTAGTGTTCTCATCCCGAATTGGTGCAATACATTTGCTATCCGCAGCACAAAGATAACCAGCTCGCAGCGCCTGATTAATCCCAACCACATGATGAGCAAAGTCCTTATCCTGATCTTGCACATCTGGCAAGCGGTCAGCTTGCTGCTGATTGGTAATGATCGCTCCCGAAGGTACATACTTACCTGCGGGGATTTCTACGTCTTGAATCAAAGTGTGCATCATCACGATGCAACCTGCACCTACCCTGGCATTAAACACCGTAGAGCGAAAGCCAATGAAGGAATTATCTCCTACATAAGCTGGTCCGTGAATTAAAGCCATGTGGGTAATGCAACTGTTTTTACCTACCCACACCGAGTATTTATTTTGATCATCGCCAATTACTCGACCTTGCTCCAAGCCATGAATCACTACACCATCTTGAATATTAGTATTTTCACCAATATAAAAAGGTGTGCCTTCATCCGCTCTAATCGTAGTCCCCGGAGCAACGATTACATTTGCACCTATATGTACATCCCCAATCAGATTGGAGAACGGATGCACAAAGGCTGTTTCATGGATTTGGGCTTCAGCTAAATTCCTCGACCACGGGGTTGGAGGTGCCGCCGTGCTGCGGACTGCCATTTCGAGATTCCTCCTGTATTGTCACTTGTCATTTGTCATTTGTCCTTTATCATTTGCCTTTTGTCGAGAGCAAGTGACTAATGACTAAATGACTAATGACTTATCGATATTGATCTTTTTTGCTGTAAATTAGGCGATCTTCAACGTGAATAGTATCTATGATCGCTACTACCACTGCATCTAATGGTCGCTGTTCATTGCCAATAACTTGACGAGCGGCACTGCCACGACTGACAAGTACCCACTCATCTACTCCTGCTCCCACAATATCTGCTGCTACCTCGTATTGTGGCAGGATGTTGCCGTCTTCATCCACTAATTGTAACAACAGTAGTTTGACACCTCGAAGACTTGGATCTTTTTGTGTGCTAACTACTGTGCCGCGAACTTTGGCGACTTGCATTCTTTAATTACGGTCTTCTACCGAAAGGACGAATTGCATTCACATTTTCCCGGAATTGCTCTACATCTTCGGTATAACGAATTGGTAGGACGTATTCCAAGTTTTCGTGAGGACGAGCAATGATGTGAGTAGACAGCACTTGTCCGCCGTTGACTCGCTTCACTGATTCAACACCAGCGCCTACGGAAGCTTGCACTTCCGACACATCACCCCGAACAATCACGGTAACTCGACCACTACCGATTTTTTCATAGCCTACTAGAGTAACACGGGCAGCTTTCACCATTGCATCAGCAGCTTCCACTACTGCTGGAAAGCCTAGCGTTTCAACCATTCCCACTGCAATTGACATTAGATTTTAATCCCTATTTAAAGTTTTTAGCCCTGGACAAAAGAAAGCGATGCTCAAAAAGGTAAAGAGTGTTAATTACTTTGTTTAAACAGCTTTTAGGTACGGAACTGTTCCACAGCTTCTGTGTAACGTATCGGCAATACGTATTCTAGGTTTTCGTGAGGACGAGCAATAATGTGAGTGGATAACACTTCACCACCATTTACTCTTTTCGCCGCTTCAACCCCAGCAGCTACGGAAGCTTGTACTTCCGATACATCTCCCCTAACTATCACGGTGACGCGAGCGCTACCAATTTTTTCATACCCTACTAAAGTCACACGGGCGGCTTTCACCATCGCATCAGCAGCTTCCACTACTGCTGGAAAGCCCTTCGTTTCAATCATCCCAACTGCAATTGGCATCGCAGAACTCCTACAATATTAATCCAATCTGTACTGTCGCTTAAAATTTTTGACGGGGAGAGCTTGATCTTAATAGCTAAGAAAACACTTCCAAATTAAGCATAGGAAAGGTTGGCCTTCCTGGCAATATAAATTACTATAATAGTTTATGATAAGAAAGTTTTAAAAAACTTAACAAAAATTTATCTGTCCTCCTGAGCAATTAAAGTTCACTGATTCCTAGAGGAGCCACTTATGCTTTATAATTTCTTTATCACATTTACAAAACGACATTCATAACCAAGGGTAATTTTATCTGGGGAGGGACGACAAGCGGCTATATCTTATGCTGTGTCTAGGTTCTGCCAATTTTTGCTATATGTACAAGGACTAAGTGAAAAATATATAATTTTTCCAAATATATCGTATAAAGTAGTTTGTTCAAAGTAGAAATAAAAATGTAAAAACAAAGGTGAGGTTAAAGCAAGTAAATGCTTTAACCTATGTAAAGTTATATTTTATCGAAGTTTAATAGGGTAAAGAAAAGTAAAAATACTTATGAGAATTTAGTTGAAACAAGAGTAAAAAAAATATTGATATTTCTACTAAATTAATTTTGTAAAATAAATAATTGTATAAAAGCTTTTTTAAAATTAAGGCTGAGTCGTCAAGGTGAATTTAAATGCATCAATTTCTATTTTCAACAAGTTGGTTTGTGCCTTTATATAGCTTATTAGGCGCAATTTTGACGTTGCCGTGGGGAATAGGAATAATTCAGCGAACAGGGCCAAGACCTGCGGCATACATAAACTTGTTGACGACCGTTTTGGCTTTTGCCCATAGCCTGTTTGTATTTAACATTATCTGGGATAGAGAACCAGAAAAGTTACTGGTGACGTGGTTTAAAGCTGCTGATTTAGACTTATCTTTTGCCTTGGAACTTTCGGCAGTCAGCATTGGGGCAACAGTTTTAATTACAGGGTTAAGCTTACTTGCACAAGTTTACGCTCTGGGTTACATGGAAAAAGACTGGTCGTTGGCGCGTTTTTTTGCGCTGCTAGGATTTTTTGAAGCAGCGCTGAGTGCTTTAGCAATCAGTGATTCTTTGTTTTTCAGCTATGGCCTTTTGGAAGTGCTGACGCTTTCGACTTACTTGCTGGTGGGATTCTGGTATGCTCAACCGCTAGTAGTGACAGCAGCGCGGGATGCGTTTTTAACCAAACGGGTGGGAGACTTGTTGCTGCTGATGGGAGTGGTGACACTTTCCACCTTAGCCGGCAGTTTGAACTTTTCAAATTTATATGAGTGGGCGCAAACGGCTAATTTAAGCCCAATGGCATCAACATTGCTAGGGTTGGCGTTAATTGCTGGGCCTGCTGGTAAATGCGCTCAATTTCCCCTGCATCTTTGGTTGGATGAGGCAATGGAAGGGCCCAACCCCGCCTCGGTAATGAGAAACTCACTAGTAGTAGCTGGTGGTGCTTATTTGCTCTATAAACTACAACCATTGTTAGCCCTGTCGCCAGTTGCCTTGAATGTATTAGTAGTAATGGGAACGGTGACAGCAATTGGGGCGACATTAGTATCCATAGCTCAAATTGACATTAAGCGATCGCTATCTCATTCCACCAGTGCATACATGGGCTTAGTGTTTTTGGCGGTGGGGTTACAGCAGGGGGGTGTAGCCTTGATGTTGCTGTTAACTCATGCGATCGCTAAAGCATTATTATTCATGAGTTCCGGTTCAGTAATCTTGACTACCCAAAGCCAAGACTTAACAGAAATGGGCGGTCTGTGGTCAAGGATGCCAGCCACAACTACTGCTTTTATTGTCGGTGCAGCCGGAATGGTAACACTGCTACCACTAGGAAGCTTTTGGGCAATGTTAGCATGGGCTGACGGTTTTGTGAATATTAGCCCTTGGGTAATTGGGGTTTTATTATTAGTCAATGGCTTAACAGCATTAAACTTGACCAGAGTATTCAGATTAGTTTTCTGGGGTAAACCACAACAAAAAACCCGTCGCACCCCAGAAGTTGGTTGGCAAATGGCCTTACCAATGGTGATTCTCACAGTCTTGACTCTGCTTGTGCCTTTGATGCTACAGCAATGGTACTTGCTACCAGATTGGGAAAGTATTAATTGGTATGTAGCGTTAGCGTTGTTTATTTCTACCGTGGTGGGGGTAGGTGTAGGGTCTACAGTTCATTTACACAAAGCTTGGTCAAGATCCAGAATCTTGGCGTGGAGATTTGTGCAGGACTTGTTAGGTTATGATTTTTATATTGACCGAGTTTATCGGGTAACGGTAGTGGGTGCAGTCGCACTGCTATCTAAAATCTCTGCTTGGAGCGATCGCTATTTAGTCGATGGTCTAGTAAACTTGGTTGGCTTTGCGACGATTCTCGGCGGACAAACTTTAAAGTACAGCATTTCTGGGCAATCTCAGGGCTATATGTTGACCATCTTAGCGGTCGTCAGCGTCTTGGGTTTATTCATCAGCTGGTCATCTGGTTTACTAGATAAATTACCTTTTTAAGCGAGTTAGGAGACGCGATTAATCGCGTCTGTACAGGAGTTAGGAGTAGAGACGCGATTAATCGCGTCTGTACAGGAGTTAAAAGTTTTTACTCTCCCCCTACTTCCCCTGCTTCCCCTGCTTCCCCTGCTCCTCCTGCTCCCCCTGCTTCCCCTGCTCCCCTAACCTGAATTCCGTCTATGCTTAGTGTGTTAATTCTAGTGCCATTAATCGGCGCAGCTTTAATTGGTTTCTCGCCCTCTGGCATCAATGGTAAATTCGCCCGTGGGGTGGCTTTAGTCTTTGCCAGTATTGCTTTCTTGTGGACAATCATACTAGCAATTCAGTTCCATCCAGGGCAAATCACTCAACAGTTTGCCGAGTCTCTGCCTTGGATAGATGTCTTAGGCTTGAACTATAACCTGGGAATAGATGGTTTATCTTTGCCACTGCTGGTTTTGAATGGATTGTTAACTTGCATTGCCATCTACAGCAGCGATGAATCCCTACAGCGTCCTAAGTTTTATTACTCTTTGATATTATTATTGAGCGCTGGGGTGACTGGAGCTTTTCTGGCACAGGATTTACTGCTATTTTTCTTGTTTTACGAATTGGAACTAATCCCGCTATATCTGTTGATAGCCATTTGGGGTGGGGAAAAGCGGGGTTATGCTGCAACAAAATTTCTCATTTATACTGCCGTTTCGGGAATCTTGATTTTGGCAAGTTTTCTCGGCATGGTTTGGCTGAGTGGTTCCTCTAGCTTTGCACTAGCAACCTTGAACCCTACGACTCTACCTCTAGCGACACAGCTTTTACTGCTAGCAGGGATTTTGGTAGGTTTCGGGATTAAAATACCCTTGGTTCCCTTCCATACTTGGTTGCCAGATGCTCACGTTGAAGCTTCCACACCAATTTCTGTGCTGTTGGCTGGAGTGTTGTTGAAGTTGGGAACTTATGGCTTACTGCGGTTTGGCATGAACTTGTTACCAGAAGCTTGGGCTTATGTGGCTCCTTGGTTAGCAACTTGGGCAGTAGTAAGTGTACTGTATGGTGCATCCTGCGCGATCGCTCAAACCGATATGAAAAAAATGGTGGCATACAGTTCTATTGGACACATGGGCTACGTACTTTTAGCGGCGGCAGCTTCCACACCATTAAGCGTGTTGGGTGCTGTTATGCAGATGATTAGCCACGGCTTGATTTCCGCCATGCTGTTTTTACTGGTGGGGGTTGTGTATAAAAAAGCCGGAAGCCGTGATTTAGAAGTCCTCCAAGGGCTGCTGAATCCAGAACGGGGTATGCCCGTAATTGGTAGCTTGATTGTTGTGGGAGTTATGGCCAGCGCTGGGATACCGGGAATGCTGGGGTTTATTTCCGAATTCATCGTTTTTCGGGGCAGTTTCCCAGTTTTTCCAGTGCAAACGCTGCTATCAATGATTGGTACAGGCTTAACTGCGGTTTACTTCCTAATACTTCTCAACCGTGCCTTTTTTGGACGCTTGTCTGCACAAGTTACCAACTTACCACGGGTGTATTGGAGCGATCGCGGCCCAGCTGCAATTTTAGCTGTGCTGATTGTGATTTTCGGCATTCAACCTGGTTGGTTAGCACGCTGGACTGAACCAACAATTACAGCAATGGTGAATAGCCAAAACGTAGTAGTAGCAGTGTCCTTGGATAAAGCAATGGGGACTAGGGATTAGGGAGTAGGGAATGGGGAATGGGGAAGAAGCAGGGGAGCTATTAGCTGGGAGCAAGGGAGAAGAATTCCCCCTCTGTTCCCTGCACGCCGCCCCTCTGCCTCTTTCCAATGCCCAATGCCCCATGCCCAATGCCCAATGCCCTAATTCCTAAAGTTTTTGGAGAGATAGCAATGGTAACTATTAAAAAGAAAGCGGTTCACAATCCCTTAGCTGAGTATATTGAACGTTTGCAAAAAGGAGATGCATTAGTCCCCGACAGTCCAGAAAATGTGCTAGAAGTTGTTGGTATTCTTAAAAGCTATGGCGTAGTTTTAGATGCCTACTCAAAAAATCTTAACTATATTGCCGAGCATCAGTTTTTAATATTTTTCCCATTTTTTAAATACTTTAATGGAGAGGTTTATTTTCAGAAATTACTCCGTCACTGGTGGCATGACCGAATTAATTTTGAATATGCCGAGTATTGCATGAAAGGCATGATGTGGCACGGTGGCGGTGGACTAGATACGTATTTAGATACAAATGAATTTAAAGAAAGAGCGCAAGCTGTTATCACCGCAAAGTTTAAAAATAATCCTTTAATTCTGGGTATTAACCAACTGTTTCCAGATTTTTTAACAGAACAATTGCGCGTCTCTGCTTACTACACCGGTTTAGGTCAATTCTGGCGAGTCATGGCTGATATGTTCCTCAACTTATCAGACCGCTATGATCGAGGCGAAATCAAATCGATTCCCCAAGTTGTAGAACACATTAAAGCAGGGTTAGTGGCAAATGCATCAAACCCAATTACCTACGCCGTCAAAATTCGGGGTGAGGTCTATGAAATCATTCCCAAAAGCGTTGGTTTGACCTTCTTAGCAGATACAGCAATACCTTATGTAGAAGCAGTATTCTTCCGGGGAACTCCTTTCCACGGTACAGTTTCATACAACGCCCAAGGTTATCAAATTCCCCCAGATCAAACTCGATTTCAATATGGCGCATTGTATGCCGATCCTTTGCCTATTGGCGGTGCAGGTATTCCTCCCACCTTGTTAATGCAGGATATGCGTCATTATCTTCCAGAGTATTTGCACGAAATTTATCGTCGCAGTCTTCGGGGTGAAGATGATTTGCGGGTACAAATTTGCATGAGTTTCCAAAAATCGATGTTTTGCGTGACAACAGCAACGATTTTGGGACTGATGCCTTATCCTTTGGATACTAAAGATCCAAATGAGGAGAAAGGTAATCGAGTTTATTTAGAGAAGTGGATGAGTCGGTTAGAAACTTCGCGGTTGCTGGATGTCAATAAATAACTGAATTTATACAGAGAAATTTCAGATGCTTCTCAATCGTTATAAAAATTTTCACCTAATTCAGCAACTTGATCCAGTGCAAGATCATTGCCGGATTTATAACTTAATGAATGGCTATGAGTTTCCTTGGGATATGACGCGATCGCTCGAAGTTGCTTTGATGCGAACTTATTGCGTTCCTAGTATCTCTAAATTGCTGAATCAGACAGGAGAATTTACTCATTGTCCGCAAAAACGCTACGATGATACGTCAATAATTGTTGGAGAGATGATTAAGTGGGGCTATGATAGCGATCGCGGCAAACAAGCCCTGCAACGCATGAATGCACTGATTTCCTGTATGTACTTTCAACTTTCATTTTCGAGCCTATCCGCTGGAATGCGCGGTTTGGTTGGCGGCTGATGTGCGAACAAGAAAAATTAGCGTCTTTTTACTTCTGGCGAGAAGTAGGTAAGCAAATGCAGATTCAGAATATCCCTGAAACCTACGAAGAATTGGAGCGCTATAACCTTGACTACGAAGGCCAAAACTTTTGCTATTCCGATACAAATTGTCGAGTTGGGGAAGCTACACGCGATTTATTTTTGAGTTGGTTTCCTTCGTGGATGCGTTCTTCCATCAAACCAGGTATCTACGCTTTACTGGATGACACAATGCTCAATGCCTTTGGTTTTCCCTATCCCTCACCACTGCTGCGATCGGCTATGGTAAGTCTACTAAAAATCCGAGCCAAATTAATCCGGTTATTCCCACCTCGAAATCATCCTAATTTTTATATTGACTCTCCTATCCCCAGCTATCCCACTGGCTATGAAATTGCAAATGTGGGGCCATCGGAAAATTTTAAGCAGCAAAGCTCTGACAAACTTGTTTAAGCGATCGGTGTCTTGTGTCAGTAACTCTTGCCATAACCCACAGTCCAAAAATATTAGGCTTCTGGTTCAACGCCGAGCGATCGCAATTGAGCAGTCAAGCGATCGGCTCTTTCCTCACCAGTCAACAACAAATTACCTTGCAAATCCCACCAGCGTAGCCAAGGTAATTCCATATTCTGATATTGTCCCTGCCAAATCCCTAACTCAACTCCTAAAGGATGTATGGGATAATGTGCGCGTTCATTCGCTGTTAATAACTGATATTGTCCACCAATTAATTCATAGACTTCTACGCTGGCTTTATTAACTTCATAAATGCCGTAGAAGGGAGGACGAATCACTTGCTCATAAATCCAAAATTTCCCCTTCCAAGGAGTTTTATCTCTTTCTTCACTACCATCCCCAGAAACAAATTCTAATGCAATCAATGGGGCAATAAACTCTCGCCAGAGTACATAAGACCTGCGCGTTTGTCCATTCAAAGTAGGTGGTACATTCCCTACATAAAACCAGTCGGGAGCTTCTGCGCCTTTTTCTGGAGGGTCAGTGATCCGCCAGTAGATACCGCTATCTTGACCAATACAGTATTGCCCATCAGGATGACGTTTTTCCAATATCGGTTTAATCGAGTCTGTTAGGAGAATGCTTTGGGGATGTTCCTGAAAGTTTTTCACGAAAGTACCATCAGACTCAGGAAGCTGTGTATGGTCTGGAAACGGGGTGAGGGCGGTGGATGGATCGGTTGCAGAGGTCATAAGGCTACCTTTGCAGGATGTAAGGGTTGTTTTTTAGTTTAGCAGTGGAAGAGGAGATAGGGCGATCGCTTACTACTCGCCAACTAATGCCAGTGCTTGATTGATCGCACGGTCAGAAAGATACATTCCTGATGAGCGTAAATTCTCTATAATTGGTCGTGCCATTGTTATTTTGCCACGTTGCTTTGCTGTCAAAACTATACCTAGTGTTCCTCGCACAGGAATCCCCAGTACTGCTGCACATCTACGAGCCGCAAGATCATTCATAATTGCTTCTGTACCAGGGTGAGTATACGCCCAAGTCAAAACAGATGATTCGCCTTTACCTAAATCCCAAGATTGGATAATCTCAGGAGTTGCAGGTGCTTCTACAACTGTTAACCAGTTTGTTTGTGAAAGTGCTGCAACAGTTGGGTCTTCTGTGCCTCTTTGCTGAATTTCAACAGCTACGGCTGATGGAACTAAAACTTCTTCACCCAATAACTGCAACAAATCCAGGAAACTACTTCTAGACAAAAATATGAGAGGTGAAGCATTAATTACAGGTGGTTCAGCCACGTTCTAATTCCCGTTGTAAGTCATCAAAATCAACAATGAAGGCATCGATTTGTTCACGGGATAGAGCCAGGAGAAAATCTGTTCTATCTAAATCGGCGATATTAGCTGCTTTCTCTTGGGAAATTTCACCGCGTCCATACCAGTGGATGGCCGCAGCCAAACGCAATTCACGGACAAACTCATTAGGTGACAGGCGCAGGGCAGAGAATATTTCTTCAGGTAGCTCTAAGGTGACAGTAGTCATAAAAGTTATGCAGTGTGAAAACCGTTTCTAGACTTCACTTTAGCAATTTTAGGGTGTGGGAGAAAAAAGCGTAGGCGTAGCGCGTCGTAGCGGCGGCTTCCGCCGATGTGAACTTTTCAAGACAAATATCGCTCTCTTTGTTAAAGCTAACTTAGCTTGTCAAAATTTACTTGTGTGAGAATTAATCTAAGCATTTTGGGAGTTGCAAACATGGCTTGGGTAAAAGGCGATCGCTTGCAAGGTGGAAAATACACTATTGAAAGAGAGTTGGGAAGAGGACGCTTTGGCATTACTTATTTGGTGAGAAATAATAATAGCGATCGCTTAGTCATTAAAACCTTAAATGATGACTTGCTCAAGTCCCTTACCCAGCAAGAGCGCGAACGTTTAGAGACGATGTTTTGGCAAGAGGCGGTAAAACTTACTCTATGTAAGCATAAGCATATTGTACAGGTTGCACAACCCTTCAAGGAAGGAGAGCATTGGTGTCTAGTAATGGAATATGTGGACGGGGTGAGTTTGGCTGATCGTCGTCAACAAATACTTTCAGAACAAGAAGCACTACGCTACATTCAGCAAATAGGGGAAGCTTTGATAGTAGTGCATGAAAATCGGTTGATTCATCGGGATGTGCATCCAGGAAATATCTTTTTGCGGGTGCGAGATGGACAACCTGAAGCAGTGCTAATCGACTTTGGTTTAGCTTTGGATTTTGACCATATCTTAACCACAAACCGAACGAAGGAAACTTCTGAAGGATTTACACCCCCTGAGCTTTACGCTCAAAGTATACCAACTGGGGCTTATAGCGATATTTATTCACTGGCAGCTACTTTATATGTACTTTTAACTGGAAAAACACCCGTCAGTGCGCTGAAACGTAAGATTGACAACGCTCGTTTAGTGGAACCTAAAGATTGGAATAATCAGGTTAGCGATCGCACAAACCGCGCAATTTTAACAGGTATGAAGCTAGATCCGAAGGAGCGATCGCAATCAATGCGAGAATGGCTCGATTCTTTAGGGTTGACTGCGGAAAACTCCCAGCCCTCAGTAATTGTACCATCTAATACCAAGTCAAATTGGGAGCGAAAAATCCAGTTTTGGGGAGTGGTGATAGCTACGATTGCAGCTATAGGAACCTTACTTGCAGGTATAGCTCCTTGGATTCCTATTTTCCACCTATTTCCATCTTCCAATCAACCGTCACCGTCTCCTAGTCCCTCATCTACCAAAAGCCTGTAGATATAGCTAAACTTTCATTGTGTTGTACAAAATTCTGCAAAACTGTATTATTTGTGAAACACAGTTAAGTCATATAAAACACCCATGTCCAGCTTTTTTAAAGTGTTTTAATTACGAATTACGAATTATGAATTAATTAGAGGTGTTCATGCCTTGGATAGCTGGAGAAAGATTACAAGCTGGCAAATATGTAATTGAGAAAGTCTTGGGACAGGGGGGATTCGGAATTACTTATAAGGCATTGCATATTGAGCTAAACAAGACAGTTGTCATTAAAACACCCAATGAATATCTCAGCCATGACCCGGATTATAACAAGTACGTAGAGCGATTTATCCAAGAAGGGCGGACACTAGCACGTTTATCTGAAGATCCACATCCTCATATTGTGGGAGTGATTGACTTCTTTATAGAAGGTGCTATCCACTGCTTGGTGATGGATTTTGTACCAGGAGAAAATTTGTTTGAGGCACTGAGACGCAGGGGAGCGTTACCAGAAGTAGAGATTGTGCCCTGTATCCGTCAAATTGGGGAAGCGTTAGTAGTAGTGCATCAAGCAGGGCTAGTACACCGAGATGCTCACCCTGGAAACATCATGCTGGGGAGTAATGGCAAAGCAGTTCTGATTGATTTTGGCATTGCCAAAGAACTTGTGCCTAAAACTTTGAGTTCAACAGGCAATGCGGGTAATCATGGGTTTGCACCTTATGAACAGATGACTAGAGGCAGCCGGGAGCCAACGGTCGATGTTTACTGTCTGGCTGCCACACTCTATTATGGAGTGACGGGTCAATCCCCTACAACTTCTCTGGCTCGCAAGCTAGAGAATACCTCCCTGACTCCACCTAGACAAATTAATTCAGGCATCAGTGAGAGATTAAATCAAGCAATTCTCAAGGGTATGGCGCTGGAGGCAAAAGACCGCCCTCAGTCGATGCAGGTGTGGTTGGCAATGTTAGAAGCACCAAAAGTAACGCCTCCACCCTTGAGTTATAAGGCTTTGAAGTTAATTCGCAGATATGTCTATAGAAAAAAAGTTGTTCGTCCCAAAACCAACCTAAACTTAAAGGCAAATCCAGGTAAAGCAGCTACTAAATCACCTAAAATTATTGCCTGGGGCTGCTTAACTTTTGTATTATTAAGTTACCTATTGATAGGGTACTTATTAGCCGCGTCTAACGCTTCGTACATACTTTGGGCTTGGGCTGTGGCTTGGGCTTGTGTTTGGGCTGTAGCTTGGGCTGGCGCTTGGGCTGTGGCTTGGGCTGTGACTTGGATTTGGGCTTGCGCTTGGGTTGGCGCTTGGGCTGGTGCTTGGGTTTTGGCTGGGGCTGTAGCTTGGGCTATAGCTATAGCTGGAAATGAATTACGAAAATCTTTTAGCAAAGTTCATACTTTTTTAATTTTAGCTAGCACTTCTAGTCTAGGCTTGGGTTTGGGATGGTTAGGACATAGAATTTTTAATACAGGTTCATAGCCTTATCATCTGAAGCTAATCGGCAAAAGATTTTGTAGCTGTTGTATCAAGTAGAGAAGCGATGTCTAAGGACAAGCCGCTGCGCGTCTACGCACCTTTAATCTCATACCAAAATATTAAATATTCCGGCTCAATACCAAGCGCTGGTTTTAAGAGCCTTGTTATGGAAGATAAGCTAGGTAAATAAACTAATATCTACATTAAAATAGTCAGCCAACGCTTCTGCCTGAGTTTTACTAATGGTGTGATCGCGAAGCGTCTCCAAAGGAGAATTGCCATTAACAATTTGCAAGGCAATTTCCAAGGAACCAATTATCTCAGCCGGGGACTGAAACCCGCCGAAGTTTGGTTAACACCCGCAATATTCAGTAGTATTTAAAATATTTAATACAAAAAATATTATATTTATTACGTGAATTTAGTGACAGTTATCCGAATTCAATAAACAACCGCCCGAATTCAAGAAACGATCGCCCGAATTCAAGAAATGATCGCCCGAATTCAAGAAACGATCGCCCGAATTCAAGAAATGATCGCCCGAATTCAATAAACGACCGCCCGAATTCAATAAACGATTGCCCGAATTCAATAAACGACCGCCCGAATTCAATAAACAACCGCCCGAATTCAATAAACGATCGCCCGAATTCAATAAACGACCGCCCGAATTCAATAAACGACTGCCCGAATTTAATATCGCGCTTCTCGCTTGATTGCAATATCGAACTCCTATTTAATTTTTGCGAAGCTCGTTGCGCCTTTATCTCGCTTCGCTCATGAAGATTCCCTGCGATCGCCCTGATTCCTCATGCTTAATCTATGTAAAAATATTTAGAAATATATTTTTAAAAGTATAAAAATATATTTGCGTAGTTACTGGTTTTAAGAGCGTTATACCAAAATATTAAATTTCCGGCTCAATACCAAGCGCTGGTTTGAAGAGCGTTGTTATGAAAGATAAGCTAGGTAAATAAACTGATATCTACATTAAAATAGTCCGCCAACGCTTGTGCTTGAGTTTTACTAATGGTGCGATCGCCATTAACAATTTGCAAGGCAATTTCCAATGAACCAATTACCTCAGCTAATGTTTCGGTTGTAGTATCGCGTGCGTCCATCAGATGCACTAACATCGAATTGGGTGTACCTTGGAGGATTGGGTAATGGGTTTCTTCAAACTGCTCAATTAATGTCACCAACAGTTGCAACAACATCTCTTCTTCTGGTGTACGATTGGGACGATGTTCTAAAGTTAATGCGAGTGCGATCGCTTGTTCGTTTTCTGCTTCCGTGGTAATTATTTTTGGCTGATACTCGGCTAGCAATTTACCATAAGATTCCGGATTAAAAATACGGGTCATTTTTCCATTTATCCTTATCATATTCAGCGTGAGTTAGGACATATTTAATATAGATTCTTTGAGTTTTGTAAACAATATCAGCAATCAAACGGTAGTTGTTTCCTTTAATATTAAACACGGTGAAGTTACCAACTGCTTCTGCTTTTGGATAAATAGCCTGAACTTCAAGCAGATTTTTCCATTCAGCTTTAGTTGCTATCCTATACCAATCATAAAGTGCTTCCCTTGCATCTGCGTGTGCCTCACAAAATTCCCGTAGAATTCTGCGACTAATAACGTGCATTTAATTTTACTCTGATTACTGCAATAACCCACATATCACCATCTTCTTCGTAAGTTTCAATATCTTGTAAACGAATATTATCTATTCTCGAAGAAGTCGCATTTCCCATACGATACAAATCAATAGGGGTTTTTCTCATACAAATCAGCCAAAGACTTAGACTTCTGGTTCAATGCCGAGCGATGTCTAACGACAAGCCGCTTTGCGTCTACGCAATTGAGCAGTCAAGCGATCGGCTCTTTGTCTTTCCTGTTCAGCCCGTTCGGATTCCTGTTCAGCCCGTTCGGATTCTCGTTCAGCCCGTTGGGATTCCTGTTCGGCTCTTTCCTCACCAGTCAACAACAAATTACCTTGCAAATCCCACCAACGTAACCAGGGTAATTGGGCGTTTTGATAAACTCCATGCCAAATACCTAATTCAACTCCCAAGGACTTAATAGGATAATGTCCGCGCTCATTTGCTGTTAATAACTGATATTGCCCACCAATTAATTCGTACATTTCCACAGTGGCTTTCTTAACTTCATAAATGCCATAAAAAGCCGGATGAATTACTTGCTCATAAATCCAAAATTTCCCCTTCCAAGGGGTTTTATCTCGCTCCTCACTACCATCAAGAGAGACAAATTCCAAGGCAATCAAAGGGGCAATAAATTCTTGCCACAGTACATAAGACCTCCGTGTTTGTCCATCGAGCAAGGGCGGTACATTTCCTACATAAAACCAATCTGGTGCTTCTGCGCCTCGTTCTGGCGGGTCTGTCAAGCGCCAGTAAATACCTAAGTCCTGACCTATACAATATTGACCTTCAGGATGTAATTGTTTGAGGACAGGTGTAATCGAGTCAGTGAGTAAGATGCTTTGGGGATGCTCTTGCCAGTTTTTCACAAATGTGCCATCTGACTCTGGTAGCTGCGTATGGTCGGGGAAAGGAGTGAGGGCGGTGGATGGGTCGGTTGCAGAGGTCATAAGACTACCTTTGCAGGAGTAAGGGTTGTTTTTAGTTTAGCTTGCCATGAGGCTAGGACTGTCAAGACTTTGCTCTTAAGCTAACGCGCCTACATATTGCACAAACTCCGTGTAGACTGTCATTAGTCATTAGTCATTAGTCATTTGTGTTTACAATTGGACTTTGGACAAATGACTTAGGACAACCTCACCAGTTGATGTGCAATCTTATTTGCGTAACAGCTTAAGCTAGACTTCTGGTTCAATACCAAGCGATCGCAATTGAGCAGTCAAGCGATCGGCTCTTTGTCTTTCCTGTTCGGCTCTTTCCTCACCAGTTAACAACAAATTACCCTGTAAATCCCACCAACGCAACCAGGGCAATTGGGCGTTTTGATAAACTCCATGCCATAAACCTAACTCAACTCCCAAGCGCGTAATTGGATAATGTCCGCGCTCATTTGCTGCTAATAACTGATATTGTCCACCAATTAATTTATAAACTTCTACACTGGCTTTATTCACTTCATAAATGCCATAAAAAGCCGGATGAATTACTTGCTCATAAATCCAGAATTTCCCCTTCCAAGGAGTTTTATCTCTTTCTTCACTACCATCCCCAGAAACAAATTCCAAAGCAATTAAAGGGGCAATAAATTCTCGCCACAGTACATAAGACCTCCGCGTTTGTCCATCGAGCAAGGGCGGTACATTTCCTACATAAAACCAATCTGGTGCTTCTGCTCCTCGTTCTGGCGGGTCTGTCAAACGCCAGTAAATACCTAAGTCCTGACCTATACAATATTGGTCTTCAGGATGTAATTGTTTAAGGACAGGTGTAATCGAGTCAGTGAGTAAGATGCTTTGGGGATGCTCTTGCCAGTTTTTCACAAAAGTACCATCAGACTCTGGTAGCTGCGTATGATTGGGGAAAGGAGTGAGGGCGGTGGATGGGTCGGTTGCAGAGGTCATAGGTCTAGCCTCGCGCTGGGGTGAAGTTTATTTTTTAGTTTAGCTTGCGTAGTTAACCAAGTTTTACTCGCAGCTTGGTCTGTATAAAATGGAGATTGTAATCCTTTGGGGTAATTACGAATTGGAGCAAAGCGACTTGACGAGCCTCACTCCCGACTAATCTCAAAGTACACGCAGTAAGCTGGGAATGCTTTCGATCGCTGACAAATTCCGAATTTCTGCCAAAGCTTGCCGAAAGTTGCCTTCCCGTACATCATGGGTAACAACTACAATCTCTGCTAGTTCCCCTTGAAAGCCAGTTTGGACAATTGATTCTAAGCTAACGCCATAGTTACCAAAGCAAGTCCCCAATTTACCGATAACTCCAGGTTGGTCATTGGTGAGGAAACGGGCGTAAAAACGAGTTATCAATTCTGCCATCGGCGCAATTTGGCAATATTCCTGATGCCCACAAGTTAATAAGGGATTTGCAACTGCTGTATTAGTTTTGAGGACAGCAACTAGATTTAAAATATCTGATGTCACAGCACTGGCGGTTGCGCCAGCACCAGCACCGGGGCCGAAAAACATTACTTGCCCAATTGGTTCTCCTTCCACAAGAATGGCATTGTAAACGCCGTTGATGCTAGCCAAAGGGTGGGCTTGAGGCACTAATGTAGGATGAACTCTCACAGAGAGAGGAGATGAGGGAGTATCACGTTTAGCGATCGCTAACAATTTAATTACAAATCCCAATTTTTCGGCGTAGGCAATATCTGTTTTGCTTACTTGCCGAATCCCCTCAGTATAAACATCTTGTAGGTTGATGCGTCCACCAAAGCCTAATGATGCCAGGATAGCAATTTTATCGGCTGCGTCTAAGCCATCGACATCGGCTGTAGGGTCAGCCTCAGCATAACCCAAACGCTGGGCATCAGCTAAAACATCATTGAAGTTGCTGCCTTCTGTTTGCATCCGTGTCAGGATGTAGTTAGTTGTACCGTTCACGATGCCAGTTACAGTGTGAATACGGTTAACACTTAAAGACTGCTTTAGGGGTTGAATCACCGGAATACCACCACCTACAGCAGCTTCTAGCATGACGTATACGCCAGCTTGATTGGCAGTTGTGAAAATTTCTGCGCTAAAGCGGGCGATCGCTGCTTTATTGGCGGTGACTACATGCTTACCATTACTTAAGGCTTTGAGGATGAGCGATCGCGCCGGCTCCAATCCGCCCATCACCTCGACAACTATATCTACCGCCGGATCGTTGACAATTGATTCTAAATCTGTGGTTAAGACTTCCGTAGACAATTCTACTCCACGGGGTTTATCAAGCGATCGCACTCCCACCCGATAGATTTCTATCTCTTGCAACAATGGGTGACGCCCAGCGCTATCTTGCAACAACTGCACTGTTCCCGTTCCCACGGTGCCTAATCCCAGTATTCCTAGTTTCACACCCATTTTGCACCCAATTTCACCAATAACAATTGTAGGTAGAGCGTTTGCCCTACCTACTGATTATCCTGCTTCCTTTGTCATTTGTCCTTTATCATTTGTCCTTTGTCCTTTGCTAATGACTAATGACTAATGACCAATGACTAATGACTAAATTTAGTATGTTTCTACGTGCCAGCGACCGGCTTTCTTGAGTTGCTTCTGGTAATCACTCCAGGTTACGCCTTCCTTAGCAGCAGCAGCAGTTAAGGCTGCATCAATACCTTCTTCCATACCGCGCAAACCGCAGATGTATGTGTGGGTTTTTTCATTTTTAATTAACTGCCACAATTCATCAGCATGTTCTGCTACGCGATCTTGAATATACATTCTACCGCCTTGGGGATTTTTCTGTTCGCGGCTGATAGCAGCAGTGAGGCGGAAGTTATCAGGATATTTTTGTTGGATTTCTTCCAGTTCTTCCTTATATAAGAGGTTTGGAGTTGTTGGTACGCCAAATATTAACCAAGAGAATCCTTTAAATTGGTATTCTGGGTTAGCTGCTCTTTCCGCATCTTTAAACTGACGCCACAGATAAGCCCGCATCGGCGCAATACCTGTTCCGGTTGCCATCATGATGACATTAGCATCAGGGTCATTGGGTAACAACATTTCCTTACCCACAGGCCCTGTAATTTTTACCTCTTCCCCTGGCTTGAGGAAACACAGGTGCGTAGAGCAAACCCCGTAGACTGTTTCGCTAGTTTCTGGGTGCTTATACTCCAATTGACGGACGCACAGTGATACTGTCTTGTCATCCACATCATCGCCATGACGAGTTGAGGCGATGGAATACAGTCTAAGTTTTTCCGGCTTGCCGTTCTTGTCTAATCCTGGCGGAATAATCCCAATACTTTGACCTTCTATATACTTTAAATCACTGCCAGATAGGTCAAATTTAAGGTGTTGAACAATACCAATACCGCCTTCTTTGACTAGCGGTTCATTAGATATTACCTTGCCAATAAACGGAGCATTGGGACGGTAAGTGTTAACAGGAACGTCACCGTGGTCTTTTTTGGCTTTCGCTTGAGTCATGGTGTTGCCTTTCTTGTCCTTGTTCTGTTCTTCAGCACTATGAGCATTCACAGGTGTGGCTTTACCATTCCCTTCACTGTTAGCAGTTTCTCCAGATGTAGCTAACTCGCTGACAACGCTTGTAGCATTCCCAAGTGAGGCTTTACCATTAACTGGCTGTAGCGCAGTTACAGGTTGGATGCTAACAATTGTGCCGCCTAGACGAGTGATACGTCGCATTTCTTGATTCATGCGGTTGTAAGGCACTCTGATGAACACACTGCCACTTTTCCGAATTGGGTAGTTAGTTTGATCAGTTTCTTCGCTCTGACGCAAACCCACCACTTCATAAAGGAAGATGCGGCTACCTAATTCTGTGTTGGCAGCACCCTCAACAGCACCTTGATTGTACATTCGTTCTACCACTCCGATAATTTACTTAACCGTTTTTCAAAAAAAAACTATTCCCCTACCTTGCCAGCTTTAGTTTACCGGATTTTCGTTTCACAAAACTGGCCATAAAGGAAAAACGGCATCATTAAATTAATGCCTTGCTAAGTACACTCACCAAAGACATGCAGGCATAGCAAAAAACACACCTGTTCACCTTCTAAGGTAAAGGATAAGTCTTGTGGAGAATGTTAATAATGAGTCAATTTAATCTTTTTTTCGTTAACTACCACCCCCATCAGGGAGATAGTTTTTTACCTTATTACCCAACGAGCAACTTAAAGGGGCAGATATTGTCGGAAGCCTGCTTCGATTACTGGAAGCTACTGCTCAGTTGACTTCCAAAAATTGCGGTTGCGCTTGCCTACTCCAAGGGTTTAAATCGGAAACGCCAATTCCGGAAGGTTTTCTTCCGATTGGTTTTACTTCTTTAAATCTACTATCTCGGAATATTGTTAGCTATATTCATGACCTGTCTATGGATAATGACATGAGTCTGACAACTCAAGCTACAAAGATAACGACATAGAGAACCATGATTTTAGCAACTGTAATCAGTTTCACTTGATGTGAAAAATCTGTCAACCCCTATCAGTACTTGGCCATAACGTCAACGCTTCTATATGAGCATATCTATAAATCTACAGCCAATAATTTGACTAATGCAAGTTGTTTGCTCATTCGTTGGATAGATTTTTGCTTTGAATATATTAAGTATTGTCGAGCAGGAATTACAATTTAGGAACATCAAAAAATTCGCGGCAATAATAAATTATACCTTATAGTCTTGTTTCTAGTCACAAGTGGCAGACTGATAAAGGCGCAACGCTTATGGGCGGTGCTGATCCCCATTTTTAAATTAACAACTAAATTAACAAAAAAATGATTCATGAACCACCCTAATTCTTCTTGAGAGCAATCTTGTATGGGATACCCCCTTCTGTTAAAATCAAATATACCACTAGGATTAAATACTTACCGGCACCAAAATTCAGGCTAGTCCGACGAGTAGCAACTTAATTACTTTTGTTGCCTACTTGCTTGGTGTCTTATAGATGTGCTAGGTAGCAAGAACGCAGGATAAACCAAAGGGGTAAACTCCTGGCTTCAGAATCTGCTGTGTGAAAAAATATTGAGACAATTTTAGTATTTTAGAGGAGATTTATGACAAATAAGCCGGAACGCGTGGTACTGATTGGAGTAGCCGGAGACTCTGGGTGCGGGAAATCTACGTTTTTGCGTCGTTTGATAGATTTGTTTGGTGAAGATTTAATGACAGTCATTTGCTTGGATGACTATCATTCCCTGGATCGCAAACAGCGTAAAGAAACGGGGATAACGGCACTAGACCCCAGAGCAAACAATTTTGACTTGATGTATGAGCAAATTAAAGCGCTCAAAAGTGGTCAAGCGATTGATAAGCCGATTTATAACCACGAAACTGGCTTGATTGATCCGCCAGAGCGGATAGAGCCGAATCACATTATAGTTGTTGAAGGGCTGCATCCTTTATATGATGAGCGGGTGCGATCGCTAATCGACTTCAGTGTATATTTTGACATTAGTGATGAAGTCAAAATTGCCTGGAAAATCCAGCGAGATATGGCTGAACGCGGTCATCGCTACGAAGATGTCTTAGCGCAAATCAATTCCCGCAAACCTGACTTTGATAAGTTTATCGAACCACAAAGAGAATTTGCTGATGTGGTTCTCCAAGTATTACCCACGAACTTGATCAAAAACGACACGGAGCGCAGAGTCCTGCGGGTACGTATGCTCCAGCGCGAAGGTAAGGAAGGCTTTGATCCAACCTACCTATTTGATGAAGGGTCAACAATTAATTGGACTCCTTGTGGACGCAAACTGACCTGTTCTTATCCTGGTATGCAACTGTACTACGGTTCAGATGTTTACTACGGCCGCTATGTCTCAGTACTAGAGGTGGATGGTCAATTTGACAACTTGGAAGAAGTAATTTATATCGAAACCCATCTCAGCAATACATCCACTAAATATCAGGGTGAATTGACTCACTTGTTACTTCAGCACCGCGAGTATCCAGGTTCCAATAATGGTACTGGTTTCTTCCAAGTGCTTACAGGTTTGAAAATGCGTGCTGCTTATGAGCGGTTGACAGCTACGGAAGCAAAGTTAGCAGTTCAAGTTTAAAGCAGCAGTGTTTGTGTCAAAGTTTGTGGGGGCGCTTCTGGGTGTCCCCCTTTTTTGTGTTATTAAATACATTTTAGTCACAAAAGTAATTAGCATAAATTTATCTTCTTTACAGATACTTACCTTATAGCTAGTGGTTTTTATCGATATCAAGAAGATACTAACTACTGAAGTATAAATATTGTTATGATTTCATAAATTAATGTGAGTTCGACGGCTTATGTGGTGTTCGCCTAACGAGCCGAATCAAAAGACCTCTAAGAGGTTTTACTACGCAAAACTGTGTCTCTCCGAGTTAGAGAGGGGCAGACTTGAACTTTAGTTCAACTTAGGAAGAGGTTTATCTAACTCACGTTAAATTAGGTAGTTGAACTAAATACTACATTTAGTCAGCCAAAAAACTCAAGTCAGGAGGAATTTCCTTTGTCTCGTCGATATTTATTTACCTCCGAGTCAGTTACCGAAGGTCATCCAGATAAAATCTGCGATCAGATTTCTGATACCATTCTGGATGCCCTACTGACACAAGACCCCAGCAGCCGTGTCGCTGCTGAAGTAGTAGTTAATACTGGTTTGGTGCTAATCACTGGTGAAATAACCACCAAAGCCAATGTGAATTTCGTCAATCTTGCCCGTCAGAAAATTGCCGAAATTGGCTATACCAATGCCGATAATGGCTTTTCTGCTAACAGCACCAGCGTTCTGCTGGCTTTAGATGAACAATCACCCGATATTGCCCAAGGCGTTAACACTGCTCAAGAAACCCGCCAGCAAGATAGTGATGAGCTATTCGATAAAATTGGTGCAGGCGATCAAGGTATAATGTTCGGTTTTGCGAGTAACGAAACACCAGAACTGATGCCTTTACCCATCAGTCTCGCCCACCGTATTGCTCGCCGATTGGCAGCAGTCCGCAAAACAGGTGAACTGTCATACCTGCGCCCTGACGGTAAAACCCAAGTAACTGTGGTCTACGAAGATGGACGCCCAGTAGGGATTGATACTATTCTAATTTCCACCCAGCATACAGCCAGTATTGGGGAAATCACGGATGAGGCGGCTGTACAAGCCAAAATTAAACAAGACCTCTGGTTAGCAGTGGTCGAACCTGTTTTTGGCGACATGGAAATTAAGCCTAATCAGGAAACACGTTTTTTAGTCAACCCCACTGGCAAATTTGTCGTTGGTGGCCCTCAGGGAGACTCAGGTCTGACAGGACGGAAAATAATTGTTGACACCTACGGTGGTTATTCACGGCATGGTGGCGGCGCTTTTTCCGGTAAAGATCCCACGAAGGTAGACCGCTCTGCTGCCTATGCGGCTCGTTATGTGGCGAAAAATATTGTCGCTGCTGGGTTGGCAGAAAAAGTTGAAATTCAGCTATCCTATGCTATTGGCGTAGCGCGACCAACAAGTATCCTAGTGGATACCTTTGGCACGGGTAAAGTGGATGAAGAAACCTTACTGGAATTAATCAACCAGCACTTTGAACTCCGTCCAGCAGGGATTATCCATACCTTCAACTTACGTAACTTACCAAGTGAACGAGGCGGACGTTTTTATCAGGACGTCGCGGCTTACGGTCATTTTGGGCGGGCTGATTTAGACTTGCCTTGGGAACAAACCGATAAAGCCGAATTGTTGAAGCAAGCAGCAAACGAGTCACTTTCGGCAGTAGTTGCTCAGGTACTAACTTAGACTTATACACTACTGCAAAAACTTAGTTTATATATCTGAGGGTATTGGCAACTTCACAAATTGCCTATACCCTCATTTATCGTAAATTAAAGGGTTTAAGACCCAACGAAATTTTAACCCTATCCGGGGTGTTAAGCTGTCGCGCAGAGATTAGCGACAACTATTTCGAGAGGAAATTATGCAAGAGTCTGTGATTTATCAAGATATCCTTCAAAAAGGAAGACAGCAGGAAGCACTAGCACTGATAAAATGCGAACAATTGCAGAAATTAACGAAAAAATCAGCCGCCAACGTGCGGTAGTGTTGACAACTGAAGAATTAAAAGCACGAGTTGTAGAAATCGGTGTTACTAAAGCTGCTAAAGAAGTTGATGTAATTACCACTGGTACATTTGAGCCAATGGAATCAAGTGGTGCAATTATCAATCTCGGACACACTGACCCCCCGATAAAAATTCGCCGATGCTGGTTAGATGGCGTTCCAGCTTACTCTGGGTTTGGGGCAGTAGATTTATATTTGGGTGCGAGTTCTGCTGTGGAGACGACGGACGGGGAAGAAGTCAGAGAACGTGGCGGCGGTCATGTAATCGAAGATTTGATCGCTGGTAAATCTATACATGTAAAAGCGCAAGGGCAAGTAACAGATTGTTATCCCAGAGCAACTTTTGAAACTACAATTACCAGTGAAACGATTAATCAGTTCTATTTATTTAATCCGCGCAATCTTTATCAAAATTTTATTGTTGGTGTAAATGGTGGCGATCGCCCCCTCTTCACCTATCTTGGCCCTTTACAACCGCGTCTGGGGAATGCCGTTTACTCTAACCCCGGTGCTATTTCTCCCTTACTCAACGATCCCGATTTGCAGCTCGTTGGTATAGGTACTCGAATCTTTTTAGGCGGTGGTATTGGCTATGTCGCCTGGGAAGGCACTCAGCACTTCCCTTTACAAAAGCGTTTAGCTAATCGTACACCGATTGGGCCTTCCGCCACTTTAGCTTTAATTGGTGATGCCAAGCAAATGAATGCTCACTGGGTGCGGGGATGTTACTTCAAAAGTTATGGCCCCTCATTGATGTTAGGTGTTGGTGTACCACTCCCTGTATTAAATGAACAAGTAGTTGAACACTGTGCAGTCCAAGATCAAGACTTAGTAGCCCCAATAGTAGATTTTTCCATTCCCCGGCGCGTCCGTCCCACCTTTGGTTTGGTGAGTTACGCCCAACTCAAATCTGGGCGGATCACCATTGAGGGCAAAGCTGTACGCTCTGCCCCCTTAGCGAGTTTGTTTTTTTCTAGGCAAGTCGCCCTAGAGTTGAAAAAGTGGATCGAAGCAGGTACATTTACCCTGACAGAACCAGTTTCCCCAATTCCGATGGAGCGATCTTTTCTACCCCAAGACCGTAGGACGGATTTTTGAGGGGATGGGGGGGATGGGGGGGATGAGGGGGATGAGGGGGATGAGGGGGACAAGATAAATTTTCTTCCTTATCTCCCCTTGCTCCCTCATCTCCCCTTGCTCCCTCATCTCCCCCTGCTCCCTCATCTCCCCCTGCTCCCTCATCTCCCCCTGCTCCCCATACCTTATTCTTGAGTCGGTTTCGGTCGCTTGATGGGCTTAGGAGCGGGTGTTTTAGGTATAGGTTTTGACACCACAGAGGTGTCACCGCCTGCGCCTGTTTTCTTGATAGGACGTGGGGTTTCGCCACTGCGTTTGGGGGGGAATGGTTTTCTACCACCAGCACTACCGCCACCGCCAGCACGAGGCCCACCTTTGAATGGTGGTTTGCGTTTTTTGGGCAAGTCAGCGATCGCCTCAGCTTTTTCTACTATCAAAACGTCAGCTTCTCGCTTGGCTTGGAAGTCCCAGAACTTTCCTACTGCTTTGGTAGTCAGCACACCCCTCAATTTCAATTTAAAATACTTGGGTTTCTCAGTTGGTTTGCGTGCAGCCTGCCTAATTTTGACTACCAAGCTCTTAGCGTCAAAAGATTGGTATACTACCTCACCACGAACAGAAAAACCACCATCTGCAACTTCTGATGAGGGAATTACGGGAATTGTACTTAGTTCATTTTCGGATAAGCCATCATCGGGAATCTGTAATTGCAACTCCAAGTCTGACTCGTCTTCATCTGTTGAGTTTTTTGCCAGATTTTCTGGCTCCCAAACTCCGACGATTTGGATGTGCAAGGTATCATTCTCTTGTCTTGTGCGTGGATATACTACCCACAAGTGTTCTTTTTCTAAGTCTAGATGATTCTTGACTAAGCTCATAATCCGGCCTAGGAGGACGGCATTGAGTTCTACACCATCTGTGGTCAGCAGCGTACCTTGAGTAAATTGTTCGCTGCTAGCATGATAGCGACCCCTAACTAACCCGATCGCTCGATATTGCATCGGCTCACTGGGAGGCGGAATCGGTTGCTGTCGATTTATTAAGTTGCCATTTGAGTCAGTTTCAATGGGGTTGACAGGCGAATTTTCAGGTTTAGAGGACTGGACTGTTACTGTATTAACATTAGGGGATACCCCTATGTCAGTTGGGCCCTGGTTAGAGGCAGAAGAATTGGAAGATTCAGGCAACGGCATCAGGTCGGAATTCATAAAAACTCCTTGCGGCACAGACACATCCCATTGTGGGATTTTACAAAGGCAGCTGAAAAGAGCATTTGTGCGACTGATGAAAGTATATTTGCTTTTCACAAAGTCACACTAGGGTACTCTATACAATACTAAAGGCGCTAAATTGAGTGTATAAACACTAAACGTGTAATTTAGCGCCTTTACACTAGTTTCGGAAGCATATCATAGCTACAATTCTGACGGCTCCTCCTAAAGTCATCACTTACTTTAGCAGTGTAAATAGTTAATTGTTATAAAATTCACAGGCAATTGGCGGTATTCCGCAAAGTTTTGGAAATTTTTAACTTTACGATTTGTGTAAATGATAATGTCATTAAAATTTAGGAGAAAGACAAAACTGTGTCTCAACCGCGCAATCGTTGGATAGTTCAAGTCGTCTTGGCGCTAGCAATTCTTGCTTTTGTGGGTGTTTCGGTGATTCCCATAATTGGAGCATTTAATAATACGCCACCCTCAAACCAGAATACCGCTAGTACCAGAGGCACTTTGACCTCTGCTGACCAAAAATCAAAACTGGAAGACGAAGTACGAGGTTATGAACTGGTTTTGCAAAGGGAACCAGAAAATCAGACTGCGCTTAAGGGCTTATTAGAGGCGCGGCTACAATTACTGAGTCAAAAAGAAAAAAGTGAGGTTAAACCAGCTGATATCCAAGTCGTCATTGAACCTTTAGAAAAGCTAGCCAAGCTGAATCCCGAACAGTCAGAATATTCAGTGCTACTGGCTCAAGCCAAACAGCAAATTGGCGATCGTGAAGGAGCCGCTCAAGCTTATCGCTCGATTTTGGAGACTAAACCAGGCGATTTGAAGGCTTTGCAAGGAATGGTGGCTCTGTTAATAAGTCAGCAACGCCCGGAAGCAGCCATTGGTTTGCTGCAAGAAACCCTCTCTAAGGCAGCCCAAGCAAATACAATTCAGCCTGGAAGTGTAGATACAGTAGCCGTGCAGGTGCTGTTAGGTTCTGTTCACGCTTCCCAGAAACGCTACGCTGAAGCTAGCTCTGTATATGACCAAGCAATTAAGAAAGATCCCAAGGATTTTCGCCCCGTTGTCGCCAAAGCGATGCTCTTGAAACAACAGGGCAAAGACGCAGATGCAAAACTTTTGTTTGATAGCGCCGCAGCTTTAGCACCTGCTCAGTATAAAGATGAAATTAAGAATGCAGCAACGGCCTCCCCCCTCCCTAATCCTGCTGCATCTCCCGCGCCTTCATTGAAAAGTACGCCTAAATAATGGGTATTGGGTATTGGGCATTGGGCATTGGGCATGGGGCATTGGGCATGGCTCAATAATCAGAAGTTCTTATTCTGCCTCCCCTGCTCCCCCTGCTCCCCCTGCTCCCTGCTCCCCTGCTTCATCCCCTCATGCTCCCTCAATGGCAGCAATAACACCAAACACCAAAAACAGGCATCCGCCAATTAAGGTGAGTTGACGCTCAGAAATGCGTCCGGCAATCATTTTGCCGCCGATAACTGCGATCGCAGCACAAATGGCATGTCCTAAAATTGCACCTATTGTCACTCCAATGGGATTATTACCTGCGGCTAGGGCAATGGTGGCAATTTGGGTGCGATCGCCCCACTCTGCCATAAATGTCAACACAAAGGCTTCTATGATAATTGCTAACGAAGTCTTTTGCTTTGGCAACTGCAAATCTGCTTTTTTCACCGCAGCTTCGGCTTCTTCTATAACTTCTGTATCACAAGCAGCAGGAGACATCTTACTAGCGTCATATAACAGCTTGAGACCAAAGGCAATAAACAAAACTATTTCAGCGTAATGAATATAAACTTTTGGTAAAAAAGATACCGCTTGTCCAAATAGCACCGAAAGGATTGTCATCGCGGCTAAAGCAGCTGTCACACCTGTAAATACCAGCCGCCGCGAGTGGTGCATTGCCAAAATCACAGCAATAAAAAATGTTTTATCGCCTAGTTCTGAAACTGTTATTAATAATAAACCTGCGGTAAAAGCTGTTAACACTCTCTCAAGCTCCTGAAGAATCGTTTACCGATGTGAAGCTTGATGAGAACCAAAAGACCTCACCAAGTTTACACTTTTCGGTGTGAACTTAGTGAAGGTCTCGCTTTCAAATATTGATTACTTGCCATCTGAACCAGGCTCATCGCCAGTATGTTGATTCAGATGTACTGGCTTTTATGTTTTTTGCCAGCAGCTACTCCCCTTCTATGGAGGTAAATTATACATTTGTTATAGGTAGAAGTCAAGAGTAGGGAATGGAGAGGTATAACTATACAGAGAATGAAGCGACACATATAGCCTGATTCAGTGCTTACTGAGGTAAAAACTCATCATCTGTGACTTCTGATAGCTGATATGGACACACCAGAGGAAAGGATTCCACTGACAAACCAGTTTCAGCTTTTGCTTGCTTAACCGCTTGTGCATAACACTCCGCAAAGACGCTCTCAAAATAGGATTTGAGACAAGGCGAATCATCTAGAGCTTCTTTGACACGTCTACGATGTTCAATGATGCTTCCTTCCCAGCTACCGCTTCTCTTTTCAGGCTGAAATTGCCATTTGAGCAAATGCACCAGAATTACAATCAGATTACTCTTGAGGCTCCGACGCTCACTCCTTCCCATGTCGGCAATTTCTTCGATGAGGTTTTCCCAGTCCACGTTCGCGTAGTCGTGACTTTGCAATTTTTCCACAGTCGTTTCTATCCATTGCAAGTAATCCGTGTCATATAGCGTTTGGGAATGCGCTTTTAGGAAAGACATGGCAGTTTCCATCGGAAATGGTTAGATAATTTCTCGCATATCTTTACGATTAACATCGGTGCGTTAACAGAGTGTAACGCACCCTACGAACTCTAGGAATTAGGAGGTATTAATTTTGTCAGAGGTGTAGTCTCACGTTCCAGTATGTAAATTTTGCGATGTTCTGTTGATTTAGGACTTACGCACGAGTAACGGAAAACGTAGACGCTGCATCGGCAAGCCCTGCGGCTACCACAGAGGGCGCAGAGAAGCCAGTGCGTTGGGCGGGTTCCCCGACTTGTTCGCGCAGCGTCTCCCCGAATCCCATTCGTGAGAGGCTAGCGCCTGCCGTAGGATGCCCGAAGGGCTGTAGGGAGAAGCAACTGGCGCGTCACGGAGGAATGAGAGTTTGAGAGGGTTTTTGCGTAAGTCCTATGATTCATCAGCATCGAGTGGAACGGTTAATCAAAACCTTCTCCAACGCTGCGTTTTACCTTTGCCATCACTCACCTCACCTTTAGAGGTCATTATCAAGTAAAAATCAAATTATTGCATTCTGTTCGGTCACGCAATTCCAACCAACTTGGCGCTTAGTTCCCACATGCGATCGCCTTTTTGATCATCGCGGGCTTGAGGAGAGACTTTTTGAACAAAGGACTTGCCGTCTTTCTTCTGGCGATTTCCCCAACTCCAATAAGCACCAGATTGATTGTACTCAGGATCGGCAACTACCGCAGCAACCCGTTCTCCCGCCAACTCCTGAGACACATATCCCCCAGTAATGTACTTCTGGAATAAAGGGAAGATTTTCTGAAACAAAGGATAGTGGTTTCTAAATAGCGGCGTTTCTGCAACACATCCCGGATAGAGAGAGCTAAAGGCGATACCGGTTGACTCATGATAGCGCCGATGCAGTTCCCGCATAGTCAGCACGTTGCAAACCTTGCTGTCTTTGTAAGCTTTGACTGGTTCAAATTTCTTGCCGTCAATCATCGAAATTGGCTCTTTAAATCCTTCTGCAAAGCCTTGCAAATCGCCCAAGTCAGGACGCGGCGGAATCTTCCCACCCAGTTCATCTGGATTGTGGGTGACAGTTCCCAAAATTACGAGCTTTGGCTCTGAAGATGACTTCTTTAGATCCTCTAGCATCAGGTTGCACAAAAGGAAATGTCCAAGGTGATTTGTGGTGACAGTTAACTCGTAACCTTCTGGACTGCGTAAAGGCTCCTTTATTAAGGGCATATAAATTGCAGCATTGCACACCAAAGCGTCTAGGGAGTTTCCGCTTGCTCGGAAGTTCTTCACAAATTGTCGAACGCTATCCAGTGAGCCAAGATCGATATGCATGATGGTGTAGCTACCCTGGTGGGGGATTCCTACAGATTGGGCTGCAAGTTGAGCCTTCGCTATATCCCTACACGCCATCACTACGTACCATCCCCTTTCAGCAAGAGCCTTGGCAGCGTACAAACCGACCCCTGAAGAGGCACCTGTGATTATAACCGTTGGCTTGTGATGTTGTTCCATTATGTTCAGCCTCCATTGACTGTCTCTAGGATCTCACACCAGTGAGCCATCATTGTCACCAGCTTTTTCGATGCTGTATTAGGCTGAACTAACCCGCACTCCAAATAATAACTACTTTTGACTTTTTACTCTCATTTTGAGAGAATCTTAAAGTAATTAATTCTTCATTGAAAATATGTGACAAAAAAGTTAGAAACAAATGCATTTAATTGCAATTCGCAACCTTCGCACTGATACCGCTCAGTATCCCGATGTCAAGAAGCAGATTGACAACTGGTATGCAACTGTGAAGAAGACAAAATGGCAGAACTTAGAGGACGTTCGTAAGATTTACAAGGATGCTGAAGCAGTTGGAAACTTCACTGTTTTCAATGTCAAGGGTAATGATTATCGCCTAATTGTCGGTATTGATTATGAAGACCAGGTAGTTTACTACAAATACTTTCTTACACATACTGAATATAATAAAGGCAAATGGAAAAATGACTTTTACTTTTGACGAAACTGCTTATCGCAATCTGGTAGCTGAAGTTGCTCCCAAAGTGATTGAGACGGAAGACGAATATGAACGTGTGTTGACAGTAGTAGAGCGTCTAACCTTTGCGAAAAATCGCACTCCAGAGCAGCGAGTTCTACATAAATTGCTGGTGAAACTGATTGAAGTATATGAAACACAGAACTACCCGATGGATTTATCTGTGCCTCATGAGATACTTCAACACATCATGGAAGCAAGTGGAACCCGTCAAGCTGACTTGGTAGGCGTTATTGGATCGAGTGGTGTGGTGTCTGAGGTTGTTAATGGTAAGCGTTCGATTAGCAAGGCACAAGCCAAAATGCTTGGTGATTACTTTAAGGTTTCACCTAGCCTATTTATCTAAGCCTCAATTTAAATTATGAGCGAGAGGCAATCACTGAGTTCGATTTCCCATCTATGATTGCAATCTCATCCTTCAAACCAGCTTAAATATAAAGCGTTTTCAACTTTTGGCCGTAGCCTAGCTATCTAGCTTTGCTCCAGGAAAATCAGAAAAAGCTTTATCAAAATATTTTGCTAACTGAATATCTCGATCAGAGATTTGATGATCAATATCCCAACTTGTTAGATACACTCTAACTGTTCGCCAAACATTTTCCCATCGAGGATGGTGGAGTGCAATATCACACCCAGGCGCAACCTGATTCATGAATTCGATGGCATGGCGGAAAGTTTGGAAGTTGTACTGGCGAAAAATTTCAATACGCACTTTAGTTGGATCTTCAGGGAGCGGACTAACTACTTTTTTCCACTTAGATAAGTTACTACTGAGTGCAATCTGAAGTTTATCCTCACTAATTGGCTCTGGTTTTTCTGGATCAGGAGTGGGGTAGATTCCCCAAAGATTCTTGCTTGTAAGGGAACGTTCACTCTTTTTATTTTGATCAGTAACTAATCTTAATTGCTCAAGAACAAGCTTGATGTCATGATCCCAATATGCATCCCGAATATCTACTGCCTGCCTTCGAGTTAAGGCACTAATTGATGTAGGCAACTTATTAGACGGAGGCATTTTGGCACCTCTAACCAACAACGGTAGTAATTTTTTATCTTCACGAAGTGCAAACTCAATCTCCTGACGAACCCAATCATCTTCTTGATCTATACGACGCAACCCAAATTCATCACTAATCCGAATCCATTCAGTACCTATGACTACTATGACAATTTGAGCCTTTTGCAAAGCCTCTTCCAACTCTTTTGACCATTGTGTTCCAGGTTCAATGGAAGACGTATCCATAAATACGGTATTTCTTCCCAGTTCTCGAAGAATAGTACTGTGCAAACGTCCAGCTTCGGCAGCACTATCTGCTCTTCGGTAACTGACAAAAATTGGTGCATTAAGCATAAGTAATAGAAACTTACTGTTCTTGTCGATGGCTGGTTAACTTAAAGGCGATCAGCTAATTAGCATTGAACTTGCATAGGATGGTGGGTGTCTTGTCCGCACCACAAAACTTTCATTTCAATAAAATTTCTGAAACTATGATACCCATTAAATTCAAAATAATTACCATATCTTATTAAAGACTGACGCAAAGAGAATATCAGCCTTTGCGTCTTCGTACTTTAATAATGGTTAAAAGAAATTGTGTTTTAACCCCCAACACTCAATAACTAATACTTCCTCTCTTTTGGCTCAAACATAGTAATCGCCACCGGTCGATATTGAATGTCAATTCCTGCTGGTGAATAGTAAGCCATTGTGTGTTTCAGAAAGTTGGTATCATCCCGCTCGGAAGAATCCTCGCGGAAATGAGCGCCACGGCTTTCCTGGCGATTCAGGGCTGATGCCAAAATAGTCTGTCCCACTACCATCAAACTTCGCAATTCTAAGGCTTCCACAAGTTCCGTATTCCAGCAACTACCTTTGTCATCTAAATAAATTTGTGGATATCGCTGTTGTATTTCTTCTAGTTTGTGTAATCCTTCACTCATTAATGCCTCAGTGCGGAAAACGCCGCAGTAATCAGTCATACAATCCTGGAAGGCTTGACGAACTTGGTTAATGCGGTACTGTCCTGGTTGTTCTAGCAAAGCTTGAATTTGTTGCTGGGCTTCTTTTTGATAGCGTTGTTCATCCACAGAGGGCAACTTACGTTTTTGCACAAATTGCGCGATCGCAGCCCCAGTTCTCTTGCCATAAACGACACATTCCAGTAGAGAATTACTCCCCAAACGATTAGCACCATGTACGGAAACACAAGATGTTTCGCCAGCAGCAAAGAAGGCATCAACTAAACCATCACCACTACTGCGGACTTGCCCATCGGTGTTAACTGGGATACCACCCATACAATAGTGAATTGTCGGGCGGACTGGCATAGGTTGAGTTACCGCATCAACGCCTACCAAACGGTGTGCTTCTTCCCAACAGAATGGGACGCGACTCATAATTTTTTCTTTGCCCATGTGGCGTAGATCCAAATAGACAAAGGGGCCACCAGCACGACCATCAAGATGAATACCACGTCCGGCGCGAATTTCGTAAGCGATCGCTCGTGAGGTAATATCACGAGGAGCCAGTTCCATGCGACTGGGTGCATAGTTCGCCATAAAGCGATCGCCTTCACTATTAATCAGATACGCCCCTTCACCCCGCACCGCTTCTGAAATCAACACCCCTACCGGATATAAACCAGTGGGATGAAATTGGACAAATTCCATATCTTCTAGGGGCAAACCTGCGATCGCAGTCATTGCCAAACCATCACCCGAAGAAGCGTAATCATTAGACGTGGTGTTATAAACGCGACCATAGCCCCCTGTTGCAAACATCACCGCCTTAGCCCGCACCACCTCAATATGTCCATCCAAAAGATGGAACATTACCACACCCTTCGCCTCGTTTTCTTCCAAAATGAGACGCATCACATACCATTCTTCATAAACTTGCACCCCATAACGCCGCAAGTTATTAACCAATTCGTGCAAAATCGCGTGACCTGTCTTGTCAGCAGCGTAGCAAGTGCGGTTATGTGAATGTCCGCCAAAAGCCCGTTGGGCAATGCGCCCATCGGGTAAGCGAGAAAACAAAACGCCCATGTGTTCCAAGTCAATTACCACATCTGGCGCTTCTTGGGCGAGAATTGCCACAGCATCTTGGTCTGCCAAGTAATCAGAACCCTTGACAGTATCAAAAGCATGTGCTTCCCAAGTATCTTTTGAATCAACATTTTTCAGCGATGCAGCCATACCACCTTGAGCCGCCACCGAGTGAGAACGAATCGGGTGGGTTTTGGCAACCACAGCAATATTTAAATTAGGGTCAGTGCGGGCAATTTCTACAGCAGCACGACATCCTGCCAATCCACCCCCGACAATAATCACATCATGTTCCAGCATAATTAGCCCCTGATTGCAAACCCCTGCTGTTCTATTGTAGAGAGGTGATTAATTAGGTAGTGCGTTGCATCTCTACAAAAAAAATCCCTGCCTATAGACAGGGATGTTATTACAAATTTTGAGAAAAGTTAAAAATGAAGAGTTAGGTCTTCACTTATAACTCCTGTACAGACGCGATTAATCGCGTCTCTACTCCTAATTCCTGTACAGACGCGATTAATCGCGTCTCTACTCCTAACTCCTAACGTCTTCAGCTAGTCGCTTGTACAGGTTGTTGCTGAGACACATTACCTGGTATGGGTTCCATTTTGGTTTCAGGCCCTACAGGAGTGACTTCAATATGATTTAACAAGGTAGTGACAAACGCAAACAACAAGAAAGGTAGCGATAGCAGAACTACAAGACCAGCTGTTGCTAAAGCGTACACGGGCCGCTTGGCACCCATAAGCGCCAAGGCTGATGCCAAACTTAGGGTAATTGTAATCAACCAAACAATTATTTGACCGTAGATGTCACCGAAAGTCAGGGTACAGACAAACCGATACTTTTGAATATTATTTCCGCTCATCACATTTGCCTCAAGTCTCTCCTAATAGGTTCTACGTTAGAACTATGTTTGCCTTGTAGACAATTTCTAAATATTTTTGCAAGCTTCGTAATATAACTTCATAATCAACTTTTTTTGTTACAAAGCGCAATTTCTAGTGCAGCATGACGGAAATACACCAACCATACGCTACGGGAAGCCCTTCTTTTGTAGTCGCTACTTGGAATTCTTTTCTTCTTTTGTACTACGGAGTTAGCACAAAAACTAAGAGAGCTAGGTGTTGATATAGGCTAAGTTTTTTGTTAAAAGTTTTCGCAATCCTAATGACCTCCTTAATAAATAGACTCTTTGCCTAAAGCAAAAATAATTTTTGTCATCTGCCAAATTCTAGATATTTAGGATATGGTATTTAATTTTTTGATAGTAAATATTAAAGAAGTCGGAAGTCGAAAGTCGGAAGTCGGAAGTACAGTTTTGTAATAGGGATTTAGACCCCACCACAAAACTTGCGGCTTGTTAGTTGTCGGGGACAAAAAAGCGCGGAATTTGGTTAACTAGATAAATCCAGTAAAGTCAGAATGGAAAAACCAATTTTTTGATGTTAAATTTTGAGTATTGCCCGAATTTGTTGACTTTAATCAACAAAACCCTTTATTTTTCGTGGCAATATTGTTTTAGGAGTGAACGTGAATACTATTTTTTTTCGTAAAGGTGTTTTTTGGTTACCAAGTATAGCTGCTCTTACAGTCCTGAGTAGCGGCTTATCTGCAAGTGCCCAGACAGTTGACAAGGTGAGCAGTCAAGCATTAACCGACCCTTCCGCAACCGTAGCGTCTCCCAACGAGTTTAGTACAGAACTAGACACTGTAAGCCAAAATCTCTCTACAGAAACAATTGAAACATTTACAGCAACAAATTTAGCTAAGGTACAGCAGCCCCCAAACGCTGCGATACAGGAAAACGCTAGTGTAACGCCTACACCCATTCCAGGCACAGTGGCAACCTCATCTGCAACACTTACCTCTGAGTTTGTAGAACCAACTTCTCAAACTACTGTTCAACCATCTGCTACCAAAGTGGCGCAATCAGATATTGATTTAGGTACAACTACCCGTGGTGGCAGCAGCTATATTGGTGTCGCTGCTAACATTGGTTTGAGTGGTGGGGACTCATCTTTGGGTGACGGTAACTTCGCGGTAGTCAGCAAAATTGGACTGACAAATGCTATATCGGTGCGACCCTCAGCTGTATTTGGGGACAACACCACAGTTCTACTTCCTATCACCTACGATTTTACCTTTCAGTCAGCAGATGCTTTTAGCGAACCGTTAGCGATCGCACCTTACGTTGGAGTGGGTGCAGCTTACAAAACTGGTGATGATTCGCAATTAGCCTTTTTAGTATCTGGTGGCATTGATGTGCCTCTAACTCCTCAATTTACTGCAACGGCTGCTGTGAATGCCGGATTTTTCGATGAAACTGATATAGGCTTGTTGTTAGGAGTTGGTTACAACTTTACTGGCTTTTAAGAGTTAGGAGTTATGAATTAGAAGTTAAGAGTTAGTAATGTTTCACTCATAACTCTTAACTCCTAACTCCTAACTTTTTACTTGGGGGTAACTTTGTCAATTACCTTGATTTTGCCATCGTCTCCTACTGTCCAAACATCGTAAACACCGACGACATCGCCGTTAGCATCAACATCTACGTTGCCACTGGCTCCTTGATAGTTAATCTTTTTACCATCTTTAAGTAACTTCAATCCCTCGCAGACATCGGTAACTTCTGTACCAGGCCCATCAGCCACTTCACGGATTTTGCTGGCTATACCAACACCTGTATTTTCTTTAGCAGCTTGTGCAGCCAACGTAAGTAAAGCAGCCGCATCCCAAGCTTGAGGAGCGTATTCTCCTGGCGCACCGCCCTTTTTATCCTTCCACAGCTTGTTGAAAGCTTCTAGTGCTTTACCATCGGAACCGGGTACTGTACCGATCGCTCCAGTTAAAATAAATTTATCACCATCTTTGCCAACTTGTTCTGGAAAAGTAGGTGATTTTACTCCATCTGTCAGTAAAATTTGCACTCCCTTCGTCACACCTTGCTGATAGGCGGCTTTCAGGAACAGACTACCAGTCTCTGCATACAGCACAGCTAGGACTGCATCTGGTTTACCAGCAAAAGCAGCAGCCGCTTCTGTATCAAATGTCTGGGCTTTCGGGTCGTAGCGAACAGGCTTATCTTTATTAACTATAGTTCCACCCAATTTTTCAAAAGTTTGCACAAATGCTTTTTCAAAGCCAACGCCATAGTCGTTATTAATCACGACTGTAGAAACTCGCTTGAAACCTTTTTTTCTGGCAAGTTGAGCTAAAGCTAGTGCTTGATAAGTATCGGGGGGAGCAGTACGCGCCCAAAAGCCTTTATAGTCGTTTTTTTGCGCTTTTTCAGTAAAGACAGGACTAGTACTACCAGGAGAAACCAGCATAACTTTATTCGGTGTAGCAATGGAGACTGCTGCACTAGAAACGCTACTGGCAAAGGAACCAACTACACCTGCCACTTTATCTAAAGTTGCTAGTTTGGTCATACCGGCAGCACCGGCTCTGGGGTCGGTTTGGTCGTCTACTTGCACCAAGTTTACTGGTTCGCCATTCACTCCACCGCAGGCGTTGACCGTATCGACGAGTAAAGGGACAGAACCTAGCATCTGCTGTCCGACAGAAGCTAAGTCACCTGTTGTCGGTAGCAGGGAACCAATTTTTAGCGCTTTATCACTGCTTGTAGTAGTTGAGTTTGCTGCTGGGGTAGCGGTACTTCCGGTATTAGCTGTGCCATTGGGGATACTATTATCACTACAAGCCCCAACTAGGAACCCAATTGCTAGGGTAGCTATACTGAAGGTTAAAGCGGCGGTAATTTTTCTCATAAGTAATTTTTACTCCTCAGATACTTAGGAGCCTAAAAATTAAGATTCAAACTAGGTTTCTAAGTTAGCTGGATCTTACGAAGACTCCAAAGGATAAATCATATCATCCATCTTTGGGAGTAGAAGTGTTTACCCCTACATTGGTATTATTCTTTTACACAGAATATATTCTGTGTATCAAAAGTTTGAAAACGGAGAGGGAGGGATTCGAACCCTCGGTACGGAGTTGCCTGCCGTACAACAGATTAGCAATCTGCCGCTTTCGACCACTCAGCCACCTCTCCATGACTCACGAATATCAATGTTACCAGACTTGCTCTTAAGAGTCAATAGTCATTTTTCATTAGTCATTGGTCATTAGTCATTAGTCATTAGTTATTTATAAAATACTAAGGACTAAGGACTAGGGACAAATGACTAATTTTTTAAAGGACTTGCGATCGCATCCAAGCCAGGGGCAAAGTGCGTAACTTTTTCCACTGGGGAACGTAAGCCCGTTGACTGAACACATCATAATCGTTGCGTTCAATCACCTCCAAAATCTGACCGTACAGCATTGATGCTGCCCACACAGGCCAACGGGCATCAGATGCTAAATAAGTAATTCCCTGGTCGGATGTGCTATAGAATTGGCGGGCCCGGTCAATTTGAAAGCGCATCAGCGCCCGCCAACGATCATCTACCACACCTTTGAAGAAGTCTTGTTCGCTATAGTTGAATTTTGCCAAGTCCTCAAGGGGAATGTAGATTCGCCCCCGTTTGGCATCTTCTCCCACATCCCGCAGGATGTTGGTGAGTTGATTGGCAATTCCCAGAGCGATCGCTTCTTCTGTGGGAACATAAGGTTGTTTGTTCTGCTGCCACGGAGCTGTGTATATGGTGCTATCCACACCCATAACTGCTGTTGACATTAAGCCAACAGTACCAGCAACGCGGTAACAGTAGAGGTATAAGTCCTCAAAGGTTTCATAACGGCTGCGATATAAATCCATGCGCTGACCAGCAATCATATCCCGAAAGGGCTGAATGTCCATCGGAAAGCGCTGGAGGGTATCAACTAAAGCGACATCGTAATTTTCTAATGGGTGTCCCGCAAAAATCGATTCCAGCTGCTGTTCCCATAGGTCTAGGGTTTCTGGCGTGGTAATAGCAGATGCGGGCCCATCTACCAATTCATCTGTACGGCGACACCAAGCGTAAATTGACCAAATAGATTGACGTTTTACCGGACTCATGAGCAAAGTACCCAGGTAAAAAGTCTTGGCATACTTTGCTGTGAGATGCCGACAAAGTTTGTAGGACTCGTCTACAGAGACCAGCGTTTTCATGCGCGGGGGGGAATCAGGCAGTTGCAGCATTCGTTGCGGGCGGTCGGGTGAGCGTTTGCAGGTTTGAGGAATTTGCTACCGGGAGAGCCTCAGAAATTGCCTGCGCTGTCAGCTTACCAGAAAGTACGGCACCTTCCATACTGCCTAAGTAGCGTTGCATGGTATAACTTCCGGCGAGATAGAAGTTGGCAATGGGCGTAACTTGTGCGGGGCGGTACTGTTGACGACCAGGGGTCGCTTTGTAAACTGAACGCGGCGTTTTCACCACATGAGATTTCAGCAATGTTGCTGGATTGTCTCCCCCAAAGTGGTCGGGGAAAAGTTTTTCCAACTCAGCAATCGTTGCAGCCACAATCTCCTCATCAGATTTGGCAATCCAATCTTTTGCCGGAGCTAGAACTAATTCCAGCATTGAGCGATTGGGGTTGGCGTATTCACGGCAGGTATTGCTCATATCAGCATAAACGCTTAGGAGAGGCGATCGCGAAAAAAGCAAGTGATCAATTTCTGTAAGTTTCCGGTCAAACCACAGATGCAGGTTAATCACTGGTACTCCTTCCAAACCTTCTAGCTTTTGAAAAAACTCCATAAGCTTCCAAGGTTTAGGCAACATCACCTTTAAAGGGTCAACCGACATGGCAGATACATACGAATCTGCTGTGATAACTTCATCTTCTGCCCCATTTAAGCCTCGAATCAAGTATCCTTTTACCGTGCCATCGGCGTTGAGCAAAATTTCTTTCAATGGGGCATTCAACCGCACTTCTCCACCGCGTTCTGTGATGTCATCTACGATCGGGCTGCATAGACGTTCTGTGGGAGAACCATCCAAAAATGCAATCTTGGAGCCATACCGCTCTTGCAGAAAGCGATTCAGTGCAGTTAACAGGATGGTTGCCGAAACTTCATCAGGATTGATAAAGGTGAGCGCTTTACATGCGGCGATAAAAACGTCACTAGTTACCCGCTCGTCAACACCTTGCCTTTTCAACCACTCTAAGAAGCTGTACTTGTCCATGTCTTCAACATACTTCTGGCCCCGAACCACTGCAGGAAGTAGGCCAACTGCAAATCGAATCTTCTGCTCCCAAGTCAACATGTCTTTGTTGCGAAGAATCGACGCAATCACGTTGAAAGGAGATGGAATATCTGGAACATCAAAACGCGAGAGTGTCCCAGGCTTGTCCGGTTGATTGAAAATTAACGTATGCTCTTTCCACTGGAGTCTGTCTTCAATGCCCAACTCCTTAAGCAATTGGAGCATATTAGGATATGCCCCAAAGAAGGCGTGTAACCCGGTTTCGTACCAGTCGCCGTCAGAGTCTTTCCACGCCGCAACAAGACCACCCAATACGTCCCGGCTTTCCAAGACAATGGGAGTGTGACCTGCGTCCGTGAGATATTTCGCGCAGGAAAGTCCTGCTAGACCAGCACCCGCGATCGCTACTCGCATTTAACCCTAATGCCCTTCAATATTTCTTAATGGTTTTGTCGATTCTCATTATACGTTGCAAACCGTAACATTTGGCAGTTATTGTGCGATCGCTTCCCCAAAAAACTTTTGCCAAAGAGAATTTTACCTACGCGCACCTACCCAACAAAATTGCCAACACCATTGTTGCTAATAGGTTTTGGGAAGCATTTCATCTAAATTTACATTCAGGAAATTTAGGCAAACATAAAGTAATTCCTTTAACTAAAAATAGTTAATCTCAAACGTGGTCTTAAACTAGTTGATTTCTTTTGGAATCCGTCTATCTGCTCTAAGAAAATATCTCGGACAGTGGTGAAAGACTACCAGTTTATTTCCAGGATATTTTTGTTCTGCAAACACTTAATTAGTGTAAAAATAAAGACCAAATATATTGCATCTAAGTATTTTTACTATGGTAACTGGGTTACAATTGTGGAAACTGAAGAGTAAACTCATTACTATATAAGTTACCTAAATACATTTCAGTAAGGAAGATGCTCGGAAATCGTGCTGCATTCCATAGTCAGTTCGGGCAAATTCTATTTGTAATATTAAACGGTCTTTATGAGTAGGAGTAATTCCTTTATGAAAACAAAGCGGATCTTCCACAAATCCAAAACCAGTGTTGCCACAAATCTTTACTAAAGATTCAGAACCATAATAATCGATGATTTCTTCATCTGTCTCCCGTTTACGTAGCCAAAGATGTGACAGCTTCTTCTTATTGTGACTACCACGAACACAGACATGAGGGCCGCTTTGATCATCTACATCAGTCAAATAAAAGAAAAACTTTAGAAACCGATAATCGTCTATATCGTAATGAAACAATTGAGCAGCTTGGCTTTTTTCATAATACGTTGTTTTTCCTGAAAAACTCCACCACATCATATTCCCTTGATGTACTGCTTGGGCATTTAAATATCTAGCAGCTATTTCCAATAACTTTGGATCATTTTGAAGTTTTTTTATAGCAGGGCAAAGCAAAGACGTATTAAAATAACTACCGATAATAAAATGTTTTCCTGAATTGATTTGAGCTTGTTCTTTTTGATGATAGAAGAAACCCATATTTGTTTTTCGATTGCCATAACAAACTGTTGAATGAGCAAATTCGACTATTTCTTTAACAATCTCTTGGGGTAAATTAATTCCCAAATATAATCCTTCAGTTTTGAGGGTGTTAACAACGTCGTCTACATTCACATCTGTAAAACAACTATTGCTCTCAATAACAACTGATGAACATAATTTTTTTGAGGGTTTTAACAAAAATATCATTATAGTTCGCCCAGTTTTAAATCGGGCAATTTTACGCATTAAAAGCCATCTCGGGTTTTTAGTCAATCCTTTATAATTTTCATAACAAATATTATAAAAATTGGAAAAAATTCTATCTAGATAGTTGTTGAATAAACTTATAGACATAAGTCTCCTGAGATTCAGATAGTAGGATGCATTCACAGAGTGATTCCAAAGGAGTACCGCAAAAATCCTTTTGCGGAAACACTAATCTATACTTATGTAAGTAATATCATGTAATTTGTATCTTAATTGTGAAATAATGAATAATACTTGCTGAGAGTCTATTTACTCTTTCTTTTTATAAGTCAGTCTTTTTTAAAGAGTTACTGAGAGGTTGAAGGGTAGTGAGCATAGGGCATTGTTCAACAAGTAGGAGAGCAAACGGAAAATTTTTTCCCTCCTGCCTTTTAAAAGTTCCCACTCCCCATAAAAGTGTAGAATCAGGGTTTATGTCTTCATAGGTTGAATGTCCCAGTTGTTTGCTACACAAGTATAGGTAAAGGATTATGCCAATATCGCAGGAGCTAAGGTGCTTTGGACATCACCTGATTCTAGGTATTTCTGGCACGACATTAAGCGATGATGATAAACGTGCCCTTAATGAATTGAGACCGATTGGAGTAATCTTTTTTGCCAAGAACTTTTTGGATGGCATCCCATATCAGATTTGGCTAGAAAGCTTCAAAGATTTAAACAATCAGATACGAGAATATACTGAACGTGATTCGATGTTTATGACTTTGGATCATGAAGGAGGTCGTGTTATTCGTACACCACTGCCGATTACCCAGTTTCCTCATGCGTTATTGCTGCGATCGCACGCCCACGAAGTAGCAAAAGCCACAGCATTAGAACTAAAATCACTGGGAATAAATTTATCTTGGGCACCTGTAGCAGATATTTTTTCCTATCCCCACAACCCCGTGATTGGATCTCGTGCCTTTGGTAACACTCCCGAAACTGCTACTCAAGGTGCGCGTGACTACTACCTTGGACTTCGAGATTCAGGAATTTTGGGATGCGCCAAACACTTTCCCGGACATGGAGACACCAGCAAAGACTCTCACATTGAGCTACCAATACTGAATCTAACTTTAGAAGATGTGCGACTTCGAGAACTTATACCTTTCAGAGCTTTAATCGAAGTACAGATTCCTTTAATCATGACTGCCCATATTTTATTTCCTAAGATAGATGCTGATGTGCCAGCAACGCTTTCGCAGGCTATTCTCAAAACCATACTTAGAGAGGAACTTGGCTTTGAGGGAGTAGTTGTATCTGACGACTTAGATATGAAAGCGATCTCAGATATGTTTATTAAAGCTGGTACTGTAGCGCGGTCATTTCATGCAGGCTGCGACCTGTTTATTGTCTCGCGTAATATTAATTCATCATCTATTGAAAGAACTTATCAGATTGCTGAAGATTTCGTCGATTCCCTCAGCAAGGGTAGCTTAGATGAATCAGTAGTGGAAGCAGCCAGAGAAAGAATTGAGAAACTACTGGCAGTAACACCGCAATATACCGTACAAATTTTGGATAAAGATATACTATTGCAACATGCTCAACTAGCGATCGCTAGTTGCTATTCATAATCTAAGGTGCATTCAAATTACATATTAGCAATTGCCAAAAGGCTGGCTAGGATTGCATTTCTAATTTTGAATTTTGAATTTTGAATTGCTTAGTGGGTGGTATAGGGGTCGAACCTATTTCTGCGGGTTAAAAGCCTGCTGCACAGCCGTTATGCCAACCACCCTAGTTAATTTAAATAAGAAATGAGCAAGTGCGATCGTATACTTACATCGCAACCTTTGTAACACCAACACTAGATACAGCAGATTTCAAGGAAGGTGAGGTACACAAGCTAAATCTGTTACCCAGGTATAAAGCGTGTTTTACTCCTGAATTCTGAATTCTGAATTCTGAATTCTGCTGTATAAATCCACCAGGGAGGTACTGCCCCTTCTATTTCTGTGTTATCAGCACAGCGCCTCACTTTTCGGCTTCAGGTGGATAAGTGGAAGATGGAGGAATCGAACCCCTATAGTTGCCCATACCCTGGTTTTCAAGACCAGTTGCCGTCCATTCAGCGGCATCTTCCATTCAAGGGTGGCTGACGGGACTTGAACCCGCTATGACTGGTTCCACAAACCAGCGCCTCGACCACTTTGGCTTCAGACACCATCAGTGGAATCAATGGGACTTGAACCCATAACTTCCTGCTTGCAAAACAGGCGCTCTAGCCATTTGAGCTATGACCCCATCAAACAAGTGAAAATAGCAAAGTAAAAAGTAATAAAGAAAAAGAAATAATTAAATTCTTTCTTTTGACTTTTGACTTTTGACTTGTTTAAGCGGGAGTGGTAGGACTTGAACCCACAACAAAACAGATTTTAAGTCTGCCACCTCTTCCAATTGGGCTACAGGAGCAAATTTTGCTACTCTTGGTGGGAATCGAACCCACAACACACCGTTTTTGAGACGGCAGCCTCTTCCAATTGGGCTACAAGAGCAAAGTTTGGCAGCCCCACCAGGACTCGAACCTGGAATCTTCGCCTTCAAAGGGCGCTATGTTGCCAATTACACCACAGGGCTTTATTGCCAGGGCAGGGTTTGAACCTGCAACCTCATCGTTCAGAGCGATGCGACTTACCAATTCGTCCACCCGGCATTAAACAATTCGTAATTACTAATTCGTAATTCGTAATTATGTTTTGTGACGGGGATTTAAATCCCGACTAACATAAAAGCCGTTTATAAAAACGTGGGTATCAACCCCTATTTAATTACGAATTACGAATTAGTAATTACGAATTATGATTGGCTGCCTCAGTAGGACTCGAACCTACAACCGCGCGGTTAACAGCCGCTTGCTCTACCATTGAGCTATGAGGCAACGAAGCCCCCCAGGTCGGAATCGAACCGACGACCTCCTGTTTTTCAAACAGGCGCTAACTACCAACTGAGCTACCGGGGGATAGGAGAAGAGATCGTGTAACGAGAGCGGAGGGATTTGAACCCTCAAGTCCTCAGTTTCGTAGACTGAGATGTTATCCGATTACACCACACTCTCAAAGCGGAGAGAACAGGATTTGAACCTGTGACGGGTAAACTACCCGTTTCCTCTTAGCAGGAGGACGCTTTGGGCCACTCAGCCACCTCTCCATAGTGGGTCGAGCAGGGTTTGAACCTGCGTGCAAAAAGAACAGTTTTACAGACTGTCGCCTTCAGCCAGACTCGGCCACCGACCCATAATCATTCCCTCGACGAGAATTGAACTCGCATTTGTGCTTTGAACTGGAGTTTAGACTAAATCAGTCATGTTCAAGAAACTCACCTTTAGTCTAAAGTCCAGTCATTAGTTCTTTTGTTTCTGCGACAACGCCTCGAACGCCCGGTTCAAAATCTCTTGCCGCTGCATTAAATCCACGTCAAGGCGAACATCCGCCATTATCCACGGGTTTACCTTGACCTCTTGCCCTTCCTCCAAGTGAGCTTGAACCCTTTGTAAAATCAATTCGGCTCCGCTTATTGCCATCTTGCCCAACAGCATCCTTTTGATTTCCGTTTTAAAGTCGCGTTCAAATCCGGTGGGAAACCGCAGTCGCCCGCTTGTTCGCTCCGCCTGAAACTCGAATCGGTCGCGATGTGACTGCACGCTCCAACCTTGCCACTTTCGCCGCACGCGGTTTTTAATGTCGGGTATGCTTGGTGCTACCCAAAACTCGAGCGTTCTTGCCATGACATCAAGATGAAACCCGCCGCGGGGAAATTGGTCGCCGTCGGCGATTATTAGATCGTCTAAGCCTTGATATTCACGAATCGCGGCAAGCAACGGACTTCCATAGTAGAGATAGTCTTGCGTATTGTCGTAAAGCGGAAACAGCTTTACCGCCTTGTCTTCGGTGACAATGCTCGCCACCGTGTCGATCCAGCCGAGTTTTTGCTGTTGCAACACCTCGAATCGCAAAACGTCTTCGCTTTTTACTTCAACTAAAACATTTTCGCGCGGGAAGCCGACGTAGTCCGCCATGTCGGCAATTCCCTCGTAAGCCCATCGCACTTGCCACCCCTGCCAGACAGAGCGCAAAACGTCGAGATACACTCGGCGCAATTGAACGTCAGAGGCAATGTCCTCTCTTTCAAAAATCAGAAAAACTCGCTTGTCAAGATCGACCACCGCGCCGCCTTCCGCCCACACCTCGTCAAGCCAACCCGATTCGTCAACTTCCTGCTGCGCTCGAATGAACTCGACGGCGTGTTCCACGCCCCAAAACAAATCGCGATATATCGTATTAGCGCACCAATGGTTGTAGAACAACTGGTACTTACCGCTTTCGACAAGAATTAGATTTGCTCTTTGTCCCATAGCTTATACCGCCCTCTATTTTTTACACCAGTGCATTCCGGCTTAGTTTTAGTACAAAATAACTATTTTTTGGCGAACGCCTGTTTTTAGTCTAAACACCAGTTAAGCTTTGTAACACATATATTATTAGTGGGATAGGTTCTGACACAGGGACTAGGATTTGAACCTAGAACATCGGATTTGGAGTCACGAGGTGTTGCCGTTACACCATCCCTGCATTTGGTGGCAGCGGCGGGATTTGCACCCGCATATACCAGGGTATGAACCTGGGGCTTTGCTGATTAAGCTACGCTGCGATCGCACCAGAGGCTGAGGTGAGATTTGAACTCACGATATCGGTTTTGCAGACCGACGCCTTCGACCACTTGGCTACTCAGCCATTTAGGAGCCTCGACGGAAGTTGCACGCGCTTGAGAGGCACAGCGACTTATCTAGTCGTCCACAAGGCTACACGGGAGCAACGAGAATCGAACCCGTAACCTATCGCTCGACAGGCGATCGCTCTAGCTATTTGAGCTATACCCCCATAGTTGATATCTGTGCCTAATATTTAAGCTTCTAGGCACAGATTTTTGGTGAACTTGCCCATTTCTTATTGGTAGAGTCGATGGGATGTATTATCATCCGCACCTCTCTGTTAGATCCGGACGTGCGCGTTTCCGTGCATCCGGCTCCCGATGTTCTTAGCTTTCGCGTTTGCCCATGTGAATGTAATCGTGGCAGCTTTCGTGAATGGCTAGTAGGTTTTTAGCCTTCCAGTTGTGATGATTTCCATCTACGTGGTGTAAGTGTACTCTCTCTTCCCCAAACATTTTTAGTCCACAATGTCCACATGAATGGCGTTGCCGTTTTAAGGCTCTAGAGGTTTCACCGTCGTAGAGCTTGCTGTTTCGTTCGCTCCAGTAGGTGATGTCTCCATCGAAAGGTGATTTGCTTCCTTTGACGTTGACGTGTTTGTTTTCGGAGTAGGGAATTGCAGGGAACGCCTTGTCAAGCAACTTCTTGCTTGTGTATCGGTCGTTCTTCGTTTCCCTGTTGAACACCTCATAAGCTCTGCGTTGGATGTGGTACAAGGAGAACCTTGAACCTACCATCTTGCAGAAGCGGTGGTAGTTCCTCCATCCTCTGACCAAGAGAGCTAATTTTTCAGCTTTTACCTTGGAACCATAGTTCGAGTTGTTGACTATGGCTTTTACTTTCTGACGAAATGCTTTGAAGTTATCCACTGAAGGGACACTCCGAAATTTTCCGTTGCTTTGCACCCTGAAGTGCCAGCCGAGGAAATTAAAGCCATCTGTCGTAGCAGTTATTTTGGTCTTGCTTTTACTGACGTTCATTCCTCTGTCAGCGAGAAACTGGCTGATTCTTTCAAGTATCTTTTCCGCATTATCTTTGGGTTTGAGGATAATTACCATGTCATCCGCGTAGCGGATGGATGGATGTATTTCTTCTATTCCATTGAGCGCAATATTTGCTAATAGGGGGCTTACCACTCCGCCTTGAGGCGTTCCTTGTTCAGGAAACTCTGGACTAGTACCTGCCTTGAGGCAGCGAAAGATACCTTTCTTCAAACCTGCTGGGGCAATGAGGTTATCCATTATTGTGGTGTGGCTTATCCTATCGAAGCATTTTTCGATATCGAGTTCTATCACTCGTTTTCCTATTCCATTTTTGGTAGATTGCAGGTTTAGAAAGAGGATTTTTTGGGCATCGTGTGCTGATCGTCCTGTTCTGAACCCGTAACTCCTTTCGTGGAAGGTTGCAACGCGCAAGCTGGTTCTAGGGCATATTTTGCAAGGCATTGCCACGCTCTGTCTGCCATAGTTCGGACTTTGAGTATCCGGGTTTTCCCATCCTTCTTGGGTATTGGGATTTCCCTTAGTTTGTTATGATGCCAGTTATTGCTGCTGGACTTGAGGGTTTCCTCAAGCGCTATGCGTTCTTCAAGCTTGAGGGACGCTTTGCCATCAACACCCGCAGTCTTTTTCCCCGCATTTAGCTGAGTTACTTGCCGGATAGCCAATAATCTCGCTGAGGTGGATTTCAGAATCAGTTTTTGCAGTGACCTCGCTTTCCGCTTGTCTCCAGCTTGAACTGCTTTAAACACCCGTTTTTGTAGGCGGAATAAATTACGTCGGAATTGCTTCCAAGGTAGAGTTTTCCAGGATTCACTAGTATTGCTACTGTGTCTAATCATGCTCTGACTCTAATGAATGTTCTCTGAACACCTCAGACCAGTTACGGTCTGTCCTACCCGAACTGAGGGGTTTCATCTTCTCGTCTAGCCTACAAAGGAGTTCGACCTGTCCCTTGACCCTCAATTCGTTTTTCTTCGTTCCCTCGGTTAGATTGTTAGTTCCTTTAGGTATAGCCAATTCAACCGCTAGATCCCCAAGACTCTTGCCACTACTAAACTAGATGTGTGGCGGGTGTTAGCTCTAGCAAGATTGAGGGTTTTTCGTTGTGCCTCATCTCCTTGTAGGTTGCTTTTCTAGGCTCTGTTTTACCTTGGGAACTCCCCGTTAGCGCCAGTGTCACCCCACAACGGATGTCTGATTGCGCCCTGGTTCCAGCTTCGCTCTCTAGATTACCGAGTCTAGTCGGCGTGGACAGATAGGGAGTCATACCTGAGTCTGGTAGGTGGAACTTTCACCCACATCAGACCGAGAGTTCAACCTTTACAAGGTTGGTAGCGTTATGTACGCAATGTACGCGATTTCCGCTACAACGAATCGCACTAGTTTTCAAGGTTCAGAAAAATTACTTTTAACTGTTAGAAACTGTTAGGAAAACAACCGAAACTCTAGGTAGCAAGCCTGTTGTGTATTACGGATGTATTCTGTGGTTTTGCTAAGTGCAAACTTAAAACTTTTTTGGTTGATTGCTTCTACTTCCGATGGTTTGCAAGTAGGAACAGCTTTGGTGACTGGGGACTTTGGTTTATTCCAACGTCTGTCCTTTAGTTGTATGTAGAACATAACTTTGACCCTTGAGAAGCTTTGTCTTTCACCTCACTACATTTATACTACAAAACACTACAAGAGGTGTCAAGGGGTTTCAGAAAATTTTTTTTAAATTGTCTAGAAAAGCTTCTGTACTTAGGTTTGAACTTAATTAGCGCTTCTGAAATGTCAAACTACAGTTATGCTTGGGTGAATCTTTAAAAGCCTGAGGTGACAGAGAACTCCTGCAAGCGACAACAGATAATTAGTTTTGTAGCGATCGCCTCTACGATTACAGCTTGTAGTATCTCCCTACAATTGGGGTTGAACAAGCCTTTAAGCAAAATCCATATTGCACAAGTTCAAGCTCATCCAGCAAAGGGCCAAATTAATGCCCAACTACCGCCAGCCAAAGTAGAAAACCCTACCTTTACAGTCCCAGCTAAATTTCAGGGAAAAACAGTTTATCAGGTACATCCCAGAAATAACGAGAAGGTTATTGCTCTAGGCATTGATGATGGGTCCTGGCCGAAGACAACCCTAGAAATGTTGGATATCCTGAAGCAAAATGATGTTAAGGTGACATTCTTTTGGGTAGGACAAGCTTTGCAAGCAAATCCTGACCTAGCCAAGTGTGAGGTAGCCGAGAGACACGCCATTGGCAACCATACTTGGCATCATTGGTATCGACGAATGGATGAAGCTACAGCCAAGAGTGAAATTGATCACATAGCTGATTTGATATACAAAACTACAAGAGTTAAAACTGCTCTGTTTCGTCCTCCTGGAGGCTTTTTAAACAACGGACTAGCCGCTTACGCCAAAAGCCAGAAAGACGCTGTAATTATGTGTCGCTAACTTCAGCCGATACTGATCCTCACGCCAAACCGCAAGCATTTGTAAGTAATGTATTGAAAGCCGCGAAACCAGGTTCTATTGTTTTGATGCATGACGGTGGTGGCGATGTCTAGGACAAGCCGCTGACGCTCCTTCGTCGCTACCGCTTCGCTAATGCGTCTACGCCAAAGAACTACACAAGCATTGCCACAAATCATCAGTGGACTCAAACAGCAAGGCTACCGATTTGTGACAATTCCCGAATTGTTAAAAATGGCGCAATAAATAGGGAGAAATATTACTCCCTGAATTTTAGATTTTAAATTTTGGATTTTAGATTGAATAATCCAAAATCCAAAATTGAGTCACCCTACTATTTCGTTTATTCGCTCATGACAGAAGCACAAGCTTGAGATTCTTGCCAGAGTTTGTGCAAAAAGAACTCAGCGCGATCGCTCATAGTGGTGAAAAACACACCTACAGCATCCTTAGAACTATCTAATAGCCAAGAACCCCGCAGGGTGACTTCCATATATTCGGCATCGCAGGCACAGAGGGCAATGATTTCTCTGTCATCTCTTTTTACCTCAGCCTTAAGCACTTCTACTCCTGGCAAATCAACAGGAAGCAAAAAGGAAGCGGTACTCGGTTCAATACATAAACTTTGCCCAACTCGCAGGGCTAAAATCACTCGCTGCGCTACCCATTCTTCTAGCGACAGAGTGAGACATTCCAAATAAAAGCTGCTTTCAGTGTAAGTTAATTTCAGCATTCCTTATGCTCTCCTGTTATTCCAGGCTTCCTTGCATATCTATCCAAAACTGTTCGGCAAAAGAAATCGCGGGGTGGATTGGTGCTTTTGGTTTGGTACGCAGTTGCATACCAGCCTCAAACAGGGTGCGATCGCCTTTACGGGAGTTACATTTCTCACAAGCTGTGACTACGTTATCCCAAGTGTGAGAACCGCCTCTTGATCGCGGCATCACATGATCTAGCGTTAGATGTTTGCCACTACCGCAGTATTGGCAAGTGTGATGATCTCGTCGCAACACTTCCCGCCGATTCACTGGCGGAACTTTCCACATCCGCTCATTAGAAGTAATTGTTAAGCGAATGTGTTTTGGGACATCAATTACCAAACTGGGTGAGTGAACTCGCCATCCGCCTTCTGTGGTAAAACCTAGCGGTTGAGCTTTGTCTGTTAGTAACAGCACAATTGCCCGCTTGATATTGATCCGACACAGTGGCAAGTAATTTTGAGAAAACACCACCACAGATTGCTCTAACACTTGCATTGCGTTCGCGCCGCGCATTGTTCGCGCAGCGTCTCGCAGAGAAGATATCGTCACAGCTTAACTCCTTATAAAAAAACCCCCGCTTCAAGTTTTCGGTGAAGCGGGGGTTAGAATTGACCGGAAAATTTTCTGGTCTTATATCGGTACAGTATTCCTTTGTCTGTACCCCCCCGTTTCTTCATCTAGTTCTGGTTTTGCAATCAGCGCACTAATGCTGAGATGTCTAAAATCATAATTACCCTCTGTGATTTGCCCATGATTTCGGCTACCATCGCCCATAAATAAATACTCCACTTCCATAGCAGCTGATTCCCAACCAGTTCGGCAATTGGTGGCGCACAAAATTGAAGTAGAGATGGGGTAAATGGATTTCACAGAAAATTTCACCTATTGAATATCGCTTTAAACATACTACACTTGTATTACTATCTTGTCTATACCTTTAAGGAGAAATAGTGATGCATACGATCGCTCGCACCCCAACCACCGATATGGAAGTTACCAGCATCCGCCTAGAGCGGGAACTGAAAGATAAGCTCAAAGAAATAGCTGGCAATCAGGGATATCAAGCTTTGATCCGAGATATCCTTTGGAATTATGTCCAGCAAAAATCAGGTGAATGGAAGCCTCGATTTTCGCGAACCGACATTCGAGCTAGCATCGCTGCCACAGCTCAGCAAGAAGAACGCTGTGTACTCACAGGTCAACTAATTCAACCCCAAGAACCAATGTTGTTAGGGCTGACCAGGAATGGGGATATGGTTCCTCTAAGTGTCGAGAGTTTGGCTGGATAGTCTTATATTCAGGCAATGCAGCTCAGTTATTTTTACTAAGTAATTGGGCTGCATTGAGACCTTAGCTTTATTTTCTCCAATGAGTAAAACTGATTATTAAGAATTTTAACTTCTGTACTCCATTGCTGCTACAAGGTAACTCTGTTTGATGCTCTGGCTTAGTTATATTTGATTGAGAGCAATATAGATCAAAGAATGGCTTGTTAAATGGAATAAAATAAAAACAAAATTTTACAAAATCTTTAAAATAGATGCAGTGTTTTTACGGGTATTTCTGGGGAATTTTCTTGAGATTCCAGAGAAATTACGGTTTATGTATACTTACAGACAGGATATTCTAGGTCAAAGTTAGTTAATTATCTCAATATAAAGAAGATAAAGCAGCCAGAAATAATCAGGCTGGGTCATTTTAGAATATCCTAAGTGTCTTACTACCTATGTAGCAATTTTCTTAAAATAGCGGGAACTTGGCCATCTGCCATAGAAAAGGGCTATAACAGGTGAGAGAAAGTATTCATACAAGATTTGTCAATTATCAAGGTGTAGCAACACAACTAACGGTGAACAATATGCCAAGAGGTTGGGTGCAAAAACAATGGAGTTATTATCCAAGGGCATGCCAAAAATGAAAAAGCCTTTATCGTCGCCGCCACATTATGTAGATGACATAGATCGACTACAACCTTACCAAGTCAAGCTGATGCAGCATCAGGAAGAACCTGCCCGCAAGTTGGTACAAAAGATTAACCAAATCATTGCCAATAGCTCCGCTACAGCATTGATGCTGCAAGATATTGCCCAATTGCTAGGAGTTGTCTTTCAAGTAGATTGTTGCTGCTTGGTTTCAGTAACTGGTGAGACATCCGAGGAAGCAATTACTACTAATTGGTGTGCTGATGAGTATCTAGCGTTACCACACCCAGAAGAGATGTTTTCGATAGAACAGTTGCTTATGCACTCGCCAGTGCTGCAATGTGCTGCGGAACCATTGACTATTGAAGATATTTCCATTATTCAGAACAGTCTGGTAATTGGGTGTCAATATTTGCCACTACCGATAAAAGCAGTTTTGGCAATTCCCACCCGGTTTGGTGGCAATAATAATGGGGTGATTAGTCTGATTAAATTCCAACCCTATGACTGGAGTGAATCAGAAAAACAACTGCTAAAAGAGGTGGAATCGGCTTGCGCTATCGCTTTTTCTCGCGTAGCCCAAGCCCAGCTAATTGCTCATCAACAACAGTATCTGCAAAAGAGCAATCAGTATCAAAGCTTGATCAAGCAACTAACACTACTGAGCCGTAGCAACTTGGAGCTTAATCAAATGCTCCAGTTAGTTATCGCCTCTACTGCCGAATCTCTACAGGCAGATCGGGGTTTGCTTATACTACTAAAATATACAGACCCATTATTTAGGACTCAAGCTAAAAAACAAGTTCCTAAAGCGAAAGCTAGAGTGGTTGGTGAATGGGCTAAGGAAACCCAAATTTATCGGACTACTAAACCAGATACCTTAGATCAGTCTTTCTTGCTTTCGGAGTGTGGTTTATGCCAGCGTGCCTTCATAGATTCTGCAAAATCAGTAATCTTCGATAATTACACAGAGCAAAAAGATACTTCGTCAGCTGCTCCATTATTTGCAATAGAACAATTGCCTGCGGTGTTATTAGTGCCATTAGAAAGTCAAGGTAAAATCTTAGGATTCTTGGTGCTACAGCAAGCTGTGACTCGCAGTTGGCAAGCAGCAGAATTAAATCTTGTGGAAATGGTTTGTGCTCAACTAAGTAACGCCATAATTCAGGCACAGACATTGCGCCAAGTACAAACTTTGGTAGATGAGCGAACGGCGAAACTACAGAGTAGTCTGGAACTCCAGGCAAAATTGCATGAAAGAACCCGGCAGTATGTTGAGCAGTTGCAGAAACTCAATGAACTCAAAGATGAATTTTTGAGCAACATGAGCGATCGCTTGCGCTATCCTTTGACAAATATGCTGATGTCAATTCGGAACTTACGTTTGCCAGGAATCGCGCCAGAGCGTCAGGTTCGATACATGGATATCCTAGAGCAGGAATGTACAAAAGAAATCAACTTGATTAATGACTTGTTGACACTCCAGAAACTAGAGTCGCCTCACGAAGCCCCGCAATTAGAATCTATAGATTTAAATACTAAAATTCAGGATATAGCAGCATCTTTCGAGAAAAAACTCGCAGAGAAGGGATTAAAGATTTCTGTAGATTTACCAGAGGAATCGCTAAAACTGCAAACTGAACTGGAGAGTTTTGACCGCATCCTGCAAGAGTTGTTAACAAATGCCTGTAAATACTCAGAGCATGATACTATTGTCCACCTTAAAGCCTCTCACCAAGTTGATCAACAAATTGATCAAGTTATCATGAAGGTGACGAATACAGGACATGCCATCTCTCAAGAAGAAGCGACTTATATCTTTGACAAGTTCCGTCGCGGAAAAGGGCGCTGGACTCCGGGGACTGGCTTGGGACTTGCTTTAGTCAAGTCTTTAGTGCAGCATCTGAATGGAGCGATCGCAGTTGAAAGTCTCCCAATTTCGGATTCTGAACAGAGCGAAATTTGCTTCACCCTGACTCTGCCCCAATTTTCTGACGAAAGCAAACCATAATTCTGAAAGTGACTAAAAAACAGAACGCAACAGAGAGCCTTGATCTCCAGTCTCTTAATGATGACATCAACCTCGAAGAGGATTTTACTGCTGATGCAGTAATGGCAGCTAAGGTAGAAGTTCAAATTGAGAAAATAGCAGAGCGACAGCGACAAATCAGCGCTAAAGTTCAAATTCCCCAACCAGTGGAACAAATCTGGAAGGTTCTGACAGATTATGAATCCTTACCTGACTTTCTCCCCAACCTCGCCAAGAGTCGTCTAATCGAGCATCCCAATGGTGGTATTCGACTGGAGCAAGTAGGCTCCCAGCGCTTACTGAATTTCAACTTTAGTGCGCGAGTAGTTTTGGATTTGGAAGAATACTTCCCTAAAGAAATTAACTTCCGCATGGTAGAGGGAGATTTTAAAGGCTTTTCTGGTAGCTGGTGCTTAGAGCCTTATTTTCTTGGAGAGTATGTAGGAACAAATCTTTGCTACACAATTCAAGTCTGGCCTAAACTGACTATGCCAGTGGGAATCATTGAAAACCGCCTTAGTAAAGATTTGCGGTTAAATCTCCTGGCTATTCACCAACGTGTAGAAAATTTAGCCAGTAAAGAACCTTATGTATAGTTAAACTATCATTCAGGAAAAACCCTGAATGATAGTTTAATTTCGTAGATTTCAGCAAAAAATACTTTTGCTTTTCTATTGTTTTTAAGTACCCCCAGGGGAATTCGAATCCCCGTTACCTCCGTGAAAGGGAGGTGTCCTAGGCCTCTAGACGATGGGGGCGTCGGACTCAGACCTTTTATAAGGTAACCAATTTCCTAGCCTTTGTCAACAGCTTTTGCCAAAAAAAGTTTGTGGCGGCTAAACTGGGTGGAGGCAAAAGTTGAAGAGGATACAAAGCATATGGAGACACCAAAAGAATTCCGTAGAAGCTTATGCAGGAAGCCCCCGGGTGCGTCAACGTTAAAGAGACGCCCAGATAGAAAAACGCTAAATTCAGCAATGGACAAAGAGTATGATGTTGTACCCTGTAAAGTTAATATCTACGGTTTTTTACAAGAGATTTTGAAATAAATCGCTCAAAATCTACAACATGGAAGCATCTTTTGAAATTACCCTACAGATGGCGATCGCCGTCCTTGCAGGCATTAGCGCCCAAGTGCTGGCTGCATACTTTCGGATACCCAGCATCGTCTTGTTATTGCTGTTGGGCATCCTCTTTGGCTCTGATGGCATCGGGCTGTTGCATCCCCATTTACTCGGCACTGGATTGGAAGTTATTGTCGCTCTAGCAACGGCAATCATTTTGTTTGAAGGCGGACTTAACTTGGATCTGCGAGAGTTAGGTAAAGTTTCAGTCAGCTTACAATTGCTCGTCACTCTAGGAACGCTGATCACATTGCTTGGTGGGAGTATGGCTGCTCACTGGCTAGGTGAATTCCCCTGGAACATAGCTTTTCTCTATGCTTCTATCGTTGTGGTGACAGGCCCAACCGTCGTTGGCCCTTTGCTCAAACAAATTAATGTAGATCGGCAAGTAGCAACACTCTTGGAAGGAGAAGGGGTTTTAATTGACCCTGTAGGGGCTATACTCGCCTTCGTCGTCCTCGATACGATTTTAAATGGCGATGCTGACCCCATTAATGCGATCGTCGGTTTGCTGATGCGCCTGGGTGTTGGTGCGGCAATTGGTGGTGCTGGCGGTTATCTGATGAGTTTGATTTTCAAACGCGCCAGTTTTCTGTCATTCGAGTTAAAAAACTTAGTGGTATTGGCGATACTTTGGAGCCTGTTTACCTTATCGCAAATGATCCGCAGTGAATCGGGAGTAATGACAACAGTAGTTGCAGGAGCAGTTTTTGCTAACTCCTCAGTCCCAGAAGAACGCCTATTAAGGAGCTTTAAGGGTCAGCTGACAATTCTCAGCGTCTCGGTGCTGTTCATCTTATTAGCTGCTGATTTATCCATTGCCAGTGTGTTTGCTTTAGGTTGGGGTAGTTTATTCACTGTTTTGGTATTAATGTTTGTCGTTCGCCCAATTAATATCCTCTTGTGTACCTGGAACAGTGACTTAAACTGGCGACAAAAACTGTTTTTAAGCTGGGTTGCTCCTAGAGGAATTGTTGCTGCCTCTGTCGCTTCTTTTTTTGCGATTTCGCTGACACAGCGTGGCATTAACGGCGGTGATTCTATCAAAGCTTTAGTTTTCCTCACAATTATCATGACTGTTGTCTGCCAAGGGCTAACAGCTGGCTGGATTGCTAAATGGCTGCAAATCACTTCCAAAGACGTAACTGGGGCAGTGATTGTAGGTTGTAATCCGTTAAGTCTTTTGATTGCCCGCTTCTTTCAAGAACGGGGAGAAAACGTAGTCATGATTGATACTGACCCCGAATGTCTTGTGCAAGCCGAGGCGCAAAATCTGCGGGTGATTGCTAGCAGTGGGCTAGATGCTGCTGTTTTGGAAGAGGCAGGACTTGGCTCTATGGGTACTTTTTTGGCTATGACTAGTAATGGCGAGGTGAATTTTGTTTTGGCTCAACGAGCAGCTGAGGAATTTAAGCCGCCGCGCGTCTTAGCTGTTTTCCCCCGCGATCCGCAAGCGAATATTTCGGTTAGTAATAAAGTTAATCAAGCTTTTATCCCAGACTTAGCGATTAAAACTTGGAATGAATATTTGAATGATGGGCGCGTCAAGCTAGGGACAACTACGTTAGATGAGTTGGAGTTTTCTACTCAATGCGATCGCATCCAAGAAAAGATTCGGACTGGGGTGTTGATACCGCTATTGATAGAACGAGAAGAACGCTTACAGGTAATGCCAGCTAACCAAGAGTGGGAAATTGGCGATCGCATTATTTACCTGTTGCATGACCCCAGACCTAGCCTTTTAAAACGTTTATCTGGTGCTACCCAATCCACTCCCCTCTCTCTAGAAAAGTTACCAGAGGTTGAAGACCTATCGCTGGCCCAGTTGTCTCAATTTTCCGCTAGTGAGGTTCCTGGGGGGTGAGGCAGAGGGGCAGAGGGGCAGGGGAGCAGGGGAGCAGGGGAGGGAAGAAAGAATTCCTAACTTTTGACTCTTTATTAGCTTTGGGAAGGAATAAATTCGCTTTCTGGCGGTTGTTGTAAATTACTAATTTCTGGTCTTGGCGTTTCTTGATATATTTCCCATTCCTGCCAGAGTAAAGCAGATAAATGCACTATGGCAAGAATTAGGGTCGCCACGGAAATCAGATAACTGTTGATTGTGTAAAGGTGTTCGACGGTAACTGTGTTAATGGCTCCACCACCAGTCAGGATGTCGCGCAGTTGCCCACCAATAAAAGGAATAGCTTCGATGGTTCCTAGCTCAATGCTAAAACGCCAGTATCCTTCCTGAGTCCAATCTAGGATCATCGCTGTCCAATTCAGCCCGATCGCACTTAAGGTTAACAAAATCCCGCTAATCCAAGCGGCAAGCCAACTCTTGCGAAATTGCCGACCTAAAAACATCACCACAATTTGAATCAGAGCGATCGCAATTACTGCGTTACCAGCAATATCATGCGCTCTCCAAAACAACCACCCGTATGGCAGTTGTGTATTAATCATCTTCAATGAGTTATAAGCTCCGCCTGCTGTCGGTTCATAGTAAAAAGAAAGCATTACTCCGGTAGAGATATAAATTAAGCACAAAGTCAGAATCACGACCGATATTATCGTCGCTACTCGTCGCAAAATCCTATCGAACTGGGTGCTTTGCATAGCTCACCCCTCCTGTTCTTAACTAGGTATTTATTACTATTACAATTTTAGCTAAGAAATTTTAATAAATGTTGCATTACCCAAATAAAAATATAGTTTTTTAAATCGGATACATAACACAATTCTCAATGAGCTAACGGCGCGAAAATAAACATACGATTTCAAATGGCGTAAGAGCTTGGAATACAATACTTTTGACTTTCGCCTTGCGGTACTGGCCCGCCTCAGACTTAAGTCTGAGGCTAATAGCCCAAGTCCACTCAAGTGGACTGGAAGCGTTTACTAGTCGTTTTTAGACGATAGCCTAGTAATTCATTGCTAGGTGATTGTTGGGACTAGCGCCAGATATCAGTTAAATCAAATATTGCACCCAAGCTTTTAAGGGTTCTGCTGAACCATACCAAATTCCAGGACTTCTCGGGGAATGCCTCACACCTTCAATCACCAGATTTTCTGCCCCTTCTAGGTGAGCAGCTTCAATGGGTGTGATTCCATCTCCCCAAGTGTTGCCCTTACCACAGGTTAATTGGTAACTACTGTAAGCTAACCAGCTACCGCGCCGCCTTTGGCCAAAGATAGTTTTGCCAGCCACACAAACGTAATGAACGTTTTTGTAAAAAGCTCCTGGGTAGTTATTGGTGACAAAATCTAGATTGGAGCGCGTCCAGCGTTCTTGGCTAATATGAGGTGTACCCAAGGTGATGAGAGTAGCAATCAGGGGATGCGCTTCCCAAAGAGATGGTTTAACGTTACCTCTTGCCAAATAAGGCTTTTCTCCCATGTAGATGCGGGATATCCAACCTCCCGCTGAGTGACCAATCAAGTTAATTTGAGTAGCATTATGTTGCTGCAATGTATGCTTGATTGTAAGATCGAGTTGTTGCAGAATTGGCGTTACAGGTCTTCCTCCAATAGTGGGTAGCCAGTCACGCCGTCGCAGTGGTACTGTAACAGCGGGAAAATTTAACTGTTGTAGGGATTGTTCTAGTTGGCGGTAAGCGATCGCACTTTCTAGATATCCAGGTACAATAACTGTCGGTAACGGCATTTTAAATTTTGGATGCAATGATTGATAAGGGTTTGAAGTTTTTTGACGAAGAAGAAGTCAAAAGTTAGAATTGCGATCGCATGACTGACTCCTTTTATAAAAACCCAAATAGCTTTGGTGGGGTTTAGGGCTAGAATGTCAATAGAATTGTACAATTTGCAACAGATTTAGGGACTGCTGATGTGGTAGTATTTTCACATAGGGACTAGTCTCGGATAAGTAAGTGTGCCATCTGTTACAGAAGCTTAGTTGACTGGAAAACGGTATAAAAAACAAGGCAACTTCAGCAGATGTTGTAATGTGCTAAGACTTGTACGTTCACTTAAACTTTATAAATATCCCAGATATTAATTTTAATTGCGTGCGTCATAAGAATTAAGAAATCAAAAGTAGTAATTTTTAAAATATCTCTTTAGCAAGCTCAAACTGGAACACATGATACAGCGTCATTAATCAATTAAAAACTTGAATAAATGGCAATTTTGGCGTTTTCATTGCCAGGATAGGAAGTTATTATTTCCTTAGAGGAACGCATTTTTTGCAAGATAGTCACAAAGAGAAAATCGCTAGTCAACTGCAACTGAGCCGAGTGAACGATAACAGCTATGTCTTACGTCTCCCTGTTTAAAAATATACCAGAACTCTTAAGCCAGCCAATTGGGATAGCAGCTATAGCTTCTCTTGGCATCCACGGTGCGATCGCGATGATTGTGCCATTGATGCCTATGGATTCTAGCAAACCCAAAGATACAGCATCATCAAAAACCGTCGGACTTTTAGAATTGAGCCAAGCCGACCAAAGCCGTTTGCCGCAAAGCACGCCCCAAATTGGTTTACAACAACTTCCTCCAATAGCGCCACTTTCTCCTCCGAACTTTAGCGCCCAAACTCTATTGCCCCCAGTGGCACCAGCGCCATCCAGTCAGCTAGTACTGCCTCCGCTACCCGCATCATCGAATAACTATCGGGTTTCCTCCTTGCCTACAAGGCAGTCTTTGCGGATGATTCCTAGTGGTAATTTGGGATTTGACGCCTCTAAATTTGATAGTTCTAAATTCAATACCAGCCCTAAATTCTCTCGATCGGCTCCTCGTGTAAATGTCAGTGACACCAAATACGAGGCACCTCAGCCGTTGGCTGTAAATAGATTACCAGAATTGCAATCGCAGAAAATACCTGATGATATTCTGCAAAAACCGTTGGCTGTAAATAGATTGCCACAATTGCAGTCGCAGCAAATACCTGATGATATTCTGCAAAATGCCCAATCTCCAAACTTATCTGACACTAGCCCCATTGCAACAGGACAGGGAAATACGGCTTCACAAATGACGCAATCGGGTAATGATGCGTCTAGAATTGATCAAAACCCGCTGATAAATTCTCTAAAACAAGCTTCAAGGGCTGGGGATAGCTTAACCCTAATTAGGGGAACTACGTCACAGACACCCGATTTATCTGCCAAAGGAACTCAACTGGCTATAGCACAGCTAGACTCTTACGCAAACCTGAGAAAAGAAGTCCAGCAACAATACCCCAACGCTCAACAAAAACCAGTCATCCGTCAAACATTACCCACGAAGAAGCCAAATCTCGAAGGTGCTGTTTTGGGTGTATTAGTGGTAGATCCTGATGGTAAGGTCTTAGATATCAAGTTTCAAGACAAGTTAGTTTCCCCGGAATTGAAATCAGAAGCAAGGGAATACTTCAACAAGCAATCTCCCAAGGGAGATAAACGGATCAGTTCCTATCCATTTAACCTAAGTTTTCAAAACAATACTAGCAACACCACTGGGACTACTCAATTATCTGCACCGGGAATCAATAACAATCAGCTTACCCCCAAACCATTTCCTGAACTGCGAATCAGAAATAATCAGCCCACGCCTTCATCGACAGGTACTCTTAAACCATTAGCTGCACCAGGAGTCAATGGCAATCAGCCTGAGTTCTCACCGACAGCTGCTCCCAAACCATTATCTGAACTGCGAATCAGAAATAACCAGCCTGCGTCCTTACCGACAGGTACTCTTAAACCATTATCTGCACCGGCAGTCAATAGCAATCAACCTACGCCCTCAGCAGCAGTTAATTCTAAACCATTCTCTGAACTGCAAATCAGAAATAACCAGCTTACGCCTTCACCGTCGGCTACTACTTCCGAACCGTTAGTGCTACCAAGAGTCAATAAGAGTCAGCCTACAGCCTCTGCTGAATCGGATGGAAAATTAGTAGAACGGTTGCGCGAAGTGAAGGAAAACAGACAAAAATCTAATTTAGAAAAATAATCACCAGCAGGTGATTTTGGATTAAGATAGAAGCTCAATGGCACAGCCAAGTGATATCAGTCCTTTTGAAAGCTAGTGCTTTCCAACTTGATTGCGAAAGCCTGGCTTTCTGACCATTGGTATAGTTGCCTTTTATTCAGCCCAGCCCAGGTGAGAAAGTGCGGGATGGGCTAATGTTTTATTGGCAAGTGCCTAAACTGTTGCTTTTTTACGTGTTAGTGTTGAACCAACACCTAAAGCAGCAAAGGATAGTAAACTTAAAACTGAAGCGGGTTCGGGAACACTCTTTGTAGTAATATCAGAAACTACAATGTTATCAAATTGGTGAAATGGACTAACTTGCTCCCAGGTTGTTGAAACAAGGTTTGTAAAATCTTTTAAAGCAAAAGTTTGGAATCCTTTAACACCATTTAGATTAAAGGTATTAGAGATAATTGAATTATCAGCCTTCGTACCAACAAATTTCACTGTAGGTGATTCAAAAGGCTGATTAAGTTCTCCTAAATCAATCGAAATCAGATCAAAAATCCCGCCATCGTTTTTAGTTAGAACTGTTGTGCCGTCAACTGTATCGTTAAATAAGGCAGTAGAACCTAAATAGCGAGATTCTCCTGTGTTAAATGTTGAAAACTCAAAAAGATTACTGATGTTCGTAAGAGTGTAGCCATCTTCAGTGTAAGAAAAACCCTGATTAGAGATGCCGTCACCAGGCTGGGCTAAACTTTCAAAATCAATGACTGTTAATGCCTGTGCAGTTGTGCCCATTCCTATGGCAATAGCTGTCGCACCTAATGTAGCCACGGAGAACTTTTTCACAAAAACTGAATTAATCATCATAATCCCGTGATTTTAAGTTATCGAGTGAATATTTAGAATATTTTTTGCTTGATGTAGCATACACTACGTGGACGAAAATTTACAATAATTGACGATCTTCTTTACATAAAAAATACTTAAAGCAAAGTTTTTGGGATACGTATTAAGCAAGTATGAAGCTAATTGCTTAATTTTAATTCAGACATCAGTAATTATATTTAGTCAAAATTGTAATGTCTATTTATTTACATTCAGGGCTATTTCATTCTATTTTTAGGGCATTTTTTACAAATTTTTTAGGAAAAACAATAATTTAGCAACGAACCTACCCCTCAAAAATGCCCATTTTGTGAGAATTAACCCGTAAGCATAAAACGTGACATTTTAGAATGAAATAGCCCTGATTTACATTTAATTACGTATAACAAGCGAATAAGGACTTCCAAAAAATAAATTATCCAAAATTATTTGTACATTTTTAGGGGCGCAAGTCCTTGCGCCCCTAAGATAAGATGTTTTTTTAACTGGAAGTCCCTAACTTCATCATTCAAGGGTGTCTATGCCAAAAGTTGGGGTTGCTCAAACCAAAAGTAGTTAGTTCTAAAATACCTTGGTGTGTTTCCTGAACTGAAAAAACCCTTTGGCACACCAAAGGGCTGTTGTTTTATCCAGATAAATCTTTCAGCTACTTTACCAGCCTTGTTCTGCATTCTGAAAAACGTAAGCAGCTACCTCCAGAATCTCCTCAGAACTTAACTTGCCTTTAAAGGCAGGCATGGCATTTTTACCATTTTGTACTTGGTGGATAATCGCTTCGATTGAGTCGCTATTATAATTTTCTAAGTACTTTGACAATGCTTCCTTTTTCAAGGTTTTCTGGCTAATAAGGATGTTACCGCCACCTATATGGCAAGAAGCGCAGTTAGCCTCGAAAATTTTAGCACCGTTGGATATTTCGGCAGCTAGTGCTGGACTAATGAATGTCAAATTGAATAGAGCGATCGCCCACAGTAGGATTAATAAAAGTATTCTCAATAGAATTTCCTCGCAACAAGCCTCCAGCAAGAGTATAAACGCGATTAATGCCTAATTAAGTCAAGTTTGATCAAAATTGGCGGTAACGAGTTTATCCCTCTATCGTCACAGGTTACTTAGCGTCTTAGGGGAAGATAGGACTCGTTACCGCCATTTATTCATTGTATGCGTCACTCTCTCTAGGAGTGTGGTGTGTTGCTATGGGCTAATTTCAGAGAAGGAAGCCCAGAAAATCATCTTGTGTCAATGAGGATCTTTCTAGCCTTGGACAGTGATTGTACCAACCATGCCAGCACCACGGTGGGGTTCGCAGTAGAAGGTGTAATCACCAGAAGGTGCGTCTTTGGGGAAGGTGGTTGTTTCCTTTTGACCAGCACTCATCAGCAAATTCTTATGAGACAGAGATTTAGCTAAAGTGGCGTCCTTAGCTGGATTTTTGGCAGCATCAAACACAACATTATGGGGAGGAACTTTATTGTTCACCCATTCAATTGTATCACCTGGTTTAATTGTCAACTTTTTCGGTTCAAATGCCAGCATTCCTTTATCGCTACCCAATTTCACCTTGTAGGTTTCAGCCGAAGCACTGGGAGTAAAAACAGCGAAGCTGCTAACAACTAAAAGGATTGTCAACACAGCTAAACTAAGACGTCGCCAGCTTGCCGAAATCAATTTCATGGCTCTCTCCTAACAAACAATTTTTTTTCCTTTCTCATTTTAAATAAAATCAACGCCAAATATGACAATCTGTCATAGATACAATTTTTTTTTTAAGAATGAGGAGCAATTTATTGCAAAAAGCTCTGCAATCACTAAGAAATACTAGACTGCTATTGCCCAAAAATCCTGTGAATAAAGGTAAAGGGTAAAATAAGAGATTTTTATTTTTTCTTCAGGAATATCTTGACTTTTGAAAAATTTTTTGCGCCCAACCCAGGAATATTTTCTGCTGCTGTGAGAACGAAAGCAGCTAAACTTTGGTGAAAACTGGGGAATGGGGAATGGGAAATGGGGAATGGGGAATGGATTCCGCCCAATGCCCAATGCCCAATGCCCCAATGACTCAGTACTAATTCCAGGATTTAGTAATAGATTTTTCCGCCTCCCCACTTAGTGCCAACGATTTTGGGTTGTAAGAGAATATGACCGGCGATCGCCTCCAAGTCTTCATCTGTCAGATTTCGCATTGCTGTGAAAATATCTGCACTTTTGATACTGGGGTGTATTTCGGAAATCTCTTCTTCCCCGTCGTAAGTAGTGGGATTTTTCAGATAATCCACCAAGCCTTCAATGTTATTACGGTTAGGTGTTGCCAGTGCCAGGTCTTCTGGAGTGAGTCCAACGTTCTGGTTTGTCTTGGTAACTCCCCCAGCATGACATTGGGCGCAAGCGTAATTAAATAAGCGTTTGCCTTCTTTGACTTGTTTAAGGCTGAGTACGGTGACCTCACCCTGAGTATTTAATGGCACTGTCCGGGTAGCTTTGTCGAGTTCCACTGCTGTCGCGCTACCAACAAGCAACTGAAACGAGAGTAAAACAGTAACCACAACAACGCCAATTAGTCTTCTAAACATGTTTCCCCTTAAAGATTTTGACGCTCAACACAGCTAAGAAAGCGATTCTCAATCTCCAAGCTGCTAATTGCTAACGACTCATTGTTTTTATCATTAGCTATCAGTGATTAGCCAAAGCCCGAGATAACCCTTCAGGTGACCTCGTGATCACCCACCGAGTCGCTAGTACCTTTTGGGCGTATTTCAGACGAGATTTGGGAAATAATTGCCTTTGCATCTTCTAACGCCAAACGAGTCTTTTGGTGTTTGTAAGCAATTCCCAGTTGGTTGCACAGAGAAAACACTTTTTCTACAGGAATGCTGTAGTCGGCTGCTATCTCTGCGATTGATAGGTCTGCAAAACCCATAATGCTTGTTAACTGATATATAGAGATTGAGTCGCTGTAATACCAATATCACGTTAGGAGTGCAATTTGTTGCCCAAAATACTGTTTGGGAATCGGGAGGGGGAAAGAGGGCAGGGGGGCAGGGGGAGCAGGGGGAGAATTTTTAACTCTTGACTAATTACATTTAGGAAAATTAACGAAAAACTGCCGCATCATGAAGATGAAAGTGGCATTAACCATGCTAGGGACAATCATCCCTTGGTAAAATCGGTTCGCCTCCGAAAAGTTGCCGCTGAATTAAACTGATAGCAACGATCGCTGGTGCTAACAAAAATGCGATCGCAGCTGGATATTCAGCTACCTGCCACGGTGTAGCGTAGTTAACTACCGCCAATAATGACGATGGCGATCGCCATCGTCAATCCCAAAAAATTAAGTAATCTTTTCTTGCTCACAGACAAATAAAAGTCTTTCTTCTTACTTATACCTTGTGTTATTAAGGAGTGATATTTTACTTATTTGAAATTTTGGTTAAAAATTGCAAGCTAAAATAACGAAAACTTATCAAGAATGCTGATGGAAGCATACTGAGTTTCTCAACAACCGGATTTATGTCAGGATGTTTTACTCATAAACATACATTATGGATTTTGTTCAGGTTGAAACAACTGCACCACGGACTCTAGAAATTCCCCAGATTGCCTTACCGCCCACAGCACTTTCTCTAACCTCTCGAATTCCCAAGGATGCGATTCGCACTAGTTTAAAAGCCTCCACTACAGATTCTGTCTTAACAGCGGTTTACTCCCTTGGAACTGGCGGGATTTTACTCAGCAATTTTTTGGTGGAATTGGGTGCTAGTCCAGTGGTATTTGGGATGCTGTGCTCTATCCCCATGTTGGTCAATCTTATTCAGCCATTGGGCGCTTACTTGTCTGAACGTAGCACCAGCCGCTTTCAATATTCTCTTCGGACACACGGAATTGGTCGGCTGCTATGGCTAGTTCTAGTAATCGGTATTGTAGGCGTAAGCTTGGGGGTGATTAATAATCACCAGTTAGTGATATTGACACTCTTGATTGTTCTATTCAGCAATCTTTTGGGAGGACTAGGAGCGGCATCGTGGCTAAGTTGGGTAGCAATGATAGTTCCCCCCCAATTGCGAGGCAGGTATTTTGGGATACGCAATAGTGCTGCTAGCCTTACCAATTTGGTTTGCGTACCAATAGCCGGTCTAGTTGTATCACATTGGTATGGTGGAAGTATCCAAGGCTATGGGGTGGTTCTGCTGGTAGGTATAGTGTTTGGGATTGTGGGATTGGGATGTCAATATTTCCAGGTGGATATGAATCCGCAATCGCAAAACACTTATTATGGCAAGTTACCTCAAACAAATGAGATTCAACAAGAGGCAAGGGAGCTCTTAGCTGGGAGCAAGGGGGATAGTTCAAATGGGGATTCAACGCCACCTGTTGCGCCAGCTTCCAGCATCTGGAAAAACTCTAACTTTTTGAGATTTTTGCTGTATTTCAGCTTCTGGGCGCTTGCTGTTAACCTCAGCAGTCCTTTTTTTAACCTCTACATGCTGGACACGCTCGATTTAGAGGTGAGCTACGTGACTATCTACAACAGCCTTCAGGCGGGAGCGACTTTGCTGATGCTCATCGTGTGGGGCAAATTAGCAGACAAGATAGGCAATCGTCCTATCCTGATCTGTATTGGGATTTTGGTTGCAGCCACACCACTGCTTTGGCTGGGGATTGGTGTTAATCGCCTTGACATCTGGTTGTGGTTACCCCTGTTACACATCTTGGCTGGAGGTACTTGGGCGGCGATTGACTTGTGTAACAACAATATACAATTGGCGATCGCACCAACTAAAAATCAGTCTATCTATTTTGCGATCGCAGCTGCCGTTGCTGGAGCGAGTGGTGCTTTAGGCACAACTATAGGCAGCTTCATCGTCCAATTTGCTCAGTTTGGAGGCTTACTGGGGTTGTTCGCCGTCTCTAGTCTATTTCGACTAGCAGCGCTTATCCCACTACTTTTTGTCAAAGAGCCGGAGAGAGCATAAGGGAGCCAAAAGTGAGGAGTTAGAAGTTAGGAGTGAGGAGTTATGAATTTTACACTCATAACTTTTCACTCCTAACTCATCACTTTTGACTTTTGACTATTCTGCGGCGGTAGAAGTCAAGGACATTGTTTCCCACAACACCATCTGAGGTGTTGTTAGTACAGGCTGATGTAGGGCAATCAACTGGGCTAGGGTGTTCTTTAATTGGGTACGGGGTACGATATCATCAACAAAACCGTGCAGGAGTAAATCTTCAGCAGTCTGGAAATTCTCGGGTAGTTTTTCCCGCAGGGTTTGCTCAATCACTCGCCGACCGGCAAAACCAATGGTTGCCTTGGGTTCTGCCAAAATGATATCGCCCAACATCGCAAAGCTAGCGGTAACGCCGCCCGTTGTGGGATTGGTTAAAACAGGAATATATAATAATCGGGCGTCTTTATGGCGCTGTAGGGCTGCGGAGATTTTCGCCATCTGCATCAGGGAGAGCATTCCTTCTTGCATTCTCGCGCCACCGGAGGTGCAGACGATAACTACAGGATACCGCCGTTGAGTGGCTTGCTCAATCATGCGGGTGAGTCTTTCTCCCACGACTGAACCCATGCTACCACCCATGAAGCGGAAGTCCATAACCCCAAGGGCAATGGGCAAACCATTGATTTGACCTAAACCAGTTTTAACTGCGTCTATTAAGCCAATTTTCTCCTGCATCTCCCGCAAGCGATCGCTGTAGGGTTTGCGATCGCGAAATTCCAACGGATCGCTTGGACGCAAATGCTCGTCTAGCGGTTTCCAGGTATTGTGATCTATCAGTTGACGGATGCGCTCATCGCTGTCTACCCGATTGTGATGACCACATTCGGTACAAACCATCTGGTTGGCTTTCAGGTCTTTTGTATATGCCAAAACACTGCACTTAGAACATTTATGCCACAGCCCATCAGCAATTTCACGTTCTTGGCGTTCGAGGCTGGTAGATCCTGACTTCCGTCGATTTGCAAACCAATCAAATAGAGACTTTAAACCGCGTGATTCTTCGTTGTTAGCCATTTTTTATTTTATTTTAAGTGGGTATGAGGTCGAAAACATGTCAAGCCGTATCGGGTTGTCTTTAGCCTTTGGTCATTTGTCTTTATTAATGACTAATAGCTACATCGTCAAACTACGCTTTTAAGCAATTCAGACCTTAATTTTCATCTTTGGTTGCCAGCTTAACGAAAATACTTATGCCAATACAAGTCTCTTGCTCTTTTTTCAGCAGACTTAATTATATGGACATACTGACAAAGCCATGAGAATACCAACCTCCAAATAAGATGCTTTCTCCCTCCTACCCAAATCAATGATTTGTATTGCTAGGTTATGAGCAATCAGCATCTGTTGCACTAGTTGTGCTTGCCAACGGTTAATCGTCGTTAACGGATTACGGAAGTTCCCACCTTCAATGTATTCATAAGGTGGGGATTGTGAGCGGCTGATGACGATTGCATCCAGAATATATAAGGAATCACCGATTTCTCGGATATTATAGTTAGTGTCTTGACCCTCCGGGTTCAAAATCGCTTTTTGAGGGAAACCCTCAAGACCACGTTTTTCACCATCAATGCCACAAGCGAAAACCAAGCTTATAGGTATATGTTGCAAGAAAACCCTTCCCTACGGGACGCTACGCGTAGCTTGCTTCTCCGAAGGAGTAGGGCAGAGCTATGGGTAAAAGATTTGGGTCTTGGGAACCAGGACTTCTGCCCTTGGAGGGATGTCAGACCAATAGAACTACGGAGTTCTCTTGGATATTCCCGATGAATTGGGAGAGCTACATCCGTCTAGACGGCGGCGTAGTTCATAAGGGTAATACAAGTCACAAGCTGAATATTATCAAAATATCAAGGGTAGATGGGGTAATGCTGGTTACAGTCACAAATTATAAATATTTATTATGAATGGGCATTGGGCATTGGGCATTGGGCATGGGGCATGGGGCATGGGGCATTTAGTTATTCTTTCTTCCCCTGCTTCCCCTGCTTCCCCTGCTTCCCCTGCTCCCCCTGCTTCTCCTGCTCCCTTATTCCCCACTCTCCACTCCAGTTCAAGACGCTGGAAAAAATAACCGCAGGTAGCTAGATAAAATGGCTTCGCCGCTAAATAGAGTAATCACAGATCCTAAAGCCAGAAAAGGGCCAAAAGGCATCTTTTGTCCTAACCTTGGTAGTGATGTCTTTTGACTCGCGGCTTTGCCTCTACGCATAATGACAGCGCTACCAATTAACGCTCCTAGCACACAAGCAATAAAACTAGCTAAGAGCAAATATTTCCAGCCTAACCAGGCTCCCATCATGGCTGCTAACTTGGCGTCACCTGCACCCATTGCAGCTTTACCAAAGGCAATTGAACCCAATAGGGCGATCGCATCAAATAACCATAAGCCCAATACTGCACCGACTATCGCCATCATCAGGTGATTTACCAATGCCACGGAACTAGCCTCTGGTAAAAAACCAACCACCATTTGAAACAAAATCCCCACCACCAAACCCGACTGAGTAAGTGGATTGGGTAAAGTCATTGTATCTAGGTCGATAAGTGATAGCGCCAATAACCAACTACAAAAAGCCCAATAGCCTATTGTTAAAGTCGAAACTTGGAATACCAAAAAAACTAGTAAAAAAATTATGCCCGTTACCCCTTCTACCACAGGATAACGGACAGAAATTTTGCTTTTGCAATATCGGCACCGCCCTTTTAACGAAATCCAACCAAATACTGGTACATTGTCGTAAGCTTTTAGCTGGTTTAAGCAGTGGGGACAACGAGAGGGCGGCCAAAGAATTGACAACCCAGCAGGTAGCCGATAAACAATAACGTTGATAAAACTGCCAATAGATGCACCCAAAGCAAAGACCATTACACTCGCCGGAATGGCGAACAAAATGTCCATACAATCATTTGTCCTTTGTCATTTGTCCTGTGTCATTTGTCGTTTATCTTTTGTCCTTTGTCGAGAACTAATACTTCGGCAACTCTACCAGACGCACTCGCGTTCGCTCAGTACAAGTGACCAATGACTAATGACCAATGACCAATGACCAATGACTAATGACTAATGACTAATACATGTGCGATTCTATTTGACTCAAGGGCACAAAACATTCTTGAGGTAAAAGAACTGGTTGGTTAGTGAAAATAACCTTACCTCGATGAGTCACACGATTAATTGCTACACCGGAAGGTTGCCCAGCTATTTCGGGATGTACTTCACAGTGAGTATAGTATATCTGCCCGGCGGCTCTGATTAGGGCGGGATCAATCAAAGGCGATTGGTTCTTTGGGGCGGTAAAATTTACTTGACCTTGTCGTAATGCGTACACTATCGACTGTTATTTGATTGCTAGATTTCCCTTTAGTCTACCCGAAACTTATAGCAAAGGTTGCCAAATTGCCCAAGTGGCATTATTTATTATTTTCCTTCAAGAGCTAAAATCAGTGCATCGCCCATAGCGCGGCAACCTAAAAGGTTTTTTCCTGGAGAAATTATATCCCCGGTGCGATCGCCTTGTTCTAAAACTTGCAATACGGCTTGTTCGATGTGATCTGCCGCTTTTGGTTGGTCTAAACCGTAGCGTAACATCATCGCCGCACTCAAAACCTGTGCCAGAGGGTTAGCTTTATCAAGTCCGGCAATATCTGGGGCGGAACCGTGGACTGGTTCAAAAACACCAGGCCCAGAAGCACCCAAACTAGCTGAGGGTAACATCCCAATACTACCTGTGAGCATGGCAGCAGCATCAGAGAGAATATCACCAAACAAATTACCTGTGACAATAGTATCGAACTGCTTGGGAGAGCGTACTAACTGCATAGCAGCATTATCTACATATAAATGAGAGAGTTCGATATCTGGATATTCTTTAGAAAGTTGGGTGATGCGATCGCGCCACAACTGAGATACTTCTAATACGTTCGCCTTATCCACTGAACAAAGTTTTCCGCCACGTTTTTGCGCCGCCTCAAAAGCTACCCGTCCAATGCGTTCAATTTCCGATTCGGTGTAAACCATTGTATTTACACCGCGTTTCTCACCAGTTTCTGTGGCAAAAATCCCTTTGGGTTTACCGAAGTAAATCCCACCAGTGAGTTCACGCACTACCATAATATCCACGCCTTCCACAATTTCGCGTTTTAAAGTCGAGGCGTCGATTAGCTGGGGCAAGATTTTCGCTGGGCGCAAATTGGCAAATAATCCCAAACCTGCACGTAATCCTAACAAACCTGCTTCTGGGCGTAAATTGGATGGCAGAGAATCCCACTTATAGCCTCCAATGGCTGCGAGTAACACAGCATCACTGTTACGGCAGGTATCTAGAGTGGCAGATGGTAGGGGTTCGCCTGTGGCATCAATTGCTGCACCACCGATGAGGGCTTCTTGGAATTGAAACTTCAGATCAAATTGCTTCCCTACGACTTTCAGCACGTCTACCGCCACTGCCATAATTTCAGGGCCAATGCCATCGCCGGGGAGTAGAGTAATGCGGTAGTTCTGGGTCATAGCTGGTTATTACTAGGTAAATGCTTGCAGATCAAATATCATACCTAGCAAAATGTACCGATGGAGTTTTTAATTTATTTCGATGTTTGTTGTCTGAATCGCCCTTTTGATGACCAGACACAAGAACGGATTTTTTTAGAAGCCGAGGCAGTGCTTCGCATTTTAGCTATTATTCAAATGGGTGATTGGCGGCTGCAAGGAAGCGAAACCTTTGATGATGAGCTTCGGAACACTCCTGAAGGAGCAAGAAAACGGCAGATGCAGATTTGGGCTGCTTTAGCAATTAGTAAAGTGAATATAACTCAACAAATCGCATTTCGTGGTGGGGAACTTGCCCAAATGGGCTTTAAAGACTACGATGCGTTGCATATTGCTTGTGCAGAAGTTAGCAATGCCGATGTTTTGCTCACAACTGATGACAGAATGTTACGTTTGGCTGCAAGGCACAAAGACTTGCTACAAGTGAGAGTAGAGAACCCGCTTCAGTGGCTCAGAGAAATTGCAAATGATAGATGTTAGTAAGTTAACTCAAACTCAAATTCAGCAATTAGGAATAGATACGCTGAGTTTAGCTCTTGGCCCAGCAGGAATGGGGCTATTTATGCATCAATTTGATCTAGGCAGTGGTGATTACACGCGAGATAGGGATGAAATATTGGGAAACCCTACTATTGAGGAAATAGTTGCCCGAATCAAAGAAAGGCGAATCTCACAGGTTGAAAGTTCAGATGTTCTGCCCAAAGTTACAAATATGAAAATGCTAGATGTAACTAAACTTACTCAACGTGAGATTAGACAACTGGGAGTAGAAGCCTTAACAAAGGCTCTGGGCCCTGCTGGAATGGCAAGATTTATGCAGCAATTTGAAATAGGTAGTGGAGATTACACACGAGACAGGGATCAAATCTTAGGAAATCCCACTATCGATGAAATCTTTGCTCGCATTGAGGAGCGACGAAAACAGCAGGAGAAGGGCGAAAAGTAGAAAAGTTTTATGTGGTAGCGATCGCCTAAACTTGATAATTTAGACAATCGCTACAAATGCCGCCTTGCTTTATGACCTGTTCCAAACCTTGATGAAGGCAATCACTGAATATCCGCATTGATTTAGAAATCCAGGCGGGTGAAGTATATGGATTGATTGGGCCGAATGGCGCGGGTAAAACAACTCTCATCCGCATGTTCGCGACTGCTGAAGAACCAACTACGGGTGAGATTTATATTAATGGCGATCGCTTACTCCGTGACAAAGTAGTTATCCATTAAAACCCCGATTTTTTTGAGAAGTCGGGGTTCTTGCATTAAGGTTAAACTTTTAATTAGCACTAAGTATCATGACAATCTAACAATAATGCTAAATCTGCCGACTCAAGACCTACGCCATACAGCTATCCAGTTTTTAGAACAAAGTCCCCCACAGCGTCTACAAACTCTTAAGCAACTGGGCATAGCTCGTTATGATTTTTTAACTAAGATACGTCTAAATGAAGCAAATATAATCTGTATGATGGGCTTTTTTAAATATCCAAGTCAGCTAAAATTTCCGAATCTAATAGGAGCAGATTTATCTGGTTTAATTTTAGATAGAGTAAACTTCATCCGAGGAAATTTATCTGGAGCGAATCTGCAAAATACCAGTTTAGTAAATGCAGACCTATTATTTGCTAATTTTACGAAAGCTGATTTGAGAAATGCAAATTTACAAGGTGCAACTCTTAATGAGACTATTTGGTTAGAAGCTCTAGTAGATAAGTGTCAGCTTGGCGTAGGTACTGGTTTAAATCATCTGCAACGTCAAGATTTACAATTACGCGGTGCTAGATTCAATTCTTGAAAAAATGGTAATTAAAACACACAAAATTATAAGATTATTAAATTGAGATTGACCTGGATAAGTTAATGAGTATTAAATTGCCCCAAAAATTGATGTTGCTGGGTTCAGGAGAACTAGGCAAAGAATTTGCGATCGCTGCTCAACGTCTTGGTAATTATGTGATCGCCGTTGACCGCTACGCTAATGCTCCAGCTATGCAAGTTGCTGATGCTTATGAAGTTATTTCTATGCTCAGTGCTGATGATTTAGAAGCTGTAGTGACAAAACATCAGCCAAATATTATTATACCAGAAATTGAAGCAATCAGAACAGAAAAACTGATCGAATTTGAACAGCGAGGAATTACAGTTATACCGACTGCGACTGCTACTAACTATACAATGAACCGCGATAGAATTCGGGAACTGGCACATCAACAATTAGGCATCAGAACGGCTAAATATGGATATGCAACAACTCTAGAAGAATTGATTACAGTTTCTAATGAAATTGGGTTTAGTAATGTTGTTAAACCTGTGATGTCATCCTCTGGTAAAGGTCAGTCTGTAGTGCAGGATAAGACTGAGGTTGAGAAAGCTTGGAATTATGCGATGCCTGCGGCGGGCGTAGCCATCGCTAATTCTAGAGGAGACAGTCAAAAGGTCATCGTAGAAGAATTTATTAACTTTGAAATTGAGATAACTTTACTGACAATTAAACAGTGGAATGCACCCACTATTTTCTGTTTTCCTATTGGCCATCGCCAAGAACGAGGAGATTATCAAGAATCGTGGCAACCCGCACTAATTTCTGAAGACAAGATATTAAAAGCTCAAGAAATGGCCATAAAAGTCACTGATGCGTTAGGAGGAGCCGGAATTTTTGGTGTTGAGTTTTTCATTACCAAAGACGAAGTTATTTTTTCTGAACTTTCTCCCAGACCTCACGATACGGGAATGGTGACATTAATCTCACAAAATCTCAATGAATTTGAATTACATCTAAGAGCAATTTTAGACTTGCCAATTCCTCATATAGAACAGCTAGGAGCATCAGCCAGTGCGGTAATTTTAGCTTCAGAAAAATCTGATTCTATTAGTTTTGGTGGTGTAGCCGATGCTTTGTCAGAAAAAGATGTAGATATTAGATTATTTGGTAAACCTAATGCTCATCCATATCGGCGAATGGGCGTAGCTTTGGCGAAGGGTGTAAATGTCCAAGAGGCTAGGGAAAAGGCTACTAGAGCTGCAAGTAAAATCACAATTAATTCATAGATTTTATTACAAGTAATCACCCGAACTTGATAAACCCCCCTTAAAAAGCTTGTCGTTACCCACATTTTTGTAATAGTCAAAGTGTCGCGCTTACCCAATATCCCGCCGAGAACTTAAGTTCTCGGCTGATAGCTAAAGTCCACTCAAGTGGACTGAAATTTTCCCTTTTACATAAGATAGTCTTCTACATGGCTGAAAATCTTGTATTTAGTCCTCTTGAGAGGACTTTAGCTATTAGCCTTGGAATTTATTCCGAGGCGGGAGAGGAAGATTTTTGGAAAACAAAAACCGCTCACCATTAAAGCACAATTATGAAAATTTTTGCGATCGCGCGGCTGATGCTATTACATCGGTGAAGAAAATCTATCAACTTGATCATCTACCGTTTGATTGATATACGTTAAAATCCTAAATCTACGGCAATACGGTGGGCGCAAGCAAACCCAGAAAAAGCTACTGCATTCAACCCTTGACCCGGAAAGGTACTATCGCCTACACAATAAAGTCCTGGAATAGCTGTGCGATTAAAGGGCATACTTAATAACCCCTGCAACTTGCGCCGGGGAATTGGCCCATAAGTACCATCCTGACGACCCAAAAAGCGGCGATGGGTGCGGGGTGTCCCCACTTCCAGATAATCCAATCCAGCATCTAATCCGGGAAAAATCTTTTCTAGGCGATCAATAATTCGCCAAGCCGCCTCTTCTTTCTTTGCTTCGTACTCACTCGGAGAAAGTTTTTGCCAATCATCAATCCAGTGAGGCGTAAAGGCATGAATAATGTGATATCCACTTGGTGCTAAATCTGGGTCAAGCAATGTGGGAATCGAAACAAAAACTGTGCCTTCCACTGCTGTCATCTTTTCCCAATCTTCCAGCAAAATATGGTGGCACTCTGTCCCCGTAGGTAAAACTGACTCCTTTACCCCCATGTGCAAACTCAAGAAGCTTGGAGACTTTTGATAATTTTGTTGCCACTTTTTCTCATTATATGGCATTTTTCCTGCTGGTAATAATTGTTCAAATGTATCCCAGCGTGTGGCGTTAGAAACTATGCGTTTACCCCGATATACTTTACCATTAGCCAGTTGCACACCTACCGCTTTTCCCTGTTCTGTGAGAATTTGCGTGACTCTAGCTTGATACTGAATCTTACCTCCAGCCTTCTCTAGACCTTCCGCCAGTTTTTGGGCAATTTGTCCCACCCCGCCTTTGGGATAGTTCACTCCGCCATAATGCCTGTCAGAAAAGACCATCCCAGCATTAATCATTGGTGTCATGTCTGATGGAACCACTGACCAGCAATAACACTCCATATCGATAAATCTCAATAATTGCGGGTCTTTAATGTAGCGCCGCGCCACATCCCCGGCATTTTGGGGTAGATACTTAGCTAAACCGAGACACGCCAAAGGATGCTGGAAAAATACCCGCAGTAGATACCGAGGTTCTTCCAGCGACAGCAAATCCATGCTGTTGAGACACTTGAATACTTTTTGGCATTCGTCATAAAAGCGACGAATCCCTTGTTCTTCATGGGGAAAATGAGCAATAAGATTTTGCAAAAATTTTTCATAAACCCGGTCAACCTTCAAGTTTAAACCTTGGGGTAGATGATAGTGAATCTGCACCGGATCTGCGATCGCTTCTTGGCTAACATTCACGGCTGACAAGGCGCGAGTGAGTAAATTAGTAGTGCCGTTCTGTCCCAGCCCAAAAATCATCGATGCGCCAACATCAAATCGATAGCCTTGGCGTTCAAAATAACCAGCGCTACCTCCTGGAATCAAATAACGTTCCAGTACCAGCACTTTCGCTCCCTTCGCTGCTAACTGGGTCGCTGTTACTAATCCGCCAATACCAGACCCAATCACGATCGCATCAATATCTTCCATTTTAGTCATTAGTCATTAGTCATTAGTTATTCTCCCCCATCCCCTCTGCCCAATGCCCAATGCCCAATGCCCAACAAAAAAAAGAGGGACGAGCCTGCTACTGCTGGCTAATCCCGTCTGCCGATCCTTAAAAGAGAGGAGAACACTGTATAAGAATATAGCCTTGATTGAGAATTAATGTCAACTACTAATGAAAAATTTTATCAATAAATTTGAGGCTGTTAATTATCAGCTGTCAGCCGGATGCAGGAAAGAGTATTATGGTGTTTTCAGTTCTTATACAATAAAAAAGCCGCTATTTCTGCCTATGACGCTACAATTGCGCGTTTATGTTCCACCCCATCCTCTGATAAAACACTGGCTGGCAGTTGCCCGTGATGCAGGCACACCTTCAGTATTATTTCGCAGTGCGATGACTGAGTTGGGAAGATGGCTGACTTATGAAGCTGCGCGAGACTGGTTGCCAACCCAAGAAACGACGGTGCAGAGTCCCTTGGATACCTGTTTGGCAACCGTGATTGATCCGCAGATACCAGTAGCAGTAGTACCGATTCTGCGGGCTGGACTAGGATTACTTGAGGGAGCGCAGACTTTACTGCCTTTAGCATCGATTTACCATCTTGGTTTGGCGCGAGACGAAGAAACACTGCAACCTCATTGTTATCTGAACAAGTTACCAGAAAAATTTGACCCCCAAACACGAGTGTTAATTACCGATCCAATGTTGGCAACAGGAGGGTCGATGATGGCGGCAATGGCAGAATTGACACAACGGGGTGCTGATCCGACCTTGACCCGGATTGTTTGCGTAGTGGCGGCTGCACCAGCTTTGCAAAAACTGAGTGCAGCTTATCCAGGTTTAATAATTTACACGGCGACTATTGACGAAAAACTTAACAGCAAGGGGTATATTGTACCGGGATTGGGAGATGCAGGCGATCGCATCTTTGGGACTTAAGCTACTATGCAGCTAGGGCAGGAAAATAGCATAACTACTGTAAAAGTTGCAAGGTTTGTTGAAGGCGGTAAAGATATGAGTCAACGAGATGGTTTTGGCAGTGGTTTTGTAGCAGGGGCGTTTGTCGGTGGCGTATTTGGCGGTGTTATCGGGGCACTGATTGCTTCTCGACGCAATCCAGAATTGCTAGCAGAGGAGGAGACAGAACTGACGGATAGCCAAGTCGAAGCGAAGAAAATAGCAGCAAAGCGGCGTCAGATGAAAGCCTCAGAAAGCGAGAACATCGGTATAGAAACGGCTAGGCGATCGCTAGAAGATAAAATTGCCCAGCTAAATGCCACAATTGATGATGTGCGGAAGCAACTGGGAAATGTTAATAGCGGTTCACCTCAAGCAACTAATGACCGCTCCCTCACTAAAGACTCCTGAGGTTTGTTCAGGCGTGGTGAAAATGTCAAGTGTGGTAAGTGCTAAATCCCCAAACATCATGACATAGACTAAATTAAAATTAAAAGATAAGACCGCGTTTGACACTTAGTAGGAAACAAAGCTATCCATGAGTTTACTGATTACGACACTAGTTACCTTTGTCACCTTTTATAGCTATTTGCTACTTATCCGGGTTTTGTTGACCTGGTTCCCGACAATCAACTGGTATAACCAGCCATTTGCTGCTTTAGCCCAGATAACCGACCCTTATTTGAATCTATTCCGTTCCATTATTCCCCCATTGGGCGGTATGGATTTTTCTCCGATCTTAGCTTTCTTCGCGCTCAACTTAGCTGGTGGCTTTCTGAGAGCCATTCCTTATTAATTAGCCTGCCATCTATTCGTACAGAGATTTTGATTAGTACCCCAATAAAAATTTTTGTAGAGATGCCAATTGTAAAAGCGTCTCTACAATTTTTATCAGGAGGAGTTCATCTACTCGCAATCAGAAAATCGAGTGAACGCCCCATCACTTTTACCACCGTGTAACCAAAAATCTTTTCGGCGGCTGGGTTCCAAGCTCGAACCAGAAACTCAGTACTCCATTGAATTACCGCTATCGACGTTTGTTGGATCAGCAATGATAAGCGTTTTTGGGAGTTGCAAAGTGCAGCTTCAGCGCGTTTGCGATCGCAGCAAATTCGACTAAATACAACGGCTGATCTGTTTTGGAATCCTTGATTACAAAGACACCGTAATCAACCGGAATCTGCTTTACTGAGTATAGTACAAACTTGTCGCCGTCAAGAACGGTCTCTCATTAATTTTTTGTACAAGTTTTCATGGCTCAGTCTGATGATTCTCAACTCTGTGCATCTCTAATTCCGAAATCTTAGACTCTCAGCCTACTAGTAGAGAAACGGTATTCATACGGGAGAAAATACTCTAGTCAGGGAAACCTAACAAATGTGGAGGGTGCTAAAGTACCGCGTCCTTTTTCCTCTCCGGTTGAAAGCCAGTCCCGTGAGGTTTTATGAAACAGATCAAAGATAAAATTACAAATAAATTAGAGCGACTATTTGAACAACGGTTAGTGCCTCGTTTGGTACGGTGGGGAGAATACCTAGAAACCAAAATCAGGCGCTATAAGCATCAAGAGCTAAAGAGTCAATTAAAATTTTGTGGATCAGGTCTAAGATTTAAGCGAGATATTAGAATTGACCATCCGCAAAATGTATCTCTGGGGAATAAAGTCTACATCGGCCCCGATGTCTTATTAGATGGACGTGGTGGAATCACAATTGGCGACAACACCACACTTGGATTTAACGTTGTTATCCTTTCAGCAAACCACGACTATCAAAGTAATGATTTGCCATATCAACATAATGTCTACATTCATAAACCTGTTGTTATCGGTCGCAATGTTTGGATTGGCGGAAATGTCCTAATTATTCCAGGAGTTTCCATTGGAGATGGTGCAATTGTGGCGGCTGGTACAGTTGTAACTGCGAATGTTGAACCTTTAGCAATTGTTGGAAATCAACCTATGAGAACAATTAAATACCGCGACAAAGAACATTATGAACAACTTGCGAACAAGCAAGAAAATCGGGATAATTCATAATTCATAATTCATAATTAATAATTAATAATTAATAATTAATAATTAATAATTAATAATTAATAATTCTTATCCTATGGCAAGTAGGGTGGGCACATTAATGTCCACCTTACTTGCCTAAACGATCGCTGGTGTATTTCCACGCTTACTTTGAGGTGTTGCAACCATCCGCATTCCGGCCGGTGTGGCTATAGTTAACCCACGGCGCACAGGACGCACAGGACGTTTGTTCTCTAGCGATACTTGAAATTCTGACAAAATAGTTGCCAAGACGATTTCATTTCATACTGGGCAAATGCCATTCCAATACAGCGACGATTACCGCCACCAAAGGGTAAATATTCATAAGGTGAATATTGTCTTTCTAAAAAGCGTTCTGGTTTGAACTGCTTTGATTGTGGGTAGACTTCTTCCCGATGATGCGCCAAATAAATGCTGGGGACGATTGCCGTTCCCTCTGGCAGTTCGTAGCCCATAATTTCAATTGGGGTCTTCACAATCCGCACGAAAGCAGTCATGGCAATTGGGTAAATTCGCAATGTTTCTTGGCACACTGCTGTCAAATAAGGGAATTTAGCCACAGTATTCAAATCGGGGTTAACTCCAATGGTGTTGAGTTCCTGTAGCAACTTTTCACGCACCTCTGGTAAATGGTCAATCCAGTAAAAAGCCCATGTCAATGCAGAAGCGGTAGTTTCATGTCCTGCAACTAGCAGTGTCATTAACTCATCGTGTAATTCTTCATCTGACATCCCTTGACCAAATAATTACTAATTCGTAATTCGTAATTCGTAATTAAAGGTACAGAGCAACTAACTAAAGTTTATGGAGACAAATAAATTTATTCCTTATTTCAGAGCAAACGACTTCAGTTGTGGGGTAATAATTACGAACTTGTACTGAGCGTAGCCGAAGTATTACGAATTATAAATTACGAATTATTTTGACCATCCTGATAACGAGCAGCCATCATCAAACTCAGGATATCTTGGCGATTTTGATCGGATTCAGCCCGACGTTCTCGAAGCAAAGCATAAATAAGTTGATCAATTTTTTGCCGTTGTTGCAAAATCCAACCCCACGGACTCCACGCACCGAAATCTTTTTGCACGAACCTGAGAAAGAAGGCGCTAGACATTACGGGTGAACTGATGAAGTCTAGTAAATCACTTAGCGATCGCCTCAGTGACTCAAAAAGCTCTCCCTCATTTAAACCAAATACAACCCGCAGCATAACACGCAAGGTGATTTCTTGCATCGACTCTCGGATATTAAAAGGCTTGCCAATTTGCCATTGATTACTCACTTGTCGAGTTATTTCCTGGATATCCTGACCATAACCCCGCATCCTTTCGCCATGAAAAGGAGGAGCTAGTAGTTGCCGTTGGCGCTGGTGGCGATCGCCATCCGCTAACATAAAGGAGCGATCGCCAAGTAAAAATCTTAGTCCTATGTTCCCCCTCCCAACCTCAAAATGGTTGGAATCAGCAGTAAAAATCTGCTCAAGAGCTTGGGGTTGACTAAAGTACACAAGATGGTTATCAGAGCGACTACTCCTAATGGTAAAAGTGTCACCATAGATTTTGGCAAAATCATCCACATATTTTACAGGCTGACCAATAAACTTGATCATCTGCAACCAGCGCGGCATTTGAGGCCCATCAGGCAAATTGTAAGTTGCTGTCATCGGAGTTTGTGGAATTGATGGCTTCTGAATTTTATTGTTACGAGTTTTCATGTTCTTAAGGCCTACATAAAGCGGTATATTCTTGTAATAGCAATTTAAAAAATGATTTCGACAAATGGAGCGCCCAAACCGATTACCACTAGCTCTTTCATAATCCAAAATCCAAAATCTAAAATGGTATAAGGCCGCATCGGAAGCAAGCAGTGCCAAAAATCATCGCTATTCTCAACGGTAAAGGAGGAGTCGGTAAAACGACCACCGCAGTCAATCTGGCTGCAAACTTTGCGAAGAAAAAAAAGGTACTGCTGATTGACGCAGATATTCAAGGTTCTGCCAGTTGGTGGTTTGGGCGCAGTCAGCAGGGAATGGGATTTGATTTATCTCAAGAAACAGATCCCACACTTTTAGGTGATTTACAAAAGATAACAGGTTACGATTTAGTAGTAGTGGATACGCCTCCCGCGCTGCGCTCTGAAGCATTAGTGGCGGTAGTTGCGATCGCAGATTATCTAGTTTTGCCTACACCCCCAGCCGCAATGGATTTAGCTATCCTAGTGGAAACAGTCAAGCAAGCCGTCATCCCCGTGGGAACTCCCCATCGGGTACTGCTTACCAAAGTTGATACGCGCAGTATGGGAGAAGCACTAGAAGCAAAAAACACTCTCACTCGATTAGGTATTCCTGCTTGTAATACCTTTATCCGTGCTTATAAAGCTCATGAACGAGCGGCACTTGAGGGTGTAGCGATTAGTCAATGGCGAGGAAGTAATGCACGGGAGGCGGAGTTAGACTACCGCCGTGCAGCTGATGAATTACAGCGTGATTGGAGAAAATAATAATGGCTAGGAAACAAAGTCTCTCTGACTTACTACAAGAAGAGGCGCAAAAATTTACACCCCCAGAAGGCGAATCTGCGATCGAAGTTACAGCACAAGAAATTGCCGAAGAACAGGCTTCATCAGATGAAGAATCCTCAGCCCAAACATCTGAGGCAAATTCTACTAAGCGTACAAGCCCAACTAAGGCTGATTTAGAAGCAACTGTCAAAGAGTTGACAGCTAATCTGGAAAAAAGCCATAAAAATGAAGTATCTTTAGAGCAAGAAATTGCTGATTTGCAATCAAAATTATCTAAACAAAAAACATTAGCATCAGAACAAAAATCATTAGTAGAACAGGTAACAAAAGAACTTGACGAAACCAAAAAAACAGCGCTGCAACTAGCAGAAGCAAATTCCAAGCTTATAGAAGAAATTAATGCTTTAAAACAAACAGCAGAAGATAATTCTAAACTTGCTGTAGCTGTAAAAGAAACTAGTGCTATAAAACCCGTAAAAGAACACTACAATCCACTTAACTACAAAAAATCACATCGGTCATCAGAAAAACTAGCTCAAAATCAACCACAAAATCAACCAAATGAGTATCCTGAGAGTTCTAATGAGATGTGGTTACTTGACTAGTACAGCTTGACGCAAATCCAGCTACAATTAACCAGACAAGGGGCAAAATCCCCTTGTCGGAGGTAGGCAAAATTCCGCCAGAGTGTACTATAATCATTCAATCAGATAAAGCCTACTTACTAAGTAATAAACTGCTTTAAAGAAGTTAACCTCAATAAATAAATTGATAAAATAGTAAAAACTACAACAAAAAATCCTTCAATTATAAATATTCTACTCAAAGGAGTTCCAAAAACTCCTATATTTATACCGACTTGATAAGGTTTAATGAGCAATAAGAATAAGTATTGCCAATATTTATGTAATGAAAATAAACCAAGAGAGTATTGAGATAATTTTTGTACTAGGAAATTTTCTTTTATTTATTTTCGGGAATAAACATAACAGAAAATAGTTATGGCTCCACAAATAATGGCAATTCTTCCATAAATGCTTAAGTCATAGCCAGATGTACGCAAATAAATGTCATGGAATGAAAACAATATAAATGCAATTAGGTAAGAAAATTTGAAATTTAATAATTTATCAGGAAAATTAGTTAAGTAAAAAGCTATGGGAATATAAATAACAAAATTTATTAGCCAATAATAAGGAATACTCAAATTTAGTAAGCAACACGCTTCAAAATAAAATAAACCTTTTAGTGAAAGCGATCAACACTTGATGCCAACTCGGCATTTGTAGATGTAATGCACCACAAGATAGTGCATCGATAGAGGCAAGACTTTGATTTTTATATCCAATGCGGGAAACGCGTAGACGCGGAGCGGCTTGTCGTCAGACATCGCGCACTTTCAGATTACTCAAAAACTGAGTTGCTAAATAATCAAACGGGGGAAACATTAATTTACTTAATGGGGAACCACTCGCCAGCCCAGCACTATCAATTAACACCAGTTTTTTTACAACTTCCGGGTAAGTCAACGTAAAATCAATTGCAGTTGCACCCCCCATCGAAGCGCCTACCAAAATTACAGGTTGGTTAATCAGGCTTTTCCAGAAATAATAAAGATGGGTTTTAATCGCAGTTGGGCTATAAGCAATTCCTGAGAGTCTATCTGTAAACCCAAAACCCAACAAATCTACAGCCCAAGTTTCATTATCTCCAGAAAGTAGTGGCAAAAGCCGCCGAAATTCTAATACAGAACTATCAAAGCCATGAATTAATAAAATAGGAGTTCTACCACTTCCTTGCTTGACAAATGTTGTGGTAACTGATTGATTAATTAAAGGAGTAGGGATCGCAGAACTTTGAATACTTTGAGCTAGTGCGATCGAGGCAGATTCTGTCAGTTGCCCAACTGCTTTAGGAAGAAAATTCGGAAACATAAATTTAAGTTTATCGTACTAGCTTGCTTCCACGTATCGCTGATTTTGTTAAACAACAAAATTACACAAACTAACATGCTGAAATATTAATTTTAATACATAAAACATAGTCTAGAGACTCTCAAAAAATTCTAACTCCCAACTTCTAACTCCCTAGTACAGACGCGATTAATCGCGTCTCTCCCCACTCCCCGAAAAATTATGACATCAAAGAAAGTTTAGCAAAATGTCAAAATTGGGACTAAAGCCACGTACAATTAATATCGCCTATCCCTTAATCCAGGAGCTAATGCCATGCCAATGGCCGTTGGCGTAATTGAAACTTTAGGTTTTCCTAGTGTCTTAGCAGCAGCAGATGCAATGGTCAAAGCTGCCGCAGTCACACTTGTGTATTATGGTCAAGCCGAAAGCGCTCGCTTGCTAGTTGCTGTCCGGGGACACGTTTCTGAAGTAAATAGAGCTGTTGAAGCCGGAATCGCTGCTGGAGAGCAAGTAAAGGTTGGTACAGTAATCACTCACTACATCGTTCCCAATCCCCCGGAAAATGTGGAAACCATATTACCAATCCATTTCACTGAAAAATCAGAACCTTTCCGCATGTTCTAAGCAATTTTGCTATCAACATCTGTAGCGAAGCTTCGTACAATTAATTTGTAGCCCCCATATCGTTTATTCATACAGGAGATTAATAATGTCATTACAGGCAGTTGGAGCACTTGAAACGAAAGGTTTCCCTGCGGTGCTAGCAGCAGCAGATGCTATGGTAAAAGCTGGTCGAGTCACCCTCGTTGGTTATATCAGAGTAGGTAGCGCTCGCTTTACAGTTAATATTCGTGGCGATGTTTCTGAAGTAAAAGCCGCTATGGCTGCTGGTGTTGAAGCCGCAGAAAATGTTTATGGCGGTACATTAGAATCCTGGGTGATTATTCCTCGTCCCCATGAAAACGTTGAAGCTGTTCTACCAATTGCTTACACAGAACAAGTCCAAGGATATCGAGAATCTGTAGAAAATCCCATTGTTAGATCAAACAGTCGATAGATTCAAACTCCTGCGGGGGAATTCAAAACAAAAAATTCCCATAAATGAATTTAAAGAGAAGTTTCTTGTCAGACTTCTGACTATCAAAACTTTAGAGGATTGCAAACTTTTCTGTTTTTAGATTTTGCATAAGTTGAATTTTGAAGCAGAGGGAAAGCAACAGTCAAAGTCAATAGTCAAAATCAATATTGGCTGTTGACTATTCATTTTTGGGAATGTAAAAGTTGTAAGAATAACTTGCCAATCTTAGAGGCACAGTTCTGGATGAAGCTAGTTTATAAAGGATACATTTACCTATCAATCCCTACTATCCAGAATAGCGACGCCGAATAGCCCGCACTTCTCTACGAGACGCTGTGCGTAGCAAGATCCACGAAGTGGTACGACAATAGCATGACATTGGCACTAGGCATGATTGAAGTTTATGGCGTTCCCACAGCAGTGGAAGTGGGAGATGCTATGTGTAAAGCTGCCCGTGTAACCCTTGTTGGTTATGAAAATACTGATTTGGGACGAATTACCGTGTTAATTCGGGGGGTTGTGGGCGAGGTAAATGTGGCGGTGGCAGCAGGACTAAAGGCGGCGCTGCGAGTTAACGGTGGTGAGGTGCTTTCTTCTCATATTATTCCTCGCCCCCACAAAAATTTAGAATATGTTTTACCGATTCATCGCAGCGTTAATGTGGAGCAGTTCAGTGCAGATATCCGATTTCCTCCACCCCTATCAGTTTAGCTGTATTAAATTTCTGCTGGTAAAGGTTGCCAAATATCCCCATACTGATCCCTTAAAGTTTGCCAAGCCTCGACTTGACCGGGTTCATATTCGCCAGGTTTACCCCATTGCAAAAACAGGCTTAAGGCAGGTTCTTGTTTATCATCTAAAAACCGAATAGCATAGGTTGTAAAATTACCCCTCTTCGCTTCACCTGTTTCAAATTTCACCTGAGTAATTTTGTCCATATTCAAGTGAAACTCAAAGCCTTCGGTATGCATATTTGCGTACTTCCCTTTAGGCAATTCTGCATAAAATAACTTTTCTATTTTGCCTCGTGCTTCTAATACAGCAGCGCTGCTAGTAACAATTAAACGCAAAGTTCCCAAAGTCTCACAAGCTGCTAAAAATTCTTTCAAAGTAGTACTCATAAATTGCTATCCTTTCTCAGTTTTTTGACCAATGACTATTTTTCGTATTGTTCATAAGCAGCAACAATGCGCTGAACTAGAGGATGGCGCACAACATCTTTTTGGGAAAATTCGCAAAAGGCAATACCTTCAACGTGTTTTAAAATTTGTAAGGCCACTCCTAAACCAGATTGTTGGTGAAGTGGCAAATCAGTTTGTGTCATGTCGCCTGTAATCACCATCCGAGAACGGAAGCCCAAACGAGTCAAAACCATTTTCATCTGAGCGGGTGTAGTATTTTGCGCTTCATCCACAATTACAAAGGCGTTATTGAGGGTGCGTCCCCGCATATAGGCGAGTGGTGCGACTTCAATTACACCGCGTTCCATTAAGCTGGGTACTTTTTCGGGGTCGATAAATTCATAAATAGCATCGTAAAGTGGGCGAAGATAGGGGTTAACTTTCTGCTGTAAGTCTCCAGGCAAAAAACCAAGTTTTTCACCAGCTTCGACGGCAGGGCGAGTTAAAATTAGCTTTTCAAACTGGTTAGCAAGGAGTGCTTGCACGGCGACAACAACAGCGAGATAAGTCTTACCAGTACCAGCAGGCCCAATACCAAAGGTAAGATCGCGTCTACGGAGTGCGTCGATATATTGACGCTGGCGGAAGGTTTTGGCACGGACTTCTTCACCCCGGCGACTTTTGGCGAGAACATTTCGCTGTAAATCTTGCAGTTCCCCTTGCCGATCGCTATCTATGGCTTGACGAGCTGTTAAAATATCGGCACTGGAAATAGTATTGCCTTTAATCCAGAGGTCTTCAAGCGATCGCACTAATCGAGAAGCCAGATCAATTTGCCCAACGGTACCAGAAATCACTAATTCCTGTCCGCGTAGCACTAAAGTGGCTCCTGTTTGCCGAGATAGGATTTTGAGATTTTCTTCTCCATCTCCCCCAAGAGCGATCGCACTGGGAATATTGGGCAGCTGAATTGTTAAGGCACCTGCCATAGTATTTCTTAATTGGTGAGGATCTGTGTTTGACAAAGGTTAATGTTTTTTCGCTCTTGGCGAAATTACGCTTTTATTACTTACATTTTGGAAAAATCTTTGCAACAAATGAATTGGCTGTAGGGGCGTACAACTGTATGCCCCTACTGGTGAAGAGTTCAAAAAAATATTCAAAAATCTTTTTGCTACTTTCCATCTTTACAAAAATTCTGAGCGGAGGTAACTACAACCGCTCAGACTTGCTCTCTAGTTTCAACCTAGCGGAGGCGGGGTTTAACAATGGGTTTAGTCCCATCATTTCCACGCGGTTCTCTTCTAGTCGGCGGTGGCGATCGCTCTTCTGTCTCTTCATCAAAAGACATACCCTCGCGGCCCGGCGTAGTGCTGCCGTAGATATCCAGGTATACTGATTGCCCAGCAGCAGCGGCGGCGGCGGCAATTACTGTACGAATCGCCTGAATATTGCGTCCCCCTCGACCAAACACTTTCCCTTTATCCGTGCTTTCAAAGGCGATGCGAATCCAAGCCCGGTTGAGGGCCTGAGAAATTTCACAATCGACGCTTAAAGTCTCTGGAGATTCCAAAAACGGCTGCACTAAAAACTGAACCAGCCCAACATAGTTGGGACTAGCTGTTGGGGATATTGTTCCGGAATTATGATGCGGCTGTAGCTGTGGCACTGACCTGTTCAAAAACATTGGCTTTTACTAAAATGCGACGGACGGTGTCAGTGGGTTGAGCGCCTTGTTGTAGTCGCTTGACGATACCGGGAATGTCTAGTCGCACTTCATCGGTTCTGGGGTTATAGAATCCCAATTCTTCTAGGGGACGGCCATCGCGGCGAGCGAGGTTGTTAATGGCGACAATGCGGTAACTTGCTTCCCGCTTTTTACCGAATCGCTTCAAGCGCAGTTTGATCATGGTTGAAGAATCATTCTCCTAATTGGTAAGTATGCCGAAATGCTAATTTTAGCACTCGTCTAGCATTTGGTGCTATTAGTCATTAGTCATTAGTCATTTGTCATTTGTCATTAGCAAATTATCAATGCCCCATGCCCAATGCCCAATGCCCAATGACTAAAGATTGCCGAAGCCTTTTTTCTTTTTATCTTTGGTTTTTTTCTTTTTCGTGCCTGTGGCGTCACCACCATAACCCCGCCATCCGGGGGCTGGGGGACGATTGCCTGCGCCTGCGAAGGCGTTGCCCATGCCGCCACCGCCGAACATTCCGGGCATTCCAGGGAAGCCACCTTGACTCATTTGCTGCATGAGCGATCGCATTTTTTGGAAATCACCTACCAGTTTAGTCACATCTGACTCTCTATAGCCGGAGCCAGCAGCAATCCGCCGCCGCCGACTGGGAGAACTGGCTAATAAATCAGGGTCGTGGCGTTCTTGGCGAGTCATGGAGTTAATCATTGCTTCACAGCGTTTCAGCTGGGTTTCTCCCTGCTTGAGTTGATCATCTGATATTTTGTTCATCCCTGGAATCATCTTGATGAATCCTCCCAGAGAACCCATGTTCTTCAGCATCCGCAACTGCTTGAGAAAGTCAGTAAAGTCAAACTTTGCTGACAAAATTTTCTCCTGCATTTTCTCAGCATCTGCTAAGTCAAACTCTTCCTGGGCTTTTTCTACCAGGGTTAGCACATCGCCCATTCCCAAAATCCGCGATGCCATGCGATCGGGATAAAAGGGTTGCAGTGCCTCGACTTTCTCACCCACGCCCACAAATTTAATCGGCGCTCCCGAAATCTTTCGCACTGACAGCGCTGCACCACCACGGCTATCACCATCCATCTTGGTGAGAATCGCCCCAGTAATTCCAATCTGCTCATGGAAGCTGCGGGTAAGATTGGCTGCCTCTTGACCAGTCATCGCGTCCACCACCAACAGAGTTTCATGGGGTTGGACAGTTGCTTTGATGCGGGCTAATTCCGCCATCATGTCTTCGTCAATTTGCAGACGACCAGCAGTATCAATAATTACTGTGTTTACACCTTCTGCCCTAGCGCGTTCTACACCCTGTCGAGCAATTTCTACGGGATCTGCGTCGCTTCCTAGTTCAAATACTGGTACGTCAATTTGCTTACCCAACGTCACCAGCTGGTCGATCGCTGCTGGGCGATATACGTCTGTCGCCACCAACAAACAGCTACGATCTAATTTTCTCAGATGTAAGGCTAACTTAGCAGTAGCTGTGGTTTTACCAGTACCTTGCAACCCAGCCATTAGAACAATGGTAGGCTGTTCCTGGGCTTCTGCGATGGGAACATTTTCTTCTCCCATCACCTGCACCAATTCATCGTGAACAATTTTGATGAACTGTTGATCAGGTCGCACGCCGGTAATCACCTCGGCTCCCTGTGCCTTGGCTTCGACTTCGCTAATAAAATCTTTGACTACCTGGAGATTGACATCTGCTTCCAACAAGGCGCGACGCACTTCGCGCAATGCATCTTGAATGTTGGATTGAGAAATTTTGTCCTGTCCCCGCAGTTTTTTCCAGGCGGATTCTAAACGGTCAGATAGAGCATCAAACATAATGTAATTACAGGTAGTTCGCCAATGGGGAATTTTGAACCGCCGATGAATGCGATTCCGAATTTCCGCTAAATTTTAAACGTGCTATCTACCAGCTTAGTATTTTTCACCCCGACTGTAGTAATCAGATACCTACCTTTATTGGGCATAGGGCATGGGGACTGGATCAGTTTTCATTTAAATAAGGTAGGGGCGCACAGATGTACACCCCTACTCAATGTTAATATGTGGGCTATGAGGCTTGTTTTGTCTGCATCCTAGCCTATTTTGTCACTTGCCCAATGCCCAGGCTTATTTTGTCTGCATAGCCTATTTTGTCACCCCGCAAGCAATACCTACTGCGGTTTGAGTATCAAAACCGAAATTATTCTTGGCTTGCCAAAGGGACAATCACCTGTCTGCCCACTGATTAAGAGCTGAACTGGCCAGTTGCGCCAGAGAGCATCTCGTAAAATATCGTGATACAGTGTACGTCCTGGGTCAGTTGTACTCGTTACATAACCGGCATCCAAAACTGGGCAGCCCGCCGGATTAACAATAACGGATGCTGTGGTTCTAACGGCTAGAGTATCTGCCCCCCAGCCAGCCTCCAAGGTGGTTATCGCCCCTGGAGCTGTTCTAATTGGGTCAGCCGACCATGCAGATTGAGTAATATCATGTCCGCATAAATAGTTATGCTAACCATAGCCATTACACCCCACCCCCAGCCCCTCCCGAAGAGCGGGGAGGGGAGACAAAGCTACGCTTTGGCGGGGTGGGGTTCTTCGGGTTTAATAAGCAATCAAGCGGACATGATATAACACCCATTGCGATCGCTAAGATCGAAAATACAAGTGGTTTACGCGCACGAAAGAATTTTCCATTCATACTATTTATTCTCAGTATCTTGGTTAAGTTCATGAGAAATATTCCTGAGACTTCCCTAGAGAACTGCGGGATTGATTCTCACATCTCTCCAAAGCCTTTCTCCTGTAGCTTTTAGTGCCTCAGGTTCAAGTTCATAAGTAGACTCCTGGAGGAGCATCTGGAACTTTTGTTCTATTGCCAAGCTGAAGCTTGTGAACTTGTATTAGCATCTTCAGTCCTAGCTCCAGGAATTACATACTTAGTTATAAAAGCTTACATTACCCTGTAAAAGGTTCAAGTATCTCTACTTAAATTAATGTTATGCCACTCTCTTACGCACCATCCCAGATTTTTGGTGTGTTAAGACTAATGTTCATAACGTACCCTACCAGATTCAAACCAATGTGGATGAGGTTTTCCGACTTGTGTGTACACGGTAGCCAGAAGGAGAGAGGTTTGCACGTGCTTTATTCATTTGAAAACTGCTGTAATTGCCCTTTTATGGTTGATTTGCTGCTGGTTTTGAGAGCTGTTGTTGATAAAAGCGCACAACTTTTTGCACATACTCAGCAGTGAAGCCTTTGTTACAACCTGTATAGCTACCAGTCATCCACCAACAAGCTGCACCACGCACAGATGCAATTTCATTATTATTGGTGGTGCGGAACTGATTGGTTAACTCACGGCGCGTGATACAGGATACAACTTGGCGAGCGATCGCAGGGCTGTTTTCAAACTGCGTCGGTGTTAGTTCTCGTTTGAGACAAGTTCTTGACCAGCCTTTGAGGGTTTCTGGTTTAACTTGCCATTCGCTGTAAAGTCCATCGCTGGGATTTTTTGTCTGCGGTGCAGCTTGTCGCAATGCCTCTACCATCGCCGCAACTTGGGTATCAGAAACTGGCTGCTGTGCTTGAGCTAATAATGGTAATAGTCCTAAGCTGACAATAACTCCGTTGAGTAGTAATTTTATAGGTTTTATGATCATAAGTTAACATCCTATGCTTTTACGCTATCAATTAGCAAGGCATGATGCACAGATTAACAACCTACTAAATTTTCTATAGTATCGGCATCATTTGGTAATGCGGCTGTTAAAACTTCGCTACCTACTGTGGTAACTAAAACATCATCTTCGATGCGGATTCCGCGCACATCGGCAAATTCAGATAAACGCTGCCAATTCACTACATTTTGATATTTTGAGCGAACATTCGCATCATTTAAAATTGCTGGTACTTGATAAAAACCAGGTTCAATTGTGACTAACATTCCTGGACGCAAAGGACGATTTAAACGGAGGTAGCCTAAGCCAAAGCGATCGCTCCTAGAACGTCCCTCTTCATACCCAGCTAAATCACCCAAATCTTCCATATCATGAACATCTAAACCCAGTAGATGACCGATACCATGAGGGAAAAACAGCGCGTGGGCATCCATTTCTACTAAGTCTTGAGGGTTTCCTTGTAAAATGCCTAACTCTACTAAACCTTCAGCTATAACCGTAGCAGCTAACAGATGAATATCCCCATATTCTGTACCAGGGTCTATTTTGGCAATGCAAGCATCATGGGCTGCCAATACGACATTATAAATATCTCTCTGGGTAGATGAAAACTTACCAGAAACTGGCCATGTGCGAGTTACATCACCTGCCCAACCCATCTCAGTTTCAGCACCAACATCGGCAAGTAATAAGTCACCTGGTTGTAGGGGATGGTGATACTGTTCGTTATGCAAAACTTCACCGTGAACGGTGACAATACTGTTGTAGGAAGTTGTCATATTGTGGGCAATAATTACCCCTTCCATCGCTGCACGAACTTCTGCTTCCAGCTTGGCTTTAGGTGTTGCTGCCATACCAGCTTTGTGCGCCTCAACAGTGAGTGCCGCAGCTTTTCGCAACTGGGTTAATGCACCTTCATCATGAGTGAGGCGGAGAGAAACGATCGCCTTAGCTAACTCCAAGTCAATTCCTTGGGGAGGACTTTGTGGTAAAACCCATCTATTTAATAGCTGCGATTGTTGCGTCCAAGTAGCTGCATCTTGTACAGCAAGTGTGGCAGCATCTTCTACCCAAGACTCTAATTCTGCCATTGGTCGAGCCACATCCGCCCCAATCTTCTGAGCTATTTCCTGGCGCATTGGCATTTCTCCATGCCAAAGAGCGCTACTGGGTGATGGATCGTCTATAAATAGTTCTAGTTTGCCGCCTTCTAAACGAATTGCTGCATTTGATAATGGCAGTCCAGCAAAATAGAGGAAATGACTGCTAGCGCGAAACGGAAAGGGATTTGCTGGAAAGTTGCGCGGACTGTTACTACCTGACCACAGAATTACGGGAAAATCAATGAGGTTGGCTAGTCGTTGCCGTCGGTGGCGTAAAGTATCGATTAAGGAAGTAGAAGTTTGTTGGATCAGCATAAATGGAAACTCAAAGAGAAGGATAAACGTTATAGTTTTGCCTTTATTTAACAAAGTTTGCGGGTTTAATTCCCCAACAAGACAGGCAGTATGCGGTGGGGTTCAAATCCCCAGACGCTCTCTACGAGACGCTGCGCGTAGCTTGCTTCTCTGTAAGAGTACGCGGACTCGCTAACGCAACTCTTGGAGACGCACTCGCGTTCGCTAATGCAAAACAAAATTTACGTTAGCGCAGCGGGGCGAAGCCCATTACGAATTACGAATTACGAATTACGAATTACGAATTATTTAATCGTCATCGTCTTTATCATTTTTGCGATCGCCATCTTTGTGGTCATCATCTTCGTCGTTCTGGTTTGTCTGGTTAGGCTGTTGGTTAGGTTGTAGGACTGGTTTTTGTTGCTCAGTTGGAGCAAGTGGCTGCGGTACTTCAACACAACTAACTAATCCTCCAGAAATTAGCGCTAAGTTGACAGCAGCAAAGATGCTTCTAAAGATTTTTATCGTCATGTTTCCGTTTCGCTTTGACATTGACTCAATTTTTTGAAGATTGTATTTCTAATTTATCAGGTACTGTATATGGCAATACGGTTCAGTTAAGGCTTAATTCTTTGTCAAAGTCAATTTTTTTAACTCAATTCCGTGGGTTTAAGTCCCCCGGTTCAATAAAAATTTTGTTTTGTGTTGGGGTTAAATCCCCATTACAAAACAAAATTTACGAAAGCGTTGCGGGGCGTTCGCGTTTAGCGTCTCTAAGAGTTGCCCATTACGAATTACGAATTACGAATTATTTAACGAACCGCAAAGGACGCAAAGAACGCAAAGGAAGAGAAGAAAGAAATGCTTAACTGAACTGTATTGCTGTATATGGCGGTTCTAGTTTGGATGTAACACGCGCTTTAGTATCACGGCTGTGCTACCCTTACAAATGATACCCGCCTCAGAATAATGGCAATGGTCAACATAAATCCTTAACGCACTGCTGATAAATATAATCCTGTCTAATTTTCAAGGTGACTCTAATGGGACAAACCATTACTCAGGTTGATGCTTTCACTAATATAGCGTTTGCAGGTAATCCTGCTGCTGTCTGTGTTCTGCCTACTCTTCAAGACGAACGCTGGATGCAGAATGTGGCGCAGGAGATGAATTTATCTGAGACGGCTTTTCTAGCTAGACAGGATGATGGCTTCAATCTGCGTTGGTTTACGCCCAAGGTGGAAGTACCGCTTTGTGGTCATGCAACTTTAGCTAGTGCCCATGTACTTTGGTCAGAGGGGCATTTGTCACCTAATGAAGTTGCGCGTTTCTACACCAAAAGCGGAGTGCTGATTGCTAAGTTGCAAGGTGAGTGGATTGAGTTAGATTTTCCTGTGAATCACTCACAAGAAACAGTTGCCCCGCGAGAACTCAAGGCTGCTTTGGGTGTACCGTACAAATCTGTTTTCTTAAATTCCTTGGGCTATTTAGTGGAATTGGAATCTGAAGATTTGGTACGGCAAATACAGCCAAATTTCCAAATATTGAAAACATTGCCTACTTCTGAGATCATTGTCACCAGCCTCACCCACCCTGATTCTAAATATGATTTTGTCTCTCGCTTTTTTGCACCAGGTTTAGGGATTGATGAAGACCCTGTAACTGGGGCGGCTCATTGCTGTCTCGCTCCCTTCTGGCGCGATCGCTTGCACAAAAATGAGTTATTGGCTTATCAGGCATCCAGCCGTGGTGGGGTGGTGAAGGTGTATTATGACGGAGGCGATCGCGTCTTTCTCAGTGGACAAGCCGTAACTGTTATGCGAGGTGAGTTAATTACCGGATAAACCTGTATAATTACAAATCAATCGCATCCGGTAAAAACTCATCATCAAGAACTTGGGGAATGGAATAAGGATACTCCATAAGAAAATTGATGAAGAAGAATAACTTGTCTGCACCGGAGTCTACAACTACAAGCTTGGAAGTACGCCGTTTCCGATTATCCTTTGTTTATGCCGTGCCAATTGGGCTGTTAGGAGGGCTGATTGGCTTGGGAGGTGCAGAGTTTCGGCTGCCAGTCCTTGCTGGAAAATTGGGCTATTCAGTGCGGCAGGCTGTGCCTCTGAACTTGGCTATCAGCTTGATTACGATTGCTGCATCCTTAGTAATCCGGGGCAGTACGCTTTCCTTCAGCCCCGTTATTCCATTGCTGCCTGTAATTTTCTCCTTGATTGCCGGAGCGGTTATCACTGCTTTTTTTGGGGCAGCAATGGCGGGAAAGCTCTCAAACGAACAGCTTGAGAGAATCATTTTAGTACTATTGGTAGTCATTGGCATTGCCTTGATAGTCGAGGGTTTTCTACCTCAACAAATACCAGCCCTTCTACCCCCTGCTTTAAGTTGGCGCATTTCGGCAGGTATCTTATTTGGACTAGCAATCGGGCTGGTAAGCAGTCTACTTGGGGTTGCTGGAGGTGAAGTGATTATCCCAACACTTGTTTTCGCTTTTGGTGCAGATATTAAGACAGCAGGTACAGCGAGTCTTCTAGTTAGCTTACCAACTGTACTTGTAGGGGTTATCAAATATGCTAGTCGAGGTGGATTTGTAGATCGTACAGCCTTGAGCAATACCATAGCGCCTATGGGAGTTGGTTCGGTGATTGGAGCCATCATTGGAGGAATGCTTGTCGGCATTTTTCCAGCATCGCTACTCAAGATTACACTAGGGGTAATCTTGAATATCTCCGCGTTTCGGGTCTTTCACAAAGCCAGGCGTTCCAGAATAGAAATATAAATTAGTGCTTAGGTGTACACATCTTGGACATTGCATAGCGATGTCCAAGATGTGCATCAACTCATATTCGCAAGAATGGTAAGAAGTTTCTTAACAGCCAATACGCTTGGGTTAAGGCTAAAACTCTTTTAGGACTTACGCAGGAATTACGGAATAACGAACCGCAGAGGCACAGAGGGCACAGATAAATCAGAGTTTGAGAGATATTTTGCGTAAGTCCTATCTTTATCAAAGTCAAATTTTTAACGAACCGCAGAGGCGCAGAGGAAACAGAGAGAAGAGAAAAAATGCTTAACCCAAGCGTATTGCCTTAACAGCGATCGCACGCCTTTAGATTACCATAAACAATTATTTTATTTATTAATAATCAAAAAATAGCGCCACCTGAATGATAGGCTGGCGCTATTTTTCGGATTTAATTCACAATAGTTAAATGAATTTTCTAAATTCCCCTTACTCCTTGTCTGCATTTTTGCTTTTATACAGCACTGCGACGGGTTATTAAGTTCCACAAGAAAACCGCAACAATTGCACCAAGAACTGCTAGCGCAATACCAGGGATGCTAAGAGTAGGAGCTGCTAAAGTCAACGTTCCTGTACTGAAGAATACGCCTAAGCTACCGCCTACAAAAGCACCGATAATTCCTAGTAAGATTGTTCCCAGAATTCCGCCACCTTGATGACCGGGGTAGATAGCCTTAGCGATCGCACCAGCAATTAGACCTAAAACAATCCAAGCAAGAATATTCATTGTTATTAATTTGGTAAACGTTTTTTACTCACAAATACATATTATCAATCTTAATCTTTTGCTCCATCTACCATCAGAATTAATCATTAATAACCATAAGGAAGAGTTTAATTGCAACTAGGTTTTTTCATGTGTGCCCCATTGAGCTAGATAATCACTTAAAAAAAAGCTCCTAGTTGGTCTTTAACTAGGGGCTTATCAAACTATTGCTTGGTAATTGCAGTATATGCATTTTTAAGTAGCTCTCTCCTCTACTAGAAGAATTAAGCTGAGTTTTTAATGACTGTCTCTAAAGTAATGTAAAGCAAGCAAAATTAGGCGATATCTACCACGGGCGTAGTTGCTGCAACTTTATTACTAACATTTCACGCTTGGGTATCGCCAGGATAACTGCCACGATGCATTTCTTCTCTACGAGACAGGAGGCGAACATTTCTAGTTTTTAATTTTTAATTGCTTATCCCAATTACTGTCAATGACTGGATGGCTGAGAAATGGGAACAGTCTGCGATAAGACCAATGCATACTTAGGAAAATCAGACTCACCAAGGTTAGCAACATAACCCCTAAAATCGTTCCGTATGTCTTAGTACGCCACCAAAATCCGTTTATTTGTACTGCACCTAGTCGGACAAGCTTCCGCAGTCTGCCTATATCCATGCTTTTGGAATCATGAATGGTAATTGGTAAATATCCTGCTGTGTTTTGTCGTGCAATTGTCATTTTAATTACTCCTTTAGTCCCAAAAGCTGAGGTATTTAATTTAAACTACTGTAAATCTATAGATTTAATGATGTTTATAAGATCTCATAACTTGATACAAGAAGCAAGTTTGAGAGCCGATCGCTGTTATTATGTCAGGCTTGTATTAGGGAATGGGGACTTGTGAGTGGGAAAATTTGCTTGTATTAGCCCAATCCATAATCCCTAATACTTCTCTACGAGAGGCTACGCCAACGGCTTCTCTACGAGACGCTACGCGTTAGCGATACGCTCAGTACAAGTCCCCCATCCCTAATTCCCAGTGAAAATGCCTAATCAAATTTGGTTATCACAATTGCAAAAACATCGTGCGATCGCAGTCATCCGCGCTCCTAAAATCGAAGTGGGACAGCAAATGGCAATGGCTGTAGCATCTGGGGGAATGCAGTTAATTGAGATTACCTGGAATAGCTCGCAGGCTGGGGAATTAATCACTCAACTACGTGCGGAATTACCAGCCTGTACTATTGGCACTGGTACGCTATTCAATGTGCAACAGCTAGAAGAAGCGATCGCATCTGGGGCGCAATTCCTCTTCACACCCCACGTTGACCCAGCAATGATTCAAGCAGCACAAGAAGAAGATGTACCCATCATCCCAGGAGCTATGACTCCTACAGAAATTGTTACCGCCTGGAGTCAGGGTGCTAGTTGTGTAAAAGTGTTTCCCGTGCAAGCAGTGGGAGGGGCTGATTATATTAAAAGTTTGCAAGGGCCACTAGGTCAGATTCCCTTAATTCCTACTGGCGGCGTCACTTTAGAAAATGCCAAAGAATTTTTGCAAGCCGGAGCGATCGCTGTAGGTTTGAGCGGTGAATTATTTCCCAAAAAGCTTGTCACAGAGGGGAATTGGGAAGCGATCGCATCTGGGGCAAGAAAGCTGATAGAACAGTTAAGTTAACTTAGAATCAAATCATTAAAAGTTCACGTCTATTAAAGTAATAGATAGGGAAATAAAGGTGAAAACTGATAAGTTTCTCAAGATCCCATGATTTAAGTGTGAGTGTATCTAAAATGAAAAAACTGATTAATCCTGACTGGGTGCGTCGCTTACAAATACTCCTCACTGGTACAGCACTGTCCGTAAGTGTTTTTACTACTACTGGAACGAGTGAAGTTTGGGCGAATTCCAAAAATAAAGTGATTGCACAAAGAATCCAGACATTACAAAAATCGAATAAGCGCTGGATTCAAATTGATCTTTCAAAGCAACGGTTAATAGCTTGGGAAGGTGACAGAGTGGTTTATGGAAGTGCTATTTCCTCTGGCAAAAAATCCACTCCCACTCTTATTGGTACTTTTAATATTCAATCCAAGTTCAAAACTACACGGATGCGGGGAGAAAACTACAATGTTCCCAACGTTCCTCATGCGATGTTTTACCAAGGTAATTACGGTATTCACGGAGCTTACTGGCATAAAAGGTTTGGGACTCCAGTCAGCCACGGCTGTGTGAATCTCGCACCTAAACATGCTAAATGGCTATTTGAGTGGGCATCGGTAGGGACACCAGTAGTTATCCAGAAATAGTAGGTGAAGCAACCAAAAGGCAATTTAGAGAAAATCATTAATAACAACAAATCAAGACAATTGAGTGATTCCCAGCAATATTTTATGCTGGGAATCTTCGGAGTCGGAATTACTGAATTTGAAATAAAATATAGAAGAGGGCATTTAACGATTTGCCCAAGAAAATAAGCGTAAATCCTGACAATTGCTGTGTGAAATTAAAAATGCAAATATAAATTTGGGGAAAGTTTGTATTTAGGCATTTAAATGACAGATTTTTTTTAAGGTGTCCTTTGTGGTTAGTCATTAGTCATCGGTCATTAATTAGAACTCATCATTTAATTAAGGACAAATGACAAATGTGCAAATTGGATGCAGATTAGCTTAGGACTTGTTTTGAAAAGCATTAGCGGATGAATTGCGTAAATCCTCAACAGGAAGCGAGTAGTCGAACTGGAAATTTGTAGTTCTCTAGAAAATTACTTCACTTCATAATTTTTGCGTAGTTTAGAAGGTGAGGCATAATGCAATCTTGGATTCGCAGTGGTAGGATTCGTTCTTCAGGAACTTTTTGTACAGGTATGGCGCTGATGGTGGCAACTCTATTTTCTTGGTCATCACCTTTAGCTGGTACACCCAACTTTACTACAGCAACAGCCGCGTCAGTGGATGAAAACAGCATCACTGCATCTAATATCAGGCAAACATCCCAACCTCGCTGGATTGAAATTGACTTGTCAGAGCAACGCTTACGTGCATGGGAAGGTAAAAGGCTTGTTTATTCATACCGCATTTCTGGAGGCAAGCGATCGACCCCCACACCCATAGGTAGATTTCGGATTAATTCTAAGTATCGCACTCACCGGATGCGAGGCAGAGGCTACAATATTCCTGATGTTCCCTACACAATGTATTTCTACAGAGGCTATGCCATCCACGGTGCTTACTGGCATAACCGTTTTGGAACTCCAGTCAGCCACGGTTGCGTGAATTTACCTGTTAAGCAAGCTCGCAATCTTTACAACTGGGCTAGGAATGGAACTTTAGTAGTCGTGCGGAAATAATTCGTAATTCGTAATTAAGAGTTGCAATTCTGGCTTTAATGTATGGACGGGTGCGTTCACGGAGTTAAGCACCTGTCTATACATATTGCTAGACTAAAAACACATCTTCGAGGGATTTAGGAGCTATGAGCTACTCAACTACTCAACTACTTACCCTGGAGGAGTTTCTGAAGCTTCCAGAAACAAAGCCTGCGAGTGAATATATTAACGGTGAGATTATTCCTAAGCCAATGCCAAAAGGGAGACACAGCCGCTTGCAAGGCAAACTCGGTGCTGTTGTTAATGAAGTCACGGAGAATCAGAAAATTGCCTATGCATTTCCCGAATTACGGTGTACTTTTGGCGATCGCTCAATTATACCTGATGTAGCTGTATTTCAGTGGGGACGCATACCGTTCACCGTTGATAATGAAGTACCTGATAATTTTGAACTTCCACCAGACTGGACGATTGAGATTCTTTCGCCAGAACAAAAGCCCAACAAAGTAATTGGGAACATTCTCCACTGTCTAAAGTATAGTAGCCGCCTTGGATGGTTTCTTGACCCTGATGACCTCAGTATTTTGGTATTTCTACCAGAGCAACAGCCAGTGCTACTCCAGGGAGAAGATTTTTTGCCTGTATTACCAGAAATTCAACTTGCACTAACCGTCAATCAAGTTTTTGGATGGTTAAAGATGGGAGGCTAGAAATAACTAGCCTGGAATGATAAGGTGCGACGCCGATAGCGTACCCCTACGGGGATCTTGCTACGCGTAGCGTCTTGTAGGGGACTTCCAAATAAAAAATACCCCAAAATTAGCGAAAAAGCTCTATCCTCCTCATTCCTCTGTGTTCTCTGTGTCTCTGTGGTTCGTTTATTTGGGGCTTGCTAAACAAGTGCAAGATGATAACGTCTAGAGTCTGAAAAACCTTGCAGTTTCGTGGGCGAGCGCTGGGTAATTTTAGAAACTAAAGGACGAAACTACCATTTTGCAAGCTGTGTGGCTTCTAGATTCGCTAGGCTCGACTTTTTCAGCAAGCCCTATTTGGGTAATTTATTTCTTGGAAGTCCCTAGAGAAGCATTAGCGAGTCTTCTCCCTTGACGCTAGCCTCTCCCTTTGGGATTCGGGGAGACGCCAAGGGCGAACGAGCGTCATAGGCCATCGTAGACATCGCTCTCTGGGAAAAACAAAATTATAGATATAAATCATGTCTATAATAGACATGATTATGAATCAAAGAGGTAGGAGAATGCACTGGAGAATTGCAGAAGCGAAACAGAGGTTCTCCGAACTAATTCATGCCGTAACTAAAGAACCGCAACTCATCTACAACCGAAATGAACTGGTGGCTGTTGTTGTTGAAGCTGAAATGTTTGAGGAATTCTTGACATGGCGCAAGCAACGCGAAAAGTTTTCTTTAGCTGATGCCTTCAAAGAACTACGTCAGATAGCTGCTGAAGAAGATTATATTCTCGAAGTACCCTCCCGCCAAGACCGTCCTAACCCTTTTGCTGATGCCATCGATGACTTTTCTCTGTGACACTAACATTATCAGCGAATTAGTAAGACTGCAACCTAACTCTGGTGTACTGAAATGGGCAGAAAAAGTTTCCTCAATAGTTCTGAGTGCAATCACCGTTGAAGAAATATTTTACGGACTGACATCCAAGCCTAACCCCAGAATTCAAATATGGTTTGAGAGCTTTTTGGAAAATAACTGTCAAGTATTGCCCATCACCATTGAAATTGCCAAGCGCTCCGGTGAATTGCGAGGTCAACTAAGATTAAGTGGGAAAACACACACCCAAGCAGATATGATGATTGCTGCTACTGCTCAAATTCATCAATTGACCTTAGTAACGCGCAACATCCGGGATTTTGACGGCTGCGGTATCCCACTTTTGAATCCTTTTAGTTAATTAACTCAACTGTGCCACAAGTTGATTTTCCAACAGCGTATCATTTGTCAACAAGTCTTCAACGGTGATTCGCAAAAAGCGTTGTTCATCAACTTGAAAGAGAATTTTTATGCGATCGCTTCCAGGATATCCGGCTGGTGTCAGTTGGGCAATTGTCCTTGCGCCTTCTTGATCGTTGAGGGGTTTGACACTGGTTTCACTATTATCCATCCGGCGAGTAATTAAGCGATCGCCATCAAAATAAACTTCAGTACTACCCGTATCTGCTCCCAATTCTCCCATAATTAGTTCAATGCTGGGCTGATTTTCCACTGAAGCGCCTAAGACTAATTCCACTGGTTGACTCATTGGATATGCCTGTCCAGCTTTAATCAGAGAATGCCATTTGTGACGGTGATTGCGGCGATCCCAGTAGCGGATACCATAACTATGGTAGAGAAAGTCTTTGATTTGTACGCCTTGTGCTAACTGTAATGCTCCTTGAGCGATCGCTTCAAAGGGACGTTCGCAACGGATTTTTCCTGGCTCAAAATACTGTTTTATCCATGTCTGCACTGCTGGTAATTGCACTGTCCCACCAACTAACAAAACTGCATTAATATCTGGAAGTTCTATTCCTTGGCGTCTTGCTTGCTGCAACAGTGTCGTCATCGACTCATCTAGTAACTCAAAAAATGCATGTTCTTTGAGGATATTTTCAAAAGTGTCGCGGTTTAGTTCCAGTTCATAACTTTCAAATGTCTCGTCGTCAAAATAAACTTCACTAGCTTGGTTTTGAGTTGATAGCTGAATTTTTACCCGTTCTGCCAATCTTGTTGTCAACGGACTTATCGCCAATTCTTGAGTTTTGGCAAAGTAATCTACTAACCAATTATCAATATCAGTACCGCCCAAATTTTGCCCAGCTTTCGCCAGGACACGGGCTGTTTTGACTTTTTGTTTTGAATCTTCAGCCAGGGACTTATTACCCCACTTGAGGAGAAATCCGAGCGGTTTTATGGTTGATTGCACGCCTTGATCCAACCGCACAAGGGATAAATCCAAAGTGCCGCCACCAAAGTCTATCACCAAGAGAATTTCTTGATCTGCCAAGCCATAACCCAAGGCGGCGGCTGTGGGTTCATCTAGCATCCGCACCTGTTCGACGGGGAGGGCTTGACAAACTTTCCCCAACCAGTGACGATAAGCTTCAAAACTGTCTACGGGTACGGTTAACACTAAAGAGTCTAACCCTCCTTCCAGGGGTGCTAGTTCTTCAATTACTTTGGTGAGGAACCATTGCCCTACTTGCTCAAAGGTGACAATTTGCCCATCTAGTTCAGGTAAGAAACCTTGGATATCTGCACCAATACCCCGCTTGAAGCTGCGGAAAAATCTAGTTTCACTCTTGAGGTCAAGACCGCGATCGCGTACTTGTTGCCCGACTAAGACTTTATTTTGGGTTGCGTCTTCAACATAAACTAAGCTGGGAATCAGTGGCGGATTGAGACTTTGTTTAATTGATAAACCTGGTAGATTCAGGGTTTCTGGCTGTTGGGTTACAGGGTTCCAACGAGCAATGACTGTGTTGCTAGTACCAAAATCGATTGCGATCGCCATATTTTATATTTATTATCTCGCACGAAGAGGCCAAAGCTGCTTTATTTGTGATTATTCTCTATAAGCTACCAAGAATGCAAATGCGCCCAGACGCTTGCTTCTTTGCATCCCAACCCAGATATCGATTCAGTCCGTTGCAACGAAGGGTTAGCACAGTTATAGTTATCAATTAATCAATACTCCATTTTGGCTCAATGCCAAATACTCAGTCTGCGATCACGGTTGTTGGTCAAATAATCAAGAAAATTCCTTGTGTAAAGCGAGGAGCAAAAGCATATATAGCCCTTTATAAAGCATCTAAGATGCTTTTTTAATTAGGAGGATGTCGTCTAAGTGGAGTTTGACGACATCGAGGGAAAACAAACGCACACCAACGCATAGCAGCGTACTACACTTGCCGCATTGTTACAAACTGTTAAGAGATTTTCCAGTGAGATCGCAACTCAGTTTTTTAGAGCAAAAGAAATTGTTGTGTAAATTCCGCTCCTCCTCCCCATAAGTTCATAGGAAAGTCAACCAGGTGGTTAACTTCTTGGCAATTGTCCGTTCATTTACCAGAGGAGAATGATACAATACTGTTCAGTTAAGCCGCACAGTTAAGACTGTTCTCAGTAGGTTCAAACAAACGGAACGAAAGAATCAACCTTTCAGTCAGTCCAGAATCTCACTCAATCCTTAACTGAACGGTATTGGAGTATGATATGTTAGCTTCTTTTAATCGTTTAGCTAGAGCTACTGCGTCTTTCGCTGTTTTGAGTGTTGGAATTTTGGCTGGTATTCCCGCGCACGCACAGAATCAATTTGATTCAATTGATTACCCTGTGCGTTCTGGAGGTATTGCTATTAGGAATACTACTGGATGTGTCACAAATGAATTATCTTGGGTAACAGCAGGAAATAGAAGAGAACTTAAGACAAAGGTTGTTATATTAACTAACAATAATAACTGGGCAAGTTATTCTGAGGGAACCCTATCCGGAAGTTCCTCTGCATCTGGAGAACTTAAACAATTTTTTAGTGATCGTCGTATTTATACTTATGGAGGTCCGCCTGGAGGTTTAAGTGACATAGTTGGCGATCAACCCTTTTCCCAACAAGCTACAGATAGACAGATAATATGGTTGTATCCCGATGGCTCTATTGGTTTTCAAAATCTTACATGGGGAGGTTTTACAATTTTTAACCCTAGTGATTATCAATGCTTTGGAAACATAGTGACAATCAACGATCCTACTGGCAGTGTTATCCTTGTAAACTTTACTAGAAGAGAATGGCCGCTAATAAGATGAGTGCAAACAGCCACAGGCAAGTTTTTTAAAAATCAGATGAGGTGATGGGATTTGATTGAATATTTGGAAGATTTGAGACAATACAAAAATGAAAACCACCCACGAGAAAATTTACTCCTAGGTGGTTTTTTGTGAATTTGATAGCGTAGGTGGCGAAAAAGCTGATTATTTCGTTCACCAATCCAGGCGATTAACCCAGACTTATGAATAAGACACATAGCAAACCTACTTACATAGATTATATTGTTAAACTTCCTAAGTGATCGCTGGAGGGGTTTTGTCGCTGGGTATACCGCTTTATGGGAAATGCTCAGTTCATCTATCCTCAACATCTAGCTGAACAACACCAAAAATTTGCTCGTGCATTAATAGACCGGTATTCTTCCAAAGCTACATAATAAATCAGGATTTTAGTACAGAACTTGGGTCTAACCCGGAACTCCGGGTTAGTGATAGTTCACACTCAATCTTCATGCCGTAACTTCCATGCTGCACCACAAGCGGCCCCAGCCCCAGCTAACAATCCGGTACTCATTCCTTGGATAGTTTTTTGGATCGGATCTTGGGTTAGACACTCACTTGTAAGCTTACTGTCTTCCAAGCAGAGGCTGCTTTCTGCCCAAGCAGCAGTACCTCCTAAAATTACACCAGTTATACTACAGCAAACAACTAGCAGCAAAAGACGTTGCGTTTTTCTAACCATAGATAGATGTGTCAAAAATTAGAGATAGTGATTCACTTTCAATTACTTTACACATACTTGCTAGCAAATGTCAGCTGGTTTCAAGATAATTTGCTGATATCAAAACTTAGATAACGATTAAAAAATCTGATTAGACATCGAATTTTAAAAAAATAACTTCTGGGGAAGGGATATCACCAGAAGTTTTTAATAAAGACATTGGAATAGGGAACTATTATAAAAATAAATTTATCTTTTTGCCAACACTATTTCTCCTTTTCAAAAACAGATCAAAGTTAATTTTATTTGTAATTAAGGATACAAATTCCACTTATCAATCGCATAGCTCATATTTTTACCTTTTTTGAGGCACTAATACAGGCAACTGACGGGCACCGGCAACGGATTTGGCGTGTTCTCCAACAGTCAAAACCTTAAACTGACTGGATATAAGTTCCAAACTTTTGTTCACGATTGCTAGTTTTTTATAGGTGGGAAGGCTCATTCCAGGGAAGAATGATAGCTCTGGCACATCCTCTTGACTTACAAAGTCTGTAGGATGGAATAGCAAAGAAGGCTGGACATGCGTAAGTTTACACAGCCACAGAGCAATTCGCAGGTAGAGTAACGCCACTTCCGAAGAAAATGTACTCAGATACATTATGTAACTGAAGTGAATTGGCACCTTGAAAATTGGCATGGTGGTAACAGGAATTTCAGTGAGTCTATCCTTACCCATCTTCCACTGGTAAGGTTTCAGAGGCTGCAAACCCTCTTTGAAACCGCCAAACAGGGCTTCTCGTTTCTTGCGTTCTTCCTTGCTCAGTTTACAAGTCATCAAATAATAAGCTCGGGCGATGGGCCCCAAAAATGTGGGGAAAGTCGAAGCATCATATTCGTATCCCCGTCGTGCTAAGACTTTCAATACCGCAGGAGAGAAACTGTATCCAGGCCCCCGGAAGCCGATAGGATGTTGATGAGTGACGCGCTTGATATGTTGTTCGGCTAAGGCCACCTCTTCTTCAATCTCATCCTCTGAATAGAGATGTAGCCAAGGATCATGGTAAAATGAATGATTGCCAATTTCATGACCAGCTTTGGCGATCGCTTGTAGTGCCTTGGTGTTCTTTTCCAGCGCTGCATCCTGACCCACAATGAAGACTGTGATTGTCAAATCCCATTGCTGAAAAATATCTAAGAAACGAGGCACTGCAATATCTAAGTAAGAGGGGAAAGTCTCCCAACCCGGAGCGCCCTGATTTTTTAGAAAAGACCAAACATTATCCAAGTCCAAAGAAAGACTGGCTATTGGTTTGTTTGCTTGTCTCTTGATTTTCATTATTAGTTCAAGTATTTGGACGATTTTAAGCGTAACGTAAATATAATCTTAGGTTTGGGCTTTATCGATCAAGAGTGATTTTAAGAGCAGCATTCCAACGCCGAATAGCCCGTTGTAGGCATCGGCTAGATTGAACACTAATAAGTGTCCCATATTTGTAAACAAATTCTGCTTGTTTACAAGATACTTCTGGTAAATGAGATAATGGGTTTTCAGCGCTCCTTTAATCTCGACTTGATCAGCCTTGCGGACAACTTTTTACCCTGATATATAATTGCTGGTGATCAATATATCATAATCAAGACACATTTAAACGTATAAGTAAGTTTTAGCGTAGGCGTAGCCCGTCGCAGACATCGCACTAGATATAGAAGTAATTGATGATTTGGATGCTCAATTTATATCATTACTTCCAATAAAAAGCGATCATACAAAAAATCTTTTACACATCCTATATATTTATTTGCTGCCTCTGGGTAAAACACATTGCAATTCCCTTTTCGTAATAAGCTGCCTCCTTTATAAAAATAGGCCAAACGGTAGATGCCCCTTCATAAAAAATTATTTTATCATCAAAGGTTATAAAAATTGGATCTCCTGGGTTTAAGGCTTGATAATCCTTATCCTGAAGCTCTGGATGAATCATCCCAAATATTGTACCATCCGGTTTTTTTGGATAGTCCACAACTGATAAATGGTCATACAGAATCAACGTTTCGTTAATTGATGGAATTCCACCCTGGTTAATCCGTTCTAGATAGTCCATAACCGCATAAACAAGTTCCTCTGTTTGTTGGAACAGCGTTGCTTTTAAGAGTCCTTGAGCAATAGGGCCAACCTCGATCGCAAAGCCTAATTCGCACAGAGAATTTACAAATGGGTTTTCTTCAATTGATTTAAAAGAGCAGCGATAAACCCTAACTAAAGGATTAATCTGGCTCAAATAAGCAGCCAATTTCAAGTTTAAGGGATGACTATTTACCAAAATAATTGTCAAACCCATATTAGCTGTACTGCTGTGCAAATCTAAGATAAAATCTGCTTGTTTATCCCTGTTTGATGCTAGGGTGTGCTGGATTGATTTAGCTTGCAATTCTTCGTAACTGCTCAGAGTCGGATCTTGTAAATCTTGCTTGAGAAAACAACGATTTAAATCTTTCTCTACATATCGCCTCCCCGCCGCAAAAGCGTTAGGATTTGCTAACAGAGTAACTGTTTCAAAACTTTGTCTAGTAATCAAGTCGGGAAACTGGGCAAATTTTTGAATTAAGTAGGCTCCCGTAAACTCATTGCCATGAGTTCCACCAACAATTGCAACTCGATTAATCTGGTTCACAATTACACCAACTCCAGAATGCAGCCATCGAGGTAAGCTGATATGCGTCTAAATTATATAAACATTCTTTATAATCGTTGACGGTTGACGGTTGACGGTTATCGGTCATCAGTCAACAGTCATCAGGTAAATGTACAACTTAAATGCGTAACAGCTTATCAGTTCTCAATGTACCTTATGAAGCCTTCACTGTGCCGATGCGATCGCGCCCATGTGGTTGATAAAGATAAGACATATCAGGCCCATCGGGAATAATCCCACCCGGATTGAGTGGGAATAGGTTCCCGTAGTAGTCCCGCTTCACACTCTCTACATCGCAGGTGTCAGCTACACCTGGAAGCTGATATAAATCGCGTAAGTAAGCTCCCAAGTTCTGATAGTCTCGAATTCGCTGCCTATTGCACTTAAACAACCCATAGTAGGCACTATCAAACCGAAATAACGTCGTGAATAAACGGACATCTGCAAGCGTGAGATTGTCCCCACACAGATATCGACTAGTCTGCAATGCAATGTCAATCTCATCGAGAGTTGCAAACAGTTCATTACAGGCTTGATTGTATGCTTCTTGGCTTTGGGCAAAGCCGCAGCGATATACACCGTTATTTACCGCGTGATAAATCTTTTCATTCCAGCAGTCAATTTTTTCTTTGAGTACTTCTGGGTAAAGATCCAGCGTAGGATTGTTGGCGAACTCGTTAAACTCAGAGTTCAGCATGACAATAATCTCTGAACTCTCATTGTTGACGATGGTTTTTGTTTGGTTATCCCATAGTATTGGAACTGTAGAGCGTCCACTGTAACCAGGTTCTGCCAACTGATAAAATTCAGCCAGTGTGCGACAACCTTCTTCTTCCTCGTTGAATATCCAACCGCCTTCAATGGGAGAAGGAGAGACGATGCATACTGATATTACCGCTTCGAGTTTTTTGAGCGATCGCACAACTAGGGTTCGGTGCGCCCAAGGACAGCCCAGCCCAACATAGAGTTTGTAGCGCCCTGCTGCTGGTGGGTACGGATTCGCTTCTTCTGTGCCAATGAACTTCCGAAACTGGCTATTAGGACGAATATAAGCTCCCGACTGATTGCTAGGAGCAAGCTTTGACATCATGATTTGCCACATAGTTGTCCAGACAAACTTTCCCAGCCAGATGATCAGCTTGGGAGGGAGTGTCCTGCCCTTTTTCTTGGGAACATTCTTCTTGTCATCCATTGGAGTTGAGTTGCTCATGGCGACAATCTTGCTTTGAGAGGGATTGACGTTACCACTGTTTCTACTAAGTAGGTTTCGATTTTTACTACCCACCCTGAGCTTTACTACCTTACTTTACTACGCTTTAGCTGTGCTTTGTATCATGCTCATGGCGGAAAATCTCTTAGCTAATCGTCTCAAATTTGCGTAGGCAAACCCCACCGAACGCGAATAGCGTCTCCAAGAGTTGGTATCGCAGCCAAAAGCGATCGTCGAAAACGGAGTCTAAGCATTGCTTCCTAAAAAACCTACTTACTTTCCCCAGTTTAATTCGTCCATCCGCTGTAATAAATTACCAATCTATTTAGCAAAAGGCTTAATGGGGATGTCGCGATCCTCTTAATTCTATCAACTATGTACTCTGTACTGTATTATACCTGTAATTAAGATTTAAGCTAATCATTTTTATTTCAAGAAATAATAAATTAAAAATATTTAAATTTGCATCCTCCAAAAAACGAATCTCTTGTGGACTGGGCATTTTGCCCGCCTTAGTTGTGCAAATTAAATGGACGACATCTGAGTGTTTAAAATTAGTCACAAATCGAAGGTCAAAAACACAATATTTTAGCTATTAATGCCCAATGCCAAGCCCTGAAAGGTATACTTATCATATTTAAAAGCATGGTTCATCCTTTCCGAAAAAACACAGTACAAGGCTTAATTAGATACTCGATAGCAGTAAAAAATGACAGCGTAATTACTAATGAAAAAACGGCATTTACCTGCTCTTGTTATAAAAAACATCACATCTTAACATTAGATAAGCCTAAAAAAGTATAGATATAATTTTAGGTATAAGTTACTGAAACAAAAAACAAAAACATAAAACCTACGTAGGAATAATTGTAAATAAAGTGACTCAAGCTCATAACAATGCTAACCTCCTAGAGGAAACGGATTTAGGGACTTTCATCGCTCAGGCTACTACCACAGACAAATGGGAAGTATTGCCGTACAGTGCGCCAATCATCCCTATACATGCCGCTTTACTTCGTACTGGTAAAGTATTCTTTTTCTGCGGTTCAGGTAATGATCCCAGTCGGTTAAATACTCCCTATGACAGTGTGGTTTGGGATGTGATTAAAGGAACCTTTAGCAGTCAAAAGGCTCCATTGGATAGTAATAATCAACCTATTGATCTTTTTTGCGCCGGTCACTCCTTCCGTCCTGATGGTATGTTATTGGTTGCGGGTGGAACTTTGCGCTATGACCCATTTTATGGTTCACCCTCAGCTCTGATGTTTGATCCTATTGAGGAGAAATGGGTCAAGATACCACCAATGAATAATGGCCGCTGGTATCCTACTGTGTTAACACTAGGCAGCGGTCGGATCTTTGCAATATCTGGGCCGGATAAAGATGGCAAGCTCAACAGACAACCAGAAATTTATTCTGCTTTCTTTCCAAATGGTTGGAACGCTTTTCCAATAACTCGTCCCTACGCGCCATACTTACATCTGTTTCTACTCGATGGTGGAAAAATGTTTTATTCAGGTGCCCAGATGGGCGGCAACATTGGAATAGCGCCAGCTATACTAACCCTACCAGAGACATTTACCGAATCCATTACAGAAAAAGTGGTGCCAGGGCTGCAAGACTCAGCTTTTGGAAATCAAGCTACCAGCGTGCTTTTACCACCTGCACAAGACCAAAAAGTGATGATTATGGGTGGAGGTAGTGCTAATACGGCAACAAACAGGGTCAATATTGTAGATTTAAAAGCTACTAACCCAACTTACGTACCAGCACAGCCTCTAAACTATGCTCGGATGCATCACAGCGCAGTTTTGTTACCCGATCGCACAGTGTTTGTTTGCAATGGTAGCAAAATAAGTGAAGACACAGCACAATCAATGCTGCCAGCAGAAATCTACAATCCAGCCACAAATACCTGGACAGTAGTAGCTAAACAAAAAGTCCCTCGCGTATATCACTCAGTAGCCTTGCTCCTACCAGATGGTAGTGTAGTCGCAGCTGGGGGTAACCCTAACCGGAGGGTGAATGAACTGCGATTAGAAATCTACCGTCCTGCGTATATGTCGCGATCGCGCCCAATTATTCAGAGCGCTCCTGAAACATTGAACTACGGACAGCAATTTACAATTCAGACACCCCAGGCTGGGAATATTAAATGGGTTAGTCTGATTAAACCAATCGCAACCACTCATTCCTGCGATACAGAACAAAGATTAGTGGATGTGCGGATTAATTCTAAGAACGCTAATTTTCTCAATGTCACGCTAGCAACGAATCGAAACATAGCAGTACCAGGCTGGTACATGCTTTTTATTAGTGACAACAATGGAACGCCCTCACTAGCAACCTGGACGCGAATATCATAGCCTTACCCGTTTATGTTCAATAGACCTCTTGCAAAAGTCCCTAACATCCCACCGCCAAACCCTTGCTGCTTGCAGTGAGGGGAGCGTAAGTTTACTCAAATGCGGCGTAGGGTTCTTTATTTTTGATTTATGCAAGAGGTCTAATACACTGCTATTCAATAAAAGTCATTAATTCTAGGAGTGGAAATATGAATTACAAGCTATCACGTAGGCAGTTTGGCCAGTTGGTACTTGGTGGAACTATAGTATCTGGGCTTAGTTATCTAAGCAACAAAACTTTGGCGCAAACACCAAGTTTCAAAATTGTAGGTATAGGTTCTGGCTCTATCATCAGCACTGACCAAACGCTTATTCCAGAGGTAGATACCACTGAATTAAATAGCATTGCCCCAAACATTGTACCCACAGATATTAAACCTGTAGGGCTAGGACTTGTTTTAGAATCCTTTGTTTTGCAAGCCTTAAATACAGGAAAGGTTCAGCTTCTAAGTCCAGTAGTTACTCAGATACTTGCCGAGCGCGGTACAGCTTTAGTACAGTCTAATGAGACATTGAGTAGCTTCGCTGTTTTAAGCGATGGCACACTTGCCAGGCTCGGTACAGCTTTAGGAAAGGTTGATGATATATTGAGTAGCCTCACTTCTTCAAGCAATGGCACAGTTGCCGATCCGGTTACACCTTTAGTAGAGACTAATGAGACATTGAGTGGCTTCACTTCTTTAAGCGATGGCACACTTGTTGTAGCCGCTACTCCTGTTAGCACTGGTAGGAAACAGGGGGCACCGACTCGCATTACATTTTTGGGTACGCCTATAAAAACTTTGATAATCTCAGGACTTAAACAGAATCAACAGCTTGGGAGCTTGCTAGGCACTATTGATGGGCGGCTCATCGGTCTAGTAGGTAAAAAGAACGGTACACCACCGATCACATTAGTAGATATTAACCTTCAAACAGGAGAGATCAGTTCTATTAGTAAGATTAGATTCCCGAACGATGAGCGAGCCAGCAATCTAGCTCAGTGCCCAGATGGAAAACTCTATACCTCTTTAGTTGGATTAAATGGCGATACAACTTTGGTGCAGCTAGACTCAAATCAAAAAAACCCGATCAGACTGGCACAATTGAAACTTGATGGTCAAGCATGGAATAATGGCTTACAAAGCTTAATTTGCTCTGCAACAGGTCAACTTCTTGGCTTTGGAGCTATGAGGTATGAAACACCTAATGCTGTGTATAACATAGATAAGAACACTGGAAACATGACTCGGCTACAAGACTTTGACGCTGCCCAGATTACTCTTGCTCGTGAGTAGAAGAGATTGAGCCGATATCTAGCAAAAAAATGCCAAGCCCTCATCTTGCCTTGAGGGCTTTTTATTAGCATTGATTGGTACACCTTATTATTAAAAATATTTTGAGTATTTTAATTGATTGATAAAAGCCGCTTTATTCTAACCCCTCACAGATGTATCTCCCTAATCTCGCCACTCCCCACTGCCCTTTCCCTAAGAAATGCATCAAATGTAAACCTATCCGGTAGTGAAGTTTGTGCGCCTGGTTTTGTCGTCGCCAAAGCACCAGCTGCTGCACCCCAAACAACTGCCTGATGTAAAGAAAGTCCTTCAACAAGTGCCGCAGTCAAGCCGCCATTAAAAGCATCGCCAGCAGCTACTGTGTCAACTGCATGAACTGGAAACGCGGGTACAAAAAACTTTTCCTCAGCAGTGGCACAAAAAACACCTTTAGCACCCAGTTTAACGATCGCACATTTCACACCCCGTTGTAATAAAACTCCAGCTGCTTTGGCTGCAAGTTCTTCTCCATCCACAGCAAAACCCACTAATTGCGAGGCTTCAACTTCATTCGGTGTAATAATGTCTACTAATGGGTAAAGTTCATCTGGCAAATCAGATTGTGCAGGTGCAGGGTCGAGAATTACCGTTATTTTAGTTTTTCTTGCTGCTTTAGCTGCTGCAACCACCGCAGCAATCGGAATTTCTAATTGTAAAAGCAGTGCTGTCGCTTCTGGTAATAAATAGGACAATCGTTCTACATCTTCTTGATTAACACACCCATTTGCACCAGGAATTACAATAATTTGATTTTCACCAGCATGATTTACGGCGATGATGGCGACTCCAGAACTAACAGTCTCATCCACGAAAATATTGCCAATCTGCACACCAGATGCTTGTAAATTGTTAATAAGTTCCACACCAAAATCGTCTGCACCTACACGCCCCACCATTTGGGTATGAATTCCCAATTTTGCTAATGCTACCGCTTGATTAGCTCCTTTACCTCCTGAAACTTTAAAAAAGTCTTCTCCTAGCAACGTTTCTCCGGCGACTGGCAAGCGGGGTGCTGTTGCTACCAAGTCTATATTTATGCTGCCGAAGACGATAATACTCATGATGTTTATTTTGGTTGATAAGTAGTTGTGCAAAATTAAATATACATTTGTCATTGCGAGTGGAGCAAAGCGAAACGTTCGCGGAGCGTCTCTTAGAGTTGCAATTCGCTTGCGGCTTTGGATTGCTTCACTTCGTACCCTTCTCTTCTTAGGCTGCGCCAACGGGAACGCTAAGAGCGAACGCAATGACATAAATAATTTTGCGTAACCACTTATTAAAGTGATTCAGCCTAATATTACAGGAAGCGATCGCTCGAACAAATTACAGTAGATAGAATTACAATTGCGTTCGCCCATCTTCAGACTCAAGACTCAGAACTTTTTTCCGTGGTAATATCAGTTGCACGAAACCGCAAAAAGCCGTGGCTACTGTATTAAAATCTCATCGGGCATCAAGAAGGCGTAAACATTCAACGCATCCTCTCCAGCGCTTGCTTGAGTATGGACACCAGTATCGTAAACAAATTTGGCTGGCGACTACTTATTCTACCCTCAATAAATTTTTCGACTTAGCACCACCCGGCTTAATTGGCGTCGCGGTGGATGTGGTAGTCAAGCAGCAGGATTCCATAATTGCCCAGTTAGGGGTACGCGATGTCTTTCAACAATTTTTGATTATTTCCTTCCTGACTGTGATCATTTGGATACTAGAATCTGTTTTTGAGTACGCCTACGCTCGACTTTGGCGTAATTTGGCTCAAAATATTCAGCATGACTTGCGTTTGGATGCATACAAACATTTGCAAGAGTTGGAATTGGCTTATTTTGAAGAACGCAGCACTGGCGGTTTAATGTCTATCCTCAGTGATGATATTAACCAATTAGAGCGGTTTTTGGATGGAGGAGCGAATGATATTATCCAAGTTTCCGCAACTGTTCTAATTATTGGCGCTGCTTTCTTTATTTTGGCTCCAAGTGTAGCGTGGATGGCTTTGTCACCGATGCCATTTATCCTCTGGGGTTCCTTTGCTTATCAACGACTACTTGCACCTCGCTACGCCGAAGTCCGAGAAAAGGTAGGTTTCCTGAATTCGCGTTTGTCAAACAATATTAGCGGAATTACTACTATTAAAAGTTTCACCGCCGAAGCTTATGAAGCCTCTCGTCTGGAATTAGATAGTGAAGCTTATCGCCGGAGTAACTTTAAAGCAATTACTCTTTCTGCTGCTTTTGTCCCGTTAATTCGGATGCTAATTTTGGTAGGTTTCACAGCATTACTGTTATATGGCGGGATGGCAGCAGTTTCTGGAGAAATGTCTGTAGGTACTTACAGCGTATTAGTATTTTTAATCCAGCGATTACTATGGCCTTTAACTAGATTAGGCGAAACTTTTGACCAATATCAACGAGCAATGGCTTCTACTAATCGAGTCATGAATTTGTTGGATACTCCTATCGCTATTCATACAGGTGATGTGGCCTTACCTGTGGATGAAGTGCGCGGTGAAGTCCAATTTAAAAATGTTTATTTTGCCTATAAAGATAGATTTCCAGTAATTAAAAATCTGTCTTTGGATATTCCGGCGGGGAAAACTATTGCAATTGTCGGTTCAACGGGTTCTGGTAAAAGCACTTTAGTCAAACTTTTGTTGCGGTTATACGAAGTGCAAACGGGAAGCATTACTCTCGATGGCATTGATTTGCAAAGTTTGAATTTGCAAGATTTACGCCGTTGCATTGGTTTGGTGAGTCAAGATGTCTTTCTATTTCATGGCACTGTAGCGGAGAATATTGCTTATGGTAGCTTTGAGAATACAGAGCAAGAAATTATCACGGCGGCGAAGATAGCGGAGGCGCACGAATTTATTATTGATCTGCCCCAAGGTTATGAGACAATTGTGGGGGAAAGAGGACAAAAGTTATCTGGTGGACAAAGACAACGGATTGCGATCGCTCGTGCAGTCTTGAAGAATCCGCCCATTCTGATTTTAGATGAAGCGACCTCAGCAGTGGATAATGAGACAGAAGCGGCAATCCAGCGATCGCTCGAACGGATTACAGTAGATAGAACTACAATTGCGATCGCTCATCGTCTTTCCACCATCCGCAATGCCGATTGCATTTATGTCATGGAACATGGGAAATTAGTAGAGTCAGGAACCCATGAGCAACTGTTGGAGAAAGATGGGATTTATTCCAGCCTCTGGCGTGTACAATCAGGCTTGAGGTGAGTTTCACTCATTCTTTGTAAATTACGAATTACGAATTATTTATGTTTTTTGGTAATAGTCAACCAGAATCAGGTGATAACAAGTGGCGTCGCCAGTTGGATAAGTTTGTCAAAGCAAATCAGCAAGAATTGGCGGCGCTTTTTTGGGGATTGTGGTTAGCAAATGGTGACAGTCAAGGTACTATTGGTATTGATTTGCAACCAACGCCGCATTTTGTTTATTGTCCGAAAGAGCAGATAGAGAAGTTAAATATTCAAGTTGAGAATCGGCTTCAGGAAATTTTGGGAATTGTTGAGAATCATAAGCCGGAAGTGGAAGTTGTGATGATTGGGATTGGGAAGGGGGAAATTAAGTTAATTCAGTTTGCACCGGAACCACCACCACCGATTTGTTTTGAGGAAGTTGGGAAGGATGTGGATGGGTTATTGGATGTGCTGGAAGAGAGGATGAGGGAGGAGATTGTTTTTTAACGCAGAGGAACGCTAAGGGAAGCGCAGAGGAACGCAAAGGAAGATAAGAACTTTGCGCTTGTTGTTTAGTCCATTGCTTTGTGGAAATCTGGGTAAGTTAGATTTTCGGCACAATGCCAGATAATGTTAAATACAGCCTCGTAGCGATATGAATTGCTTTTGTAGAACTGTTTACTTAGATAGTCTTTTAGAATTATGACTAGCAGTTCTTCCTGAAAAGTGATGGGTTGCTCCCACGCTTCGCTATTGCAAAACTTAATTACGAATTACGAATTACGAATTACGAATTATTTAATACCAATGCACTGGCTTTAAAATCTCAACTCCAAAATTGGTATTACTTACGCACTTGGCCGCTAAATCCGGCTGCTTTAAACTGCTTCAGCTTCAACGGAGTAGGCTGATTCGCAGGTACAGAAATTCTCAATTCAAAATCGCTAATGCCTGGTGGAACCTCAGCAATAGAACCTAAGCGAGTGCGGTTTTGCATTACCGAGTCATTGTTGGCATCATAGATGCGTCCAAAAATATCTGCGTCGTAGACTGTTTTATAAGTGCCATTTTCTGCCTTGCCAATGACAAGAAAACAATTGGCAGCCGCGCTACCACTACTGATAACAGCGCCTTGTGCTAGTTCTGGTGGACAATCTTTATAGGAAACATCAAATAATCTAATCTGTGTCAATGCTACAGCAAGGGGAATGCTCACCCACGATAGAAAGGTGATGAGACACGAAATAAAAACGACCGTGAGTGAGCGCAAGCGCATAAAAGACTCCGTGACTTAATCTAACAATATGTAACTTATAATCTCAGCTTACCTGAATTTCACTACAAGGGATTGAAGACTTTAATTTAACCTTTGTAATAATTAGGGAAATAACCCTCAATTGCTATTAAATTATGACTCCAGATGAGATTGAAGCATCTATGCTCGCAGCCTTTAATGATTGTGATGCGGCAAGCTGTCCTCTCACTGACACGCAGAAAGAGATATTACTGCAAGTCGTGGAGCAAATTCAGGGAAATTCTACCTCTAGAGCATCAGCTATTGCTAATCCCTTAGACGAACTTACCCCAGAGGAGTTAGAAGCATTTTTACAATTTGTTAAGGATGAAGAACAACGCAACCGCACTTGGAAAGTGCAATTACTCAACGACTGGCTATTAGAAAATGACTCTGGAACAGTACAATTTATCCGGCAACGCTATGGTTTACAGTGGCTGAATCGTGTTGAGTCATATCATTTTGATAAGTATTCTTATTTTGAGGATGCACTAAAGCTAAGAATAGGCGATCGCATTGAAGTTTCCAATGCACTATGGGAATGGGTGCAAGAAGATGGGCCTTGTCAGCGCGAATGGTTTCCCTGTATGGTAATTAAGGTCGAGGAAATTAGCAACGGTGATGATACCTCTACTAACTGCGTCGTCCGCTTCTTCAACGGCGCTGAGTATGAAATTCAAGGCATCTACGAATGGAATCGCTATAACTGGCGCTGGCCGCAGAAATAGTGAGGAGTGAGAAGTTAGGAGTGCTGAGTAAATCTCATTGAGGCTTTGATACTCGTGAATGAGTCTTTGAACTCCATTAATGAGGCTTTGATACTCGTTAATGAGTCTTTGATACTCGTTAATGAGTCTTTGAACTCCATTAATGAGGCTTTGATACTCGTGAATGAGTCTTTGAACTCCATTAATGAGGCTTTGATACTCGTTAATGAGTCTTTGAACTCCATTAATGAGTCTTTGAACTCCATTAATGAGTCTTTGAACTCCATTAATGAGTCTTTGAACTCCATTAATGAGCCTTTGAACTCCATTAATGAGTCTTTGAACTCCGTTAATGAGCCTTTGAACTCCATTAATGAGTCTTTGAACTCCATTAATGAGCCTTTGAACTCCATTAATGAGCCGAATGGCACGCTTGTAAAGCCCAAAGGTTTATGTTACCTCGTTTCCAGCCGAACGTATTCTAAGAGGTTCCACTTCTCGTCAAGCCACTAAAGGCGGAGCAGGGGGAGCAAAGAGAAAATTTAGTATGTTTTACTAATAAAATAACCGTAAATACACTTAATTTTTCCTCTCCCCCTGCTTCCCCATCTCACTGTTAGAGCATTGCTCCCGACGCGGAGATTCAGCAGGGGATGGAGAAATTAGAGGCATTGTTAAAATAATCAATACAAGCTAACTATGGGAGAAAAAGCAATGACAGTTGCAGCCGCTAAAAAGATGACCTTTGAAGAATTCCTTTCTTATGACGATGGGACGGATACTTTATATGAATTAGAAAATGGAGAACTAATACCCATGCCTTCAGAAAGTGATATTAATCAACGGATAGCGATGTTTTTAGTTACTTGTTTCTTGCAATTGGGAATTCCATCTTATCAGTTGCGGATGAAGGCAGAGGTAGCTGTGCATAGCCGACAGGTAGGGGTACGTTTGCCTGATTTGGTGGTGTATTCTGAGGAGTTAGCCAAGGTAATGCAAGGAGCTACGCGATCTATAATTTTGATGGATATGCCGCCACCGTTGTTGGTGGTTGAGGTGGTGAGTCCGAATCAGGAAAATCGGGATTATCGTTATAAGCGTTCCGAGTATGCGGCGCGGGGAATTGCTGAGTATTGGATTGTTGATCCTATCGCCCAGAAGGTGACGGTTTTGGAATGGGTAGAGGGATTTTATGATGAGCGAGTTTATCAGGGAGAAAGTGCGATTGTCTCTTCAATTTTTGCTAATCTTCAGTTAACTGCTGCTAAAGTTTTGCAAGGATGAGATGTGATTAAAACGTTTGATGAACTTCGACAAGTCTTATTGCTTAAACAACGCCCAAGCCAAAAATCTCTCGGTATAATATAACGCTAATTGATTGCTCACACCATTGAAAACGGCATCAAAAGCGTGTTCTGCCCAAGGAATTTCTAGAAAAACCGCAGTATTACCAGACTTATGTAAACGTTCATACATTTGTCTGCCAAATCGCGCTTCCACCAAATGGTCACGACTGCCGTAAATTAATAAAGTTGGTGGTAAAGGGTGCGTCAGATAATTTATCGGTGAAGCAATTTTATACTGATTAGGCAATTCTTCTAAAGAACCACCGAGAAATGCTTTTAAAACAGCGCGGGTGTTAATAGGATCGGGATTTGGTGGTGTTTTGTATCCCTCCGTTAAATTAACAGGCCCGTAATAGCTCACCACACCACGAATAGGCGGTGCATCTGGTTGATAAGCCGCTAGCATTGCTAGGTGCGCTCCCGCAGAACGTCCTATAAGTACCATACGTTCTGGATCGGCTTCATATTCAGCTGCATGTTTGCGAATAAAATTTAGGGCTGTACGCACATCATCTAACTGAGCGGGAAATCGATATTTAGGTGCGTGTCGATAAGCGATCGCAAATACTGTATATCCCTGATGAGCGATATATTGATTAAACTCGGAGTTTGCATGAGGGTTGCCATATTGCCAAGCTCCACCATAAATTACTACCACTGCTGGATATTTCCCTACCTCTGAGGGTTGGTAAACTTCCATTTTTAAAGCCACTCCCGCAGGAGAAGCAAAGAGAATATCTTTTTGATGACGCGTTTTAGCTAGTGCAATACCCCGAAAGGAATTAACTAAATCAAAGGGATGGGTTTGCATCTTAGCTCTTACTTGGACTGGAATTTGCTCTAGATAATTTGCTCCGAGTCCTTGCTTCATCGCTTTAGTCATCTGCACTTGAGTTAGTGGGATATTCACTAGCACCCATGCACAAATTAGCAATCCTATTAAGCTGAAAATACAAGCGAAACGTTGTAATTTCCGGCGACGGATGTAGAAAAAAGCAAGTGATAAAGAGAGCAAATTTAATAACAATAACCAAGGACTTACTTCTGGCGCTCCTACTGCTAGGGTGAGTAAAAACATATTTGGAGCCGGAAGAATAATCCAAGAACTAAGAAATAGGCTTGCAAAACAGAGTAATAATGCAAGCCATGATAAAAGTATTTTGGGTTTGGAGAACATAGATCAAATAGCGGTAATAACGATTCATATCATATCCGCTTGATTGCTTATTAAACCCAAAGAACCCCACCCCCAACCCCTAAGAGCCTGCGGGGAGGGGAGACAAAGCACAGCTTTGGCGGGGTGGGGTTCTTCGGATTTGATCAACCTAAACCTAAATGATTTTGCAATGTTTGGCGCATCACTTCTACAGGTACAGTTTCCTGCTGTAACCAAATTTTTAATGCTGCTACCCCTTGTTGAACTAGCATTTCTAAACCATTGATCGCAATTGCGCCTTGTTTTTCTGCCTGCTCTAGAAATTGCGTCGGTTTCGGAATATATATTAAATCGTAAGCGATCGCACCCTTTGGTAAATTTGCTATTTCCTCTACACTCAAAGGCGACTCATTAACCTTGGGATACATACCTATGGGGGTTGTGTTTACCAGCAGATTAGCTTGGGGAATTAACTTTGGCAATTCCTCCCATTGATGAACTTGTAGATTTTCACTTATGGGTGAATTATTCCAACTATTGGCAAATTCTTGTAATCTCTGCACATTACGCCCAACAACATGAATTTTCGCAAAACCTAGTTGGTGACAACCTGCTACAACTGCTCTAGCTGCGCCACCATTGCCTAAAATTACTACTACCTTCTGACTCCAATCTTGCTGATACGTTGTCTGCAAAGGAGCGATAAATCCTTCTATATCTGTGTTTGTCCCCACCCATTGATTATTTTGGCGACTAACAGTATTCACTGCGCCTATAGCTTGAGCAAGAGGGGTAATTTCTGAAAGCAGAGGCATGATTGCCTGTTTATGAGGTATTGTCACACTAAAACCGACAACATCAATAGCCGCAAAACCTGCGATCGCTATTTCTAAATTATGTGGTGCTATAGGAAAGGGAAGATAAACGTAATCTAATCCTAAATGAGCGATCGCAGCATTATGCATCGCTGGCGACAGCGAATGTTCCACTGGATGTCCAATTACCCCTAATAGCTTAGTTTTGCCTGTCATTAATCTTTCTTTAGTCATTAGTTATTAGTCATTAGTCATTAGTCATTAGTCATTAGTCATTAGTCATTAGTCATTCTCCCCCTGCCTCCCCTGCTCCCTCATCTCCCCCTGCTCCCCCCACTCCCCACTCCCCACTCCCCACTCCCCATCTAGCCTACAATTATTAAAGCTACTTAACAATTCTTTGAATCATGCAGGCAACTACAGCCCCTTCTACAACTCCAATTCCTGGTAAATATTGGCAGTGGCGCGGGCACAACGTTTACTATGTGCGTGCGTCCGAGAAGCAAGCGCAACGTCCGCCCTTGCTTTTGGTACATGGATTTGGTGCTTCCACAGACCACTGGCGCAAGAATATCACAGGATTGTGTCAAGATTTTGAAGTATTTGCGATCGACCTTTTAGGATTCGGGCGATCGGCAAAACCGAAATTGCAGTATAGCGCCGACTTGTGGCGTGACCAACTCCATGATTTTATTAGTGAAGTAATTGGTCAAAAAGCAGTATTAGCAGGTAATTCCCTTGGTGGCTACGCTAGCTTATGTGTTGCAGCGCAACGTCCCGACAGTGCGGCTGGTTTAGTTTTGCTCAATAGTGCAGGGCCTTTTAGCGACAGCCAGCCGACATCTGAGCCTGAAGCTTTACAATCAGAAATTCAACCTCCCAAACAACCCGCTACTTTACAGAAACTTCTTGGTGACGGCACTAAGTGGATTTTTCAACAACCTTTAGCCCAGTCTTTGTTATTTCAATACGTGCGACAAGGTTGGGTAATTCGCCAAACTCTAGAAAAAGTTTATCTTGACAAAAGTGCCATTACAGATCAATTAGTAGAAGAAATTTCTCGCCCTGCTTACGATCCTGGTGCAATGGAAGTATTTGTGTCAGTCTTTAGCACCCCTCAAGGGGAAAAAGTTGATGTGCTACTAAAGCAATTAACTTGTCCATTGTTGATGTTGTGGGGAGAAGCTGACCCTTGGATGAATGCTAGAGAACGTTCCCAAAAATTTCGTCAATATTATCCTGAACTTAGAGAACATTTCTTAAGAGCCGGTCATTGTCCCCATGATGAAATACCCGATAGAGTAAACCAACTTTTAGGTGATTGGGTTTTGTCTATTACTAAGTGACCACATCTTTGGTAAGGGCACAGCATTGCTGTGCCCCTACAGCATGGTCTATTTGCGTAGTTTACCGCCGTAGGCATCGCACGAGAATTAAGAAAAGCCTGAAACAACGTATTTTTATAACAATCCTTCTAATTCGGCGAATTTACGCAAACGTGGTAAACACTGGCGCTGATAAAAACTGCTTAATGTCGGAATTGACAGCCCAAATTCCTCAGATAATTCTTTCCAGCTAACTTCCGGGGGTAGGCGTTTAAGAATTAACATCTGACAATTCACATCTGGACGCCCTTTAATGTAAGTACCGCACAGTTCTCCTTCAGAATCTGTCTTAGCCCATATCTCCAAGTCTTCCAAAATGGGAGGTGGTTGGGGGGTAGCTGGCAGGTTATCTACAGGATCAATGGTTTCTCTTATTCCACCCGATGTAGACTGACGAACCCGAAGATGGACTGTTGTGGCTTGTTCCCGGTTTTGGTTAATATAAAAGTCTTGTAGTCTCCGTTTTAGGTAAGCATTCAGCCAGGTGATGACACTGCCATAAGTGGGATTATATATCTGACCTGTCAAACCTTCACAAACATTGCGGCAGAAATACAACCAAGTTTGTTGTAGTGCATCTTGATAGTAAGGAGTACTTTCTCTCCAGAGTCTACTTGCACTCAAGCGAATAATTTGCGTGAGCAGCTTCTGACGCTGAGGACTTCCAGATGGGTGTTCACAGGCTTCGCTAACTAAGCGGCGTAGGTGTTCATCGAATTGAACCATGAGAATCTTGGCGAAGAAGGCAAGAATATCTTAGTATTGCGTATAACAATACTCTAAAAAATTTTCGTCAAGATTTATTCATTGGGCATTGGGCATGGGGCATTGGGCATGGGGCATTGGGCATTGGGCATTGTTAAGACGCAGAGGGTAAAGAGGTAATTTTTATTCTCCCCCTGCCCCCTGCCTCTTTCTTCCCATTCCCTCAATCTAATCCAAACCAGGACTGGACATTTTCCAACCAGGTGTATGTGAGATCTCCGACACTCAGCTTCATTTTGTTGCGAATATCTTGGATATTTCCGTTGGTTAACCTAGCTAGAGTCTGCGCTTCTTGTTCAAAACGCTTGGGCAAAGACCGTTTGTATTCTTTACCTGCCTCACACTGAAGTTCCCCTTCAAATGGATATTGCAAAATATAACGCCCTTGGAATAATTCCCGGTTGGCAGTTTGCAGGAAAATCAAGTCTTCAGGGAATGTGTCGCGGGTGTAGCGGACATGCAAACGGGAGATGAAGACGTTAGTGTTCAAAACGGGAGGAGCAAACCTGCGAATTTGTTTAACCTTAGTTTGCTTACTTAGAGAATTATCATTTAGCCAAAATACGCCTGCTTCCTTGAGTTCCTCTGGAGTCAGGGGATCGGCAGCACAAGGATCGCAACTACCCATATCCCAACTGTATTCCAAAAAACCGACTCTCTTGCCTTCTTTGGTGTAAGCGGTTTGGAACAGGGATTTGTAGAATTCACCAAATTCATTTTTGATAAACACGGGAAGATTGACGTTGGAGGGGATTTTCACCGTCCGATAGTTAGTGAGTTGTGCTTCTCCTTGGGGCGAGAGGATATAGACAATTAAATCCTGCTCTGTCGTGGCATTGATCATGCCTAAACGAATTGGCAGCATGAATTTGGGTGATTGATAGGAAATTTGTAGCGGACGGAGAAACTGGTAGCCTGATTCCTCAAATTTATCCAAGTTGACTTTGGCAACAAAGAATTTCATTGAGGAACGGATATAGGGCTGAAGTAACTGTTTTGCCCCTTGAGGGATTTTGTAGCCATTTTGTGTCAGCCAAGTTTCTAGTCCCCCAGATTCTTTCGCACTGAGGATCACGATGTCGTATTCGCCCACGTTGAAACTCGCTTCCACCGTCACGCCTAAACTGCGATCGCTTATCTGAGGTGCGAAACTATCTTCTTGTGCTAGTGCTGAATTTATAGTGAAGTTTCTTAAAAATAGTGGTAGTGGGGCACAAGGATCTGGGTCAAAATATTCCACCAATCGCGGCGCACTAAAAGCATCTAGACGCTCGATAATCTGGGGTAGGGCAACGCGAACTTGTTCTTTTTGCAGCACCGTTGGCACTGGTACTACGATCGCAAAATCTTTGACTTCGCCTTGAAAGTCGTTTGCCATTGTCAGGACGGTGCGATCGCCATTCCGTGCGATCACCACCTGAGAAGCTTTGTTATACAGCTTTGTATCAGCTTTAGCTACATAAAATCCACAAAATGCCCAAGCTGCGGGTGCAAAGCAAAATACAGCTACAATTGTCAACAGTAATGGCGTTAAAAGTCGAAAAATCTTCATTTTTTATACCTCTATATTAAGTGCTGATTTAGGAGTTAGGAGTTGGGAGTAGAGACGCGATTAATCGCGTCTGTACAAGAGGAGTAGAGACGCGATTAATCGGGTCTGTACAAGAGGAGTAGAGACGCGATTAATCGCGTCTGTACAAGAGTTAGGAGTGCTAAGTAAAAGTTTTCCCCCTGCTCCCTCATCTCCCTCATCTCCCATTTGCCAAGAAAATCGTGGGGCTAACCAGAGAATATCTAGCAAAATGCTCAACGGGGCAAGGATGAACAGTGCCCAGAAAACTGCGGTGGGAATAAAGAAATAATTCCGCAGGATGAAAGTTAATCCAGCGATGCAAGCTGCCCAAACTACCCGCCCAATTCGAGAATTGGGAATCGATCGCGGATCTGTAATCATAAATAGGGCGAACAACAACAACGAGCCGCTCATCAACCGATGCCAGTAAACATCCCAAGTCCAACCCAGCCAGAGATTGCGAATTGCTTCTAGTAAGGAATAGCTACCCAAAAAAGCGGCTGTGGTGTCCCAGCGACCAATGCGCTGCAAAGTCATGCCCCCAGTCCCGACAAATAACAGCGCATACCACCACTCTTCACCCCACTGTCCCGGCGAAACCCAAGCATCGGAGGTGAGAACTAAGGCGGAAATGATGCCAAAATTACCAGGGTTGAAGAAATGCTTCTCACCAAATTTAAAGAGAAATTTACTAGCGATCGCACTTGCTGCCGCTATTACCATTGTCGTCCAGTGATCAGCCCGCAAAAGTAGGCTCAGTCCCAGTGAGGTAATTAAAGCACTGCGAAGATTCGTAATTTGTCCTTTGTTATTAGTCATTTGTCCTACCCTGCGGGAAGCCGCTGGGGCGTCTATGTTGTTTGCCAATGACCAATGACTAATGACAAATGACAATACCGATTGGGTTACTAAACAAGTAGCGATCAATACCCCAATCAAGTCTGGTCGCAACGTCCAATCTCGTGTACTGATTCCCACGACTAGGAACAAGCCCAGAAATGAAATTTGATAATCTCGTATATCTTTGAACAGCATTAACTTTTCATGCAGTGTTTATTGGTAGATTTATCATCAATTTAGACGAGTGGTAGGTCAAAAAGTATTGCTCTAACAGATTTTTTACAAAATAGAGCATTGACATTCTCCAGCCGACCTTTCACAACTGGTTTTGGAGTGGTGATTGCCATGCCAAAGCGATCGCTGTGATGTTTGAACCTATAAGGAAGGCTTGTATCTGGAACTCTCTATTTGTACAGTAGGTAAGTTCCAGATATAAGCGAGTTAAGCTATGGTTCCCTCGTTTAACAGTTTCAAATTAAGTAATCAGTGTATTTATGCAAGATTATGCAAAAAAGAAAAAACTTTATGCAGCTAGCTTCCCTGTTCCCAATTTTCTACCGCATTCTCCAGCCAAGTTTTCCCAACTGCCTTTGGGCTGGAAATCCCAATGCTAAAGCGATCGCCCTGACTTTTGATGATGGGCCCCATCCTCAATACACACCCGAAGTCTTAGCAGTGTTAGACCGTTACAAGATTACAGCGAGTTTTTTTTGGTTGGGTGTTTGCGTCAACCGTTCACCAGCCATTGCCAAAGCTGTTAGCGATCGCGGACACTGGATCGGATTGCATGGCTACGATCATCGCTCTTTTGCCATGCTTTCTCCAAATCACCTGAAGGACAGTTTAGAAAAAACCCAAGCTGCCATCTACAATGCCTGCAACCTGCAACCTCAACAAGTGCGAGATGTCCGCCCCCCCAATGGTTTATTTACACCTGCTACTTTAAAATTGTTCTTTCAGTGGAATTACCGGACGGTAATGTGGAGTGTTGTACCAGAAGACTGGGTGCGACCAGGCGTTACCACTGTGGTAGAGCGAGTTATGCAGCAAGTCAAAAATGGTTCGCTGATTGTTTTACATGATGGTGCTTGCGGTGGACAAGATGTTGCTGCCACAATTCAAATCCTCATTCCGCAACTGCTACAACAAGGTTATGAGTTTGTGACTGTTGATACTCTGTGGCAGCAAGCTAGAACCAACTAAAGTATTAGCCTGTCAAGTTAAATAAAAATGTGGTGCTGGAGTGTTTAGTACTCAAAGTTAGCGATCGCCAATTTTGATTATTGGATAGCGATGGCTCCGCCAACGCCAAGGGCGAACGCATCAAGCTAGTTTACCTCAAAGGCTCTTTTGAAGTCATTCAAAAGCAGCTGCAAGAGCGCCACAATTCAGTTTATGACCAGAAAACTCCTCAATAGCCAGTTTTCAACTCTTGAGGAGCCAGCTAATGCTATGTCTGTAGATGTTTCCGAGCCGCCTCAAGTATTTGTGGAAAATATCAGAACGATTATAGAAATACCGAATTCTGTGAGGACTACAGGCTTTGACTAAGGTCGAGAAAGTTGAAAAACTATTGTCCAATACCTATCCAGTTAATGTGGAATCTATTTTGGTTAGCAAAGGCAGGACTTAAAGTGCCATTATCCGAGAAGCGAACATAAACACGAAAACCTGTTGGTGTTGGAGAATAAATTGCTGACCCTCCAGTAGTCGCCCAGTGATAACCATCACCACCTATAGATGTAACGTATTTTGGAGTAGAGGTAAAATTTGCTCCACTAGTATCTACATCAACATAAATTCCGTTTATAGAGATAGAGCCTACGTAAGGTTGCCAATTTGTAGCACCCGGTGTTGTAGAACCAGCAGCAATTTTTGTGATACCAACAACAACAGCAGTACTACTTGTCTGAGCTTGAGCTACAGTAGACTGTACTAGTGGAAAACATAATGCTGTTGTAGTAAACAAAGTTAAAGTAGATGCAATAAACTGTTTTGTCTTCATTAGCCTTAAATCCTTTTGTTACACTAGACATCTCCAAAGCATTAATATTCTGTGCTAAAAGAAAATTAGGAGAAGTTTTTTGACATCAAAATATGAAACTATTGTTTGATGACTCTATAATCTTGTTACTAAGTATATACGTAAAAGTGCAGCTTACACCTAAATTTTTGTAAACGTATAATTAAGTTAATAAATGCAGGCGTGTTAGTAACAACTAAATTCTCTAAGGGGTATTACAACGATTCGGATCCGGTTGGCGAAATATTGCTTAACATTAAGCGTATTCCATCAGATCGCATATCGCAAACAGCAATTTAATTTGCACAAAAGATATTGGAGTTAAATCAAAGTAAGCTGCTGGACACCCTACTATGAAAACACTTTTTTTAGCTTGGCAAGATCCTAAAAGTCGCGCTTGGCTTCCCATTGGTCGCCTAACATTTGACGGGAAAAAATATCAGTTTGTATATACGCAAGGTGCTGTTAAAGCTCAAACTGAACATAATTTTCAGCTATTATATTCCTTCCCAGACTTGAACAAAGAATACGCATCAGTTGAACTATTCCCCTTGTTTTCTAATCGATTAATGCGACGCTCTCGCCCTGACTACAAAGATTATATTGAATCGCTAAATATTCCAGAAGGAGAAGACGATCCAATTAGCGTTCTTTCTCGGAGCGGTGGACGCAAGGTAACAGATTATTTTGAAGTTTTCCCCTGTCCAGAACCAGATGAGAATGGTTTATACCATATCCATTTTTTTACACATGGACTGCGACACATTCCTGTTTGTGCAACTGAACGGATTAATCAATTACAAACGGGTGAACTCTTATATTTAGCTAACGAATTTCAAAATCCCCATGACCCCCGTGCATTGCTCTTATGCACCGAGGATCATCACATCGTAGGTTATTGTCCTCGGTATATTGTGGATGATGTTTTTAAACTCAAGAACAAAAATTCAGAACTTCTAAAAGTAAAAGTTGAGCGGGTTAATCCAGTACCCACACCACTCCAACTACGTTTATTGTGCAATATGACCGCAGAATGGCATGAGGATTTTCGTCCATTTTCTAGTCGGGAGTATCAGCCTTTGGTGACTGATATCCCAATGGCTTATGCTAGTTCCTAAAGTTGATTTGCGGCGAGAAAAGCTTCGACTTCAGCAGCAGTAGGTTGAGAAGCGATCGCACCTGGTTTAATGGTAGTCAGTGCCCCAACAGCACTGGCGTATGTGACAATACGTTTTGCTGTTTCTGCATCCCGCAAGCTGTGGATGCCGTGGTGACTCAATTGGTGGATGAATCCTGCCAAAAAGCTATCCCCTGCACCAGTTGTATCAACTACGGGGATAGAAAATGAAGGTAATTTGCCTTCGTTCTCACCCAGACAATAGGTGCAACCGTTTTCCCCATCTGTTACTAGCACTCCTTCAATTGAAGCTAGACGGTAAGTGATGGCTCCGGGATCTGCGGTTTCAAATAGCCATTGGGCTTCTTCTTTAGAGAGTTTGAGGAAATCGACTCGCTTAAATAATTCTGGAATTTTTTGATGAGCGATGTTTGGCTCTTCCCAAAAAACTGGACGCCAGTTGACATCTAGCACAATCTTTAGGTCGTAATGTTCTGCTAACTCTAGAGCGCGGTGAATTGCCTCTTCACTTTCAGGATAGGCTAATTCCAAAGTACCCAAAACCAGAAAATCTGCCTCTTGAAACAGCGAATTTGGCAATTGTTTAGCTTGCAGGCGAGTATCGGCAAATTCTGCGGTGTCATACTGACCAAATCCGGCGAAGGTGCGATCGCCTGCTAAATCCCGTGTAACATAAACTTGCCGCGTTGGTGCTGTAGGATGGCGTTGTACCCCCGTCGTCTCTACACCTACATCTTGTAATAGCTTAACCAGTGCATTCCCTGGTTCATCTTCACCAACGGCTCCGATAAATCCTGCTGACGTCCCCAGCTTGACTAAAGCACAGGCTACGTTAGCTGGTGCCCCTCCTGGATAGGGAGTCCAGGATTTTACTTCTTCCAGCTTTAGCCCCAATTGATCGGCTAAACAATCAAACAAAACTTCACCGAGACACAAAACACGGGGATTGCTCATTTTATTTTAGATTTTAGATTTCGATTTTGGATTAGTAATTTACAGTATAAAATCTACAACAATTTTCGCTAATCTGTCGCCAGCCCTTCATAGAATTAAATAGCAATTTTTATTACTCCATAACATCTATATGCTTCTGAATATCATCCAATAAACCTAAGTACTTACACTAAATATTTATAAAGCTTATTGTATAATATAAAGTTTATTTGATTTCATGGTTTATGTTTTTGCCAAATTAAAATCCAAAGAAAATATTGACAATCGGATTACTGCTAATACTTGAAACCTCTCCCAACAAAAGAATCTTCTAGAATTAGAAAGAGTGATTAAGTACATATACCAAGGGAGGATAGAAATAGTCATGGCTGGTGGCAAGTCTGAGACCCCCGTTAGTCTGTCAGACAGAGAACTGCAAATTATCGACTTAGTAGCCGCTGGCTTAACTAACCAAGAGATTGCAGGAAAACTGGAGATTAGCAAGCGTACAGTTGATAACCATATCAGTAATATTCTTACCAAGACCGAGACAGAAAATCGAGTAGCTCTTGTCCGCTGGGCTTTACAGTGGGGCAAAGTCTGTTTGAATGATGTCAATTGCTGTACTCTGCCTAACCAGATCGAATAAACGATTTATTAGTAGCAACGTAATTGCTCTGGTTTGGTATAATCGCAAACCAATCTTAAGGTTTACTGATTATTTCCCTCTTCACGCCTAAGTTTTCAGTGTGAACACTCTACCAAAAGTTCCGAGTCCTTCACTCAGCCGGAGTTTATGTTAGTGGAGCCAGCTGACCCTCGGACTCGGAAACTATAAAAGATCAGAATTTCTTATTAAGCAGAACAGATGTAGGAATGGGGAGAGCAATCTACAATGCCCAATGCCCCATGCCCCATGCCCAAACTCAAAAATCATCCACAAAAATTAGCAACAATTCAGTGGTGCAAGCGTTACATTTGAAAGAAATCTATGTTGCTCCATCGGCTTGGAGAGCAGTGTTTTAATGAATACTTCTGCTTCTTTTCAAAGTGGCTCGTCTCCCTTTGAATTTTTTAACTTTGATTTTACGACACCTGTATCTGAGAAAATTCCGAGTCTTGAAGACCGATTTTCAGACTTTGTGCAACCCACACAAGATGCCGACTTACTCAGACAGCTATCCTTTATTCCAGGGTTGAAAGAAATTCTGATGATACGGCAGGTTCACGCCTTAGAACACGCTACTGTTTGGGTTCTTAGCGAATCAAAAAGTGCCTATCCTGCCAAAGGTGAACCTGCTAACGTTCAACTAGATAACGAACTATTAGGCGGTTTGTCTACTGAGCAGGGATTCTACCTCTATGGTGAGGTGAATATTAGTGATTTGCGGCGTGCGGTTATACTTGCTCGACATCGCCTCACCAGTGGAGAATGGGATTTGGCTGTACATCCCCGTTGCGGCACAAATTTATCAGTAGCAATGCTCTTAACAGCTGGACTAGCTGTCGGTGTGCATCTTTTACTACCATTTCGACCAATCGAGCAACTTATCGGTTTGGGGTTAGCAGCGACGACAGCCGCGGAACTCGCACCTGATTTAGGTTATATGGCACAGCGTTACTTAACAACTGCCATTCCTTTTAACCTAACAATTGACAATATTACTCATACACGCGACGTTTGGGGGCGTCAGGCATATTTTGTTAAAGTGGGCTGGCAAGAGTACGGATGAGGGGGATGAGGAAGACAAAAAAATTTTCTCCGTAGTTTTCTCCATCTAGTACAGGTCGGCGGAAATAAACCTACCATTTCATTACAGCCAGAAAGCCCAAAATTCAAGCATGGGTGACTTTTGACACTTCGACTTCGCTCAGTGTTAACTTTTGACTTCCGCCTTGCGGTACTCCCCTAAAAAAATTATGAGAAAACTTTACTTCTTACTCCCCGGTACAGATGGCAAATTTGCCTGTGGTGGTCTTTGGGCTGAATTAAAAGCACTTAATCTGGTTCAGCAGTTCTGTAGTGCTGATGTTGTAACTTACCGTCAACGGGAAAAAGGTAAGCTTTTTATTGATGATTTGCTAAAAGAAAAAAATTTAAATGACGTAATTTTTGTCATCAGTTGGGGATTTGATGTAGCTCAACTCGTGGCTAAACTTAAGCAATACAATGTTGTTTACCATGCACATAGTGCAGGTTATCCATTTAGGCTACCTGCAAGTATTCCGATCATCACTGTTAGCCGCTATACAATGGGATATTGGGGAGAAAAATCACCTAATTCTCTGATTTATTATTTGCCAAATCAAATTTCTGATGAGTTTCAAAATTTAGGTCTGGAACGGGATATTGATGTTTTAGTTCAGGTTCGGAAGTCTTCTGAGTATTTAATGAAAGAATTGATTCCAGCGTTACAAAAACAGTGTAAAGTATTGGTTGTTGATTCATACATAGAGGATTTACCTGGACTATTCAACCGAGCTAAGGTTTACCTGTATGATTCGGCTGAGTACTGGGCACAACAGCGTGTTAGTGAAGGATTTGGTCTACAACCAATGGAAGCTCTTGCCTGTGGTTGTCAAGTATTTTCTAGTGTCAACGGTGGACTGGCAGATTACTTAGATCCTGGATTTAATTGCTATAAAATTGCTGGATATTCTCAAGAATATGATGTCCAACGTATTCTGAAGGTGATTGGTTCTTCAGTAACTTTTAGTTTGTCTGAGGAGTTTTTGGCTGAATATCGAACTGAAAATATTATTAAGCGTTTCCAAGTTATTCTGGATGAGTTAAATGAGTTTTTTGATCACAAAGTACAGCAGCCATCTAATATTAAGAGTTTGACGAGAATACGTATGGCAAAATTATTGGCACAGAGGATATATGGGAAGCTGAGGAAGAAATATTTTAAGTAATAGAAAAGAACCGCAGAGGCGCACAGATCACAGAGAGAAGAGAGGAAATTGAATGAGTCGGCGGTTATTAGTTACTGGGGGTGCGGGGTTTATTGGGGCAAATTTTGTCCATCACTGGTGTCAGGTTTATCCAGATGACCGGGTGCTGGTGTTGGATGCGCTTACCTACGCGGGAAATCGTCTGAATTTGGCGCTGGTTGAGGGAAGAGAGAATTTTCGGTTTGTGCAGGGGGATATTTGCGATCGCACCATCATAGACGATTTATTATCAACGGAAAATATAGATACCATCGCCCATTTTGCTGCTGAATCTCATGTTGATCGTTCAATTCTTGGGCCGGCTGCTTTTGTGCAAACTAATGTGGTAGGAACTTTCACCCTGCTAGAAGCTTTTCGGCAACATTGGGAGGCAAAAGCACAGTCCTCTGATTATCGTTTCCTGCACGTTTCTACTGATGAAGTCTACGGTAGTTTGAGCGCAGATGATGCAGCTTTTTGTGAAACTACACCTTACGCTCCCAATAGTCCCTATTCAGCCTCGAAAGCCGGTAGTGATCACTTAGTGCGTGCTTATTACCATACTTACAACCTCCCGACCATTATCACAAATTGCTCTAATAACTACGGCCCTTATCAGTTCCCCGAAAAGCTAATTCCTCTGATGTGCATCAACACTTTAATAGGTAAACCATTACCTGTTTATGGTGATGGTAAAAATGTGCGCGATTGGCTTTATGTGGGCGATCATTGTCGTGCTTTGGATATGGTAATCAATCATAGTCAACCAGGCGAAACATACAATATTGGTGGTAACAATGAGGTGGAAAATCTCAACCTGGTGCAACTTTTGTGTCAGATGATAGATGAATTAGCACCTGATTTACCAGTGCGTCCAACAAAGCATTTGATTACTTTTGTCAAGGATAGACCTGGACATGATAGGAGATATGCAATTAATGCGAACAAGATTAAAACTCAGCTTGGTTGGACGCCTTCAGTAACCATTGCTGAGGGTTTACGTTTAACAGTTGAATGGTATCTCAATCATCGTGATTGGTGGGAACCTCTGCTGTCTGCGGAATATCAAGCTTACTATCGCAAAAATTATCTGTAAAATGATCTAAAATGGCTATCTCGTTAATTTCCCGTACACAAGCAACCACTCGCAAGGATGCCAACAACGTGCCGGAATCGTTGTCTTGTGCATATTCCTGAAATATCTCAGTCAAATAATCGTCGATTTCTTCCGGGTGCTTACGGAAGTATTCTTCTTCAAATTCATCGAGTGTTCTAAATTTTCTCACGGCTTAGGTACTCTCTTTTCAAAAAATTATCTGGCTCCCACAATTTCTGTAGATAATGACTATCCTTGAATATAAGGGAATCAGATCAACGTAAATTGCCAGCAGGTGTCAGATGCTGCAAGCAGAACAGATATTACAAGACCGTTATCAAATCCAACGCCAACTCGGCAACAATGGAACAATTTGGTGGTCGAGCGGTTGCGGCTTCAGACCTCTATGCACTGGGTGCGACTCTGATTCATTTGTTAACAGGAACTTCCCCCTCTCATTTACCCCAGCAGGATTTGCGGCTGCAATTTGCAGACCGAGTTAACTTGAGTCCCAGTTTTATCAGTTGGCTACAAAAGTTGATAGAACCTGCTCCAGAACAACGATTTACTAATGCCCGCGAAGCGCTGAATGTTCTCAAATCTCGTTTGGCTATCAAATCCGCAAACAAAAATCAGCTTTTGCCGCTAAAAGAAATAATCAACAATTCTGGATGTGGGATAAATAATCACAATGAGACAGTCCCAGAGGAAATTCTCGGTTGGAATTGGGTCGCATTTCTCATGCCTTGGTTGTGGATGTGGCCAAATCAAGTGTGGTGTGGAGTGTTCTTTTTTATACCAATGCTTTCGTGGTTTCTGGCGATCGCATTCGGTGCAAAAGGCAATGAATGGGCTTGGAAAAGTAGACGGTGGAACAGTATTGAACAATTCAAAGCGCATCAAAGAGGTTGGGCGATCGCTGGTATTCTAATTGGAGGGCCGATTAGTATTATGTTATGGGTTCGAGCGTTCGATTTGCTCAAATCTATAGCGATCAATTTATTGAAATCGGCACTGTAAGGCAGTCTTTTGGGTAAATAAATGCAATACGGTTCGGTTAAGCCCAAAAAATAAAAATGTGTAGGTTGGGTTGAGGAACGAAACCCAACTTTTTACGGGGTTTGTTGGGTTTCGCATTGCCTCAACCCAACCTACAAATATTCTTAAATATACAAAATTTGTCCCTCTCCGACTCGGAGAGGGACAGACTTGAACTAAAGTTCAAGACAGGGAGAGGTTCGTCGAACTCACGTTAAGTTGACTACCCCACCAACTCTATTTCTAACTACTAACTTGCGATTCAACTACACCCACGAGACAAGATACGTTTGTCCCTCCTAAACCACAATACCCATTAGGATTTTTAGCCAGGTATTGCTGATGGTAGGCTTCTGCGTAGTAGAATTCCGGCGCATCCAAGATTTCTGTAGTAATCTTGCCATAACCTGCACCGTTGAGGGCTTCCTGATAAGCTTCCCGCGATGCTTCTGCTAGCTGCTTTTGACTTTCAGAATATACATAAATTCCCGAACGGTATTGAGTGCCAGCATCATTACCTTGGCGCATCCCTTGGGTAGGATTGTGACTTTCCCAGAAGACTTTGAGCAGTTCGGAATAACTAATTACTTTGGGATCAAACACAACCAACACCACTTCATTGTGACCAGTTCGCCCACTACATACCTCTTCATAAGTGGGGTTGGGTGTGAACCCAGCAGCGTAACCCACTGCGGTGGTGTAAACTCCTTTAAGTTGCCAGAATTTACGTTCTGCACCCCAAAAACAGCCCAAGCCAAAAATTACCTTCTCTAATCCATCGGGATAAGGAGGTTTTAAGGGATTCTTGTTGACATAATGAGCTGCGGGTACTGACATAGATTGTGCCCTTCCTGACAAAGCTTCCTCAGGTGTGGGCATAACTGCCTTTTTGCCAAATCCGAATAGTGCCATTGATTTTGACTCTGATATATATCTTTACCTTATTTACTATTGTAAAGATTCTAGCGATCGCTTGGGGTTTTCTCGGAATTCTCAGCGCAGCCATTCTCAGTTAACTGTTGGTTGGTGGCTTTTTCATAAACTTTTGTTAACTATAGTAAACATATATAAATAGTTTGTGTGCTGGTAATACATGTAATCGTATTATTTTCTTCGGCCACAAAAAAATCATGTATGTTATTTAACAGCCTAGAGTTTATATTTCTGTTTTTGCCAATTACTCTTTTCATATTTTTCTTTCTTGGTAAATATGGTTATCACCATTTAGCAATCACCTGGTTAGTGACTGCTTCTTTATTTTTCTATGGTTGGTGGAACCCAAGATACTTACTATTGCTTCTAGTTTCAATTGGCTTAAATTTTTTTATAGGTTATACACTCAACCAATTAAACTCACCAGTCAGAAAAAAGACACTGCTTATTTTAGGAATAACAGCTAATTTAATCATCCTTGGTTGCTTCAAGTACGCTAATTTTTTTGTTTCAAGTGCAGCCGATATATTAGGTATAAACTTTAATTTACAAAATATTATCTTGCCATTAGGGATATCCTTCTTTACTTTCCAGCAAATTACCTACTTGGTTGATTCTTACTGTGGCGAAGCCAAAGACATTAAATTTCTAGACTACTGCCTATTTATTACCTTTTTTCCTAAACTAATTTCTGGCCCTATTGTTCACCACTCAGAGATAATGCCACAATTCGCTGACAAAAGTGTGTGTAGGTTTAACTTGGAAAATATGGCAGTAGGTATTACCATTTTTAGTTTGGGATTATTTAAGAAAGTTGTTTTTGCAGATAACATTGCTGCTTATGCAAGCCCAGTATTTAATACTGCTGCTGCTGGTATCTTCCCCACATTTTTAGAATCTTGGGTTGGTGCATTAGCCTACACGTTGCAGCTGTACTTTGATTTTTCTGGTTATTCCGACATGGCGATTGGGATAGCTAGGATGTTCGGGATTAAGTTACCAGTCAACTTTTTCTCACCTTATAAAGCTTCCAGCATTAGCGACTTCTGGCGTAGGTGGCACATCACTCTTTCTAACTTTCTTCGAGATTACTTATACATTCCTCTAGGTGGTAATCGCAAAGGTGAGATTAGACGAAGTTTGAATTTAATGATAACCATGCTGCTGGGAGGAATTTGGCACGGTGAAGGTTGGCAATTTGTCTTTTGGGGTGGATTGCATGGAGCTTATCTAAGTATTAATCATGAATGGAATGGTTTACAAAAAAAGTATGATTTGAAAACAGATAACTGGCTAAGTCTAAAACTAAGTTGGTTTATAACATTTCTCGCGGTTGTCTTCGGATGGGTATTCTTCAGAGCAGAAAACATGGCTACGGCATTCATAATTGTCAAGGGCATGATCGGATTAAATGGCTTATTATTCAGTACTCAAATTATTGAATCAGGATTAAAAAAAGCAATCATTGATATTTCTATTTTACTTGCGATCGTCTGCTTGACGCCTAATGTTCAGGAATGGATGGGCAAGTATGATCCAGTATTCAATTATGAAAAAGTCAAAAAACTTTCATCTAATAGCCTTTTCTGGCCTAGATTACAGTGGCAACCGAATCAAACCTATGCCTTAGTCATTTCAGTTTTAACTGTAATCGCGCTGTTGCACCTTACCAAAGTTAGTGAGTTTTTGTATTTTCAGTTCTAGGGAGAATCAAAGCTGATGTTTGCTTATTTGAAAACCTACTTGACAATGGTAAGTACGCTTGTCTCATTTATTGGAGTTGTAAATGTAGCTGTTGACCCACTCTGGTACACTCAAGGGAACAAGTTAAATCAAGTAAATGTTCCTTATAATGAAAGATTGACCAAAACTAATCTATTTTTGCATAGTGATAAACAAAAGTATGATTGCCTGATTTTTGGTAGCTCTCGTGTCACTCTGTTAGGTAGTAAAGCACTTAAGAATAATGTTTGTTTCAATTATTCTTTCAGTGCTGGAACAGCTGAGGAATTTGCCAAATATGCCGAATATGTTAAAGGTAAAGGAGTTAATCCTCAAAAAATATATGTGGGAATAGACGCTTACAATTTCACTTTTGATAAAAAGACGGCATTTAAAAATAAAGTTGAGGTAGCAGAACCAAAACCCGTCTATCAGTCTTATCTCTTCTCTCTAGATACTTTACAGTTGTCCTTAAAAACAATTTTTAGGCTAAATACAGAGATTAGATTTTACGATCAAAACTTCCAGGGTAAAGTTTTTGAGAATGCCCCCAAGTACAAACCTGAATTTGTAAATAAAAAAACTCAAGAGAGATGTAACTTTTCTCGTATTGCCTATTACAAACAAATACGACATATATTCCCAAATGCCAAAATTATTGGATATGTGCCACCAATCTCAGTTTGGAAGGTTTTCAATGAAAGCTATGCTCGTGGTTTGCTAGACTGCGAATTAGAGGCAATTTATGAAGCTTCCAAGAGTTACGATGTAACATACGATTTTTCATATCCTTCAGAGATCACCACAGTCACATATAATACTTATGATGGTAGTCACTACCACCCAGATGTGAATAATCAAATAGCACAAGTTCTTGAAGGAAAGCGATCAAGTCTTGGAATTCGCATCCATCAATATAATCTAAATGAATATCAGCAGTTCCATAAAAGTAAGTTAAAAGAGTATTTGTACAAGGAAAAACAGGGAAAGCTGTGGTAAAAAACAGAGTTTTACTTTGTTTTAATCAATTTTTTCTGAGACGTATTATTTCAAATGGCGCAAGAAGCTCGGAATACAATTATGCGTGACTTTTGACACTTCGACTCCTTTCGACTGCGCTCAAGGCAAGTCGCTCAGTGTTAACTTTTGACTTCCGCTTTACGGTACTAGTCCATGTTATTCATCAATGTTATGAATACTTTTTAAGGGTAAATTGGCGTCAGAAGATACTCATGGATAAAATACCAAAAATTGATCGTCAAAGGGAGCATCAAGCGAACGAACGTACTTTTCTTGCTTGGCTACGCACTTCTATTGCATTGATTAGCTTTGGTTTTGCTATTGCGCGATTTGGTATATTTCTGCGCCAGTTGAATATTGCTATTACTCAACAAGAACCTCCGGTAAACCCATTATCCAATTCGGAAAATTTGGGTTTGGCTTTGGTAATTTTTGGAATTTTTACTGTTGCGTTAGCAGCGTGGCGATACAACCAAGTTTTCTGGCAAATTGAACGAGCTGATTATAAACCAAATAGGTTAATGGTTTGGATAATGACCGGAGTAGTAATTATTTTGGGACTTTTCAGTATTCCTTTGCTCTTAAGGCGTGATAAAGTCCCTTCTCATTCTCCTGTTCCAATTCAACCACAGTCCCGAAATTTGCAAAGATCAACCCCAAACGCCAATGTTAGAAAGGGGACAATTACTACTCTATACAAACAAATATTTTTGTTTTTGAAATAGCTCATTAAATAATGGTTAATAGTATGCTCACTATTCGCTAATTATAGTAAATCTAGTTTTGTAAGATCCAATCACGAATTATATTCCCTTTCTTTTATCTTCTTGGAAAATTGGGATGCTAGCGTGCCTAAACCTAATTTCTTAAGTAAGAAATATTTATATGTTTCCAAGGTAGACACACGAAATGTACTTTTGAATAACCATGCATCATTATCAACTGTAAAAGGAGTTCCAACCTTAGCTACAAGAAACGAAGAAGTATCATCTGAAGTCGAGACTAACTCTTCCCAATTAGTAGGCTGTTCTTTGCCCCAATTAAAAATTGTTTTTAAACTCACGACTTCTAAAAGTTCCCTTCTAATTAAACATGCTGAATTTCCAAAATATTGAATAGGATGAGAAAAAATATCACTTGCAAAATAATCTTTACTTGGACCCCACTGTCCCCCAGCACTTCTATCTACATGCATTAAATTTATTCCCAGAATATTTTTATCTTCATTAAGAATAGTAAGACCATGTTCCAAAATATCAATACAGTCTTGATGTGTTCCAACTATTTGAATATCGTCATCCAGATGTAAAATATAATCAGATTTACAAAGATTCAGACTAATAAGAATTCCAAAATTACTATGAGGGGGATGGCTCATAGTATTATATCTTACACAATCAAAATGATTGATTTGATTGGATGATTGAAGTAGCTTCATCCCATTTAAATCAGGGCTACTATCATCTAAAAATATTTTTTCAGCAAAAGGAAGCTCTAGTACTTTAGCCCAGCTTTGTATAGCACGACAAACAATGAATGCACGATGATCGCGTAAAGACTTAATATATGAGCATGTAGAAAATGATGTTTTTTGCCACAAATCATTTCTGATATTTTGCATATTCTGCATTTGTTTATACTTTCATACTATAGTTAGAGCATACACCATCAACATAATCTTTTCCTAAATTCGATTTTACTACAAATCTGCAAAACAATTGTGACGCTTCCGTCAGCCTTTTCGCTTATTTTAACAATACTCCGGACAGTTTTCGCCCCAAAGGATAAAAAAGCCACTTATTGTTGTAGGCTGCAAATAGTTCAAAAAAAGCATACTGCCAGATCAGCTATGAATACGGTAGAAACGATACTCGCCCAAAGGGGTAATTTAGCAAATCTCAGCAGAAGTTTCTAGTAACTTTGTTTACCACGATTAGTATTATGTTGGAGAAAGTGAACTTCACAAATCGATGTCGCTATAGTCAAATCTCGCAGAAGACCTACCGACGACAGTTTAGCCAAGGCTTTGAGTTTGATGTTTATTACTAAGTTAGATTTGGAACCTGAAGCGATCAGAAATCATCCCAACTACCCATAACTACTGTCCTACGATGCTATTGCTGCTTAATTCTGTCCGAAGTATTGATTTAAAGTATGGCAGATCATGTCACGCTATGCGCTATAATTCATAATTCAAAATATTTACCGCTACTGAGCAATCCACGACAGATAAGAGCCATCGTCCAATACCTTGTCTACTGGGAATTTAACGTTTTTTGGTACTCTTCCTAAGTAATCACATTGTCGTCCCAGAGTCGCTCGTACCATTGTGTAAGAATGTAGACCTTTACCCCACATCAGTAACATTTAAGGCAGTTTTTATGAAAATAGCCTATGTAATTTTGGCACATAAATATCCAGAACAATTAGTACGTCTTATTTATAAACTAAACACAGATGATGTGTCATTTTTTATACATATAGATAAAAAAGCGGATTATAAAATTTATCATCACGTACTAACTCAACTCAAGGATTTTCCAAATGTCTCTTTCATAAAGAGATACCATTTAGCATGGGGAAGTTTTGATATTGTTAGAGCTAGTCTTAAAGGAATAAAATCAATAGTTGAAACAGGTACTTACTTCGATTATGTTATATACTTATCGGGTCAAGACTATTTGATCAAGTCAAATGAACAGATTAAGAAGTTTCTCCAAGAAAATAAAGGTAGAGAATTTTTAGAGTATTTTCCACTACCTTGTAATAAATGGTACGAAGGGGGTTTAACAAGATTAGGATCTTGGCATATTCGTTGGAAAGATAAGGATTTTTGTATCCCAGAAAAGCGTGAGTTTAAATCTCGCATTAACTCATTTTTATATTCATTGTTGATTTTGCTTTTACCGAAAAGACATAAATTTCCTGAAGGCTTTGCTCTTTATGGAGGTTCAGCATTTTGGTGCTTAACAGGAGAATCCATAAAATGGATAAATGATTTTGTTAAGCAAAACCCTAAATTTGTTAATCGTTTTAATTACACTTATTGTCCAGATGAATTGTTTTACCAGATCCTAATTGTAAATTCCCCTTTTAAGGATAAAATTATTAACACTCGCTTGACATATCTAGAGTGGTCTAACGTTAATGCCCTTCATCCCAAAATTTTAGAAAAAAATGATTTTGATAAAATTATAGAATCAGAAAAATTATTTGCCAGGAAGTTTGATATGACTATAGACCCGGATATATTAGATATGATTGATAAAATGATATTGAGTCAATCTTAACTTACAAATAAATTTTGAATTTTGGTCGTAGAGAAGGAATAATAAATGTTCCCGACTATTGAACTTTGGACAAAAAAGAGTGGTTCGCGTCAAATATCCGCGAACCAAACGTAATTTCAAGAACACTCAGATGATTGCTCAACGTTGACGTTGATCCAGCCGACATTCTTCGGCGAACTGATAGTCCACCAGCATCCGTGAGAGGTTAAGATAAAGTGCCTTTTGTCAATCATTTGAAATACTCAAAAAATTGATAATAAAAATGATAATCGCTACTTTGGAGGAGGAGAGAGAGCGAGAGTCGCTCGCCCTCTCTCCTCATTTTTTATTATCATTATTATTCAAGAATTGGACGACCTCAAATAATAGTGATATTACTTATAATAATTGAGACGAAACTGCTAAATTAGCGTATGAATTATGCGAATTTAGAGAACTTTGGATAAGTTTTATATAACGGAATGCGTTACACAGGCATTCACTAAAGGTAACAGCGGCCCTAGTTGTTCTTGTCCATTTACGGCTAAATCGCTGTGACACAAATAAACTCTCTGGGATACACGAGAAAGTAAATCTGTCAAAATTCTTTGCAGTCTTCGTTCTTGTGCCAATTTTTCATCTTCTGCTGTCCAAGGTTCGCCTAACCTGTCTTGCAGGAAAAACGGCGCACCAAACAAAGTCGCTGCACCACCTTTGGCCCATAGAGGTGAACCAGCATCTAGCCAAAAATGCCAACGGTGCGATCGCCTACTAGATCGATATTGAAATATAGTTGCTAAGGTGACAGCCTTTCTCGCTCCACCAATGGGGCGCACAGGGTAAGGGTTGGCGGTAATAGTCCCACGTCGCAGTAGTTGAATGAATTCGATAAGAGTTGTGTGAGGCGTTGTCTGAGCTGGGGCAATTTGTCGTAACCTGGTGTCGATTTCCCAGTAGTGTTGGGCGGTTTCTAATAATTCTCGTAATGCTGCTAGTTGTTCATAGGGGAGATTACTACCATTCCACAAAAAGCGCACAATTGCTCTGTCTAAGAGGGAAATGGGACTGGGAATTAAACGCAGTTCTTGTTGCGATCGCTGCTGTTCTAACCACTGCAATATCTCATTATATGCTGTAGTCGCTGCATAGCCGATTCTATCCCAGCGCTCGAAGGCTGACACTGGTAGCAAGTTGGGGCGATCGGGATGCGGTACAAAGCAGTAATCTGCAATCAAACCAGCGCGTACCGGATCAATATCAGTGGTGAGTGAGGAGTTAGGAGTTAGGAGTGAGGAGTTTTCTGATGGTTGTTGCTTTCTGCTTAAGACAACCAACATTTCTGCCACGGCATCCCGGTCTACGACGCGTCCCAAGCCGGGATAAACTAGTGCCAGCATGGTGAGTAATGCGCGAATGACGGGTGAACTAACTAAGGGACGTTGGTCATTCAACGATTCTACCTGGATGTTTTGCTTAACGAGGATTTCTACTAGGGTATAACGAGCGATCGCATCTAAACCTGGTGCAATAATCGCCACTTCTTCTGGTTTCACTTGCTGTGATTGGATGGCATTAGCAATTTCCTCTGCTGTTTGCCGCAATAGTTGGGCGCGGGAGGTGGTTTGAATTGAATGCACCGTTTTTGGTAAGCTTGACAGTGCCATTGGTTCTGTGACCAATTCCACCATCTGTTGAGTGAGTTGCTCTCCCAGAGACTCTGGAGGCGGCCCGGTCAAGATTTCTACCCGACAACGCTCTGCTAACCCTTCTAGGTAGTTGGGGTCTGCTCCCAATCCCAATCGCACTGCACCATCGGGATTGTAACTAAACGCCCCGACTGCACCTTGATCTAATAGCAACTCAAACAAAAGACGCGCTACGCTAGGATAGTCATCTACATCATCCGCCAGTACAGCCTGATAGCGTTTAATTAGGTGCTGCTGGTAATTGCGATCGCTTAATAAATGCTGACTATAAAGTTCAGTAATAATGCCATAAGTTAGTAACCCTCTCTCTAAACACCAGTTACGCCAATCTAGGAGCAAAGAGGCTAGAAATTCCGGCTCTAAAGTTGTACTATTTTCCCCCAGACCCCTTGTCAAAATCTGGGCAATATCTTCGCAAGGCACACCACTGTAAGCTGCTAATTGCAATAGGTCTAGAATGCGACGCACCAAGCGAGATTCATTCACTCCCGCAACACGTAAAATTTCTTCGTCTAATTGGGGACGCCAGAGTTTGGTTGCTAACTCTTGCTCCGTTTCTGGGCGCAATCTTACCGGAAACTGTGCCTTCAGGCTCAACGAGTTAATTAGCAATGGCCAAAATAAAATAACTTCATCCTGGAAAAAACCTAGCGGTGTCTTGGCACGCACTGCATATTTTCCTAAGGTAGATGTAACAATTATATCTCCTAATTCTCGCCGATTATCATCATTGGCAGCTAAGACTAAAACTCCTGGCTCTGTTTGTTTAAGATATAAAAATTCGGGTATATGAACGCCCTTTTTACGTAATAAATTTTTAGTATAAAATAATTCAGCATACTCCTTCTCAGGTTGTACCCAACTACAAAATTGCTCTACCAAACGAGCTGTCTTACCACTGCGGCTAGTGCCAACAATCCAAACCGAATGGGAAACCACAAACTTTCTCCTTATAGATTTGCTAGTATATCTCGTGCGTTAACTTAAGGTTAAGAATCACCAAATAATGCTGGATGATTATCTCCAATGAAAAACTCTGTTTTTAGCCAAAAAATATATTCTTTCTTACTTGATACTTACCGATGGTATTTACAAACTCCTGAACGTTCTTTAGATCAAGCTTACGATGCAGCATTAAAAATTAAGGAAATAGAAAATAAGCATTTCAATGGTAATAAAATAGACATTGACTCAGCCATGTACAGTAAGAGCGTGATGGATTATTTTGAGTCAGACTTAAAAAAGCTATTAAAAACTGCTAAGATGCGGCTTACAGAGTTTAGAGCAAGCCGTTGGTTTCTAGATGAAGAGAATCAAAAAGCTGCTCAAAAAGCAGGTATAGAGCATCCCAGTCCTTCTTTGGTTTTGGAAAAGCTTAACTTCATCGATCAAGTTATATCCAAATACACAATAATTTCTGATCAGATAACTTCTAAAGCTTTAGTAGTCAAACCTCCAAATATCCCAGTTGACCCTGTAATATCTGACAACAATCTGCTGGGTGTTAACGCTCCAAGTTTACCACCCAAAATACCAATTCAAAGCTCGGATCACAGACCAAAACCAAAGCTTAAAGCTGATACAATGGGCGTTTTACCTCGCTCTATTTTAAGTACTATCACTCGTCTGCAAGTTGAATTAGACCCGAATTCTGAACAAGAGGTAATTCAGAATTTTCGTCAAGCTCAAAGAAGAACAATAATATCTATTAGATTTATTTTACTATTAGTTATCGTACCACTTCTGACGCATCAGATAGCAAAAGCTTTTGTAGTAGGGCCACTTGTTGAGGAGTTTAGAGACACTGAGCAAATGCAGATATTCCTTAATTCCGAAATGGAAGAGGAAGCCCTTGTAGAATTACAAAGATTTGAAGAAAAACTCAAATTTGAAAATTTTATTAGAAATGCCCCGCCACTGTTGCCCAATCAGATAGAAATTGAAATGAAAAAGAGGGCGGTTAAGCTTGCTGAGGAATTTCGTCACGAAAGCTCTAATGCTATCAAAAATGTTTTTGCAGATATTTTCTCGGTGGTTGCTTTTATCTGGCTTTTACTCGTCAGCAAGTCTTCTATTGCTGTGATTAAAGATTTCTTTGATCGTATTGTCTATGGACTTAGTGATAGTGCCAAGGCATTTATCATTATTTTGTTTACCGATATATTTGTAGGTTTCCACTCTCCTCATGGCTGGGAAGTACTCCTAGAAGGTGTATCGCGTCATTGGGGATTGCCAGCAAATCGAGATTTTATCTTCTTATTTATTGCTACATTTCCAGTAATTTTAGATACTATATTTAAATATTGGATATTCCGATATTTGAACCGGATATCGCCTTCAGCAGTTGCAACTTACCGGAATATGAATGAATAAGAAGTGGGGATTGGGCATTGGGCATTGGGCATGGGGCATTGCACAGAGAATGAATGACTAATGACTAATGACTAATGACTCTCGCGTTGCGGTTTGATTTTTGAATTTGAGGAAAGTGAGATAATATTAAAAATTTGAATTTTGATGAAAAAGACACTTGCTGAGTTAGGGAAGTTTAACAAAGTTATCGCCATCAGCTTACCTGTAATTTTGTCAATTTTCCTGGTGCGTATGCAATTTTTAGCGTATCAGGAACTTAGCCTGCCTGAATGTCGTGTGAAAAAGTGGGATATACCAGTTTCCTTGACTGCTGAAAACCAAAAAGCACCATTAATTCAGAGGTTACCAATCACTTGTTGTCAAGGTGATACCTCTTGTTTGGATGAACTTCTTTATGGAGAAATACCAGACAAAAAGGCGCTGATCAGTGCGATCGCTCGCAGTCTCCAATACCTGCAAACGGCTAATGCTGCGGCTGCTTATCAAAACTATCAAGTGGCTGGGATTACGCGCGATCGCATCATCAAAAGCTTGAAAAGATTCCGCGAACTCCTACTAACAACTAATTCTGCAAGAGAATTACATCAAGCTACCCTGCGGGAATTTGTTCTTTACCAGTCAGTCGGTAAAGACACCAAAGGTTCCGTTTTATTCACCGCCTATTATGAACCGCTTTACGCAGCCAGTCGCGTCCCCACAGCAGAATATCGTTATCCTGTTTATCGATTACCTCCTGATTTAAACTCCTGGACTAAACCTCATCCTACCCGCGAAGAATTAGAAGGAGCAGATGGTTTACAAGGCGCAAAAGGAAAATTACGAGGATTAGAGTTGTTTTGGTTTCGGGATCGCCTTGAACCATATTTAGCTCAAATTCAAGGTTCAGCGCGACTTCAGCTTCCCGATGGTAGTCAGACAACAATCGGCTATGCAGGTAATATTGCTTATAACTACAAAAGCATTGGGCGAGAATTAGCGAATGATGGCAAATTACCGCTAGAAGGGATGACTATGCCCATTATTCTCGACTATTTCCAAAAGCATCCCCAAGAATTAAATATTTATATTCCGCGCGATCGCAGTTTTGTTTTTTTTCAAGAAAACCACGGTGAGCCAGCCCAAGGTTCTATCAACGTACCATTAACAGCAGAGCGTTCTATCGCTACAGATAAATCCCTCATGCCTCCTGGTGCTTTAGCGTTGATTCGCGCTTCTATTCCCTTTGCTAATCCTACCGGAAAAATGGAGGAGCGCATCGTTAGTCGCTATGTTCTTGACCAAGATACCGGAGGTGCAATTAAAGGTGCAGGTAGGGTAGATTATTTTTTAGGTACTGGGAAATTAGCAGGCGATCGCGCTGGTGTCACAGTCAGCAATGGACAATTATTTTATCTATTACTTCAATCCAACAATTAAACACACTCGCATTTTAATACTAAAGATTCCCGACTTTTTAAAGAAGTCGGGAATCTTAACCTTTCGGCGTAAACAAAGTACACATTCCAAATCAATGATATTATGTCCGCATAAATAGTTATGCTAACCACAGTCATTACACCCCACCCTCAACCCCTCTCCTCGCTTGCGGGGAGGGGAGACAAAGCATAGCTTTGGCGGGGTGGGGTTCTTGGGGTTTAATAAGCAATCAAGCGGACATGATATGAAACGCTTAGGGTAATTACTAATTACAAATTACCCTATTAGTACAGCGTGGTAGAAATGAAGATACCATTCTCAATCGTTCAAAGCCCTAAAATACAGGACTTTTGACTTTTGACTTTTGCGTAGCGGTACTACGCTTCTATATCCATATCACCATCATCATCGTCATGATCATAAGGGATATCGTCAAGGTCTATCATTTCTGAAATTTCTTCTACTTCATTTAGATACTCAGATTCTTGATGTTCCCGCTCTATTAGACGACCAGTTGACTTTAACCATTCCAAGAGAATAAACTCATTACTTGTACGAATTACAGGCGCTCGCTGGTTACGAGGTTCTTCACGCAAAGGGCTTATAGGCATAAAAAAAACTCACTTTGAATTATCGGTCAGTGTGCAAAAACAGCAAAATTGTCCACTAGAGTTAAAAGCCTTGTATTACAAGTCTTTTCTCAACAGATGAAATATGAACCATTGAGTTTTTTATTCTCTTGTCCGTCTAGTTACTTACCATTAAAATGTCTTCGCGTCAGTTCTAATAATAAATCTTCAAGCGGACGCCATCTCACAAGGCATTTGGTAGCTTGGCGAGAGTTTCATACATATTAGAGGGTAATGCAGACAATCTGTTCGCTACAGCGACTGCATCAGCTAAGTTGCTAAATTGACACCGGACAATCTCTTGTCCATTTCCTGAGGGGAATCGCTTTCTAGCTTTGTTAGATACAGCACAAATAATCGCTAAAGCTTTAGCGAACCCATCTTTTGTCAATATTGTTTCTTTAGCGAACCCTTCAACAGGGATAAGGCAGACCTCAAATCGATAGCCAGGCCTGGGAGAAACAGCTATGTCGATATAGGGTTTATCTTCTTTCCTGATTCTGCGTAAATATTGGGCAGTCGAATTGGTATCGTGCAAATCAGTCCCAAGGGCATAAGTAAAAAAGCAATCTTCTGTGAGTGAGTCAGGACGGGTAATTATATCCGTTGGCATAAGTTCAAGTACTAACCGTATATTATCTGGGCTTGTGACACCCTCAACTTGTCCGTACTAGCACATTCTTGGACAATGGGATGTATCTGTTTTACACGAAATATTCCAATATAGTTCCGCTAACTAAAAATTTCAATTTTTGCAATGCTGAAGACTCTCATCTCTAAAGGATAGATTGGCAATATAAACTGACATAAAACACCTCCAGAATCAAAGGGTGTAGAGATTTAGATTCGGAGAAGCGTCTATATAGTCAGTTACATGACCGAAAATATTTCTCAACCATCTAATTATAACATAGTTGACGGTTAAACTTTTCTCAACTATTCTGATCCATAGATATTAAGTATATTAGGGCATGAACAACAGTAAATTTGTATTGAATCCCGACTTTTAGACAACTAAATACCCTGCTTAACTAGTTTTAATTTTTACCAAAATCAGTTAAATATTGAGAATAAATATTTAGTATTATTGCATTATGTAGTGGTGTCCATAAAACTTAAGATATGTCAGTATTTAGATATAACTATCTAGGTGCAAATCCTGTATGAATAATACTGCTAACCTTGCTAGGTCTTACTTACACAGCCTTCTGAAGGTTAAATACAAACTCCCAAACATTATCTGCAATTTTTACCGAAAAACTGGGTCTAAAGCCTCGCCCTAGAAGGGCGACTTTGTGAGATAATTACGTCAGTGAGTATGACGTAAAATGCTGGTATTTGAGGCAAAACTTGAGGGACAAAGCAAGCAATATCGAAAGCTGGACGAGGCTATTCGGACTGATCGGTTTGTTCGTAATAGTTGCCTGAGATACTGGATGGACAATAAAAATGTAGGCAGATACGAGCTTTCTGCGTATTGCGCTGTGCTAGCGCAGCAGTTTGAGTTTGCCAAGAATCTTAATTCTATGGCCCGTCAAGCCAGCGCAGAAAGAGCGTGGTCGGCAATCGCTCGGTTCTATGACAACTGCAAGAAATCTAATCCAGGAAAGAAAGGATATCCACGCTTTAACAAAGAGCAAACACATGGTTCTGTTGAATATAAAACCAGTGGGTGGGCTTTGTCGGAAGATAGGAGATACATCACTTTCACTGATGGATTTAAATCGGGAACCTTTAAGCTTTGGGGAACCCGCGATTTGCATTTCTATCAGTTGAAACAGTTCAAGAGAGTGCGGGTTGTGCGTCGTGCCGATGGGTACTATGTCCAGTTTTGCATTGACCAAGAGCGAATAGAAAAGCGGAAACCAACGGGTAAAACCATTGGTATTGACGTGGGATTGAATCACTTCTATACAGATAGTGACGGGGAAACAGTTGCTAACCCGCGCCACCTGCGTAAATCCGAGAAGTCTTTGAAACGACTGCAACGCCGTTTGTCTAAGACTAAAAAGGGTTCTCAAAACAGAATTAAGTTTAGAAATAAACTTGCGCGCAAACACCTCAAAGTAAGTCGCCAACGTAAAGACTTTGCTGTTAAGACAGCAAGGTGCGTGGTGAGGTCTAACGACCTTGTGGCGTATGAAGATTTGAAGGTGCGAAACATGGCCAAGAATCATCGCTTGGCTAAATCGATTAGTGACGTTTCTTGGTCGCTGTTTCGTGAATGGGTTGAGTATTTTGGCAAGGTGTTTGGCGTGGTAACTGTTGCAGTTCCACCTCACTACACTTCGCAGAATTGCTCTAACTGTGGTGAGGTTGTGAAAAAATCTCTTAGCACTAGAACTCATGTTTGTCCTGACTGTGGGCTAACTCTTGACCGGGACTGGAACGCGGCACGGAACATACTTGAGATTGGACTCCGTACCGTAGGGCATACGGGAACGTTAATCGCCTCTGGAGACATCGACCTCTGCGTGGGTGGGGAAACTCCTCCAAGTAAGTCGGGTCGTGGAAAGAGGAAACCTAAAGAGTAATCTTTGGAATCACCGTGGCTAAAGCCACGGTGAGGATGTCAACGCATTCCCCAACCTCTAAGTGAGGCTAATCGCTGAGAGGGCAAAACTTGAGGAGGACTGTGGGATTTCTGGCTTGAGGCTCAAAACCTAGCTTCTGCAACGGTACATACTTGCTTTTAAATAAATATTAATATTTATTTAATTAAATAATAGTTGTATATAATGTGATACTTGACTGCAAGTTCAGAAATTTGATTAAAAATAAATGTTAAATCATGTTAAATTGATTTAAGTATGGTAAATTTTTAGACAATAAACACTCAAGTACACCATAGGAAAATTAGCAATGTCTAGACAAAGTTCTCATAAGAGAAACTTTTTCAAAGCTTTAACTGGTAGCGCTGTCAAAGGATCTCATAAGTTAAAACTGGGATTGGAATCCAGCTTGATTATTCTGGTTGAGTCTGTACCCTTTTTGATTGCTTGTGCTGTACTTGTAAGCGTTATCAGCCTAAAAAGTCCTATCCTGCTTTTTTGTTTACTAGTTGGTAGTTTAATTGCAGTTATCATACAGCAAATTGGCCAGCAGGTGAATTTACCAAGGCGATCGCTAATATTATTACAAATTTTAGCAGCAGCCGTCATTCTGAGTTTGTATTGGTTAGACTGGTTTGCAGCCCCTGCACAAGCACAGTTTTTTGGAGAAGCTGAAAGGTTTTTCAAAAGAAACTTAGGTGGAGCACAAGCAGCTGGTGGTGGTAGTGAGGCAGCAATAAGTTTGATATTTAATGTGTTGCGGGCAATTTACTTACTCTATATTGCAATTTCTCTAGTTGGTGTGATTAACGCAGTGCGTAAGGATGAGGATTGGCAAAGTATTGCCAGAACTCCCCTATTAGTGGTTGTTGCTGTTACCATTGCTGATGTACTCACACGCTTTGTAATTGGGCCACAAGGGCAGTAAATAATTTAGATATTTCATATTTCAAATGTCTCAAGAGCGGGAACAAGATTTTCGTCCAGTGAATCAGATTCTAGGAAGCCAACCCTCATTAGGGCCAATCCCTGCCGATCAAATTCTTCCTTGGACAGTAATTGCCTTAGCCTCCTACTTTATTGTCAATGGAGTTTTTGGTGGCATTTTCCAAGAAGAGTTTCAAAAGTGGTTGTGGACAATACTAATGACAGGTTGGGGAATAGGAACTTGGTGGATTTTAACTGGTGGTAGGAGTTGGAGTTTTTTAAGTAAATTTATTGGCGTTCCCGCTTGGACAAGAGGCTTTGCTCGTTATCAAAGCTTATTGGAAGTTAACCATGAAGCAAAAAATCGGAAAACAAAGCGTCGGCGTAGCCGGAAATGAAGGTAGATTAACACCATTTGAAGATGCCTTGCACTTGGCGACAATGCTGCGTGTCGCAATGAATGGACGTGATATTGGCGCTTACCTTTTGACAAAAGGCACTCAAAGAGATCGGTTTTGCTTTGTTTTTGGTTTTGACTGTAAGGGAATTCATACCACTTTAAGACCAGAACAAATCGATACACTCTTTAATAACATTGAAGCCGGATTGAAAGACATTCCTAGCGGTGAAAGAATGACACTGCATTTGGGATCTTTTAGTTCAGACAAAGAGCGCCAAAAAGAATTAGTATCGCTAATCAGAAATGCCCCATCACGAGATATAAAATATTTGTTGATGGCAGAAAGAGCCAGAGTCAAAGAATTGACTATTTCTGGTGTTCGTAAGCCTAAATTTTTGCGGATTTATGTCACTTACACTATTGAATCCAACTCCAGAAATGCAGATGATTGGATAGAGAAGCTTTTAGTTAGAGCTGAATCATGGTGGTTAAAATTCAAAGGGGATCTTTCAGAAGTAGAAAACCAGCGTATTGAAACGCTGATAACAAATGCTTACAAGCAAGGTTTTCTACGCTGGGAGCAAATTTTATCTAACCAAATGGGATTGGATGTTAAGCCTTTAAAAGCTGATGAACTCTGGGAGGGCATCTGGAAAAGGTTTAATGATACGCAGCCAATACCGATTCCCCAGTTGATGACTTTAGATGAACAAGGACTGCACGAGCAAGTTAATTCAGATTTAGCTAGTACTAAATTGCTTCTAGAGAATATCCACGGCACAACTTTGCTGATGGAGTCTAGTGTACCTTGTGCCGATCGCCGTTGGGTGAATGTTAACAATCGTTATATTGGCGTCCTGTCATTTCTGGAAAAACCCGGAGGTTGGGTAAATAAATCTGCTCAACTGCGATATCTATGGGAACTGTTAGCCAGAGAAACAGTAATAGATACAGAAATTTTTTGTGAGTTGACTGCGGCAAATCCAGCAGTGGTGAAAACTACTTTGCAACGAGTCTTGAAACAGTCAAACATGACGACAATCATGGCTCAAGAAAAAAGTAAAACTATTGATGTCAACGCCCAATTAAAGTTGAAGAAATCGGTAGCAGCACAAGAACAATTATTTGAAGGTGCAGTCCCGATTTATACGAGCATCGTTATTTTGGTACATCGTCAAACTGTCGATAAATTAGATGAGGCAACAAGATATATTGAAAACTGTTTTCAACGTCCAGCAAAATTAATTAGGGAAACTGAGTACGCCTGGAAAATTTGGCTGCAAACTCTACCAATAGTTTGGGAAGGTTTGTTAGCGACACCTTTCAACCGTCGCCAGCTATATTTAACCAGTGAAGTTCCCGGATTAATGCCTTTAGTTTTAACTAAACGGGGTGATAGACAAGGCTTTGAGTTGATTGCTGAAGAAGGCGGAACACCGGTACATTTAGATTTGTTTAATCAGCACAAAAATTTAGCTCTGTTTGCTACAACTCGTGCTGGTAAATCGGTGTTGGTATCAGGGATTTTAACTCAGGCTTTGGCGCATGGTATTCCTGTTGTGGCATTAGATTTCCCTAAACCTGATGGTACATCTACTTTCACTGATTACACAGAGTTTATGGGGGTCAATGGAGCGTACTTTGATATCTCCAAACAATCGAATAACTTATTTGAACAGCCAGACTTACGATCGCTAGATCCAGAACAACAGCGCGATCGCTTTAACGATTATACCGCCTTCCTAGAATCAGCGTTGATGACAATGGTTTTAGGATCATCCACTGAAAGTCAAATTTTATCGCAAACCGTGCGATCGCTGCTCAACTTAGCATTAGAAGCCTTCTTTGCTGATGAGGGCATAAAAGAGCGATATCGACAGGCGATGGCGGGAGGATTTGGCACTCTTGCTTGGCAGAAAACCCCTACCTTAAAAGATTTTCTGTATTTCTGTTCATCAGAACACTTGCAGCTAAGTACTTTAACTGGCAGAGTAGAAGACGCGCTGAGTCAAATTCAACTGCGCTTGCGGTTTTGGCTTTCTAGTCGCGTGGGACAAGCCATTTCTGCACCATCTAGCTTTCCTACCGATGCACAACTATTAGTTTTTGCTCTGAGAAACCTATCAGATAGTGAAGATGCAGCCGTACTATCTCTGAGTGCCTATTCAGCAGCATTACGACGCGCATTAGGTAGTCCAGCTTCTATATTCTTCATTGACGAAGCACCAATTCTATTTGAATTCGAGCAAATTTCTGACTTAGTTGGCAGAGTTTGTGCAAACGGCGCTAAAGCCGGTATCAGAGTCATCTTATCAGGACAAGATCCTGATACAATTGCCAAATCTAAAGCTGCATCTAAGATTTTGCAAAACTTGACAACACGATTGATTGGACGCATTCAGCCCGTTGCAGTGGATAGTTTTGCAGATATCTTAAAATATCCTCGCAACATTATTGCTCGTAATGCCTCAGAAAGCTTCTTTCCCCGCAAAGAAGGCGTTTATAGCCAATGGCTGTTAGATGATAACGGTATTTATACATTCTGTCGTTATTATCCAGGTTACGAACAATTGGCAGCAGTTGCTAATAACCCTGCTGAACAAACTGCACGTAGTAAAATGATGCAACTTCATAGCGATAAATATGAAGCAATTTCTGCATTTGCACGTCAGTTAGTGGCTAATCTGCGTAGTAGTTAATCGGGTTGTGTTAGCAGTTAACAGTGATTCAAAAAGTTATAAATTATAGTTAAAAAGCTCAGAAAATGCTTGAAAAATCGCACATTATAGCAGAAACCCCTCTCCAAACCTCTCCCCCACAGGGAGAGAGGCTTTGAAACCCCCATTCCCTCTTAGGGAAGGGGGCTAGGGGGGTTAGGTTTGGGAGGCTTTGAACTTACTAAAAATACTTTTAAAATATCCTCGAAATTTCTGACTTTCTACTTAATATCGTCTACCTTTTTCAGGCACAAATGTATGCGAAAAACTACCATTTTTACTCTTGCGTTGCTATCCCTGGCAATCCTACCAGCAATGGCACAAACACAGACGGGATTAGGGCAGGTTTGGACTGATTTTAAATCATATTCTATAGATATGGGAAAATACTTTCAAAATAATCTGAGCGAAAACTTAAACCCTGTAGAAGCAGAGAGTCGAAATGCTCTTGATAGTTCCAAGGGAGATACAGAATTGAAGATACCTAACCCCGTCGCTGCGGGACAAATAGTTCGTAATTACATTATCAACGAATCTTATCGTTCACAGTCTAGAGGAAGCCGCTTTGAAAATAATGCAGCAGTACGGGGAAATATAGCTAGTAATGAACTCAATCGTTTTATTACTCGTGGAGCATCGGAAGCTATTCTTGGTAAAGAAGGACAAAAGCGGACACAAGAAAAGTTAGAAAATACTGAAAACACACTAGAAGCTATTGCCGGTTTTGCCAACGACGCGCAGGTAGGGAACAGTGGATTTGGTAGAGGAATTAAAGGTTTAGCTGATAACCTTGAAAATTTAACAACAGGAAATATTCCTCAACAAGTTGGATCTAGTACTATTAGGGCTATATCATATTTAGCAGATGCACTAGGGAAGACTCAATTACAAGCTATTAATATTCAACAGGAACAATCAAAAATTGTAGCTGAAACATTTGCTCAGACAATACAAACAAATCAGTCTTTACAATATTCTAATTTAAATTTAGCAAACATTTCTCAGCAGGCAGAAGAGGCAAATCGCGCTCGGAGAGTAGATACATCTACAGAAGCGGCGCGACTTTTACGAGCTACTTCTCAACTAGATTTGTTTGGCAGAGAGGCGTTGGATAAATGCGGGATGAATTTGCGGTTAAAACCATTGGAAATTCGTGATAAATTATTGTGCGAAGTCATCCCCTAATTCAGCAACACCGACAGAGAAAAAGTTGGGGAGTAGGATTTTAGGATAAAAAAACTCTAATTTTCCATATATTTTTTAAAATCCTTAAGAGCTTGTTTGAAAAGTGCTTGGCTATGATTTTAGGCATTTATTTATCCCCTATAACCCCCTTAAAAAGGGGGGTAAATAAACTCTGAGAGCAAGCCTTTTAAGGCTTGTCGTTACCCACATCTTTTCAATCACTAGCTTCGTTGCTATCCCGCTTAGGAATAAATTCCAAAGCTAATAGCTAAAGTCCTCTCAAGAGGACTAAATACAATATTTTAAGCGATGTAGATGGCTAGACCTTGTGAAAGCGAAAATTTAAGTCCACTTAAGTGGACTTGAGCTATTAGCCCAGAACTTAAGTTCTGGGCGGGATGTGAGTAAGTGCTACACTTTGACTGTTACAAAAAAAATGTTGCTAATGACAAGCCTTTTTAAGGGGGGAACCGAAATCAAAGTCCCCCAATTTATCGGGGTATTTAGGGGGTTCTAGAACGTTTTGCTACCAACAAGAGGACTTTTAAGACATTCTCTAAACTTCTTACAAACCAACAGGAAGTCTAAAAAACAGTTTGGTAGGGTGCGTTAGCGATAGCGTAACGTACCGAAAGCATCCTGGATGGTGCGTTAGGAACGTAACGCACCCTACGAAATCTAAAAAAAACAGCCCATCAACTCAAAATGCAACTTCCTATTCAACTAATTTTTGCCCAAGTAGGCCGCCAAGTAGGCATTGATGACGTTCTCGATAATGGTGCAGTAACTTCCCAAAGTATTGCCAATGGTTGGAATAAACAATGGCTGGATTTATTACAAAATACCACCAGTAATAACTTGTATGGAGCGCTGACAAATCTGGGTATTTTTTTTGCGGTAGGAACCCTGTTATTTTTTATGATACAATTCCTCAAAGACTTAATATCCTACGAATATAGTCGTCCAATATCAGCTTTAATCTGGCCTTTTGTGGTGGTGATTCTCTTAAGTAATTCAGGCAATGGAAGTATCCTTTCTAATCTGACACTGGGACTGCGGAATTTTGTAAACACTGTAAATCAGCAAATATTGGTAACAGCAGATGCCAATAAAATCTATCAGCAAGCACTGAATATGAGTGTTGCTGAAGAAGTAACTGGTTCTTTTCTGCGCCCTTGCCAATCGCTAACTGGCACTCAACAAAGTCAATGCTTTGTCAGCGCTGCCGATAAAATCAACATTCTCTTGCAGAAATATAGAAATACATACAGAAATCAAAACTGGATAATTAGACTACAAACTAGGGTAGATGATATTAGATATAGCAAAGGCTTTGTATCAGAAACCTCATTTAATTCTTTGTTAGGTTCTACAGTCCAAACAAGCATCAAAAACTTTTTAATTTCCTTGCAATATGCCTTTCAGAATCTGATAGAAGCTACTATGTTGCTGATAGCACTTTTAGGGCCAATAGCTGTAGGTGGCTCTTTACTACCTGTAGCTGGTAAACCAATTTTTGCATGGCTGACCGGATTTTTATCTATTGGAATCGCAAAAATTTCATTCAATGTTATTGCTGTGGTGACTGCCGCAGTTATTGTAAATGGGCCAGGTCAAAATGTTAGTGCTGATCCAGATTTAATGTGGTTCATAATTTTTCTGGGAATTTTAGCACCAATTTTATCGTTACTTGTGGCTGCTGCTGGCGGTTTTGCAGTCTTCAGTGGTATCAGTAATACAGCTTCTTTAGTAAGGGAGAGAATATAAATTCAAAATTCAAAATTCAAAATTCAAAATGAATAAAATTTTGATAAGTGTCGTAACTGCTGAACTATATGCAAATCGGAATTAATATCAGGGCTATTTCATTCTCATCTAGCCCGCCTCAGAATGAATTCTGAGTCTAATAGCGAAAGTCATCTAAAGATGACTGAGCAAAGGTTCTAGTCCGTTTTAACGGACTTTAGCTATTAGCCTAGAACTTTAGTTATGGGCGGTTTATGTATAAAATAAAATAGCCCTATCTATAATTAATATATAATAATAGCTGAAGTTTTCTGCAAAAGAGGTGAGTAAATGGTGCGTTTACTGGAAAAAAGACAAAGAACGACGGCAAGTGTTTTGACAATTTTTGCGATCGCAACCTTCAGTTTACATATATTAGTTTTATTTTTATTCTTATTACAAGGGCTAAATATTCGCCAACTCAGTGTGAGAAAAGCTCCCAACTTTGTGCAATTAATAGACGGTAAACCAGTAGCTAATATTGATGATTTAGCAAGAGAACCAGAAGCAATTAGCCAATTCATCAGCAAAACGATGATATCAATGTTTAGCTGGTCTGGAACTTTACCACCACAAAGGATTGAAGAAGTTGCAAACCCCAAACCAGATTTAGGAGTTCTTATTCAAACACCTCAAGGAAGTAGCCAAAAAGTTAGTACCAGCAGTTGGATAGCTAGTTTTGCCTTATCAGAAGACTTTCGTAAAGGTTTCTTAAGCACAGTTGCAGAAATGACACCGACAGAAGTTTTCTCTGAAAATCCTAACCTAGTCATGACATCACAATTAGTTATTAAGCGGGTTTATCCGCCAAAACAAATTGCTCCAGGTAAGTGGCAAGTGGGTATGGTAGCCGACTTAATTCAAAAAAACCGAGTTGGTGGTGCAAGACTCATAACTCCTTTTAACAAAGATTTACTTGTACGTGCAGCAGATTATTTCGGTAATCCCCAAGGCGACAATGGCACAGACTTGCAAAAAGCAATTTATAGTGTCCGCGCTGATAGATTAGAAATTTATGAAATTCGTAACTTATGTTTGCTAGATGGCAACAACAACCTTAATCAAAATAGATTTACCCAATGCGGGGCTGGACAAACATCTGATAGCTTTATTAGATGAGTAGGTAGAGACGCGATTAATCGCGTCTGGGGAATCAGCCTTTTCGAGTTGAGGGCTTTTTTAAAAAATCAAATAAGACCTAAAGATTTCTAATTCACTAATTCAATTTATATAAATATTAATGCAATTACTCAAACCAGAAAATAGGAAAAATAACCCATTGCCACTGTTAGCAGTAGGAACATTTGGGTTACATGTATTGACCTTGCTTTTACTACTATTTCACGGGTCTATGTTACAACAATTAGGCCGGCAACTCACACCTCAAAGTTTAGTGCAGCTTGTTGATGGTCGCACTATAACCGTAGACCCCCAACCAAATTTAGAGCGGCAGCCAGAGGCTATTCGGCGGTTTGTAGGTGAAACTATGAGCTTAATGCTTACCTGGTCAGATCAACAGCCGCCAACGCAAGTTTGGGAAATTACCTCCCAACTGGTAGCTGATAATTTTAAAGAAAAACTTAAGTCAGAAGTTACCAATTTAAATCCAGATAGCCAATTTGAAAATGTTAATAGGGGAGCAGAGAATGTACTAGTAATCCAAAAAATTTCTCAACCGACAGAAATAGGTAATGGAAAGTGGAAAGTGGAGATGTTTGCTAATCAACTAGTGTTTAGCGGTTATGATAAGTTAGGAAAATCAGTTTCTTTTAATAAACAAATTTTAGTTAGAGCAATAGATGAACCCACAACTTCCCTACCAAATGCAGCACTACCATTGCAGTTCGCAGCTTACCGCCTTGGTGAAGCCAGATTAGAAATTTATAATGTATGTGATATCAAAGATAAAAATTGTTCTGGAAATCCTAACCAAGCTTTACCATGACTAAATACTCAACTCCTGCGGAAACACCTGCTCAAAATGAATTTACTCTAAGCAACGACGCTCACCAACAAGATGTAGAATCTTTTGATTGGGAATCGCGGATGTCAAGGTTAGTCGGCTTTGAAGAAGAATCTTCTTCTCCCGATACCCAAGAATCAGAAGACTCTGCAACTCCACAAGAATCGCTTTCTCAACCACAAGATGTTCAGACAAAGCAACCCCTCTCATCTAATCCCTTTGCCAAGTTAGGCTTGGTAGGGGCCGCTACCTTTGCGATCGTTTTGGTAGGTGGTGTGTTTTTGTCCCAGTTGATGAACCCCGGCTCTAAAAAGCCAGATATTGTTTCCCCACAAGTGCCTGAGCAGCCAACTAATGAATCCACCTCTCAACAGCTAGCAGGCGAAGTAGATACTCTAAAAACGAAATTAGCTTTGACTGAACAAGCAGAAATGGTGAAAGCCGCCCAACAACAGCTCAGAACTGCCAAATCAACGCCAACAGTAGCCTTACAACAACCGTCAGTATCTTCCAGAGGTACAGAAAGAGTGATCCCAATACCCCCACCACCAACAGCTTATGTACCTCGGACAGTGACAGTTGAGCGCATCGTTAAAGTACCTGCTTCTCAACCTGTGCGATCGCCCCAACTACCAGTTGTGAAGCCAAACACCCAACCTCAGACTGTAGCCAATATAACTCCACAATCTCCACCAAGCGTATTTGAAGAGTGGAGAAGGTTAGCAAAATTAGGTAGCTACGGTCAAGTAAATGCTACCAGTCAACCTAATAACATCGCAGCTGCTCCTGAACCTGCAAACAATCTGCAGCCGCAGCAACAGACACCACCACCGGAAACTCCTGCTCCTGCGGTGAGCCAAGCGCAACCCTTGGGACAAAAATCTTTAGCAGTAGGGACTAGTGCTAAAGCTGTGTTAGCAACAGCGATATTTGGGGAAACTACTACTAGGTCAGGCGGTGGTGATGAAACAAGCGAAGCGAAAAATGTATTTGTGATCCGATTGCAAGACGCCCTAAAATCTAAGGATGGTACTCCCGTTATAGCTGCAAACACCGAATTCCTAGCTGAAATTCGTTCGATTAACGAACAAGGTCTTGTGCAGATGAACGTAGTTAAACTTATCTCGCAAAATGATGGCAACCCTACCGAACAAAGCTTACCCAACAATGCAATTATTGTTCGCGGTAGCCAAGGTAAACCTTTAGTAGCAAGTAAATATCCCGATCAAGGTTCGTCTATAGCATCAATGGATGTAGGATCATTCGTTTTGAATGGTATTAGTAGAGCAGCAGGGTTAATAAATCTCCCCGATACCACACTCGTGTCCTTACCCACCACCACCACCACCACTAATAGCGACGGCAGCACCACCCCCGTCACTACTTCTACTACTGGTACTATCACTGAGAACAGACGCGACCTTGCAGCTGCGGTTCTGCAAGGTGGTACTGAGTCTCTAGCACAACAAATTGGACAACGTAATCAACAGGCGATCGCCCAAATGTCACAACCAACTAATATTTGGTTTATGCAAGCCGGCACAACTGTTGAATTATACGTTAATCAACCAATCTAGTTTTAGGAGATAGGATTTATACCAATTTTAGATTTTGGATTGAGTAATGGTAATTGGTAATTAGTTTTCTTTCTATCTTTACCATATTCTCCTGTTCTATCTACCAATTTCCCCATTTGCAACCATGAAAAATAATCCTAACTTGTCAGGAAATACCCCAGGTAATTCTTATTTCCTACCTATAGCTTCCTTAATTTTCTCGGTTGCTATGTTCTTGTTGGTAGGCCGCGCTGGTGCTAATAACGCTGTTCTGCGTTCCATATTTTCCTGTCAAGCACAGGGTTTAGGAGGAGCGATACCTACGATCGACGTTTGGTATCAACAAGGAACAAACTTAAGCTTTATTCCGGCTGGAGAAGTAATTAAAAAAGTTTGGTTAAACGATCCATCACAGGTAACTATAGACTTTGATGGGCCAGTATGTATGCAGTTTGGTCAAGACTCTAATAGTAGTGCAGGAGATTGTAAAAGCTCCGCAGCGAATGTAATTCAACTCAGACGAATTCAAAAACTGAATATTCCTGGGCTTCCTCCCACTAGCAATACACTTTTAACAGTTGTTACTGAAGGGCAAGGTAGAAATAAGTTGTATACTTTTCGTGTGATATATAAAACAGATAACCCTGAATATCACACTTTAGCAGTTTTTGCCGATCCTTCTGGTCAAGAAGGAGCTTGTGCTAGAGTTCCACAATAAATTTCTAGCAAAAGTACCCGACAGCGAAGACGACTGAAGTTTACCTCCATAAAGCGCTAATGCCTACGTATGTCTGCATTGTGGCTTTTCAAAAGCCTTGCTCTAATTCCCTCGTTTTTAAGGCTTGTTATTACCCACATCTTTTCAATCTTCAATAGACCTCTTGCATAAATCAAACAATTTGAACCCCACCCCTAATACCCCACCCCTTACTCCCCTCCCCGATGCTTTGGCGAGGGGTTGGGGGTGGGGTATTAGGGACTTTTGCAAAAGGTCTAATCACTTGCTTCGTTGCTATCCCGCTTGGGAATAAATTCCAAAGCTAATAGCTAAAGTCCTCTCAAGAGGACTAAATACAAGATTTTAAGCGATGTAAATGGCCCGACTTTGTGAAAGCGAAAATTTAAGTCCACTTAAGTGGACTTGAGCTATTAGCCCAGAACTTAAGTTCTGGGCGGGATGTGGGTCAGTGCTACACTTTGACTGTTACAAAAAAATGTTGGTAATTACAAGCCTTTTTAAGGAGAGCCAGCACCGTCTTAAAAAAATTTCAATCCAATTGAAAAACGCTATAACTCAACTGGTTTAACTGACTCAGGCATTTTCAGCCTCTATGTTTATAAATCTTCAGATAAAAACTAACTACAAATTCCAAATCTGTGTAAATATAAAGAAAAGCTTAAGAGGTTACAGACTCATGGTCACTGCCAAAATGATGCAACAGCTTTGGGCTGTAATCGAGTCTACCCAGGTCAGCACCCTGCTCCAGTTTGACGATGCTGCTTTAGTACAAGTGCTTCTCCAGCAGTTAAAAGCAAAGCAGTCTATTGATCCCCAGGCAGATAGCAGCCTCAATACTTATATAAAATCTAAACTGCCCCTCATTCGTGATACGGCTGAAGGTCGATTATCCTTCGGGCAAGGCGGCAATCATTAGTACGAGAAATCAAATGATTCCTTACTGCCAAGCATACGCTCAGAGTTCAAACAGTTGAATATTATGAATAACTGGCTAGTAATTGCCCTAGTAGCTTATCTAATTGGAGCAGCGATTGAAGGGGTGAGTACAGCCAGTCAGCTATCTCATTCAGTGCCAGAATTAGCTAAAAACACACAAGCTCACCCATCAGATTCTGCCACTGAGTCTAGTTCGACTTGGCGAGTTGTGGCCGCCATCGCCTCAGTAAGTATATGTGGAGCTTTTTTGTGGCCTTGCCGCCTTTTTCACCGTTTAATTAAAGGCAAAGTTAGTCATTAGTCATTTGTCATTAGGCCAAGAGATACCACGTTCACCTAACGGCTTGCTCAGGGCATCGCTTGGGGCGAGGTATGTACCAAAAACTCATTATGTAGTTTGTTCTGGTGCCGCTACATTTTGCCCAATTTTTGGCTCCGTTCCCGCCAGCAGTCGTTCAATATTAGTGCGATGGCGCAAAATTACATATAATCCACCGGCAATCCCAAACAGAATATATGGTAACGGTTGATGCAAAATTACCATGAAAATGGAAACTGCGATCGCACCTGCAATTGAACTCAAAGAGACAATCCGCGATATCGCCACGACGATGGCAAACACACTGGCTGTTGCTAAACCTACCTGCCAACTCATTGCTAACAAAATCCCCAGGCTGATAGCAACGGATTTACCACCGGTAAAGCCTAAAAAAATTGATTTACTATGTCCCAGGATGGCAGCTAACCCAGCTAAGGTTACTACGCACGGTTGCCACACTTGTGCATCTACCGTTGGGGGGATATAATTTTGAATTGGTTTAAAATTGAATAACCAGTAAACTAGAGCGATCGCTAATACTCCCTTTAAGGCATCAAGTACTAAAACGAATGCTCCTGGCCCTTTCCCCAAGGTTCTTAGTACATTAGTTGCTCCAGTGGAACCTGAACCAACTTCCCGAATATCAATACCTTTTAACTGCTTCACAGCAATGTACCCAGTGGGAAAAGAACCCAGCAGGTAAGCTATGACGATAATTGCCCCACATGCGGTTAACCAAATAGCCATAATAAAATTCAAAATTCAAAATTTAAAAAAGTCAAGAGTAATACCTCTTGACCAATGACCAATGACTAATGACTAATGACTAATTTAAAAGTCATCATCATAGTTTCTCACGGCTTTGGGGTCAGGAGCAAAGGCTAACCACAGGGGAAATTGCAGCAGTGACAAACTGATTTGCTCCTCTGAATCGTCAATGATAATTAAGGGCAGTTGATTGGCTTTGGTCAATCGGTCTGCTTTCTGAGCAACAGCATCAGATGCCTCAAATAATACCACACCCCGGTCTGGGCCGAAATCTGGGCGACCGATTCCCAGACAGTCTTGCAAGCCGCGCCGCCATTCACCTAATCGCTCCGGTGTATTAGCTAAGACTAAAGTACGGACGCGATCGCCATACAGCTTGTGTAATATCGAAATTGCAGCTGAGGCAATCAAAATATTTTGTAAGCGGCTACCCATTGTCCGCAAACCACCCCGTCCCCCTTGGGTAAAAAACCAGTTAGAGACTCGCTCCGCGTGGATTGGCTCAAAGGTACGGCGTAGTTGCCACGCTGGCCCATAGTAATCGGGTTTATTGCGATATTGGTCAATTAAGCGGCGAATTTGCTTTGTAGTATCTTGAAACTGCTGTTGGGCAAATTGAGGTATTCCAGGTTGGGGTTCAACTGGTTTAGCCTCTTTTACAGATGGTTTTTCTCGTTCCACCACACTTGGCGTTAGTTGCAACTGTTCAGCAGCAACGGCCAAATCCTGTAAGCTACCCGTGAGATAGTCTTTAAAACCCTGCACCCGAATTGCCAAGTCTTGGGATGTACCAGCAAAAGTGGTTCGCATCTCGTTGCGGATACGTTCTTGTCGGCGTTCTAGTTGTTCTACAGAAATTTGCAGGGTTTGTTTGCGTTGTTCTAACTGCACCAGTGACTCTTGCACAAGTCGTCCCAATGATGTCTGAGTTTCACCCACTTGCGCCTGAAGGTTTTTGTAAAAAGCTTGCAGCTTGGCTATTTCTTCCTTGAGAGCAGCTTCAGCGCTCTGCAACTCTGCTACTCGCTGCTCTGCTTGTGCATATAATGAATGGTTTTCTGATCCCAGTGCGGTATTTTCCGGTTCCGACTGCGCTACAAACTCGCCATTTGAATTTTCTGTTAGCTCTAGTGTAAAATCTACCACTTCTGCATTGGAAATGAGTGGCTCAAAAGCTGTGTAGTCTTCTGACGAACTAATGGCTCCTGTTTCTCCCACTGACTCAACAGATGGATTGAGTGGATGTTCAACTGCATTGTTCTGTTCTTGTTTTTTTGCCAACCGCTCATCAATTGGTTCTGGGGTTTGAGATGCCTCTGGGTTCATAAACAATAGTGTAATTCCTATGACGCGAATAAATAGCTTTCAGAAATATTACAATTGACCTGCCATAAAAGTCCTGAGTTATGAGTGCTGAGTTATGAGTCTAGATCGAAACGACTCAGCACAGATCGAACTCAAGACTAAATACGCGGACAACGTTGTTCTAAGCAAGTTTTCAAGGTATTGGGATCAAATAAAATCGGCAAAAAGTGAATACTTTTAATTTCTTTAAAGTAAAAGAGAATGGGAACTCCATTCCAAAATATCCGCCAGTTTTGCCATTCCTGGTAGGGAAAGCGCCGAATCAATTTTTCGCCTCTGTAAATATCTAAGTCGGTGACGGTAAATTGCAAACGCAGCGTTAACGCCTGAAACATGAGAAATAAACCAAACAGTGTAAAAACGGAGCCTACCCACGGTTGTACCAACAGTAGTGGAATAGCGGCAATCACCAACACTATAGGTAGATTGTAACTAGGCTTGAGTTCCACAGTTGATGTGGAGTTAGGAGCAAATGAACTGGTCACAGTTTTAAATCCTGCTTTATTTACTAGGCATCTCTCTCCTATTTTAGGAGTCAGGAGTTAGAAGTTAAGAGTGAGGAGTTTTAACTCATAACTCCTGTACAGACGCGATTAATCGCGTCTCTAATCCTAACTCCTCACTTTTACACCCCTAAGAATGCACTGCCAGTCCCCTGAAACATTAACCAAGAAAGAAAAAAGTTGCTAACAAATATAATTAGCAAGGCAGTCACAACAGCAGTTGTGGTTGACTGTCCTACACCTTTGGCTCCTCCTGTTGTCGTCAACCCCCAACTGCAACCAATTACGGCGATTAAAATACCAAAGCAACACGCCTTAATCATGGCGCTAATAATATCCCAGATACCAAGAAAGTTACGGGCTGAGTCTAGAAATACCGTATCAGACAGGTTGTAGATATTTGTTGCAATTATTAATCCCCCAAACATCCCTGTTACCAAAGACAGGAGGGTTAAAATTGGTAGCATTAAAAAGCAAGCAAGGACGCGGGGGATAACTAGGTAATCGATTGGATCTGTTCTCAACATCAACATGGCATCGATTTGTTCTGTGACTCGCATGGTACCGATTTCGGCTGCAAAGGCAGAACCGACTCGCCCAGCTAAAATCACTGCTGTCAACACGGGAGAGAGTTCTCGTGTCAACGCGACAGAAAGCACTCCGCCGATAATGTTTCCTGCGCCAAAGTTGATAAATTCCCGCGCCACCTGAATGGTAAACACTGCGCCAACGAAAATAGCCGTCAATAAAGCAATAAATAAGGAATCTGGCCCAACTGCTGCCATTTGTTGCAAGGTGTTGCGCCGATGGATTTTGCCCCTCAATAGGTGAACTAGTACTTGCCCACCCAGAAAAATCGCCGCCAGCAGCCGCTGACTCCATTCTCCTAAACTGGATTTGGATGTAGTCTGGTTCAATGTTCTGTAGCTAACTCGGTGACTGCCTTAAGAATAGCGGAAGTCATTGGGATAGGGAATGGGGAATGGGGCATTGGTCAATAGTTCTTCTTCCCCTGCTCCCTCATCCTCCTCATCCCCCTCATCCCCCTCATCCCCTAACTCCCCACTCCCCACTCCCCACGGCGCTGAATATTAACTTAGATTAAAGATGCTCTCAGAAAATGAAATTGTTATTAAAGGTGCTGCAAACCAATAAATAGGTGCTAACCTTGGCTATAACCTTGATTGTGCAAAGGTTTTGTACATTAAAATCCTTTTCTAGTTCCTTAGCATGTGCTGTAACTGGTAGCCGTTTATTTTAATGAAAACTTAAGATTTTTGACAAATTGGCTGGTCAGGAGCGATCGCACGTATTGTAGAAAATGACGAACTGCTATCTAGTTCTTGTCATGTCTACTTACGGAGTTTGTCTTAAATGACTATTTTCACTAACTTTCTCCGCTCCCTACTACTGACAATCATTTTTAGTTTTGTCGCTCCCATGCTACTTGTTGGCGGCGGATTGTTCCTTTTACCCCTCATCGGTTACTTCCCCGGTTTACAAGAGTTAACTGAGGCGATCGCTACTCAGATTATGCATTTTCTCGCCACCTTTGGCAGTGGAACTCCCCTACGTGGACTATTTGTGATTAGTTTGACCTGTAGTTTCGTCGGCGCACTGTTTGATATGTACGTTTACTATCGGTGTCAAATTTTACGAATTGATTCATAAGCAGTAGAAATAGCTTCGTCAGGCGCTCATGGGCTGTACAAGATAGGGAAAAGTGATATTGCCAAAAGTGAAAGTCCTACTGGTTTTAACCTAAATAGGGATTAGTGTTGCTCAATGAATTTTATTAATTAAATTGAGTGCCGGAGTTATTGACTAAATATTTATTATTCATTAGTTATTAGTTATTAATTACTGACAACTAGTACAGGTGCGCGACCCTAGTAAACCAATCCTTAAAAGGTCAAAAAGTTAGAATAACAAGGGTTGTAGAATTTTAATTCCGCAAAACAGCTAAAATAGCCTGTGCTAAATCATCATGCTGGACGCTAGACTAGAGTTTGGCATTTTGTGTTAGCTGCAATTTTGAAGGACTTGATTAGTATTCATTGAGAATATCAAATAAAACTCACTGCAAAATATAAAAATTTCCTTAAAATCCTGATGCTCACAATGCCTGCTCATGTTTCTTAACAGAGCAAAAGAGGTCGTCTGACCTTTGGGCATCTTATATTGAGTTTATTACGAGGTATGTTGACAGCTCATGATTTGGCCGTTTAAGCCCAAGTTTAGAAAACAAATTGCGCGGATTGAAATTACTGGTGCGATCGCCGGTGCTACTCGCAAACGCGTCCTAGAAGCCCTGAAAACTGTAGAAGAAAAAAAGTTTCCGGCATTATTGCTCCGTATCGATAGCCCTGGCGGTACAGTCGGAGATTCCCAAGAAATCTACAGCGCCCTGAAGCGTCTGCGCGAAAAAATCAAAATCGTCGCTAGCTTTGGCAATATTTCGGCTTCTGGAGGAGTCTACATCGGTATGGGAGCCGAACACATCGTAGCCAACCCAGGTACGATTACGGGTAGTATTGGTGTGATTCTGCGTGGGAATAACTTGGAACGCTTGCTAGAAAAAATCGGTGTTTCCTTCAAAGTAATTAAGTCTGGCCCTTACAAAGACATATTGTCTTTTGATCGGGAACTGACTCAACCAGAAGAAAACATCCTGCAAGAGTTGATTGACACAAGTTATCAGCAGTTTGTCCAAACGGTAGCTGATGGCCGTTCTTTAACAGTAGAAGCTGTGAAAAGTTTCGCCGATGGCCGGATTTTTACTGGACAGCAAGCCCTAGAATTGGGTGTTGTAGATCGCCTGGGCACAGAAGAAGATGCCCGCCGCTGGACAGCAGAACTAGTCGGACTTGATCCAGAAAAAACTCTCTGCTATACCCTAGAAGAACGTAAACCCTTATTGAGTCGCCTTTTACCAGGAAGTCGTCAAGTTTCATCAGGAATTCGATCTGGAATTGATTGGCTCGAATTTGAAATGTCTACTAGTGGTTTACCCTTGTGGTTATATCGACCCTAATATGAATTAGGAGTTAGGAGTGAGGAGTTAGGAGTTAAAACTCTCAATTTCTCACTCTTAACTCCTAATCCCTAACTTTTTTCTTTTAAGGAGGATTTGGGCGTGGAGTGGCAAATGCGGGCTATTCGCGGAGCAACAACCGTTTCAGAAAATACCGTTGAGGCAATGCGAGAGGTAGTGACAGAACTTCTAGATGAACTAGAAAACCGGAATCAATTCCAGCCGACGGACATGATTAGTGTGACTTTCTCAGTGACACGCGATTTGGATGCTATTTTTCCAGCTGCGATCGCTAGAGCGCGTCCTGGTTGGGATAATGTGGCCATGTTGGATGTGCAGCAAATGCATGTCGAAGGCAGTTTACAGCGCTGCATTCGGTTCTTAATCCACGCCTATCTGCCAACCTCCGCCTCAATTCATCATATCTATTTACGCAACGCCGCCAGCTTGCGTCCCGACTGGAGTTTGCCCCAGTCTTTACAAACATCACAGCCAACAGTTAAGTCAAAAGTGTAAATTATTTAAATAAAATATATGTAACAAACAGCACATAATTATACTTTTGTGCTGACGCGGCTGCTCAACCTGCTGCTGGTGGGAGAATATTACTAAGTTTGCCGTAGTGATTTAAGGTCTATTGGTGAGGCGATCGCGCCTAACATCAAGATGTTGAGTTGTGAAGGGAGTTTGCAATGAATCATCAAAAACAACTCAGTGCAATGCTTGTTCCGTTCTACTTAGGGGAGCAACGAGATTCAGAAGGTCGCACAATTCAAGAGATGTGGACTTGGGATTTTGAAGAATTGGAGTACATCCACAATTACATTCAATGGTTATTCCCTTTACCTGAGCGAAGTGCATTCAATCGTGATGCACCCATTGTTGATGAGAAAGTAATTCAAGCATTTCAAAGCAACCCACACCTACGTCAAAATTTGCTGCGTTCCTTCACAGTTATGCTTAAATTTTATGGGTTGCAACGCCACGAGAGTAATGACGGAAAAATACTTGTCAGCCAGTCAAAAGACTATCCGAATCGTAAACGTGAATGGGTCTGTATATTTGACCACAATTATCTTCGTATAACCCGTATCTTAAAATGCTTAATGACACTTGGATTGGAGAATGAAGCCCAAGCATTTTATGAATGCTTGCGGCAAATCTACCGTGAGAATAGTGAGGAGATTGGGGGTGAAACATTTAAGTATTGGACAATTGCAGTCAAACCCAATGCGATAATGTAACAATCTCGTTGGATTTTGATGTGAATGAGATGGTTGGTTGAGACTGACACCCTGATGCGCTTTGATGCTATCTGTAGGCGATCGCGATCGCGTCTATTATGAAGTGGTATCCACATCTCTTGAATCGTCCTGCTGTTCCTCAATTTCCAAATCCAAAGCAAACATCAAAGCCTGTTTGATTTTGAGTAATGTTTCATCTGGCAGTTCGCCCAGGTTACGCTCCAGTCTTGCAGCAGGAATTGAACCTAGACCTTGAACATTAGCAACAGAGCCTTGTCGTAAAAACCGCAATGCAGGCAGTTCAATTTCGTATGCGCTACCCCGATTTTGCGTAGTTACTGGTACATAGAGAACCAAAGCACGCGGCGGAGTGGGGTCATAGCGAGACACAACGACGACGGGGCGCGTCTTGGCTGCAAGTCCTAAATCAACCAGCCACACTTCACCAGGTTTCAGGTTCATCAATCAAATCCAATACTTCTTGTTCAACCACTCTAGAGCGAAGAATATCTAGAGCATCCTGGTCTGCCAGTTCAATAATTTCTGCAAGGCATTGTCGCACTTGTTGAGCAATGTCAGGTTGCCATTGACGTAGTTTTGTGTCAAGTTCTTGGACTAAAGCATCCATTTCAAGTTCCCATAATCAAGATGTCGTATTTGCTTCTATGTTAAGGTATTTGCCAGAAAGCTAACTTTGAATAGAGTAATTATGGAACAGCAAACTTTTGAAGGAACGTGGGAAGAGATTCTCCTGCGTGCTTCTGAACTGACTGGACGACGAGTAAAATTAATAATCCTGACTAATGAAACTTCAAGTGACGCATCTACAGATACCTTAGACAAGTCGTTGCAAGGAAGAGTAGGGCAAGTGAATTTCCAGCCATCAAACTTGTCTGAACGTACAAGGGAAGCTTTTGCAGATATTTTGTCAGCTAAGTATGACCCTTCAAGGTTAAACCAGTGACGCTCTGCGATGCTTCTGCCCTGATTGCTTTAATTAACCAAAGCGATGCCAATCACCAACGTTGTGTTGATATATTACCTCAGCTATTAGCCCCTTTACTAACAACTTGGTCTTGTTTTACAGAAGCCATGTATTTGTTAGGTCGCTATGGTGGATGGTCTGCACAGCAGGAGCTATGGGGCTATGTTGCCGATCAGATTCTTTTGTTGCACCACAATAATGTAGAAGAACAAGAAAGAATGCGATCGCTAATGGAGCAATATCGAGATATCCCAATGGATTTGGCAGATGCTTTATTGGTAGCCACTGCTGAAACCTTAAATCAGAGACGAATTTTTACTCTTGATCGAGATTTCCACATCTATCGATTTCGTGGTAATCAGTCTTTTGAAGTTGTACCTTGAGCGAGAAATCGCAAGAAAAATAGCGATGCCTGCGGCGGGCTGCGCCTACGCACTCTCTGCGATGGTGTTAATTAGCTTTGCAACCGTAAATCAATTACTACTACTGCGATCGCATGGTCTTGATTTATATAATAAATTCAGCGATCAACAACAAATACATTATGAAAACGATATCTATCGAATTTCCAGATAGCGTTTTTTCTGCTCTCAGAAAAGACCCTGACGAATCCCCAGCATTTTCTGGTAAGATAGTTACTATCTTGACCATCAATGCCACAAGCGAAAACCAAGCTAATAAGTATATGTTGCAAGAGAACCCTTCGACTTCGCTCAGGGTAAAAGATTTGGGTCTTGGGAACCAGGACTCCTGCCCTTGGAGGGAATGTAAGACCAAAAAAACTACGGAGTTTTTGAGGCTATTCCTGATGAATTGGGAGCGATCAACTTCAGCCGTAGGCAAGTGTGAGTAGTTCACTTCAGTTCCTCATACAACAAGCAGAAGAATAGATGTCATGGCGTAGCTTGCTTTTTAAACCCTCAACAAACCAGAGAAAGCAAGGGTGTAAAATCCTTCGTATACCAAAAAATTTCCTCTGTTTATCTTCCCTATAGCAACTTCCGCCTTAAGAGTAGCAGCTTCCGTCTTCCTTGCAGCAACTTCCGCCTTCACGTTTGGGTATTTCGCGCAGCCTGTAGCAGCTTCCGCCTTCCTTGCAGCAACTTCCGCCTTCACGTTTGGGTGTTTCGCGCAGCCTGTAGTAGCTTCCGTCTTGCTTGTAGCAACTTCCGCCTTCACGTTTGGGTGTTTCGCGCAGCCTGTAGCAGCTTCCGCCTTCACGTTTGGGTGTTTCGCGCAGCCTGTAGCAGCTTCCGCCTTTAATATAACGTGAGTTTAATTACTGCGATCGCATGAATCCCCAACTATAACCGCAGGTTTAGTTGGTGGTGCGTTCAAATCAAAGATTTGTGTAGAGTTCTTGCACTAAAGCATCCATTTCAAGCTTCTTTTAATCTTGGGTTCCTGAAACCATTATCAAATTATTCGTTGTATTCGGTTGAAGTTCTCTAGGATGTTCTGTTTGAATGAATTCATCAAACAATTTGAAAAACTGCTCTAGTGCAGTGTGTTCATCTTGGGAAAAAAATAAAATAATCTGATCCCAAGTCTGATTGGAAGTTAAATTAAATCTTTGCTGAATCCAGGTTTGAAATTCGGAAAATTGCTGTTCTTGTTGTGTTTGAGGGATTCCTATCTGGCGACGAGCAAAGCAGTAACCTGCTAGAAAAGTGCGGAGGTTGGATATACAAGCTCGTCCTAAATACATGGCAGGACGTTTCCGTATATTGTGGATTAGGTCATATAAATCAACCATCTGTCCCTCTTGCTTAAAATTCGGTTTCGGTGATTTGGAAATTGCCGCCTAAATCTTGGGCAGGGCAGTATAGATTATTAATCAGTCTACTCTGGAAATTCCTTCGGGGTGGATGTTGTCAAAGATGAATTCTTGTCCATCAATTTCAACGGCGATCGCTTCATGTCGCCCATTGATGGAAATGTTTTGTCGGAGGCGTTCATGGTAGATATTGCAGAAAGGATCTTCTGTGCTACCCGTAAAGAGGCTAACCTGTTTACCAGAAATGTTTTGAGCAATGAGGAATTGGCGCAAGGCGATCGCACAGGGAACACATTCAAAAATCTGGAACTGTCTAGCGATCGCACTCAGTTGACTCTGAAGGCTAGCCTTGGTCATGATCTACTTTTATCAATTTCCCAGTACTAGCCATTCGTTTGCGTAGGTGCAGCCCGCCGTAGGCATCGCTTTACGCAACAACTTTATTCTTTTTGATGATGAAACCGAATTCCTAGAAAGATGTCATAAACAAACTCAAAAAAGTCTTTTTTCTGCAACAATCCTGAAGTTTGATAACATCCTTTTTCATCTAACAGGGGCTTCATGACATAGTATGCAGGTTGGTAATTATACCAAGGAATAGAAGGCCACAAATGATGAATTAAGTGGTAATTCTGTCCCATAATCAGAATATTGAGAACTTGGTTCGGGTAGACGCGAGCATTTTTCCAGCGATCGCGCTCCGCAAAAGGACGATGCGGTAAATAATCAAAAAATAATCCCAGTGCTATCCCCACCACAAAAGCTGGTATAAACCAAAAATTCAGAATGTAACCCAAAAAGTGGTATTGCACTGATATATAAACAATTACACCAACAATTAAGCGGCTGATGAACCATTCTAATAGCTCATATTTACGCCACAGTCGCCGTTGAAAGAAAAATACCTCATGGTACAAAAACCGCACCGCAATCAGCCATAGCGGGCCACCCGTAGAGACATAATGATCTGGATCGTCTTCGGGATGATTGACATGTCCATGATGCTGTAAATGCACCCGCGTAAACACTGGAAAAGCAAAAGCTAGCATCAATGCACTGCCATGCCCTAACATCGCATTCATCACCCGGTTACGATGGGCAGATTGGTGACAAGCGTCATGAATTACCGTCCCAGCACAATGCAATGCAACAGTGTTAACGCTAAAGCACAGCCAGTGCGGCCATTCCCAAAGCCAGTAACCAAAGTTAGATAACACCAGCATTGCTACAGCTATCAAAAAAAGTAGTAGCGTGGGATTAAAATCACCAGGAGGCGCTAAAAATTCCTTTGGCGGGATTGTCAGTGGCTTTTGTGCCTCCGATGCGATCATCTCTAACATTGACTCCTTCTTAATCAAACATTACAAATATACGATAAAGATTAGGAAAGAATAAAATTTTGTAAAGTTTTGTATAGCAATATTTATCCATAGCTTTGCATATCAGTAGATGAATAACGCTATGATTCCAGACGAGGACTAGTCTTTACTGATAAGTGGGGTGTGACAATTGGCAAGAAGTTGATGGGATAAACAACGTTTGTTAGGAGGATGGATACAAGATTGATGTACTATATCTAGTCTATCCCACAGCCTCCACTCTCCCATAAGCCCTCTCTAACTGCTTATATCTATTGATATAGCAGTGACTGAAAAGGAGATGCCATTTAAGTTACGATGACTTCCCAGATAGCTCCCTAACTTCAGCCCCTATGCAATTAAGAGATTCTCTACGCCGGACAAAAATTGTCGCTACTATTGGCCCCGCCACTAGCAGTCCTGAAATGCTCAAGGCGATTATTGAAGCGGGAGCCACGACGCTGCGGCTAAACTTCTCCCACGGAACTCATGCCGATCATCAGCGTAGTATTCGCTTAATTCGGCAAACCGCCTTTGAACTAAATCAGCCAGTGGCTATTCTCCAAGACTTGCAGGGCCCAAAAATTCGCTTGGGAAAGTTTGACAACGGGTCTATAGTTTTGGCAAAAGGCGATCGCTTCACCTTGACAAATCGTCCAGTTGTAGGTACGCAGGAAATTAGTTGCGTCACCTACGATTATTTAGCCGAAGAAGTCCCGGTTGGCGCAAAAATCCTCCTTGATGATGGACGAGTAGAAATGGTTGTGCAGGAGATTAACCGGGACAAAGGGGATTTGCATTGTCGAATCACCGTGCCTGGAAAACTTTCTAACAACAAAGGCGTAAACTTTCCCGGCGTTTACCTGTCAATTAAGGCAATGACCGACAAAGACCGAGAGGATCTGATGTTTGGTCTAGATCAAGGTGTAGATTGGGTGGCACTTTCCTTTGTCCGCAATCCGCAGGACATGATCGAAATTAAAGAACTAATTTCCAGTACAGGCAAGCAAGTGCCAGTGATTGCCAAAATTGAAAAGCACGAGGCCATTGAACAAATGGAGGCGGTTCTGGCTTTGTGTGATGGCGTAATGGTTGCCAGAGGTGACTTAGGGGTGGAATTGCCAGCTGAAGATGTTCCGGTACTCCAAAAGCGGCTAATTGCTACAGCAAATCGCTTGGGAATTCCCATCATCACCGCCACCCAAATGTTAGACAGCATGGTGAGCAATCCCCGCCCCACTCGCGCGGAAGTATCGGATGTGGCAAATGCGATTTTAGACGGCACCGACGCGGTAATGCTCTCCAATGAAACTGCTGTGGGTAGCTTCCCTGTAGAAGCAGTGGCGACGATGGCACGAATTGCCGAGCGTATGGAGCAGGAGGAAGCCCAACACTTAAACTTACGTTCTTCGAGAGATGCCCGGCGCTCCATTCCCAATGCTATTAGTCAAGCTGTGGGTCAAATTGCCGAACAACTAGGCGCAGCAGCAATCATGACCCTAACGCAAACGGGGGCAACAGCTCGCAATGTCTCTAAGTTCCGTCCCCATACACCGATTTTGGCAGTGACACCCCATGTGAATGTGGCGCGACAGCTACAAATGGTGTGGGGAGTAAAACCCCTGTTGGTGCTAGGATTACCTTCCACTGGTCAGACATTTCAAGCTGCGATCAACGTGGCTCAGGAGCTTAAATTGCTGTCTGAGGGAGATTTAGTAGTAATGACTGCTGGCACACTCCAGGGAATTTCCGGCTCCACAGATTTGATAAAGGTAGAGGTGGTAACGGCAATATTAGGTCACGGAATAGGGCTGGGACAAGGTTCAGTAAGTGGTCGCGCAAGGGTGGCTAATACTGGTATGGATGTGAGTAACTTTAATCCTGGAGACATATTAGTTGCACCCCGCACTAGTGCCGATTTCGTCGAGGCAATTCGTAAAGCTGCCGGAATTATTACTGAAGAGGAAAGTCTTACAAGCCACGCAGCAGTCATTGGCTTGCGTCTCGGTGTGCCAGTGATTGTCGGTGTGAAGCACGCAACGCAGGCAATTCGGGACGGGGCGATTATAACCCTGGATCTGCAACGGGGTTTGATTTATTCTGGGGCAGTGAGAACGGCTTAGGGCTGGGGACTGGGGACTGGGGATTGGGGAGATGAGGGAGATGAGGGAGATGAGGGAGAGGGGTGTAACCAATGCCCAATGCCCAATGCCCAATGCCCAATGCCCAATGCCCCATCCCCAATTCCTTTATCAAACAGTTGCGATCGCTACCCCAAGCCATCCAGCAAAGTTTTGCTGTTGTGTGGAGTTAGGATGCTCAACAGGCTTTACCTGATACCGAGTGGGATGTGGTGAGGTGAGGATGATGGAATAAGTACGGAGTTCGTCTTGGTGGAAAACTGCGACTTCAATTTTATCGTTTGGTTGGTAATCTTTCAGGCGATCGCTTAAGCCACCCGCCATTAGCTTAATTCCATCAATTGCTAGTAATTCATCACTTGCATCAATTCCCCCTATTTGTGCAGGTGAACCTGTTTCCACAAACTTAATAATCTCCCGCCCATTCTCTGTATTTATTCTCACACCTAAGTAAGGTTCTTCCTGCTGATCAGCTACCAACTGCAAGCCAAAGGGTTCTAAATACTGATTCAAGGGCAAATCGTCAGTGCCATCAATGTAGCGTTTAAAGAAATCAGTCAAATCCATTCCTGCTACAGATTCTATAACTTCCTGCAACTGTTCTGGGGTATAGCCAATTTCAGCTTGTCCAAATTGCTGCCACATTTTCAGCATCACGTCATCAAGGGAGCGCTGATTGTCGTGAGTAGAGCGAATCAGTAAATCCAGCAATAACGATACCATTTCTCCCTTTAAATAGTAGGAAATTTGGGAATTACCGCTATTGGCATCCGGGCGATAGAGTTTTATCCAGGCATCAAAACTCGACTCAGAAACGGGTTGTACCTTGCGCCCCGGTGTCATTTCATATCTGGTAATTTCTTTGCCCAAATTATTCAAATACCATTGAACATCATAAATTCCTGCCCGCAAAGGAATTAATAAGTCATAGTAACTAGTAGTACCCTCACAAAACCACAATGATGGTGTGTAATTTTCTTGGTCGTAATTAAAAACCTCTAATGCTTTTGGACGAATTCGCTTGACATTCCACAAGTGAAAGAACTCGTGTGCTACCAATTGGATAAAGCGATTGTACTTATCTTGAGCGCGAAATCCAAAACGCTGGTAAATTAAGGAGCAAGAGTCCTTATGCTCCAAACCGCCAAAAGCTTGGCTAAATAAGTGTAGTAGAAACACGTATCGTTGATATGGCAAACCACCGAACATCTTTGCTTCTACCTGAATAATTTTTTGAATATCAGCAATCATCTGCTGGGCTTGGAAATTTCCTTGCCCCCAGATTGCCAGTTCATGGGGTTTTCCCAAAACCTCAAAATTATACAATTGGTGGCGACCAATCTCAAAGGGAGTATCAACAAGAATATCAAAATCGCCAGCCAAGAAAGTATTTGTTTCCTCACCAACGAGTGGCAAGGCAGTAGTTACCTGCCATTCCGGGCGTGGTGGTACAATGGTGGCGCGAATAGGTTGGTTCTCCCAGCCCGTTATTCTAAAAAATAGTGCCGCACCGTTGAAATAACCGTGGGTAGCATCTAAGTGATTAGTCCTTACCGATAGCTCATTCGCAAAAATGCGGTAACGTACAGTTAATTCTGAAACACCCTTTTTATCTATCTGCCAGTGATTTTTACTGATCTTCCGCCAAGGTAAAGGCTTACCCTCTGCAAAAGCCCCAAAATCCTGTAAATTCTTGGCGTATTCCCGGACTAAATAGGAACCGGGTGTCCACACCGGTAGTTTTAAATCGAGAATCGGCGAGGGGTAATCGACAAGGTGTAAAGTCACCTCAAACAGATGGGTTTCTGGTTGGGACATTGCCACCACGTAATGAATCGTTGGCCTGGTTTCCTGGAAGTGGGTATTGGGACGAGTTGCTGTTGCTTCAGTCATCTTGTGTGCTGAGTTAATACTCAATGGTTAATGGGATTGGTGATTTCTCCTATCATGACAAATTCGCCTTTTAAGTTTTGACTTCAAATCGAGACGGCGCTAATTTGCTGCGGTTGGTAGTCAGAACCAAGTTTGTTGGCACAAAACCCAGTATCCCGTACTTGATTTGGTTCAATTGTTTTTCCCCAGTCCAAAGGAGCCACTACATACTGTATAGCTCCTTGCTGTTTAAAATCTGCGTTCCAAAAGTTATTAATCTTAGTTTGATTCATGTAAAATGCCAGTTGCCAGTTGTTAACCTTGGTATTACCCTGATTTGTAATTTTGAAGCTGACACAAAATCCAGTTTCCCAGTTGGAATTGATGTCAGTAGTGACTTTTAGTTGGGCAATATTAGTAGTAGATGGGGAGACAGAAGGAGTAGGAGTTGGGGAGATAGAAGGAGTAGTACATGGGGAGACAGAAGGAGTAGGAGTTGGGGAAGCAGGAGGATTACTCGGTTGATCTGGCGGTTGAACTTGTACCGATGAGAGCAGTTGGGACAGTAATTGCTGCTTGGGTAGATCAACACTTTGCCAATCATCTAGTAAAATTCCGCCTGTATCACTACTATTAGGATTCCAACTCCAGTAAGTAAAGCTCAAGTTATTTTTTTGAATGTATTTCACCAACTCATTTTGCCAAATTCCTTCTTTGGAATTTAAGTCTACTTCCCGTCCCCCAAACTCCCCAATCAAGATGGGAGCAATATTCTGACTAGCGATATAGTTAAATCCTATTTGCCAGCGATCAATCAGATTCTTAGGAAAGTTAGAAGCAGAAAAGTAGGGCTGATTGTACACCCCAGGGCCGTACTCATGAGGAGAATAGACTAGCTTATTAGAACGAGATAAACATACTGGATAGCGTTTCACACCTTCTAAATTTCCGCCATGCCAATGCTGTGGCAGTTTTTGACCGGGGACATTCTTTTCCACTCCTTCAACAACAATTAGCCAATTAGGATTAACGTTGAGAATGGCATTGCCTGCACGTTCTGCTGCTAGTCGCCAGTCAGTACTTATATTGTTATCACCCCAGCTAGCTTTCCCGTAAGGTTCATTTTTTAAGTCTGCGCCAATAACGTTAGTTTGATTCTTGTATCGGATTGCTAACATTGTCCAAGTATCGATCCAGTCTGCTTCCGTAAAACCGTCTCCATACCACAATTCTGGAATTTGCAGGTCGTTGAGGCGGTGGCTGTCGAGCAGAATTAGCAATCCTTGACGTTCCGCCTCCTGAATAACTAAGTCCATTACCTCCAAGGGGGTTTTACCTTCAAGTTCTTGGTTGCTGCCAATTCCAAAGTCAATGCCACTTACATCAAGCGATCGCAAGGCTGCCACAGAATAAGGTAACCGGATGACGTTATATCCTAAGTTCTTAATCTGTGCCAGCATTTCTTTATAATCTCGTTTCCATAAACCGTGAGGGGCGTGTGTATCAGTTTCCATACCAAACCAATTAACACCTCTTAGCAATACAACCTTGCCTTGGGCATCCACAATGGTTCTACCAATTGTTGAAAGTGGTAAAACCATTGGCGTCGCAGCCCTAGAAACATCTAAACGAATACTAACAGGTGTTTTAGTAAAAATAATTACTAAAAATACTGTTATACTTAGAAAAAATATCAGTAATTGCTTATGTAATTTCAATGTTCTTGATTTATTTTTATCGACAAATAGCATACTATTATTACTTTTATTGTAGAAGAATATCTAAGTTGAATACGCAAAAATATAGGCAATAGTTTTTTCTGGCAAAAAACTTTTACCGTATCTTTACTTAAGCATGATTTTTGTAAAGATGATTTTTAGCCGACTATAAATATTTGTAGTCTGATTACAATGCATTCATATTACAGTTTTTTGTATTACTTAATTAACCTTCCATACCTCTGACCATCCTAGTAATATTAGAGCAATATTTAGCTACTATTGTTTCTGTACCCTAAAAAATTGGATAGTGGAAGTCAATAACGCTGAAAACCTTAATTACCAATACGTATAAACTTGTATCTAGGTTTTGTATTTCCCTTTATTTAATTTTAGATAGTTGTTTAATTTACAAAAAATTTACGTAATCTACTGAGTTCTTCATGAGTTGTCTATTGAAAATATCTCGGATACAGAATAATTTAGATACTAAGGCAGTACACATATTGAGTCACCGCGAAAAGTCTATACAAGCTAGATGTTATAAGCGGTAATTATATCTGCTGCAAGCTCCTCATAGTCTTTTATTTTACAAAAGCTTCTGATATGACACTTTCTGCACTGCAAAAATTTTTACTACCACCTGCGATCGCTTCTCTAAGTGTATTTTCTTTAATGTCATTTCCCCTTGCTACACTAGGTGATAAACAAATTGCTATCAAATTCCAGGAAGAACCTATTTTTTATGGCAAACTTAGAGATATTGCTATTCCTTACGTAGTCTTTGCAACAGCACTTAGTATAGGGTCTGGAATTTCAGCACTCGCTTTCTGTGGTTGGCGAAATTCTTCTTCCAAATCAGCGAAAATTCAACAGGAATTATCTAATCTAGAGCAACACCTACAGCAAAAAGAGACATTACTAAAAGAATGGCAAGTTTCCGAGCCTCGACTGCAAATTTCTGGATTGAGCGCTTTTTTAGATGACGAGGTACCTTTTGACCAAGCTCTCAATTCAAAAAACTCTGCAATAACTGCATCTCAACCTATTGGAGCGCAAATCCCGACGCCAGCGCACACACAACCAGTAAATACTGTACCAAAGGTTGCAACTCAAAAAAATACCACTACCACTATCAGAGATATTGCCGCTACTTCTGCGTTTGCATCTGCCCAAACTTTCCTTGGCTATGCTCAAGAGAATCCCAACAATATCAAAGAAATTACTGCTGGTGAAGTGAATCAAATAGCAATTATGCCATCAGAATTTGAAGAGTTGCAAAACCAAATTAAAGAGATGATGCTACAGATGCAAGCAATGCAGGAGAATTTGCAACTAACGTCTCAAGCAACAAATGCTGAGGTAGAATCCCCAGCTAAATTTCAGATTTACTATAATACTGTCCTTTAAAATCTACTCAAATCAATGCCCACTGAATTGGTGGTTATTGGGTAATTAATATCTGGATGCCAGCGCTCATATTGAGGCTGGTATTCTAGTTTTTATCTATCAAAAAGAGAGCGATTGAGGGCTACAGTACCCCGCCCTCAATCAAGTAAGAAGTAGGGTAGGGGTACATAGACCTAGATAGGATTATTTTATGGGTTTGATACCCATCTTAATTCTCACCTGAGAAACTCTGAAGGAGTTAGATAGGCATTCGTTTGCCTATTTTTAATGGGTGGAGGTAAGGTACTTTTAGAAGCTATAGATTGCGGCGGGATTTGATATCGGTTTCCCCAACCACCGTTCAAGTCTTCGGGTTGCCGACGAGGTGGTATTGTTTTCCCCGTAGGTATGGGTATTGTTAAGGTTTGGCTAACTTGTAAATATTTTTCACCTTCGTTAGTAAAGCGAATCAACTTACTTTCAAGCTTTTCAAGCTGTTGATTTTCTAACTTCAACTTTTGAGAGTTTTGATTATTTGGCTGTTCCGACTGAGTAGCAGGATCGAAAATAGCTACAAATGTAACGCCACCTTCTGGAAATAGTCGTATTTGTGCTGGATTTGCTTGCCAGACTTCTTGGAAACTACCATCGGGTGAAACTTGCCACAGATTCAGCGCAGCCTCCCATTTTCCCTGTTTCACTTCCACAATTTGACGAGCCAAAATTGAACGGTTAGTATTTGTATCTGAATTCAGTAAAGCTTCTGTTTGTCCTGATACCGGACGCAAATAACGCACAGCGGCCACTGTAATCTTGCTAGATTCGGGCAGATTGGTACTACCGACGACGTTGTATACACCTTTACTTGATATAGATTGTACATCTCCAATTTTCATATCCACCTTTTCTTGTGCTTTTTGAACACAGCCATAACTGGCAGTTAAAAGCATTAGGCAAATACCTGCCTGGAGGTTAGTAGGAGATAAAGCTTTTAATTTGGTCAAAATAGTCTTTGAATCAAGATTTTGCATGGTAAAAAGCATATTTTTTTGTTTATTTGCCAATTAACTCAGATTTTTACCTATTATGCCCAATTTATTTTTAAAACTAACAAGTTTTATCGACTCTTAATCAATTAATTGAAAATTAAAAATTTTATCCAACCTAGTGGTTAATACTCATTTAGTTTGCTAAAGTAGCGACATCTAATAACCTAAATATGTAGTTGTTACCCAACTAGGCTGATGAGGCAAACAGTACTCGATTGTTATAAATTTACTTTTCCAAGCCAGTACCACAAGGTTTATCCACTGCTTTGTACTGTCGCCGTCTCGATTTGCTGGGTACTGGCATTGAGCGAAAAATCTTCAGCTCAAGTCAACCCATCTCAGCTAAAGACTATTGACTACCAATTGGGTTTAGCAGAACCGCTACCAGTGCCTAAATTACCCGTCAATCAGAGTCAATCTCAGCCAGGATCGCAAACATTGCCTCCTCCACGTGTAACGACTGGTGTAGCAGTTGCACCGATCGCTAATCCAGTGTTGAAAGTTGTGGAACCCAAACCAGTCAACGATCTCCAACAAATGGAGAGTGTCTTTATCCAGCAGCAGGTAACTGGAAAAGCCCCGGCAGCACCACGAGTGGCAGCAGGTGGGGACACTTCTGACCTTAATTTAGGATTGCAGGGACAGATGAACGGCTCGGAGCCACCAAGTAGTTCAGCCCCACTGCCACCACTCGCCAATTTGCCTGCAACGCCAGAATCAACTGCACCAGCAGCACCAACTTTTAATCAACTACTCAGTTCTCAAACAGCCCCCCTGTCACCACTTCCCAACTCGGCTGCAACGCAAGAATTCACAGCACCAGGAGTAGCACCAACTTTTAATCAACTACTCAGTTCTCAAACAGCCCCCCTGCCACCACTTCCCAACTTGCCTGCAACCCCAGAATCAACTGCACCAGCAGCACCAACTTTTAATCAACAATTACTCAATCCACAGACAACACCATCAGTCCTTAGTACAACTCCCACTCCAAGCACAGCAGTGCCAGTTACCCCATCGATAACTACTCAACAACGCCGCCAGCTCCCTAGCAGTAGTTTAAGGGAACCCTCTTTACAATTCCAAGGAGTTTATATTAACCAAGGTGGCGACACCTCAGCACGGGCGAGAGTCAGCGGAGTCTACCCACTGTCTCCTCAAGCTTTGATTGGGGCAACCCTGGACTTAACAAGCCAAGGCAGCAACCGCAACTTGGATGACTCCCGAAACGATGGTTTGAACGTCAACGAGCTTTATTTGGCGACTTCACTAGCAGGAGTACCTAATCTGCGATTTGTGATCGGTCAAATAGATTTAACGTCTTATTTTGATCGCAACAGCTTTGCCAAAGATGGAGCAAGTCAATTCTTTAATCCGGTGTTTCAAACCAACCCAGCACTGGCAGCGACAGGGATTAGTTCACGCACTGGTTTTTTAGCCGATTGGAGTGTCACCGACAATATTGAAGTGAAAGCGGCAGTCTTTTCATCAGCAGACAAAATCGGTGACTTTTCTTTAGATGGATTTGCTGGCGAAATCGGCATCCGTTACGGCAATGCAATTATTCGTGGTACTTATGCCAGCGATCGCGACGCTGGTGTTGGTGATAGCTTCCTTGAAAGCTTTAGCATTGCCAGAGGTAACAATCAATTTGGCCCTGATAAAAACGATCGCGAAGAAGCATACGGTGTCAACGCCGAAGTTTTTATTCCCAATCTGAAATTAGGTTTATTTGGGCGCTATGGTCGCTACGAAAACCGCACTTTAGGAGAGGGTGCAAATACTTACGTCTTAGGAGCTAGTTTTGTGGATCTGTTCACCCCCGATGACCGAGTAGGAATAGCCTATGGACGCGCTCTCTCTAACGATCGCCTGCGTCGTGGAGAGCGTCCTGATGTATTGGAAATGTTCTATGATTTTAAATTTCTTGACAATCTACGGCTAGGCTTTTCGGTTCAAGCGCGTGATGATTTCTCAGAAACAGTCTTCGGTATCAGGGTGAAATCAGAATTTGATATCACTCCCAGAGGGAGAATTACTCAATGAGTCAAAATAATATAGATAAAAGGCAAAAGGGAAAAGCTAAAAAAATTAAATATCGTTCTCTTTTTACTTGTTCATTTTTCCTTTTTACTTACTTGCTAACAGTGCCATTTTTGGGCAGCATTGCCCCTGCTCAAGCACAGAGCTTATCAGCATCGGCACAAAAGGGTTTTGCATTCTTAAAAAAAGGCTTGATTAATGATGCGATCGCAGCCTTCCAGCAAGCCCTTAAAAGTCAACCGCAATCTTCGCAAGTTAGGTTAGGATTAGCGATCGCTTATCGCAAAGCCGGACGTATTCCCGAAGCTTGGAGTGCTTATCAACAAGTACTGGCGGTAGATTCCAACAACCAACTAGCTTTAAAGGCAGTTGGTCTATTGGCTACTTATCGTCCTGAATGGAACTTAAAAGGAATTGAGGCTCTAACAACTTTATTAGAGTTAAATCCTAATGACTCAGAAGGTCGTCATTACCGTGCTCTACTCTACTCTTATCAAGGACGATTAAGCGAGTCCCTGGCAGACTACCAAATCGTGCTGAACAACAACCCTACGCCAAAGGCAGTTGTTGATGCGGCTCAAACTTATAGTTACAGTGGGGATTTTCCTAAAGCACTAGAGTTGTTTAACCGCTACCGCACCACTGGCAAAGCTATTACAGAGTATGCAGCACTAGCCTACGGTCGCACCTTACGAGAAACAGGCAATCCTGGAGGGGCAGTACAGGTTTTAGAAGCGCAGTTGCAGCGCTCCAATAAACTTGACCAGATAGGGTTTGAAACCCGTAAAGAACTAGCTGTAGCATACCTTGCCAATCAACAACAAGCTCAAGCTTTGGCGGTTTTAGATGTATTACAGGGAAGGCCAGATGCGATTTTGCCCTTAGCGCGATCGCTCAATGAAATTCGCAAGTACACCAATAACCCCACTCTCACCCAGCAAGTTTTCAATCTCTACCGTCAAGCACTGCAAACCGATCCCAACCCTTCCCCCAAACTACTGCGCGAAGTCGCTGATGTCTTTACTGGGTTCCCCGAAGGACGACAAACAGCACTGCAACTGTATCGACGGGTGGCGTTAGAATTTCCCAACGATCAAAGTCTGGTGGTGCAACAATTAGCTTTGGAAAATCAGCTAGGTTTACTCGGTAAAAATGACTTGAAACAGCGTTTGGCTACTGCAATACAATCAGCACCGAGCGATCGCGTCCAGTTACAACAGCTAGCTAATGCCTTAGTGAACATTGATGTTCCCGACCCAGAATTTTTACCTGTGTACCAAAATCTTTTACAAATGGGGGTTAACGTACCATTTTTGAATTTCCGGGTGGCGCAAATGTATGTGCAGCGCCAAGAGTTAAATGGTGCAAGGCAAGCTTTGGCAGCTTACACAGCTACCCCCGCAGGTGCTAAAGACCTCGCACCCCAATTACTAGCAGCAGAAATTGAGCGTCGTGAGGGTAGTCTCGAAGCTAGCGCTCAACGTTACCAAGCTGTGATTGCTAGCAAGCCAAATAATAGCGATATTATTGATGCTGCTTTGGGCGGACTGGCTGGAGTGCGACTGCAACAAAAGCGTTTTGATGAGGCTGTGACAGTTTATGACCAATTGATAGCTCGCAATCCTCAAAATTTGTCGATTCAACTAGGGCGTGCTAGTATCGCCTATCAAGCCAAGCGGATCTCCCAACCAGAAGCAGAGGCAATTCTCAACAATTGGTTAGCTACACAACCTGCAACCAATACTCCTCCAGAACTATACAGTTTGATAGGAGCGTTGCCTACTGATCCGCAAAAAGAAGCTTTATATAGTTATCTGGTAGAAACTGACCCTAGTTCCATACCACTACAACTGCGCCTATTACAGGTGATAGCAAAACGCAATCCTGCCCAAGCACAAGCGCGGATGAAGCAGTTGATTGCCCGTATTCCTAACACTTCTGACTCATACCAGTTGCAGGCAGAGTTGGCTCGATCTGTAGGTGATTTGAATTTGGCTAGCAGTACCTATCAGAATATTTTGGCGCAGCAACCAGATAACATCGATGCCTTAGCGGCTTTAGGCGGAATTCGCTTTGAACAGCGCCGCTTTGAATCGGCACAGGAGATTTATGCTCAAGTGTTGGCACAAAAACCGGAAGACAAAGGCACACGCCGCGCCCTTGCTGGATTGAATGCGATTTTAGATCAGCCTTTGACAGCACTGGCACAGCTAGAACAACTGCAATTAGAAGCAGCCGCAGAAGGAGGAAACGATAGCGATGCATCTCGGCAAATACAGCAAATCCAAACAGACTTTCTGCTACGACGAGGATTTCAACCCCCTTGGGAAGATTATCAACGTCGAAACAGAAATTAGCGATCGCTTAAATCTTTTACAAATCAAACTGTTCTTAGGATGTGGCACTTCCCAAAAGTGGCAGCTATTGCCTGCCTGATTGGTTTATCTGCCTGTGTCTCTAGTTACTCGGCAGCAAACCCCAAAACGCCGGATGAGCAAACTCCGGTGGCAAACGTCCCCACTGAAGGTAGTAGTCAAAATCTCACTGGATTATTAACTGATCTTCCTAAATCCACCCCCAACCGGGAATTACTAGCCCAAAGTTGGGATAGCTACCGCCAAAGATTTATTCAGTCAGATGGGCGAGTGATTGATTACGAAGCAAGCGATCGCTCAACTAGTGAAGGCCAAGCCTATGCTTTGCTAAGAGCAGTACTGATTAATGATCCGGCAACTTTTGCCCTGACTTTAAACTGGTCGGAAAATAACCTCCAGCGCCAAGCAGCTGGTAAACGCACAGATAGTTTGTGGGCTTGGAAGTGGGGACGAAAAGAAGATGGTAACTGGGGTGTCATCGACGCCAACTTTGCTAGCGATGGAGATATAGATGCGATTACTGCCCTGATTTTAGCATCACGGCGTTGGAATCAACCCGAATACCTGGAACTGGCAAAACTCAAACTGCAAGATTTGTGGAACTTGTCCACTATCTCAAAAACCCAAGGTGAGCGCTACCTGTTACCAGGGCCTGTAGCTGCATTTGTCCCAGATGCATCTACCGTTTACCTGAATCCCTCTTATTTTGCACCCTATGCTTTTCGCATCTTTGCACAAGTTGACCCCCAACATGATTGGTTGAGTTTGGTAGACAGCAGCTATCAAGTGCTAGAAAATTCCGCAAAGCTTTCTCGCGTAGGTTTACCCAGTGATTGGGTAGCTCTAAATACCAAAACAGGACAATACCAAACCCTACCAGCATCTAGCACTTTGAAGAGTTTGTATAGTTTTGATTCCTATCGAGTCTGGTGGCGTTTGTCGTTGGATGCTGCCTGGTTCAACTCACCCCAAGCGCAGCGCTATCTAGTGACATCCACTCAGCACCTGCAAAAACTATGGAGTAAACAATCAATACCAGCACGCATTGATCTCCAAGGGAAACCATTAGTAGATTACGAAGCTACATCCCAATACGCTATGTTGTATGCCGCCATGCAGTTAGTGGAACCAGCGATCGCTCAAGAACTGCTTGTGAAAAAAATACTGCCTCAATACAAGCAGGGAATTTGGGGAGACCAATCTGCTTATTACACCCAGAATTTGGCTTGGTTAGGATTGCTACCTCCAAAGACAATTCCCCAGCGATTGTTTAAATGACATTCCCTGACGCTGAGTTAGGGTACAAGCTTCCCAAATAGCTTTTACTCCCCGCAGACTGACTTCCGTTGATTTTTTTAAAATCCGATGGGATGATTTTGAAGTTCTAAAAGCAACAAAATACTTGTGCTTTTTACGTCAACAATTTGAGTAAATTCACACTAAAATCACGCTCTACCATGAAGCAATTGTTTCATCTTTCCCAAATTAGTAAAAAAGCAATTATTGTTACTTCTTGCTTTTTTTTGTTTCCTAGTTCATTATTGAGCGCTCAAGCTCAAACCAAAGGTGATCTGCAACAAGAAGTAACTTTATTAGCTCAAGCAACGACATCAGAAAATACTAGTAAAGCAGACTTAAAAGCTCCTAGTGCTAAGAACCTGACAAGTTACACCTTAGAATTTAATCGTAGTCCGATCGTGGGCAACCGGATGCGCTTGCGCGGGGTTTACTCAGAAGGTCGTCTTGCCTTTACCCGTCCTCGTGGCTGGAAACTAGATCGGGGTAAGGTACAAGCTTTAATCCGTTTTCAACACTCACCAGCACTGTATGCCAATCGCTCTAACCTGACCGTGCTATTGAATGGCATCAGTGTTGGTAGCGTACCACTCAATCGCAAAGAGTCGCAAGTAGGTCAAGTACTGTTCAATATCCCACCAAAGCTGCTGCAAGACTACAACGAACTCGTATTGGTGGCACAGCAAAATAACACCCTCGAATGTAGCGACCCTAGTAGCCCCGACTTGTGGACAGAGATTCTGCCAGATTCCAAATTAATCTTGAACTTTGAACGGCAGCCGATTCCCCTGAATTTCAGCCGCTATCCTTATCCTTTCTTTGACGAACTCGGCTTAGAAACTAACCAAATTGCTTATTTGCAACCGAGTCAAGTCGATCAATCCTGGTTGACAGCAGCAGCTCGCTTACAAGCGGCATTGGGGAGAATTGCAGATTTTCGCCCGATTCAGACGAGCGTGGTGTCTGATGTCGCAAATGTGAAGGCTAACGATCGCTTGGTGATCATTGGTACTCCAAATGAGCAACCAGCCTTAAATACTTGGAAGAATTTGCCCCTGAAAATCGTCAGCAATCAAATTCTCGATCGGGATAATAACCCCGTACCAGATGAAACAGGAGTGTTGATTATAACTAAAGCTGAAAAGAGCGGGATTCCGGTTTTAATTGCTACTGGCAACAGTGCAAAAGCTGTGGAAAAGGCAACCCAATTTTTATCACAGCCAGACTTGCGGAAAATGGGTACTGGTCAGGTGGTTTTTGTCGATACCCTCAAGGAAGGCTCGACACCAGGACTCCGCCAATGGCCTCGTTATTTGCCAGAACAAAATTCTTTTAAACTGGGCGACATCAAAACCCAGGTAAATGGTGAGCCGTTTAGTGATGTGACTGTACGTGGGATCGGAGCGCCGCCAGTTGAAATTGATTTTCGGGCTTTACCAGATGATAGATTTCTCCGGGGTAGTTCGATGAATCTGGTGTACAGCTACGGGCCACAGGTTAATCCGCGAACTTCTGCGATCGAAGTTTTACTGGATGGAGTTTTCATTGGTGGGGCACGTCTTGATTCTGAGTCGGGAGAAACTCGCAAAAACCTCAAAGTCAATTTGCCGGAAAACTTGATCAAACCCAACTCGAAACTGCAAGTTTTCTTGCGGATGAATCCGAGAGAACCGTTTGATAAACAAAACTGTCTTCAGCCACCAGATCAACAACTGACAGGTACGGTGCATTCTGATACTAGCTTCGACCTGAAGCGGGAAATCTCTACACAACTACCAGACTTGAACCTGCTGAAATTCGGTTTTCCCTTTGCTGCACCACAGGATTTGTCTCAGACAGCGATTGTTGTGCCACAAATCCCCTCGAAGACAGATGTGTTGACCTTGTTGGCTTTTAGCGAACGCTTGGGAAGGCTCAGTCAAGCAGATGCTGTCAAACTAAATGTTTATACACCGGATGCTTTGCCAACAAAAGTCCGCAAAAATGACCATCTGGTAGGAATTGGAACGCGAGAAGACTTTCCTTTTCCCGAAGTATTTAATTCCACTGGCTTCAACTTGAGTCAGGCATATTCGCGCTCCTCTGCCAATGCTGTGGTTCAGACCCCGCAGGATACCCAAGGGATGATTAAGCAAATTATCTCTCCTTGGAATAGCGATCGCGTCGTTCTAGCTTTAACTTCTCAAACCGAAACTGGTTTAGAGCGAGTGCGACAAGTCCTCAATCAAGACCCGTGGTTCTTCCAACTCAAAAAGGATACGGTGCTAATTAGTAGCGATCAAAAAGACCCAGTTTCCTACGATGCTGATGCCTATCAACTACAGTTTTTCCAAAGCGCCCCAAACACTCGTCGCTTAGAAAATACCACTATCCTCAGTAAAGCATCACGCTTTTTACAAGAAAATTGGCTATTGCTACCTGTGGGCATTTTCAGTGTGTCTCTAATTCTTTACGGAATTCTTCAGTTGTATCTCAAGCGCTTGACTGCTGACAAAAAGTAGACACTTTCAGTCAGGTATCGCCCATTTTAAATTTAAATTTCAAAATTTAGATCCACAATGTCTTCTTCTCCACACACATCGCCCCGGAAATCACGCGATCGCCAGCGCTTAAAATTGAGCAATTGGCTGATTGATATTACCCCTCGATTTTTTGACCGCACTCTCCAAAGGGTGGGTGTGAAACAGTTTAAGTGGTTTATCCTGCTGCTATTGTTGCTCTCAGTGCCACTGATTGTTACCCCGATAGAAGTTTGGCAGCAGGGATTGGTAGCAGTGTTTCTCGTGCTACTCGGTCAACTGGTCATACACGCAGAGTTTCAAGAGTCATCTTCAGAAATCAGCCAGTATTACCACTTGTTTCTGCTGTGGCTGAGTATGGTAACAACGCTGCGTTATTTATACTACCGCACCAGCTACACCCTCAACTTTGATGGTTGGCTCAACAGCATCGCTTGCGTATTCTTGTTCGCCGCCGAACTTTATGCCATCCTCACCTTGGTATTGGCATACTTTCAAACCCTGAAAATTCAAGAACGCCAACCAGTTAATCTCACAAACATTCCTCAACAGGAATGGTTCAAAGTTGATATCTACATCCCCACATACAACGAAGATGTGGAGATTGTTCGTAAGACTGCCGTGGCAGCCTTGGCCTGTGATTATGCTCCTGATAAAAAAAAGGTTTATGTCCTTGATGATGGTCGTCCAGAAAAGTATAAAGAGAACGACCCACGCCGAGAACAGTTTAGCAAAAGACGGGAACAGCTACGGCAAATGTGCCAAGAACTTGGCTGTATACACATGACGCGGGACAATAACGACCACGCTAAGGCTGGTAATATCAATACCGCCTTTTACAAAACCGACGGCGATTTAGTGTTGATTTTGGACTGCGACCACATTCCATCGCGGCAATTTCTCTTGCATACAATGGGTTTTTTCTTCGATCCCAAAGTATCGTTTGTCCAAACTCCTCACTGGTTCTATAACCCCGACCCCTTCGAGCGTAATTTGCTCACCAAAGGTAGAATACCCGCAGGCAATGAACTGTTTTATAAGGTACTGCAAAAAGGTAACGATTTTTGGAATGCCGCCTTTTTCTGCGGTTCTGCAGCATTAATCCGCAAATCCCACGCTTTAGAAGTTGGGGGAATTGCAGTGGAAACAGTGACGGAAGATTGCCACACTGCTTTGCGATTGCATTCGCTGGGTTACAAGTCTGTCTACTACGACAAAATTATGGTGGCTGGTTTAGCGCCAGAAACGTTTTCTTCTTACGTGGGACAACAAGTGCGTTGGGCAAGGGGGATGGCGCAGATTCTGCGATTAGAAAACCCCATTTTTAATCCGAAGCTGAACCTGACATTTGCACAACGGATTTGTTACTTTAGCGCGACTTCACACTTTTTGTATGGCTATCCTCGACTAATATATGCGATCGCTCCGACACTATTTCTATTATTTGGCGTTAACTCTGTCCAAGGTTTGGGTTTAGAAACTTTAGCCTACGCCCTACCCCATATTCTCCTCTCCCTTTTTACTAACTACATCATTTACAAAAACGTCCGTTTCTCCTTCTGGAATGAAATTTTTGAATTTGCGATGGCTTTCCAGGCTGGGTGGGTGACGATGTTAGCGCTATTTAATCCCAAGCTGGGTTCATTTAACGTTACCGACAAAGGAACGTCAATAACCAAACGCACCTTTGATTGGGAATCGATGCGTGGTCTTTTGGTGGTGACAGCACTTGTAGTCTCTTCCTTGCTAGCTGTTCCCTATTGGCTGCTGCTACATCCTGAAGATTGGCAAGCGGTCTTAGTCAACACCATGTGGTCTATTTTTAATCTGGTTTTGCTGATAGCTGCTTTGCTGGTTGGCTTTGAACAACCACAAGTACGTACTGCTCACCGTTTACAGCGTCGCCTCCCCATCTTAATTACCAGTAACGGTCAAACAATCATGGGCAAAACGGTGAATATTTCAGAAACTGGGGCATTAATTTCTTTAGAAACTTGGCCCAATTTACTGGATGAAGCGGAAGTTGAGGTGATGGGAGATTATACTGCTAGCGCCTCTTTAACAGCGCAGATTGTCCGAGTCTCTCCTATTAATGACACAGAAACGCTTTTGGCTGTTGATTTCGTGAAGCTCAACGATGCCCAACGCGATGCTTTAACTCTAGTTTTGTATTCTGATGTCCGGGAGTGGTATTCTCAAAAGGGCCAGTATGTAGACCGACCCTTCGCTTCTCTTGGATTCTTAGCCACAAGTCTGACTCGCGCCTTGCGTGACGTGAAACAAACTAGCCGTAAAAAGGTACGCAAGCAGGTAAATAGCCATAGCCGACTCTACTGGGATGGTAACTTCTTCTTTGCAGTAGCCACAGAATTAGGAACAACGGGTTTGCGCTTGGAAATAGAGGATACAAAAGCCGTGTCTTCTCACAAAATGCTAGGACAACAGGATTTGCACACTATGCGAACTGTTAAACCATTAGTTGGTTTACTGTTGAATGAGGATGAGGAAAACCTCTCATCTAACCGATTTGTTGCCGAAATTAATGCAGTAGAAGAACAGACAAATGGCAAGATTGCACTCGAATTAGTTTTTCCAGAAAAATTCAAAGAACGTCAAGACACAAAAATTAAACAACTGTTGGAGGTTCTGTAGCAGAAGTACTTGACTAGATTTTGACCAGCGCAAGCTCCATTTCAGTCCAGATGTTGCTTGCGCTTGGGAGTGTTTTAAATTACAAAACTTAATTCAATTTTTATGGGGTGGGCCGAAAAGCCCACCCAGTTTATATGGCGTTCGTGTCGCCCATCCCACAATAAATACAGCAGATTGCAACAGGCGTGAGGTACAGATAATCGTAGGGGCACAACATGTTGTGCCCCTACCCGTGTACTTCATTTACCTGAAATACGCTGTAACCCTCTTCTGTCACTCTCCGGTAGGGCGAACGCTAGAAGCCTTATGAGGCAATCAATACAAGCTATACTATTAGAAAAAATAGGTCTTGTATTTGTTATTAGAAAATAATCGCGCGATGCCTGCGGCGGGCGGAGCCATCGCTTGCTATACAAAAGCTCTAGAATGCAGAAATGGCAAATGTTTTCGGAGAGTGACAGAAGAGGGGTAATTGAATATTTTTTGATTTGGAAGTCCTTAATAACCCTTAGCAATCACACTTTGCCAGCCAAGTTCATCAACTGTTTAAAGTTTACGAGATAAATAATGTTATTGGCGCTGTCAATTTTAATCCACCCTTTCTCATGCAGCTTTTCCATAATTTTGGTGGTTTCTTCAACACCAATTTCTGTTACCTCTGCTAAATCTTTGAAGGGAATGTTAAAAATTTCCTTTCCAAAATTCGATTCTTGACCATAGCTTTCGCCTAAAGTCACTAGGGTATGGGCGAGTTTGACTGCTGGTGGTGAAGACCGCATTTGTAAGCGCAAGTTAATTTGCCGCAATCGCCGCACCATAAGTTGTAACATCCGGTGATGTAACTGCGGGTCTTTGAACAAGATTTGAATAAAACGCTCTCTGGATATACTCAGCAAATTCACGGGCGAAAGGGCAATGACATCGGTTGAGCGTGGAGATTCATCCAAAATTGCCATTTCTCCAAAAAAATCGCCTTTACCAAAAATTGCCAGAGCTACTGAATCTTCCCCGACGGTACGCCGAACTTTGACCCAACCAGAAACAACGAAGTAAACGGCGTTACCCCAGGCATCTTCCATTACAACGGCTCGCCCAGATGGGTATTCATGTTCAATTGCAACGTTGAGCAGCCATTCCAAAGTCTGTGGGGTGGCTGTACTCATTAAGGGGAAAAGTTCACTAAAAACCTCAGTCTGCATGAAATATTTGTAAAAATGGATTCAAGAGCAGGAAACTAACTTTGTCACTATAAATTTGTTTAAACCGTAATCTTACTTAGAATACGGTAGCAAAATTTTTACCTATTTAAGTTGAACTCTAAGCTTGATCAGTCTAGAGTTCGATTACAACATAACAATTATGTATAAAATTGGAATCAGGGATTGCACTTACAGAACTATGATTAGAGGGCAAAATGCCGAAGTATTAATCAAAACTTTAGTTGTGGATATAAAGCCTACTAGTATAAAAAAATATATCGAGCGTCAAGTGCCACAAGACACAAGGCGTCCAAGATCAATCCCATGCTTTTAAGCGTGAGTTCCTTCTGCTTTTTGCCTCCTGACTTGAAAGTTGGGAGTTGGGAGTAGGGAGTAGGGAGTGGTGAGTGGGGAAAGACCACTTTCATGCTTGGTTGTGAAACTTGCTTCATCGGGACTGCCTTCTGGCTTCTAAAGTTCTAGTTCTACTCTAGTAACTGAGGCATGAGGGGATGAAAAGGCAAAGGGGAGGAATTTCCTATGAATTCTCCCCTGCTCCCCATCTCCTAGTTTGGTACACCACCTTAATTGAGCAACTAAATGCCTCACAGGCTACTCCTGGCTTCTTAAAGCTTGGGCTACAAGATAGATTTTTGTCCATTCGCCTAACACTTGATGGGTTTTGAGTTTTAACTGTTGGCCTATTGCTTCTATTGAGTTACCTGCTTTCCGCAAATCTAGAATCTGCCGCCCCAGAGGAGTCAATTTTTCATCAAGTTGCTGCCATTGGTTTTGGCTTAAACCCAAGTTATGCTCTTGCAAGGAAATTGAGAGCCAATTGTCTACAAGCTCTGGTTTACCTTTGAGGGCAAAAACACGCACCGCGTGATAACTAATTTTTTCTCGCAGACGGTATACTTCTTTAGTCTGCTTATTTAATCTGTGGGCAATCTCTTCTTGGGATTTACCTTGTAAATACAGTCGTAGCCACTCTAGTGCGTCTGTTCCCAGATTTTCTTGTAAATAATTTTCAAATTCTTTTTGTACTGACTGACGCAGGGCAAGTTGTTCCTGTAGCTGTTGTGCTTCAATAAATTCTGCGATCGCCTGACTATCGACTAAGTTAACTCGATTGTCATTGTCGTCTGTGAGAACTTCTTCTGACACCAGTCTAATTAAGTCACGACTTGGCACTTGGGTTAAGCCACCGCGCTGAGTGCGACGCAAATAATTCACAAACCGATAAGCTAATAGGGGTTGATTGCGTACTGGTCGCAGACAATATTCTTCTACACTGGCAAATAGCAGAGCATCCCCCAATCGTCTATCAGTTGTATATTTGGCAATATCAGCCATTTGCTGTTGCATCTGGCTGTCGCTTTGCAGTAATTCTTGGAGTACTTCTTGCAACACATCCATCACACTACGCTGGCGATCGCGGCTGAGGGCAACCCAAGTCTGAATTTTATTCCGTAATGTTACTAAACTCCCCAATCGCGTTATCAAGTTCCGATAAGCACGTTCTCGCCCTAGTCCCAAATAGCGTTGACGTAAAATTCTCCAGCGATATTCCATCGCTTGTTTGGCGATATCGAGTTCCTTAGGGTTAAACAGATCAAACCGTTTTGAGTCAGATCCCAACAGCCAGAGAATAATACTTTGCCTAGCAGCTTCATTTTGGTCTGGACATTCCGCAGCCAAGCGCTTTCGCCAATCTAGAGCTAGTTGTTCCACATCTGTTGTCATAGTGAGATTGCGTTCCTCGAAACTCAATTTTGAAGTTTGCATCACAACCCCCGTTCGTCCCACCTAATTGTTTAACTGGCAACTTGCCCGAATTTCATGAGTCTCATGAAAATAGCTCAGTGATTCCACTTTTATTACGTCTTAATTCACTGGAATTATGCAGAAATTTCTATATTGATGTTTAGCTTCCAATTTCAAAATTCACCAAACCCATACCTATGAAGCTTTTGGGGCTATTTTTTAATTTAACCTTTTTGTAAAGTTATGTTTTTTAACTGAGATAGAAATCTGCCTACAGTGCTCGGGATACACCTTTGCACGAGATGGGTTGAGAAAATCTAAACATTTTGCAACTGAGCCAAGGAACGAATCTAATTTAACTCAATGCCAGGCGTAATTCCACCCGTATAAGTTTCAAGGCTCTACAAGGCCTTACGTATAAAAATACTTAGCGGGACTTAGACAAAAATTAAGCCCAAATTGCCAATTTCTCCAATATACTGTCTACCCACTCCATCCGTAAAATTACCCGGAGGCTCCGCGTCTCCGGCTTTGCGCTTTTTCACTTGCCCTGAATCATCAATGATTAAGCTAAAACCTCTGCTGATTCTGGTTTGACTACATTTGTTCATGATCTGCAAGCGGTGTTCGTTAACCAGGGAACTAGACCAAGGGGCTTCGGTTAAAAAGTGGTGTAAACGATGGTAAGTTACCCCTACCGCGTTCTCTGCGAGCTGGAATATGTTTTTTCTTTCACTTTCTCCCAATAATCCCCCGTGGAGGATGCCTAAACTCTCTTTTTTGAGCTTTATGAGTAAACACGTCATCAAACCGTTTACACCATTTTTCAAAGCACGGTGGCATGGCTGCGGGGGTTGTCTCTTTCATTTGGGAGTTACTTCAATGTGAAAGCTATGCTGATAAAGCATTATACCCTGTTTTTATTTTCTTTTTTGTTTAAGTCCTGATAACCATAAGTTGGGATTGTAAGGTCAAATATCTTACTACAAACTTTTAATTTTTTACACAAACTTACTTAATTTTTAATCGATAAATAATAATAAACGTTAAATACAAAACTGCTAATGCTTACAATAAAGGCGATTTGGAGTTTTTGCTTGCTGTTTTTATTTCTTTTGTGGGGTGGTGATGCTCTAGCAAGAGAGTTGTCTGAACGGTTAGCAAATTTTCCTCAATGGGAAAAATTAACTTCAGTACAACCTGCTTCGGGTGATTTGGTTTACCCTGAATGGATGGCTGGTACTTGGCAAGTTACAAGTACTTTGGTAGATTTAGCTGCACCTTTAGCACCAGATATAGTAACTCCAGGATTTGAAGGTAATCGCCGACAATTAAATCAGCCTGTGAGTTTTGTAGTAAGATTTGTGAAAGAGCAACCATCTATTACTAAGTTAAAAATATTACCTCAGATAGATAAAAAATCCCCTTTAGTAGCAGATAGAGCGTTTAATAGCTTGAATTTGGCAAGAGCTTATTTAGGGGATGAAGCAGTGCTATTAGTCAAAGTAGATCCAGATTCACCTAATCGTCAGATTACGTTCTTGCGTAGCAGTCGCCAACTAGTTTCCATTGTGACTGCACGGGCTACAGAAACTACCCCTGATGACAAATTCATCACTACAGAAGTGTTTCAACAACTATTCAAAGGCGGTTCACGCCCCTATTTAAACTCTGTAGAATCCACCACTGCTTATCATAAACTTTCAACAGCGAATCCGGCGATTGAGGCAGATCAAGTTACTGCTGTCTATCTTTCACCGCAAGATCCAGATTACTTTAAAGCTGGTTCTCGACCAGTAGCCCTCTATCGCTATCGCCTAGAATTTATCCCCGCACAAATGCCTACTACTCCAAAGGAGTGATTTAATCTATAGCCCTTGACTACTTTGTAATACATTTGTAGTATATAAATTCCAAGTTTACGATCGCGCTCTTGGACGGTGTGCATCATGGCAAAATTTCGAGATATCGTCAATTACTTTCGCTCTTACTGGAAGTTGAGTGTTTTCAGTATTACAGCATCTAGCATTTACGAAGTTATTGATTTGGTTGTCCCTTACGCGATCGGGCAGATTTTAAACGTTTTGTCTAATCAACCATTGGATAAACCACTTGAAAGTGCGATCGCAAGTTTTTCGGACATTACCAATTACCCAGTTAATAAAACTCTATCTTTGGGTGTATTACTGGGTTTAATTTTCGTTGTCACGGTAGTCAGAGCGCCCACACAACCCTGGTTAACCAATTGGTTTCATTGGGATATAGCCTTCAGGTCGCGTCGAGAGAAAAACGAAACAGCGATCGCCAAAGTTCTTACTCTCCCACTAGAATTTTATGATGAAAATAACCCTGGACGTATTGCCGGAAGAGTAGCTAGAGGTATTTCTAACCACACTTTTAGTTACCCTGAAGTTGCCGGACAGTTGATTCCTAAACTGGCTCGTGTTCTGGGAATTTTTGTGTTTATCTTGTTCATTGAGTGGCGGATTGCAATTTTATATCTAATTTCCTTTGTAATTATTCTCAGCTTCAGCTTGAAGAGTTTACAACAGCTAATTAGGTACGAAAGTCGTCTGGATAAATATGGAGAGGACACCGAAAGCCGCACTTCTGAATTAATCACCAATATTAAAACGGTGAAAGCATTTGCTACAGAAGCTAGGGAACTGAAACGGCAAAAGCAACGTTTAAATCGTGAATTCTTGGTGCTTGATTATCGCATCCACCAAGGTTATACAAAACTGGGTACTTGGCAAAGAACCGTGATTCAGTTTTGTGTGTTTACAATTCTGGGTTTGACTTTAGCAGCAACAGTAAATGGGAGAATTTCTCTCGGTCACTTTGTCATGACCTTAACTCTTTCTAGCATGGCTTATGCCGAATTAGAACCTATTAGTAACTTGGCAGAAGTTTTTGCGCGTCGTTATTCTCCTATGCTGCGGTTTCACGAATTTTTGCAAGAGCCAACTGCATCTGATTCAGCTAGTCTTTTAGAAGAAAGCAACCAGACAGAATCACCTTATAAATTTACTGGAAAAGTTGAGTTGTCGCACCTCAGTTTTGGATATGATGCCAAGCGTCAAGTTTTACAAGATATTAACTTGTTGATTGAACCATACCAAACAGTAGCATTAGTGGGGCGTTCCGGTTCTGGTAAGTCTACTTTAGTGAAGTTGCTGTTGCGATATTTTGAACCTCAAGAAGGTCAAATTCTGATTGATGGTCAAGATATTCGGACTTTGGATGTGGGTAAATATAGACGGAGATTAGCGATCGTTCACCAAGAAGTAGACGTTTTCAACGGTACTATATTGGATAACCTCACGTACGGCAGACCAAATGCTAGTTTGGAGCAGGTTCAACAAGCCTGTATAATTGCCAGAGTCGATGAAGTAGTGCAGCACTTACCCAAAGGTTATTACACCGTCGTGGGAGAACGAGGTGTCAGGTTATCTGGAGGACAAAGACAACGGTTAGGAATTGCTAGGGCGTTGTTAGTGGAACCAGACGTACTGATTTTTGACGAAGCTACCTCTAGCTTAGATTATGAGTCTGAGCGTTCAATTCAGCTAGCGATGCGATCGATTCAGGGTACTTGCACCACCATTGTTATTGCTCACCGTCTAAGTACAGTGCGAGAAGCCGATAAAATTGTGGTTCTGGAGCAAGGAAAGATTGTAGAAGTGGGTAGCCACGATGAACTCTTGCGTCACGAGGGTATTTATCGCCGCTTGCACTCTCTGCAAGAAACAGGAGAACTCCTGAGTTAGGGGACATACAGATTTTGGATTTTAGATTGACTCCACGAATCAATCAGCTTGATTAAATCGACCTTATTGACAACACAATAAAGTCGATTTTTTTCTAATTGTCCCCAACAGTATTTGGTACAAAAACCGAAATTCTGAGCCACCAGTCATGATGTATACAATATGTGATAATAGATTTTAAGTAAAAATCATTGTCTACTGAATTGTGCCCGCTCAGTAATCGAAGTTTTTTAATAACAAAAAACTAAGATTTAGTCTTATCTGCTTCTTTCTGCGCCGCCTCACTGTATTTCTTATAAAGTTGAGTACGAATCTTGGCTTCCTGATAACGGCTGTGTTTTTGTGGCACCTTACCCATTAAATCTGAAGCCCGTTGCCACTTAGCAGCTATCTCTAACCATTGAGTTGAGACTGTGGCTGTTTTACCAGATGCAGAAGCTTGGTTGGCAATTCGCACGGCTGTGGCAAATTGGTCATTAGACGGTTCAGAAAGGTCATTCTTAGCAGGACTAAGTGGTGTTTGAACTTTCCTATAGCTCGTATTTTCTGGAGTTATAGATTTAGAACTTTGTAATTGCATTAGGTTTATAAGATTATTACCTAACTGGGCATAAATAACCCAACTAAGCAACAACAGTGAACAGAAACTAGCCGCAGCTAATATCTTTGTTTTAGGCTTCTTTTTGTGTCTTTGTTTGTTAATAAGTACTAAAGGACGAGAAACTGGAGTTTTAGGAAAATTTGGCTTTCCAAGTTCAGCTTGAGCTTCTGTGAAATCTGTAATTAATTGCTTTACAATATTAGGCTGAATTAACGTAATTTCCTGCGACCAAAGCAATTGGTTGTCGCGATCGCTATCTATCTCTTTTAACCACAATAATTGTTGTTCCCGAACAATCCGACTGTTGATATTGACTCGCCGAATGTGACGCGGGGCGATGGAATCAAGAATTTGCTGGATTTGTTCTACGAGGGGAGATTGCTCAAGTTGCTCTATCCTAGCCGCTTCGCACAGAAGTTGTAAGACACCATCAGAAAAAATGGCTCTAGTTCTAACACCAGACTTGGCTAGCTTTTCGTTCAATAGTTGAATAATCGCAGCAACGCTACCTTGGTGAGCTTGCCAAACGATATCATTTATCCGGTCTACCACCTGAAATTTAGTGATAGCTTTTCCACCCTGACTGATTAACGTATTCATTAATTTAGGGACTCTTTTCTACTGACCTTGATCTTGTTTTCGATTTTACGAGTAAAAAGATGAGTTGCCAAATAAAATCATAAATATAGAGCTTCCTTTTTCAGTTTGGCAAGGACGCTGGTTGCACTAAGTTAATTTGACACTCCCACGCCTTGAAAGCGTGGGATTCTTGGGCTGAAACTGCGCTTTCAGGATAACGCCCATGCTGGTGGACGCGCTACCTGTTTGACATAGTACATTATGATGTCTTTTAGCGATCGCCTTTGGTCAAGTTGAGGTAGGTGAATGCACTCTGCGATGGTGCGTCCACTACGTAAATGGCGATCGCTTTGATATTTTTGGAACTGTCACGCCGTCAGATATTGTTCATAAAGCAAACAAAATAGCTGTATTAGGATAATTTTCTGAGGAATTATCGCTTTTTTTGCCTTTTTGTCATAATGGCAAGACTAATTAGCACAGCGATCGCTACATTAGAAGATATATAAATCAAAATCATTGTTGATTTTTATTCATCCGCAGTTCACACAAAACCATGAGTGCAAGTACCATTATTTCCGACAATCCCTTACTCCAAGGCACTGGTTTACCTGCTTTTGCAGAGATTAAACCAGAACGAGTAGTACCAGCCTTCAATCAGTTGTTGGCAGAACTTGACCAGCAGCTTGCCACATTAGAGGCTAATGTACAGCCTACTTGGAGTGGTTTAGTAGAACCCTTAGAAAAGCTGACTGAACGGCTTACCTGGAGTTGGGGGGTGGTGAATCATTTAATGGGTGTTAAAAATAGCCCAGAACTGCGCGAAGCTCATGAAATCGTACAGCCACTAGTTGTACAATTTATCAATAAGCTTGGTCAAAGCAAACCTATCTATAATGCTTTCAAGGCACTCCGTACCAGTGATAGTTGGGCAACTTTAGAATTAGCCCAACAGCGCATTGTAGAAGCCGCCATTCGAGATGCAGAACTTTCTGGTGTTGGCTTAGAAGGAGAGGCAAGAGAACGTTTTAACGCCATACAAATGGAGTTAGCAGAACTTTCTACCAAATTCTCTAACCATGTACTTGATGCCACTAAAGCCTTCAGCCTAACCCTAACAACACAAGCGGAAATTGACGGTTTACCACCAAGCTTAGTGAGTTTAGCAGCCCAAGTTGCTCGTGCAGCTGGCGAAAGCAATGCTACACCAGAAAATGGCCCCTGGCGGATTACTTTGGACTTCCCCAGCTATGGCCCTTTCATGCAGCACAGCACCCGTCGAGATTTGCGTGAAAAGCTCTACAAAGCTCATATCACCCGCGCTTCTGCTGGCGATTTGGATAACAACCCCTTAATTGAGCGCATTTTGAAGTTGCGCCAAGAACTCGCAGATATACTAGGCTTTAAAAGTTTTGCCCAATTGAGCCTCGCTAGTAAAATGGCTCCCAACGTTGAGGCAGTCAACGCCCTATTAGAAGAACTACGCCGCGCTAGTTATGATGCTGCTGTCAAAGAATTGGAAGAACTCAAAGCTTTTGCAGCAGCACAGGGAGCAGCAGAAGCTGAGGATTTAAAACACTGGGATATCAGCTTTTGGGCAGAACGCCAACGAGAAGCAAAATTCGCCTTTACCTCTGAAGAATTGCGTCCCTATTTCCCTCTTCCCCAAGTGTTAGACGGCTTATTTGGACTAGTCAAGCGGCTATTTGGCGTCACTGTTACCTCTGCTGATGGTCAAGCGCCAGTATGGCATGAGGATGTCCGTTATTTCCAAATTGCTGACGAAGCTGGTTCTCCCATAGCCTACTTCTACTTAGACCCTTACAGCCGTCCAGCCGAGAAACGCGGTGGTGCTTGGATGGATGTGTGCATTAATCGGGCCAAAATCACTGAAAATGGTGTGACTGCCATCCGCTTACCTGTAGCTTATTTGGTTTGTAATCAAAGTCCTCCCGTAGATGGTAAACCTAGTTTGATGACTTTCTATGAAGTAGAGACTTTGTTCCACGAGTTTGGTCATGGATTGCACCACATGCTTACCAAGGTTGACTATCCCGGAGCCGCAGGCATCAATAACGTGGAATGGGATGCGGTAGAATTACCTAGTCAATTTATGGAAAACTGGTGTTATGAGCGACCTACTTTCTTTGGAATGGCGAAGCATTACGAAACTGGTGAAGCCCTACCGGAGCATTATTATCAAAAGCTGCTAGCGGCGCGTAATTACATGAGTGGTACTGCCACGTTGCGGCAGATCCACCTGAGCAGTCTTGATTTAGAACTACACTACCGCTATCACCCTGGTAGTAATGAAACTCCCTCAGATGTGCGTCATCGTATAGCCAAGACTACTACCGTTTTACCGCCACTTCCAGAAGATTCAATTTTATGTGCTTTTGGACATATTTTTGAGGGTGGTTATGCGGCAGGCTATTATAGTTACAAGTGGGCTGAGGTACTAAGTGCTGATGCTTTTGCCGCTTTTGAAGAAGCGGGGCTAGAAGATGAAGAGGCTATAAAAACTACAGGTCGGCGTTATCGGGATACGGTGCTGGCGCTTGGTGGTGGTCAGCATCCAATGGAGGTGTTTAAAACTTTCCGGGGTCGTGAACCAAGTACGATCGCTTTACTCAGGCACAATGGTTTAGTTAGTGCTGCTGTAAACTAAACAACGTCCCTACTCGCATCAAATTTTTAATCCACAATTAGCGATCGCCAATCGGCGCAATATAAGGTGTAGGGTGTGTTATGCCGTAGGCTAATATCATGTCCCGGTAATTAGTTACGATTAAACTCCAATTAATCATCTTTACACTCAGTTGTTTTATCATAAGCAATTACCCAGACATGATATTACCTCTATTTTTTGCTAGGACTTACGCAAAAACCCTCTTAAACTCTCATTCCTCCGTGACCTCTGCGCCGCGCCAGTTGCTTCAAGTCTCTTAACCGCAAGGGCGCACTGGCTTCTCTGTGGTTCGTTTTCCGTTACCCGTGCGTAAGTCCTATTTTGCAAAGAAGCGACTCTCACAATATGTAAACAAGCCTATATTTTAATTTCAAAAATGTCTGCTAAAAATACAAATAATCAGAGTCGTATCCAATCTCGTGACTGGCCAATCGAGCAATTACCTGGACTGAGCCACGAGGAACAATCTCAACTGCACAATTGTGGAATTCTTAGCACAGTAGCGCTAATCAAACAAGGCAAAACTCTAGAGAAAAGACTAGCATTAGCAAATAAACTACAGATTCATCTTCAGTATGTAAATAAATGGATGGCTTTAGCTGACTTGGCGCGTATTCCCAGTGTAGGCATACAATATTGTGGTTTATTGCTCCATGCGGGTATTGGTTCTGTGGCGCAGTTGGCTCAGACTCCCACTCACAGATTGCACCAACAAATCATGCGCTTGCAAGTGGCAACAATGCAGCGACGAGATTTGTGTCCAACAATTGAATTAGTACAACAGTGGAGCCAGCAAGCGAAAATAGTGGGGAGTGGGAATTAGGGAGTGAGGAGTGGGGAAAGGGAACAAGGGGATAAGGGGGCAAGGGGACAAGGAATAATTATTAAACCTCTTGCATAAATCAAAAATAAAGAACCCCACCCCGCATTTGCTAACGCAAACGCTCCCCTCCCCGCAAGCGGGGAGGGGTTGGGGGTGGGGTGTTAGGGATTTTTGTAATAGGTCTATTGAAGAAGTGTCTCACTTGTTTTTTCCCTACTCTCCACTCCCTACTCCCCACTCCCTAATCTTTAGCTAAAACACCATTAAGGAAGATATCGGCGAGTCCTTCTGCCATTTCCTGCATTTGTTGTGGTGAGGCATCAGGTTCCATGAGGGTGTTGTTAGAAAAACCTGCGATCGCAAACATTCCCAGAAAGACTTTGGCTACCAGCTTGGCGTCCATTTTGCGATAAATGCCTTTATCCATCGCTGTTTGAAAGAATGCTTCGCCCACATCGGTCATTTTGGTAATGACTTCTAACTGGATGCGATCGCGCAAGTCGGGGTGAAACTGCACCTCCATAAAACAAACGCGCATTAAATCGGCATTTTTTTGGAAGTTCCACATCCGGCGACGCATCACCTGAGCTACGGCTTTATAGCTGCCCATTTCACTTAATTCTGTCAGCAAATCTGTGAGAATCTCCACCCATCCACTCGTCGCTACTTCCACTAAAATTGCCTTTTTATTGGGAAAATGACGAAATAGAGTGCCTTCAGCTACACTTGCCGCCTGTGCTAAATCACGGGTGGTAGTGCCGTCAAATCCCTGAGCAGCGAACAACCGTTGTGCTGCCTGTAAAATTCGGGTGCGCGTCTGAGCCTCTGAGGGTGGGGAAGAATTAAAAACTCGCATAACAGTTATGGTGAAATTTGCGGAACACGATTGGTAGCATTATTGTCTAACGTCAAGAACAAAAAGCCTAACATGCTTAATACAAGATTAACGTCATTTTGCTAAGTAACCTGTTTTTTAGGTAGTGTAACTTTATCTTAATTTGTGCTTATGAACCAGAACAGTCAGTCAATTTTAGATTTTAGATTGGGGACTTTCCTGCGGAACGCTACGCGTAGCTTGCTTCTCCGAAGGAGTACGACTTCTCTACGAGACGCTACGCGTAGCTTGCTTAAGAGTAGGGGTACGCTCAGTCGAACGATTTTGGATTGGTCAGATAAAGTATCTGTCATATTGCGGCGGCTGTTTGTCGCTTTGTTGGCTTTGATCATCCTCTGGTGGGGATTGCAGCCAGAAATTGCTCTGGCTCAAACTCAGACAGCACCCCCTCCCCAAAGAGTTCTACAACCTACAAAAACTCAAACTCCACCAGTTGAAAGTTCGATCCAACCTTATTTGAATCGAGTTATCAAGCAGTTAACGGAGTTTCGCCTCGACAATGGTCTAAAATTCATTGTTTTAGAACGACATCAAGCGCCTGTGGTTTCTTTTCTTACATACGCGAATGTCGGTGGTGTGGATGAGCCAGATGGCAAAACTGGTGTAGCTCACTTTCTAGAACATTTGGCGTTTAAAGGCACAACGCGCATTGGTACAGAAGACTACAAGGCAGAAAAACCTCTATTAGAAACCTTAGAACGATTAGATGGCCAAATTAAAACAGCAAAAGCCGATGGCAAAAAAGATGAGGTTGCTCGGTTAGAAGCTGAGTTTAAGCGAGTGGAAGCGCAAGCAGCCAAGCTTGTCAAGCAAAACGAATTGGGGCAAATTGTTGAACAAGCGGGAGGTGTAGGTTTAAATGCCAATACTTCAACCGAAGCTACCCGTTATTTGTACAGCTTTCCTGCCAATAAGCTGGAACTTTGGATGTCGCTGGAGTCGGAACGATTTCTCGATCCTGTAATTCGTCGTGAGTTTTATAAAGAGAGGGATGTAATTTTAGAGGAGCGACGGATGCGGGTGGAAAATTCACCCATTGGACTGATGGTGGAGAAATTTCTTGATACTGCTTACAAAGTTCATCCCTTCAGACGTCCGGTGATTGGTTATGACGAAGATATCCGTAATCTGACACCAGAAGATGTCCAAAAGTTTTTTGATACTCACTATGTACCAAGTAATTTGACCATTGCTATTGTCGGAGATGTTAACCCGGCTGAGGTGAAAAAACTGGCGCAAACTTATTTTGGCCGCTATCTGGCAAGAACCAAAGTTGTTGAAAAAATTCCGGTGGAACCGCCACAACAAGAAACACGGGAAGTTACTTTACAGCTACCTTCTCAACCCTGGTATTTAGAAGGTTATCATCGTCCGGCAATTACCCATCCAGATAATGCAGTCTATGAAATCATTGGCAGTTTATTAAGTGATGGGCGCACGTCGCGGTTGTATAAATCTTTGGTAGAAAAGCAACGTTTGGCGCTAAATGCCCAAGGTTTCAGCGGTTTTCCTGGAGATAAGTACCCAAACCTGATGTTATTCTATGCTCTCACGGCTCCTGGTCATAGGGTTGATGAGTTGGCAGTGGCTTTGCGCCAAGAAATTGACAAATTAAAAACTGAGCCTGTAGCGACGGTTGATTTGGAACGGGTGAAAACCCAAGCACGGGCGGGTTTGTTACGTACCCTCGATTCAAATATGGGGATGGCTCAACAATTGTTGGAATATGAGGTGAAAACTGGCTCTTGGCGGAATTTATTTAAGCAGTTGGATGATATCTCGGCGGTAACAACGGCTGATATTGTGCGGGTGGCAAAGGAGACATTTACGCCGAAAAATCGCACGATTGGGAAGCTGTTGTCGAAAGAAGCTTAAGAGAAACAAACCGCAAAGGGCGCAAAGGGCGCAAAGGTAGAGAGATATGCAGAGGTACAAGGTGAAGGGTAAAAGGCAGATCACATTCAAAATCCAAAATCTAAAATTCAAGATTCAAAATGGGAAGAGACTTATTTATGCTTTGGTTAGTGTTTTTGCGTGTTTACTTTTAACTTGTAATTTTTCTCTGGCGGCGACGACTCAAGCAAAGCATTATACAGAATTGCAACTTCCACCGCTACCTGAGATTAAGTTACCCAAGTATGAACGGTTTGTTCTCCAAAACGGCTTGGTTGTCTATTTAATGGAGGATCACGAGTTACCGTTGGTGAATGGGACGGCATTTGTACGGACAGGAAATCGCTTGGAACCACAACAGAAAGTTGGTTTAGCTGGTTTTACAGGCGCGGTGATGCGAACTGGAGGAACTAAGAAGCATTCGGCTGATGAACTCAACGAGATATTGGAACAACGCGCGGCATCTGTAGAATCGAGTATTAGTGAAGCTTCTGGTAGTGCTAGCTTTGACGCACTGAGTGAAGATTTAGAAACAGTGTTTGGGCTGTTTGCCGAGGTGCTGCGATCGCCAGTATTTGCTCAAGAAAAGCTAGACTTGGCTAAGACACAAGCTAAGGGTGGCATTGCTCGTCGCAATGACGATCCAGATAGTATTGCTAGCCGAGAATTTAAGAAATTGATCTATGGAAAAAATAGTCCTTATGCTCGCACGATAGAGTATGCAACAGTAAATCAGGTTGAGCGTGAGGATTTGCTCAACTTTTATCAGCAATATTTCCACCCCAATAATATGATTTTGGGGATTGTGGGGGATTTTGAGTCCAAGAAAATGCGATCGCTCATTCAAGCTAAGTTTGGCGACTGGAACCGCAACCCAGGTATTGCTAAACCCAAATTACCAAACGTTTCGCCAGCTAATACAGGTGGAGTCTTTTTTGTCAATCAGCCACAACTGACGCAAAGTAGTGTGCTTATCGGGCATTTAGGCGGACGGTTTGACAGTCCTGATTATGCGGCGCTGGATGTATTGAATGGGGTGTTAAATGGATTTGGTGGACGCTTATTTAATGAAGTGCGATCGCGTCAAGGTTTAGCTTACTCTGTCTATGGCCAGTGGAGTCCCCGTTTTGACTATCCTGGCATGTTTATTGCTGGTGGACAAACGCGATCGGATGCTACTGTGCAGTTTGTCAAAGCCTTACAAAATGAAATCAAGCGCATCCAAACTCAAAGAGTTACAGCAAAAGAACTCGCTTTTGCGAAAGAGTCTACACTCAACTCCTTTGTATTCAACTTTCAAGACCCTAGTCAAACCTTATCACGGTTGATGCGATACGAATATTACGGCTATCCTGCTGATTTTCTCTTTCGCTATCAAAAAGCTGTCGCCGCCACCACAGCTGCTGATGTGCAACGAGTAGCACGAGAATACCTCAAACCAGAAAAGATAGTGACTCTAGTGGTGGGGAATCAAACCGCTATTCAACCGCCATTGACGAAGCTAGCAGCACAGGTGACACCAATAGATATAACTATTCCTGGTTCGCAGCCACAGGTGAAAAATTAATCTCTGCTAATCCGCGTTCACAAGTAACTGACTAACTAATCAAATCAAATAATTTCGTTCGTTATCGGGAAATGACTGAGAACAAATTGTAGTAAGCAGTAGAAACTAAATCAGGAACCAAAACCTCTGGAGTTTCCAGAGGTTTTTTTTTAAATTACGCTTTTTTAGGAGCGATCGCCCCACCCACTTCAATAAAGCAATACGCTTGGGTTAGTGCCAAAAACCTTTCAGGACTTACGCAAAAACTCTCTGAAACTCTTATTCCTTTGTGTCCTTTGCGCCCTTTGTGGTTCGTTTCTTAATTTTGGGTAAGTCCTGTCCTGAACTGAACCGTATTGTTCAATAAAAGGGTTTATTAAGCAGGCGAGATCCGACGACAAACTGCTGCGTGTCCAAGCATCCGACAATTTAGTGATGAAGCAGCAAACAATTGTCGCATTAACTGGAGTAAGCTAAATTTAGGTTTGAGCTACTGGGAGTGGAGATGATGTTGTTGGAATTAAAGCGCATCCATGTTCCACCCGGACAAAGGGTGTTACTGCGAGATGTAACCTGGCAGGAATTGGAAACAATTCTAGAGGATTTAGGGGAACACCGTGCTGCACGAATTGCTTATAACAGGGGAATACTGGAGATTATGGCACCACTGCCAGAACATGAAGACGATAAAGAAATTATTGGTGATTTAGTCAAAGCGCTTTTGGAAGAGTTAGATATTGAGTTTAGATGTCTTGGTTCTACCACTTTCAAAAACCAAGCAATGGCTCAAGGTATAGAACCTGACCAGTGTTTCTATATCAAAAATGAATCCAAGATTCGCGGCAAGAAGCGACTAGATTTAACAGTAGACCCCCCTCCAGATTTAGCTCTAGAGATTGATATTACTTCTCGCACTCATCCTAATATCTATGAAGCTTTAAAAGTGCCTGAGCTTTGGCGTTTTGATAAAGGAAAGCTCCAAATTAATGTTCTGCAAGACGGGCATTATGTAGAGTCTCAGCAAAGCCTAAATTTTCCTAAATTTAAACTAATTGAAACGATTCCCCAATATCTGGAGCAAAGTACAACAGCAGGCAGAAATGCAACGCTCAAGGCTTTTCGTTTTCGGGTACAAAAGCAGATACAACAGCAATGACTGAATAATTCGTAATTCGTAATTCGTAATTCGTAATTAATTTTAGGTACAGAGCCGCCTAAGTTCAGTTATGAAAAATAAAAAAACTGATAAGCATCTATATTCAAAGACACCCGGTTTTAACAGTGGTGTAATAATTACATATTTCTCTATTGCTGCCATCAGTATTGAAAATATAAAAAGCGTACTATTCAAGATGTAATAAGCAGTAGGGGCGTACAGCTAGCTGTGCGCCCCTACTAATCACCTGTATTTCACTTAGTAATGATTCAGGTTAATGCCAGCTTCTTTTGCCATTGCTTCTAACCCATTAATTTGTAGGGTTTTGATTGCTTTGGTAGACAGCTTTAACTTCACCCAGCGATTTCCGCCTTCCCACCAAACACGCTTGCTTTGCAGATTAGCGTGCTGAAGGCGTTTAGTACGGCGGTGGGAGTGGGAAACAGCAAAAGCGTTATTTGCCTTCTTACCAGTTAGTTCACAGCGACGGGACATAGCAAGTATCTCCAGATTGTTATTTTAATACAGCCTTTCCATTTTAGGTCTTAGGCAACAGAAGTAGGAAAGGAGATGCGAACAGGGGGAGCAGGGGGAGAAATAACTCCTAACTCTTAACTCCTGTAGAGACGCGATTAATCGCGTCTCTACTCCTAACTATTCTTACTTACTAGCTTGTTCCGTCAGCTTGGTGAGTACCTCATTCGATCGCTCGACGAAAGATTTCATTCCCTCAGCGTCAAATCCTTTCTGAGACATCAGCGCTAAATCGTAGACGTGTTGACAAATCAAGTTCACTAACTGATCGGTAGACGATTGACCGTCACCTTGAATAATACTACCTTGGTTAAGATTTGCCAGATTTTGAATCAACGGGTGAGCAGTATTCACCAGCAAAACGTGATCTTCGGGAAACTCTACTGACTGCTGCTGCATCATGGCATTCATTTCCCGCATACGGCGGAGAATCTCAGGTAAAAGAACGATCGCAGGTGGTGTTCCATGAGGATCGTCTGATTTTAAAGCTTCGGTGCGGATGTTGAGTTTGGGTTTGTTGAGGGATTTCTCAAATAATTCTTTGATGCTCTCACTCCGAGTTTTATTCGTCTTAGGATCAACAATTTCCGTAGCTTTGTCTTGTTCCAGCAGGGTATTATCTAAGTCAGAATCCACCCGTGTAAACTTAACATCCTGATATTCCCGCTCTAGGAAGTTGATAAAGTGGGTGTCGATGAAGGAGTCCATAAACAGGACTTCCAAGCCTTGATTTTTGTGCAGTTCTATGTATGTAGCTTGGGTTGCTTCATCAGTGCTGTAGAAAACCCGGTTTTCGTTACGTTCTTTGTTACGTTCTAGATACTCTTTGAGCGTGGTGTAAGGAGCGCTGGGTGCTGAGTTCTCAGAACTGGGCGAGGGAGTGACATCTTCCCAAGCATCCCCGTCTGAAGACTGTACTTCAACCACTGGAGTTTCAGCAGCAACTTTTTCTGTCAGCTTGGCGGTGGTTCGGAAGACGATGATATCTTCGATTTGTTTTTTGAATTTGTCATCGTTGAGAACGCCGAATTTTACAAAGGTACCGAGGTCTTTCCAAGCACTAATATATTGTTCGCGGTTATCACGGAAAAGTTCTTTGAGGCGATCGCCTACTTTTTTCGCAATGTAATCACCGATTCTTTGCACGGTGCGATCGCCTTGCAAAGCACTGCGCGATACGTTCAGGGGAATATCGGTACTATCAATCACACCCCGCATTGGAGTCAGAAATTGTGGGATAATTTCTTCGCAGTTGTCGCTAACAAAAACTTGATTGCAAAATAGCTTGATTTGCCCTTTCGTAACATCTACATCGGGCCTCATTTTGGGGAAATACAGAATCCCGTTGATGATAAAGGGATAGTCTGTATTTAAATGTACCCACAACAGAGGTTCTTCCTGAAAAGGATACAGGTAGCGGTAAAACTCTAAATAATCTTCTTGACTCAGATTACTTGGAGACTCTCGCCACGGTGCTTTTTGCTTATTTAATACTTCACCTTCCAGTTTTATCGGTACTGGCAAGAAGTCGCAGTAAGTCTTGACAAGATTCTTAATCCGTGCTGACTCTAGAAATTCCTCCTCTTCTCCTTGCAGGCTGAGAGTAATAGTAGTGCCGCGAGTTGTCCGGGGCGATTCTTCTAGGGTGAATGCTGGCGAACCATCGCAAGTCCAGTGAACCGCCTGCGCTCCTTCTTGGTATGAGAGGGTATCAATTTCTACCTTTTGCGCCACCATGAACGAAGAGTAAAAACCAAGACCAAAGTGGCCAATTATAGGTTGATCTGATTTGCCTTCATACTTATGAATAAATTCTTCAGCACTAGAGAAGGCAACCTGATTGATATATTTCTTAACTTCATCTGCGGTCATCCCGATACCGTTATCGGAGATGGAAAGAGTTTTCTTATCTTTGTCAATGGCAATTTCAATTTCTGGTTCGCCAATATCTCCAGCGTAGTCTCCGGCGCGGGATACCATTTTCAGCTTTTGGATGGCGTCTACAGCGTTGGATACCAGTTCCCGCAAAAAGATTTGGTGATCTGAGTAAAGCGACTTCTTAATGATCGGGAAAATATTCTCAGTATGAATACTGATAGTGCCTTGTTCTAGCATAATTGGTAGTTTTCGATCTTAGTATCTGAAATGATGATAGTGGTTAATACAGCCTAGCTCTCTGCTTTCCAGAATAAACCCGGAGAACACAGGAGAGCATGATACCAATTAGGATTTTAAAAGCATAGCTTAGACGATCGCTCCTTTTCTAAGCATTGTTTGCCCCCATTTTGTGATTCGGATTTCCCTACTCCCGATTTTCACCGCAGGTTTATTAGCCTAGTTGAGACTGCTGTCTGTAAGGGAAGTGTTCCAGTACTTGAAACAAGACGATCGCATCAAATTTATCTTTCGGTAATGAGAAATCTGTTGTCAGATCCAAAATTATTTCTGGCTTGAGATTGGGGTTAACATCAGCAGTAGTGATGTTGTATCCATTGTTCTTCAAAATGTCCGTTAACAAAGAATTAAAAATCCCAATTTCCAGAACCTTTTTTACCTGATTACCCAGCGAAAAAATTAGACGCAACTGGTGGTGGTAACTGATGAGCCGATTTTTTGATAAATATTCCGAATTTCTAATATCTAACGAGGTGATGAGTTGCATAAACAATGTCTACCTAACATGATGGACTGACAAATGTGGTGGGTATACAACTACAGTAGGACTTACGCACGGGTAACGGAAAACGAACCACAGAGGGCGCAGAGAAGCCAGTGCGCCCTTGCGGTTAAGAGACTTGAAGCAACTGGCGCGTCACGGAGGAATGAGAGTTTGAGAGGGTTTTTGCGTAAGTCCTATACAGGATTCCCTGAAAAACTTTGAAAATAATAGTTTCTCATTCTAATTCGTAATTCATCAGAAGCAAATTGATACAACACACAGTCGGGACGCACAAATGTGCGCCCCTAATATATTCCACGCAATTAATAACTATGTAGCAATCTGTGGTACTGATACCTTCACCAGCACTTTTTTGCTAAAAGATAAACCGTTTTCATTTTTATCAATGATAATCGTGTCTCCAGAGATAAAAGTATTTTCCAATAATTTGGTGGCAAGGGGATTTTCTACTTCTCGCTGAATTGCCCGTTTGAGTGGACGGGCACCGTAAACTGGGTCGTAGCCTGATTCGACAAGGTAATCACAGGCAGATTGGGATATTTCAAAGAAGATTTTTTGCTCACGAAGGAGATTTTCTACCCGCTTGAGTTGAATACGGATGATCTGCCGCATTTCCGTGCGATTTAGGGTATGAAAGAGAATAATGTCATCGACGCGGTTGAGAAATTCTGGGCGGAAATGCGATCGCAAAGCATCCATTACCCGCTTCCGCATCGTTTCATACTTGGAATCATCACCAGATACATCCAAGATATGTTCGCTACCAATGTTACTAGTCATAACAATGACGCTGTTGCGAAAATCTACCGTCCTTCCCTGAGAGTCAGTAATTCTCCCATCGTCTAACACCTGCAATAAAATATTGAACACATCGGGGTGCGCTTTTTCAACTTCATCCAACAGCACCACTGAGTAAGGACGGCGGCGAACCGCCTCGGAAAGCTGACCGCCTTCTTCATAGCCTACGTATCCTGGAGGCGCTCCCACTAACCGAGAAACTGAGTGTTTTTCCATATACTCAGACATATCCAAGCGCACCAATGCATCATCAGAATCAAAGAGAAACTGAGCTAAAGCACGGGCGAGTTCGGTTTTACCCACACCTGTAGGGCCCATGAACAAAAATGAACCAATGGGACGAGAAGGGTCTTTCATCCCCGCACGGGCGCGACGAATTGCGGCTGCTACCGCTTCTACAGCCTCTTCTTGCCCAATGACTCGTTGATGCAAATGACTTTCTAGTTGCAGCAACTTTTGCCGTTCCGATTCCAATAGGCGATTGACCGGAATTCCTGTCCATTTGGCGACGATTTCGGCGATATCCGCTTCGGTGACTTGTTCTCGCAGCAACGTGGAACCTTGGTTTTGAATTTCTAAAAGGCTCGCTTCTTTGGCTTCGCGCTCGTGCTGCACTCCCTCCAATTTGCCATACTTCAGTTGTGCAGCTTTATTTAGGTCATAAGCGCGTTCCGCCTGTTCAATTTGCACTCGCAGCGCATCTTCTTCTTTCTTTAAGGCGCTTATAGCCTCCAATATCTGCTTTTCACCTTGCCATTGCTCATTAAATATTTGTTGCTTTTCCGTTAAATCGGCAATTTCTTGCTCAATTCGCTCCAAACGTTCTCTCGTTTGGGGGATACCCTTTTCTTCGCCAGCTAATGATAGCTTTTCCATTTCTAACTGCATGAGGCGGCGATCAATGGTTTCCAATTCTGCTGGTTTGGAGGTAATCTCCATTTTCAACTGTGCTGCTGCTTCATCCACCAAATCAATGGCTTTATCTGGTAAGAAGCGATCGCTAATATAACGTGCTGACAGTGTTGCTGCTGCTACCAACGCCGAATCAGAAATTTTGACGTTGTGATGCACTTCATAACGTTCTTTCAACCCCCGCAGAATGGAAATAGTATTTTCCACAGTTGGCTGATCGACAAATACTTGCTGAAAGCGGCGTTCTAGGGCAGCGTCTTTCTCAATGTGTTTGCGGAACTCGTCGAGGGTAGTAGCGCCAATACAACGCAGTTCTCCCCGCGCCAGCATTGGTTTGAGTAAATTTCCGGCATCCATCGCCCCTTGTTGGTTGGAACCGGTGCCGACTACGGTATGCAGTTCGTCAATAAATAGTACGATGTCACCGTTAGATTCAGTAACTTCCCGGAGAACAGATTTTAGACGGTCTTCAAATTCACCCCGGTATTTTGCCCCAGCAATCAAACTACCCATGTCTAAAGAGATGAGTTTTCGGTTTTTCAGGGATTCGGGAACGTCACCATTGACCATTCGCTGCGCTAAAGCTTCAGCGATCGCAGTTTTTCCTACCCCAGGTTCACCAATTAATACAGGGTTATTTTTGCTACGACGAGACAAGACTTGAATTACCCGCCGAATTTCGTCATCCCGCCCAATCACCGGGTCGAGTTTTCCAGATTTTGCCTGTTCTGTCAAATCTCTGCCAAATTTTTGTAAGGCTTCATAGCGGGATTCTGGGCTTTGATCTGTCACCTTTTGGCTACCGCGAATCGCTTTGATAGTAGCTTCTAGTTTAGCTGCATCCGCACCAAAGCCTTTGAGTATCTTTCGTCCAACGCGATCGTCTTCAGCAAAGGCCAAAAGTATGTGTTCCACAGAAATGTAGGAGTCTTTCATCCTAGCTCTAGCTTCCTCGGCTCGGTCTAGTAAAATATCTAAATTGCGGCTAAGGTAAAGCTGATCGCTTTTACCAACTTTGGGCTGACGTTGGGTAAAGGCTTCTAGCTGCTGCTGCAAGCGGATTGGATCGACCTCAGATCGAGCCAGGATACGTATTGCTAGACTAGTGGGTTCTTCTAACAGGGCAATAATTAAATGTTCAACATCTAGCTGCTGTTGTTGATAAGCACGGACTATATCCTGAGATTTAACAATCGCTTCCCAGGCTTTATCAGTAAATTTATTTGGATCTGTAGGTTGCATCTTTATAATTTTGGAATTTTGATTTTTAGTTTAAGGAGTGGGGACTGGGGACTGGGTATTGGAAAACTCTTCCCTAGTCCCTAATTATCCAAACATTCTGGGCGTATATCCGCGTGTATCTCCAGTGGCAATTGTTGGCTTGGTAATTGGTGATAGTTTAATCCATTACCTATTTTCTAATTTAAAACGAAAACACTGTTCTGAACGGACTTTACCAAATGGTAATATTGGAGCGATGTCTACGAGGGGCTACGCCTAAGCTGTTAGTGTTGCTCATCAACGACAGTATGGGCGTAATATTAATAGGATTTATGCAGAGAAGTTCCCCTAACCCGCCTAAAAAGGGGAGGCAAAAAGCGAAAAGTATCGCGCATCTGGGTTTACCTGCATGAAATGCCGATGTGCAGCAAGAAGCAATTTCGCCCTATGTAGCTCAACTTTTCAAGACATCGGTGTAAATTTCCCTACAACTTTATTGCCTTTGATAGGGTTTTACTGGGTGGCTTAATTCGCTCCTTTTTAAGGTTTATCATTAACTAACATCAAATAAATCTGACGCTTCGTTGTTAACCCGCCTGGGAATTTATTCCCAGGCTCAGAGCTACTGTCCTCTCAAGAGGACTAAATATAAGATTTTAATCGATGTAGATGGCTAAACTCTGTGTGTTAGGGAAAATTTCAGTCCACTTAAGTGGACTTGAGCTATCAGCCCAGAACTTAAGTTCTGGGCGGGATGTCGGCTAATGCGACACCTTAACTGTTACAAAATGTGGATAATGGATAGCTTTCTAAGGAGGGTTAGGGAAGATCAAGCCTTAACCCAAGCATATTGACTTAATATTCTTAATTATAAGAATTACTGACTCACAAGTTGCTCTTGTGATTCCTGTTTGACTGTTGACCCTTGAGTTCCCAGTTGAATAAGTTCAATTTTATACCCATCTGGATCTTCTACAAAAGCAATTACTGTCGAACCGTGTTTCATCGGCCCTGGTTCGCGCACGACTTTACCGCCCTGATTGCGGATTTCCTCACACGTAGCGTAAATATCATCAACGCCAAGGGCAATGTGACCGTAAGCATTACCCAATTCGTACTTTTCTACCCCCCAGTTGTAGGTTAGTTCTATCACTGAGTTGTCGCTTTCGTCGCCGTAGCCAACAAAAGCCAGGGTAAATTCTCCCCCGGGATAATCTTTTCGGCGCAGTAATTTCATTCCTAGAAGTTCACAGTAGAACTTTAAAGATTCTTCAAGGTTGCCCACCCGTAGCATTGTGTGTAGTAATCGCATATTGACCTTTTCTCTGTAATTGATTTAGTGTTATTCTCTGCCAATATTTTACCTAGCTCAAAGTCTGAAGGTAGAAATGCTATCAAAGAAAGAATAAAAAGGGAAAGGGCAGGATAAACATTAGACCTCTTGCAAAAGTCCTTAATACACCCCACCCCTAACCCCTCCCCGCAAGCCTACGGTGTACACACAAGTCTCTACGTTGTTCTTTGAATCTGGGTTTTACCCCACCCTAACCACTGCTTGAATTCAATAAACGACCACCCGAATTCAATAAACGA